>JAWWCT010000013.1:0-67643 GCA_033720315.1 Woeseiaceae bacterium | reverse complement strand
CAGGCGGCGCGTGAAATGGTTGCCGCACGCAGGCCGAAGGCCGTCGCGAGTTTCCCCGATCGGCTGCTCAACCTGTTCTTCTTGCGGCCGATCATCGTTCGCCTGTTGAAAAAACAGGTCGCGGCACGTGCCAGAAAGGAACACTACCCTGCTCCTTACGCCATCATCGATCTCTGGGCGCGACACGGCGCATCACGGCGTACCGGTTATCGCGCGGAGGCGCGTTCATTCGCGGACCTGATGGTCACCAGCACCTCGCGCAACCTGGTGCGGGTGTTTTTTCTGCAAAACCGCCTGAAGTCGCAAGGCAGCAAGTCGGCCACGAACATATCCCGGGTACACGTCGTTGGTGCCGGCGTCATGGGTGGTGACATTGCCGCATGGTGTGCCTTGCGCGGCTTGCAGGTGACATTGCAGGACCGCGGCCAGGAGTACATCGATCCGGCGTTGAAACGCGCCGCAAAAATGTTCAGCAAACGAATTCACGATGCGAATGACCGGGCGGCGGCCACGGACCGCCTGGTCACCGATATCGACGGCGACGGCGTCGCGGAGGCCGACCTGATCATCGAAGCGATCTTCGAGGACCTCGATGCCAAACGATCGCTTTACGAAAACCTGCAATCAGCGATGAAAGAAGGCGCGATCCTCGCCACCAATACCTCGAGCCTGCGATTGGAGGACTTACGCAGCGGACTGGACCAACCGCAACGGTTTATCGGCCTGCACTTTTTCAACCCGGTGGCGAAATTGCCGCTTGTCGAGGTCATTCGCTGCGACGATACCGACCAGGGGGCACTGGACACCGGGTTCGCGTTCGTCAAGGCAATCGGCAAGTTCCCGCTGGAGTGCATGAGCTCGCCCGGATTCGTGGTCAACCGGGTACTCGGTCCGTACATGGCCGAGGCCATGTACCTCGCCGAACAGGCTGTGCCGCTCGCCGCGATCGACAAGGCGGCGGAGGACTTCGGCATGCCGATGGGGCCGGTGGAACTGCTCGACAGCGTCGGTATCGATGTTGCCCTGCACGTCTCGCGCGTCCTCGGCTCGGCTTT
The DNA here is from genome assembly GCA_033720315.1 of Woeseiaceae bacterium. Taxonomy (GTDB): domain Bacteria; phylum Pseudomonadota; class Gammaproteobacteria; order Steroidobacterales; family Woeseiaceae; genus SZUA-117. Next base: position 66,588 of record JAWWCT010000013.1, on the reverse strand, counting down.
TCGACGCGAGGTGCCGGCGGTCCTCGAAGAAATGGTCAAAAACGGAAACCTGGGTCGCAAATCGGGACGCGGATTTTACGAATGGCAGGACGGCAAGGCCGTCAAGCCGGAAAATGGGCAAAGCGATTTGCCCGTCGACGTGGGCGATCGCCTGATACTGCCTATGCTCAACGAAGCCGTCGCCTGCCTGCATGAAGGCGTCGTAAGCGATGCCGACCTGCTGGATGCCGGGGTGATTTTCGGCACCGGGTTTGCGCCGTTCCGTGGTGGCCCGCTGCACTATGCGAGGAACCGTGGGGTGGCCGAAATCCGCGCCACCCTGGAGCGGCTGGCGGATCGTCACGGCGACCGATTCCGTCCGCATGAGGGCTGGGCGGCGATTGAGACGAATGTGGATTAGTGCCTTCCCTCTGGTCAGCATGTTGCTAAACTGTGCGCCGCTCCTCTGATTGGACGAGCCACACGCTATCGAATGCCAACAAATTGAAGGTAGAATAAGGGCTTAGCGACTTTCGCAGGCCTTGAGAGGCGCCTGCGCCAAAGCGAAAACTGAGAAAAGTTACAGGATGAGCAATGACGGGTGAGCAGCTGGATATAGAACTGCTCAGGACCTTTTCCCCGCTGGACGGACTGAAACGGGACAATTTGGCTGCCCTTGCGCGCAAGGTGCAGATCCGTGAGCTGTCCCCGAACCAGATCCTGTTCAAGGAGGGCGACACCGAGAAACGCACGATTTACCTGGTGTCCGGCTCACTGCAACTGATCGTCGACGGCAAGGTGACCGATGTCGTCAAAGGCGGCACCGAGGAAGCGCGCAGCCCCATTGCCGCTGTTATCCCGCGGCGCTTCACCGGCCGCGCCAAGGATCGCGTGCAGTACATCGCCATCGACAGTGACCTGCTCGACGTCATGCTGACCTGGGACCAGACAGGCTCCTACGAAGTCTCAGAATTGCAGGAAGAAGAGTCCAGCGATGACTGGATGACGATGCTGCTGCAGACGAAAGCATTCCACAAGATTCCGCCTGCCAACATCCAGGCCATCTTCATGCGCATGCAGCAGATCAATTACAAGACGGGCGACGTGGTGCTCAAACAAGGCGCCGACGGCGATTATTTCTATGTCCTGACGCGCGGCAAGGCCATGGTGACGCGGGAAACGCCGCTGAACAAGGACGGCATCAAGCTCGCGGAATTGTCAGTCGGCGACACCTTCGGCGAGGAAGCGTTGATCTCGGATGCGAAACGCAACGCGACCGTCACCATGACCACCGACGGCACGGTCATGCGTTTGGGCAAAGAAGATTTCAAGAAACTGCTGAACGAGCCCATGCTCGACTGGGTAACGGCCCAGGAAGCGGAAGAGATCGTGAAAAACGGCGGGCAATGGCTCGACGTCCGCCTGCCGAGCGAATTCGAAAACCAGCACAAACAGGGCGCGATCAATATTCCCCTGTATTTCATCCGCCTGAAAATCAACACGCTCGACAACTCCAAGAAATACGTGCTGTGTTGCGACACCGGCAGGCGCAGTTCGGCCGGTGCTTATATCCTGAGTGAACGGGGGTACCAGGCTTACGTGTTGAAAGGCGGCATCAACGCCGCCTAAATAAGGAATCGCGGCTCAAGCCGCTCCCACGATTCCTATTTGCACCGTGGGAGCGGCTTTAGCCGCGATTTCTTACATCGTATGGGTTGGCTTGTCCCCACCAAGGGCACCGGCCAGGTAATTCTCGATCTTTTTCTGGGTATTGCCCTGGTCCTGGTCGCTGAACTGCACGCCGATACCCGCGGTTCTTTTACCCTGCGCGCCCTTCGGCGTCATCCAGATGACGGTGCCGGCGACCGGTATCTTTTCTTCCTCACCCATCAGGTTGAGTAGCATGAACACTTCGTCGCCGAGCCGATAGGAGCTGTTGGTCGGGATAAACAGGCCGCCGTTCTCGATGAACGGCATGTACGCGAGATACAGTGCGCTCTTGTCCTTGATGGTCAGTGTCAGAAGTCCTGGCTTTGCCATGGGTAATCCTCTTGACCGCTCAAAATTCCCGATGCGGCAGTCCGCCGGCCCAGTCGATCAGCAGCGCTTCGAGGTTCAATTGCAGGTTGTACGAACCGGCTGGCTGACCGCGTAATTTGTTTATGGCGTCTAGATAACAGAAGAGATTTCGCCTGTCCATGCGCTGCAGCACAGAATCGCTGACGCCGCCGCCTGCCGACAGCCCGCCGAAGACTCTCAGTATGCAGAGCTGAACCTGGCGGCCGAGCCAATCGAGCACGAATTCGGGCTCCCGCTTGGACCAGCGGCCCGCGATCTCGAGCGGCGACGCCCGGCGCTCCGCCAGCGCGGCAAATTCCTTCGCCATGGAATCGGTTTCCTCGAGCCTCTCGGCCGCCTGGATCGCAGCCAGTGGCGCATCGCCGGCTGCCCTCAGTGCCGCCGGCCAGCTCGTCGAGGGCTGTAGCTGCTCGAGCCAGGCGAGGCTGGCCGTTTCGTCCGGCAGTGCCACATTGACGCGCTGGCAGCGGCTGAGGATGGTCGCCGGCAGGCGTCCCAGCTTATCGGCGATCAGCACCAGCAAGGCATCGCCGGGCGGCTCCTCGAGGGTCTTCAACAGGCTTGCGGTGGCGGCCGCGGTCATGGCATTGGCCGGATCGATGATGGCGACTTTGCCCCTGCCCTCGTAGCTGGTGAGACTCATCGAAGCGATCAGCTCGCGTATCTGCTCGATGCCGATGCTCTGCTTGTCCTCCGGCGGCGATAACCAGCGAATGTCGGCATGCGCCGGAATGGCCAATGGATACGACGGTGCCGCATCGGCAGGCGTGAGACCGAGCCGTTCAGCGGCAAGCCAGGCGGCCGCACAACGCTTGCCGGTCCCCTTCGCCCCGAGCAGCAACACGGCGTGCGGAGCGCGACCCTCAGCGGCGCTTCGACGCCAGTTTTGCACCAGGGGATTGAGCCACGGAATATCCATTTATTTTAGCTATTTAATATGCTTTCTTAATGTGATTTATCAGAAAAGAACCGGTCCATTTCGCGAGCGATCTGCGCCTGGACTTGGTCCAGGGGTTTGCCTGCATCGACGACCAGGAAGCGCTCCGGCTCGGCGCTCGCCAGGCTCAGGTAACCGTCGCGCACCCGCTGGTAGAAGGCCGCCGTCTCGGCGTCCAGGCGGTCGGTTGCGCCGCGATTTTCGGCCCGTTCCTTGCCCACCTCGGCCGGTGCATCGAGCAGCAGGGTCAGGTCCGGCGTGAGGTCCTTGTGAACCCACCCGGCCAACCGGTCGACCGTTTCCACGCCGAGGCCCCGGCCATAGCCCTGGTAGGCGCGACTGGCGTCGGTAAAACGGTCGCACAGCACCCAGGTTCCCGACTCCAGTGCCGGTTTGATGGTATTGGCAATATGCAGCGAACGCGAGGCGAAAAACAGCAGCAATTCGGCGATAGCCGGCAGCGGTTCGTCGCCGTGCTCTAAGAGCATGTCGCGAATACGCTCTGCCAACGGCGTGCCACCCGGTTCCCGGGTCACCAGCACCGGGTAACCTTTCTTATCGATGAGCGCCGCGAGAAACTCGAGATTGGTCGACTTGCCGACGCCCTCGATGCCCTCGATCGTGATGAATTTCCCGCGCATGCCTATTGCGGCCTCGCGCGCTGTTGCCGCCTGCGCTGCAGGAATTCCTGCACCGCCGCGTCGTGCTCTTCCTTGGTGTCGGAAAACTTGTGGCTGCCGTCGGCCAGCCCGGTTGCCACGAAGTACAGCTCCGAGCCCTCTGCCGGTTGCACGGCCGCGTTGATGGCTGCCCTGCCCGGCAACGCGATCGGCGTCGGCGGCAAGCCACGCCGCGTATAGGTGTTGTACGGCGTATCGCTGCGCAGGTGACGGCGTGTCAGGTTACCGTCGAAATCCTGCCCCAGGCCGTAAATCACGGTCGGATCTGTTTGCAGGCGCATGTTTTTTTCCAGCCGGCGTACGAATACCCCGGCAATCCGCGGCCGTTCTTCCGCCAGCGCGGTTTCCTTCTCGACGATGGAGGCAAGAATCAGCGCCTCATAAGGCGTCGTGAACGGCAGGTTGACACGCCGGTTTTGCCACTCCTCCGCGAGCGTCTCCCGCATCAGCGCATACGCCTGGCGCAGGATATCGGTAACGGTGGTGCCTTTCGGGTAGCGGTAGGTCTCCGGCAGGAACAGCCCTTCCGGATGTTGTTCCTCGGCACCGAAAGACTCCAGCAACGCCGGCCAGTCCTCGTAGTCCATGTCGGCCTCTAATGTCGCATGCTGCCCGAGTGCCGTGACCAGGTCGCGAAAGGTCCAGCCCTCGACGATGGTGAACGAGTACAGCCGGACGTCACCGTCGACGAACATTTGCAACAGCTGGCGCGGCGTCGTGCCCGGGCTGATCCGGTATTCTCCGGCATGTACCGCCCCGGCCCGCCCCGTGGCCCGGGCGTACCATCGATACCAGTCAGGGTGCGCCAGGTAACCGCGCTCGGCCAGTCGCCGGCTGATCACTCCGAAACCCGAGCCGGCCGAGATTTCGAAATCCACCGGATCCTCGCCGATGTCGAGCGGCGAATTCAGAAAGCGGAACATCGCAAAGCCGAAAACCGCGACGCCGACGCCGATCGCCGCCAGACATCCCGTAATAAAGAGTGTCAGGCGGTTCAACGGTCGCCGCCGGTCAGTCAACTGCCCTGAAGACCAGGCTCGCGTTGGTGCCGCCGAAGCCGAACGAATTGGAGATGGTCGCCTTTACGTTGGTCTCCCGGGCCGTGTGTGGCACGTAGTCGAGGTCACATTCCGGATCCGGAGTGTCCAGGTTGATGGTCGGCGGCAACACCTGGTCGCGAATCGCCAGGATCGAGAATATCGCTTCGATGACGCCGGCTGCCCCCAGCAGGTGGCCGGTGCAGGACTTGGTGGAGCTGACTGCGAGCTTGTCGGCCGCGTCACCGAACGCCCGCTTGATGGCAAAGGTTTCGCCCTTGTCACCCACCGGGGTGCTGGTGCCATGAGCGTTCAAATAGTCGATATCCGCCGGATCGAGACCGGCGTCCTTCAAGGCCGCGACCATGCACTTGCGGGCGCCCTCGCCGTCCTCGGGCGGAGAGGTAATGTGGTAGGCATCGCCGCTCATGCCGAAGCCGAGCATTTCCGCGTAAATGCGCGCGCCGCGTGCCCTGGCGTGTTCGAGTTCCTCGAGCACCACGCAGCCGGCGCCGTTGCTCAATACGAAGCCGTCGCGCTCACTGTCGAACGGGCGGCTGGCTTTTTCCGGCGCCTCGTTGCGGGTCGACATCGCCCGGGCCGAGCAAAATCCGCCGATCGCGAGCGGTGTGGTCGCGTATTCGGAACCACCCGCCAGCATGACGTCTGCATCGCCATGCATCACGCTTCTCGCAGCAACCCCGATGCTGTGTGTCGAGGTCGCACAGGCGGTGACGATCGACAGGTTCGGACCGGTGATGTGCTCCATGATGCTGACGTTGCCGGACACCATGTTGATGATGCTGCCCGGAATGAAGAACGGTGAAATTTTGCGCGCCCCGCCGGCAAGGAACTTGTTGTGATTGTCCTCGATCGTCGCCAGGCCGCCGATGCCGGCGCCCATCGCCACGCCGACCCGATGCCCGTTTTGCTCCGTGACCTCGAGGCCGGAGTCTTGCAGCGCATCGACCGATGCCGCAATACCGTAGTGCATGAAGGTATCCATGCGGCGCGCATCGCGCTTTTCGATGTAATCGGTTACCTCGAAGTCGGCTATCGTTCCGGCGATTTGCGTGGCGAAACTGCTGACATCGAAGTCCTCGATTCGCCGAATGCCGCTCCTGCCCTCGCAGACGTTTTGCCAGGCGCTCTCCAGCCGGTTGCCAACAGGGGAAATGATCCCCATGCCGGTAATGACGACACGTCGCTTACTCAATTGATTATCCGGGAATTTTTGGCAGGGCTGCGATCATCTGCTGTCGGATTCTGACAACCCGCGCAGCACGGTGACTGCGCCGGCCGACGTTAAGAGTCGCTTTGTCGGGCGTTGATGAAATCGATTGCCTGTTGCACGGTGGTGATTTTTTCCGCTTCTTCATCGGGAATTTCGGTTTCGAATTCCTCTTCCAGTGCCATGACGAGCTCGACCGTGTCGAGTGAGTCGGCACCCAGGTCGTCCACAAACGAGGCATCGTTCGTGACTTCCTCTTCCTTCACGCCCAATTGCTCGGCAACGATGCTTTTTACCTGTTCTTCAATACTGCTCATGGTGATCGCTTCTCCTAAGAAGAGACTTCAAATTCTGTAAGTTCTTGATCTGTCGGGCCCCGACTCTCGTGGGACGGTATTGTATGTGAATCTTTTTGGTCAATCTACAGCCTCCAAGGCCCGAATTACGGGTTTTTCGGCCCGCCTAATCCATCAGCATGCCACCGTTCACGTGCAGCGTTTCTCCGGTGATGTAGGCGGCGGCATCCGATGCCAGGAAGGCCACGGCATCGGCGATCTCGCTGGCTTCGCCAAGCCGCCCCAGCGGCACCTGGTCCAGCATCCCCTGCCGCTGCTCGTCACCCAGCACCCGGGTCATGTCCGTGTCGATGAAACCCGGCGCGACGACATTCACGGTGATGTTCCTCGAGCCGACTTCGCGTGCCATCGATTTCGAAAAGCCGATGATGCCCGCTTTGGCGGCCGCGTAATTCGCCTGCCCCGCGTTACCCATAACGGCGATGACCGATGCAACATTGATGATGCGCCCGTATTTCGCTTTCATCATGCCCCGCAAAGCGGCTTTGCAGACGCGATACACCCCCGACAGGTTGGTCGACAACACCGCGTCCCAGTCCTCGGCTTTCATGCGCATCAGGAGATTGTCGCGGGTAATGCCGGCGTTGTTGACCACAATCGTCGGCGCGCCTTCGTTTTTGTTGATGTCGTCGAGGAGCTGCTGCACCGATTTATCGTCGGCGACATCGAGTACGGCGCCGCGATGGCCGGTGCCCAGGGCCTTGGAAATCGCCTCGGCACCGGCGTCGCTGGTCGCTGTGCCGACAACGGTCGCACCACAGGACGCCAGGGTCGCGGCAATCGCCGCGCCGATGCCGCGCGAGGCGCCACTGACCAGCGCAATGCGGCCCTGCAATATGTCGTTCGCAAAAATGCCGCTCATATCAGGCACCCTCCTCCATTGCCTTGCCCAGCGAATCCGGCGAATCGATACATATCGCCGGCAGCGAGCGGTCGATACGCTTGATCAGCCCCACAAGCACCTTACCGGGCCCGCATTCGACGATCCTGTCCGCGCCGTCGGCGACCAGCCTCTGTACCGTGTCCACCCAGCGCACCGGGCTCGCAATCTGCCGCGCCAGGCGCGCGCGAATGTCATCAGCGTCGCCGTACGGCACGGCGTCGACTGCATTGATAACGGTGATCGGGGGCTCATTGAATGCTGCGGTCTCGAGTGACTCCGCCAGCGCCTCACCGGCGTCCTGCATCAGGCTCGAATGCGACGGCACGCTGACCGCCAGCATGATCGCGCGACGTGCGCCCGCCTCCCTGGCGAGTTCGATAGCCTGCTCGATCGCTGCGCGCTCGCCGGCGACCACCACCTGGCCGGGGGAGTTGAAATTTGCCGCTTCGGCGATGCCGGTGGACGATGCCTTGCTGCAGACGTCGCGCACGGCCTGATCGTCCAGCCCTAAAATGGCCGCCATTGCACCCTCGCCCGGCGGCACCGCGTTGTGCATCAGTTGCGCGCGGATCTTTACGAGCCGGACGGCTTCCGTGAAGTCGATGGCGCCGGCGCAAACCAGCGCCGTGTACTCGCCCAGGCTGTGCCCTGCCATTGCAGCGGGCTGTTTGCCGCCCTCGGCCTGCCACACTCGCCAGGTTGCGACGCCGGCGGCCAGCATCGCCGGTTGCGTAAAGGTGGTTTCATCGAGTTTTTCGACTGGCCCATCCTGCACCAGTTCCCAGAGATCGTAGCCGAGCACCTCGCTGGCCTCCCTGAAGGTATCCTTGATCGCTGCATGCTCGCTTGCGAGTTCGCCAAGCATGCCCTGGGACTGCGATCCCTGCCCGGGGAAGACCATTGCCAGTGTCACGAAAACTCCTCGTCGGGTGGTGGCGAATGGGCCGGCATTATATAGAGAATCAGTCCGCACAGGGCGCCGCCGGCAGCGCCGTAGAGGTGGGCATTGACGATGACCGGACCGGCGCTCGCGGCACCGGGTAACGGCCCGGCAAATTGCTCATAAGCCAGCTTGCCGGCGAGGATGGCGCAGATGGCGAGCGATTCGACCGGCAGCTCACGAATGCCGCGGACCGCGCCGGCCGCCAGCATACCGTGCAGTACGCCGGACAATCCCAGGTACCAGTCAAGATCGCTGTCCAGCCACCACAGCCCTACGCTGACCGAGACAGCGCAGGTCACTATCACGAAATACCACTGACGGTGTCCGAAGCGACGACCCACCAGCAGCCATACGACCCCCAGGCCCAGCAGGTTCAGCGCCAGGTGCAGGTAACCCAGGTGTACGACGTGTGCCGTCAGGAATCGCCAGATCTCACCGGCCGCCTGGCGTTCGTAGCGCAACAGCTCGCGTGCCGAATCGCTCCACGCTGCGGCGAGCGCGCACAAGAGGAAGATGACGAACGGCACTTGCCAGTCAGGAAAACGTCGTGGAATCTGCATTGTTCATTATTGTTGTAATTATTCGTCTGCTTGACGAAGAGCCATATAAACGATGAGTCTTCGCGCCTGGCAGACCGCTGGGCCTAACCCCATGTTTGATATACTCGCGTTTATTCGGAACAAGTTCAAAATTTTGTGCGGACAGAAATTGTGAGTATCTCAAGGCGAAGCGCTCAGCGTGGCTTCACGCTCATCGAAATCATGGTGGTGGTCATCATCCTCGGCATCCTGGCTGCCATCATCGCGCCGAATGTCATCGGCCGGGTGGATGACGCGCAGATCGCGGCAGCCAAGGCCGACATCCGTGGCATCCGGAATGCCCTCGATTTTTATCGGCTCGATAACTTCCAGTATCCGAGCAATGAGCAGGGCCTGCAGGCCCTGGTCACCAAGCCCAACGATCCGAACATCCGCAACTGGAAAGCCGGCGGCTATCTCGACCGCATGCCGAAAGACCCGTGGGGCAATGAATACCTGTACCTCTACCCCGGGCAGCGGGACGATGTCGATGTCTATACACTCGGCCGTGACGGCCGGCCGGGTGGCGAAGGCATCGACGCCGACATTGGTAGCTGGGACCTCGAATAGCGACCTCAGTGAAAAGCCGCCGTTGTGGGAGCGGCTTCAGCCGCGATCCGGCAAACATCATTCGATGCGGCAGCGACCGATACCTATGAAGTCGAATCGCGCATTTACGCTCATCGAGCTGCTCGTCGTTATCGTCATCATTGCCGTCATCAGCTCGGTCGCCCTGCTCTCGCTCGGCATACTCGGTGACGATCGCGATTTGCAGCGGGAAGCCCGCAGACTGTCCTCGCTGATCGAACTCGCCAGCGACGATGCCATGATCCAGGGCCGCGAATTCGGGCTCGAGATCATGCGCACCGGCTATCGCTTCGTGGAACTCGATCCGCTGCTCGACCAGTGGCACGAACTCCTCGGCGACGATTTCCTGCGACCCCGGCAACTCACAGACGGCCTGGAATTCGAATTGCTGCTCGAGGATCGGCGGGTGTTATTGAAACAGGACGCGGCGATTACCGAACGCGAGGACGATGATCGCGACCTGACCGATGACTACCTGCCGCATATTCTGATCATGTCGAGCGGCGATGTGTCACCCTTCGAATTGCGACTTTCACGGGACCGCGATCAGGTGACTGTGACGATGTCGGCGGCGGGTGAACTGGAGATCGAGAGCGATGACGAGCAAGCGCTCTGAACGCGGCTTTACGCTGGTCGAAGTGATGGTTGCGCTGGCGGTTGCCGGCCTGTCGCTCGCCGCGGTCGCCGCCTCCATCGGACAGATGGTCGATGCCGCATCGGTGATGCAGGAACGCACCTATGCCAGCTGGATCGGGCAAAACCAGATCACGGAGATGCGGCTGGCCAACGAAGTGCCGGAGGTGAGCACGACGTCCGGCGACCTCGAATACGCCGGCCTCGAATGGTCGTGGCGGGCAACGGTTTCGGAAACCGGCGTGGAAAATCTGTTTCGGGTCGACGTTGAGGTGTCGTTTGCCGGATCCGACGACATCCTGCGCACCGTCACCGGGTTTATCGGCGAGCCCGGCATTCCCGGCGAAGCCAATCGCGCCTGGCTGCAATCCGCGCCGCTCGAAGGCGAAGAGCAATGACCCGTCAGCGCGCATTCACGCTCATCGAAGTGCTGGTCTCGATGGCGGTATTCGCCGTGCTGTCAGCGCTCGCCTACGGCGCTTTGTCAGAGACCCTCGACAGCGTCGAGTTCCTGAACAGCCGAATGGACCGGCTGCAGGCAGTCCAGCGAACCGTGCGCCTTCTGAGCGAGGACTTGCAACAACTGTCGCCGCGGCCGATACGCGACGAGCTGGGCGAGGGTTTCGGGCCGGCCCTCGATACCGATTTCCAGTCCGGCTATGCACTCGAACTGACGCACGGCGGCTGGAGCAACCCCGTGGTCCTGCCTCGCAGCACCCAGCAGCGTTCGGCGTACCGCATCGAGGACGACGAACTGATCCGTTATCACTGGAACGTCCTCGACCGGACACTCGCCAACGAACCGTTGAGCGTCACCCTGCTCGATGGCGTCGAATCGATCCAGTTTCGCTTCATGCTGGCCAACGGCGAATGGTTGGAGCAATGGCCGCCGCAAACCGGCGCCCTCGGTGCGCGGCAACGTCCGCGGGCCGTCGAATTCTTACTCACGCTCGAGGGCGAAGGCGAAATCCGCCGCTTGCTCGAGGTGGCACCATGAGAGCCAGGCGAAACGATCGCGGCGTCGCGTTGATCACCGCCATGCTGATTACCGCCATGGCGACCATGCTGGCCGCCAACCTCGCCTGGGACAATGCGCTCGACGTGCGGCGCACGATGGTCTTGCTGAATCGCGACCAGGCGATCCAGGTTGCGCTCGGCGCGGAGTCCTGGGTGGCCGGCGTCCTGCGACAAGACCTCGAGGACAGCGAGACCGACCACCTGGGCGAAATCTGGGCGACCGAACTGCCCGGATTACCGATCGAGGGTGGCGAAGTGTTCGGCGCCGTGACCGATCTGCAGGGGCTGTTCAATATCAACAACCTGGTCGACGAAAACGGTGCCGTCGTCGAGGAGTCCCTGCAACAGTTCCAGCGCCTGTTGACGGCGCTCGGTATCGACCCGCGCCTCGCCGGCATCGCCGCTGACTGGCTGGACAGCGACATCGATGCGGCGTTTCCCGACGGCGCCGAAGACCCGATCTACACCGGCATGATTCCGCCCTATCGCACGGCCAATCAGCCACTCAGCAGTATCAGCGAACTCGCAGCGCTGGAAGGCATGGACAAGGCGATCTTCGACGTGCTGGTGCAGCACGTGACGGCGTTGCCCGGTCGAACCGGCATCAACGTCAATACGGCACCCGCCGCGGTGCTGCAGTCGCTGAGCGAGGACATCTCCCCTGCCGACGTCGAAAGCCTGATTGCCGAGCGCGAAGCGGGTGGCTTCGCCGACCTGGAAAGCAGCTTTTCGGCACTGCTCACACCCGACGTGGTCAACGAACTCGAGGAGTCGACGCGCTATTTTCAATTGAAGGTCGTGGTGCGGATTGATACCGTTCGCATCACCTTTGTGAGCCTGTTGCAGCGCGGGGCGCGCGGTGACGTCACACCGATCCTGCGTAGCCTTGGAAGCATCTGAAATGCCCGAGTATCTGGTTATTCGCCTGGGTGACGATCGCAACGACGCGGCAGAGTGGATTGTCGCCGACTCGAGCGGCACCCGGCTCGGCGATCCCGCGCAAGGCCCGCTGGCCGACGCGCGTGTCGCGATGGCCGACCGCGAGGTCATCGCGCTGGTGCCGAGCGCCGAGGTGCTGACCACGACCGTCGATATCCCGGTGCGCAGCAGCGCCAAGTTGCAGGCGGCGTTGCCGTTTGCGCTCGAGGAATACCTCGCCGACGACATCGACAACCTGCATTTCGCCGCAGGCAGCAAACGCGAAAGCGGCAAGATTCCGGTCAGTGTTGTCGCTCACCGGCAATTGCAGGAATGGCTCGACAGGCTCGCACAAGCGGGCATCGAGGCATCATCCATCGTCGCCGACAGCTACGGGCTGGCGCGAATCCCCGGAACCATCAGCATGCTGGTGGACGGCGAGCGAATCTTCGTAAACGATGGCGCCGACCTGGAATTTGTAATGGAGGACGTCACCCCGGCACAGGCGCTGGCCGCCATCGGTGCGCTCGACGGCGGTGATGCGGCGCAAGCCGATGACAGCGAAAGCTCAACGCTCCCGCGACACCTGCTCGTCTATTGCGAAGAATCGGATCAGCAACGATTCGAGCACGACTGGCTCGCGATCCGCGAGGAACTCGAAAGCCTGGACATCCGGTTGCTTGCCGACGGCGTATTGCCCAGGCTCGCGGTGACCGTTGCCACCGGCACGGGCGTCAACCTGCTGCAGGGAAAATACGGTACCCGCAAGGAATACAGCGGCCTGTTCCGCCCCTGGAAGTATGCCGCGATGTTGTTGCTTGTATTCGGCGTTCTGGCGATCGCCGCCAAGGCGACCGACTACTTCATGCTGCTGCGCGAAGAAGCCGAATTGAAGAGTCGCTTCAATGCCGACTACCGCGAAGTGCTCCCGGGCGCGCCGCAAACCGACGACCCGGCCAGGGTGATCGATTCCCTCAGACGCCGTGCCGGTACCGCCACCACCACCCCGGTGTTCTTGCAATCCATGCAGCAGCTGAGCCGTGCCCTGCAGCAAAACCGCGACGCAAAAGTCGAAGTCATCAGCTATCGCAACGGCGTCGTGGATATTCGGCTCAGCGCGCCGGACGTCGGCACCCTGGCAAGCATCCAGGAACTCGTCAGTGAAAACGGTCGCTTTACGGCCAACATCCAGTCGACCAACCAGGAGGGCGACCGCGTGCAGGGCCGCATCCAGATCCAGGAGGTAGGCTCGTGAGGGACTGGTTCGAGGCGCTGGAGGAACGTGAAAAAATATTTGTCCTGGCCGCGGCTGTCGTCATCGCGGTCACGGTCTTCTGGTTCGGCATCTGGAAGCCGCTCGACGACGGCCAAACAGCGGCTGCCCGCCGGGTCGAAACCTGGCGAGTGTCGCTCAGGGAATTGCAACCGCTCAAGAACCAGTTGCAAGGGGCCTCCTCCGGACAGCCGGTACAGGCGGACCAGCCGCTGGTCGTCATCGTCGACAGCTCGTTACGCCAGCGGGGCCTGGCCGGATCACACCAAAGGAGCCAACCGACGCCGACCGGCGGCATCCGGGTCGAATTCGAAAACGCGGCCTTCGATGACCTGATGCTGTGGCTCGGCGACCTCAATCGACAATACGGATTGATCGTGCAGTCCGGCAGCTTTTCACTGGCCTCGGGTGACGCGCCCGGCCGGGTCAACTCGACGCTGACCCTGGAACGCTAGTGTCCCGTACGGCATGAAACGCCTGGTCATCGTGGGCGTCACGGTCTTTTTGGCCGTGCTCATCGTCAGTTTCCCGGCACGCGTCGCCTACGACTGGTTTGCGCCGGACGCACTGCAACTCGCCGGCATATCGGGATCGGTCTGGTCGGGCAGCGCCGCCGAAGCCAAGACCGGCGACGCGTATATTCGCAACATCAGCTGGCGCTTCAGCCCCATGGCCCTGTTGACCGGAAAACTCGCGTTCCGGACTACCAGCAATCCGGCATCCGGGACCATGCGGGTTGTGGTTGCGATAAGCCCGTCTGGGACCCTCACCTTGACGGACCTCGACGGCAATTTGCCACTGGATCTCCTGCACCCGGCCCTGCAACAGGGTGGCGTTCGCGGCGACCTTGCGCTGCAGTTCGACTCGGTCGTCATGCGTAACGGCATACCGGTCGCCGCGGAAGGGATCGTCACAGTGAATGATTTTTTCGTCGCGGATCTTTCGGCGTCACAGCTCGGCGACTATCGAGCGGAGTTCCAGACCAATGACGACACCATCGTCGGCAGTGTCGAGGACGTGTCGGGAGTCCTGGACGTCGCAGGCACCATCACCCTCAGCCCCGATCGCAGTTATTCATTCATCGGGCTGGTGGCACCGACACCGATGACGCCACCGGCGGTTGTCAACCAACTGCGTTACCTTGGCACAGCGAACGCGCGTGGCCAGCATGAATTCCGATTCGAAGGGCAACTCTAAGTCGTCGATCGTTCGCGGCTAAAGCCGCTCCCACAACTTTGCTGGTAAGCATAAACAGATCGCGGCTAAAGCTGCTCCCACAATGCACGATTGCTTCAATTGTTTTATTGCTTCAGTGGATGAGATTACCGGTTAATTTCGGTCAACCGACTAACGATCAATCCGCACCAGTCGAAAGGGCCCAATTTTTCCGATGCAGGCGGATTGGGCTTTAGCCGCGATGGCCCGTCACGTTTCGATTTCCACGAATTGCTGCAGCAACGGAAAATACAATGCCGTTTTCACCGGCGCGTCGGTCAGGTTGCGGTAAATGTGTGCATATTTTTCGAGTTGCGGCCGGTGACGGTCCTTCTCCTGCTGCAGAAATCCGGCAAGATTTCCGCCTTCGTGCGAACTGGTTTTGTAATCCACGATCCAGTGCGTACCGTTGTCGTCGATGTGCACCCTGTCGAGAATCACCGACTGCAGGTGGCCATCGACGATACCACTCAAGGCGAGTTCCGATTTTCCTGCGCCGAACAGAATTTCCCTGCCTTTGGCATCCGCCGTGACCTTTTCGATCGCTTCGGTAACGCGTCGGCACACCGTGTCCACCTCGTCCGCCCTGACGCCGAGTGCGATCGCCCAGCGCCGGGTCAATTGTTGCATGGCGTCCCTGTCGCCGATGTCGACTGCAGCGTCTGCAATTCGCTGTAACCAGCGATGCACGATCGTGCCCGCATGGCGGGCCGCGGATCCGACCCAGTGATATTCGACCTGTGGCGCTTCGCCGCCCGGCGGCTCGTGGCGAACGACCGTTGGCAATGGCGGCGCCTCGGAGGGCGGTGCGGCCTCGAGGCGCCTCAGGACGGGCGCCTCGAGGTAGTCGTCGTCTGCATAGTCCCCGGCTTCCTCGGCGATTCCCGAGTCCTTAAACGCGGATTCGAACGTCGATTCGAGTGCAGGCCAGAGGCGGTGTAGCAAGGTACCCGCGGACGGCGCCCGGTAACCGTCGCCTTCCGCGGTAAGGGAGACATTGCCGATCAGGTGTAACGCGTTGCGGGCGCGGGTACAGGCGACATACAAGAGGCGGTCGAGCTCCAGGCGTTGCTTGTCGCGTTCCGTCGATTCGATGAACTGGTGCAGGGGATCGTTCTCGACTTCGCTGCGCGGACCCACCGGACTCAAAATCATACTGCTGTGTCCGTCCTCACCCGCACCGAGCAGCCAGCTGAGGACCGTGCGATCGCTTTGTTTTGTGCGACGGCCGAGCCCGTAAATGATCACCTGGTCGAATTGCAGCCCCTTCGCTTTGTGCATCGTCATGATCTGCAGGCGGCAGTCGGGATCGAAGCGGCTCGACACGAATTCATTGTCCAGCATCAATTCGAGAGCGCGTACATCCGCGATGGAACCGGCCGTTTCGATCTTGCCGATCACGTCCAGGTAGCGGTAGACGTTGTCGACCTGTTCGGCGTGACGCAGCATCGCCGGGCCGCCCAGCGCGTACCAGGTACGCTCGACGCGATCGCGCAAGGTCTCATGCGCACTGGCTCGCAGGAACTCGTCGAGTTGCCGGCGAAATACCTGCAAGCGCTCGTTTGCATCCTCGGACAGGCTCTTTAGCCGGCGAATGTCCGCCAACAACTCCGGCACGGTACTGCCGGTGTCGTTTTTCACCAGAGCGTGCAGGTCGGCCCAGCGCAGGCCGACCCAGGGGCCGCGCAGCAGCGCAAGCCAGGCAAGCCTGTCCGATTCGTGACACAGGGCGCGAGTCAGCGCCAGCAGGTCGATGATTTCCGGCAAGTCGGTCAGGCTGTCGATTTCCACGGCCTGGTAGGGAATATTTGCGAGACGCAACTCGTAAAGCAAGGGCGGCAATATCGTACGGCTGCGCACCAGCAGCGCGACGTTTTGCTGCGGGCGCTCCCCGAGGCAATCGCGGATGACGCCGAGCGTATAACTCGCTTCTTCCTCGAGGTCGGCTCCGAACAGCGGGTGCACGCGGTGCTCGCCGGCGTCGGCATGCTGTTCGACCGGCACCGATTGCGAGTACGCGATCGCGCCGCGGCCAATATCGTCATGTGTCGGCAGTATCTGGCTGAAGATGGTATTGAACCAGTGCACCAGGTGCTCACCCGAGCGGAAATTCTGTCTCAGCACGAGGGACTCCGGTTTGACGTTGCCGATGCCGTCGCGCCGTGCCAGCAGGAACTGGCCGACTTCCGCGTTGCGGAAACGGTAGATGGATTGCATCGGGTCGCCCACGCAAAACAGCGTACGACCGTCGTCCGGTGACCAGCCGGCAGTCAGTTTCTGCAGCAGCTCGTACTGGCTGATGGAGGTGTCCTGCATTTCGTCGATCAACAGGTGCCGAATCCGGTAATCGAGCAGCAAGGCGATATCGCCGGGCTCGTCGGCCGAGCCCAGCGCCATGTCGGCTGCCTGTGCAACCTCGATGTAGTCGCTGACGCCACGTTCGCCAAACAGGCGCCGCAATTCGGCCGCCGCCAGCGGCAGCAATTGCAGCAATGCCTGCAAAACCTCCCACTGGCTGTCACGATAACGATGCTCGGGCAGTACGCGCACACGCAGAAGGCTTTCATGCAAGCCGGGGATGTCCCGACATCGATCGATTAACGCGTACAACGAGTCTTTCTGGCCGTCATCGCCCGGCGGAAAACCGTCGTTACGATTCACCCGCCGTCGCCAGTCGTTATCCTGCTTTAGTAACAGTCCGGAAATCGCCTGCCACGCGCGGCGATGTTCGGCCGCGTCACCTGGCAAACCTTGCCTGGTGTCGATCGCGGCTAACGGATGATCGACCTTGTTGCCCTTGCGCAGGTTTTCCGCCGCGTAGTCGACGAGCATTTGCAGCTCGCTTGCACGGTCCGCGGGAATTTTCGCGATCAGGTTTTTAAGCTCACGCGCGACGATCGTCTCGACATTGCTTTCGAGCCGTTTGCGCACGGTTTTGCCGCTGCCGGCATCGCGGAGGCCGCCGCCGGTAATTTTCAACCACTGGTCGCGGAATGCCAGCATCCGCGACAGGTGCAGGATGTACGAACGCGTGTTGTTGTCGAGGTGCGTGAGGACGCATTCGACTGGCGGCGCCAGGTCGGAATCCAGGCTGTCAAAGGTTGCGGCCGCGGCTTCCTCATAAATGGCTTCCATTTCTGTGCCCTTGACCGTCGCCGTGATTCCGCCCAGGCCCGAGGTCAGCGGCAGTGAGCGGGCGATGCTCGCAGCGAATGCATCCACGGTCTGGATGCGCATCCGGCCCGGCGCTTCGATGAGGCCCCAGTCGAGCGCCTTGTCCCGTTCGAGAGCCTCACAGGCGGCCGCGAAGGTTGTTTTTTCGTAGTCGAAGGCTGGCTCCTCTCGCCTTTGCGCACGTCGTAATGCATCGAGGATGCGAACCTGCATTTCCAGCGCGGCCTTGTGCGTAAACGTGATAGCCAGGATCTCTTCCGGGTTTTGCACCGCCGCGAGCAGTTTAAGGTAGCGCTGGATGAGCAACTCGGTTTTTCCCGAGCCGGCCGGCGCCTGGACGATAGCCGAGCGCTCGATGTCCAATGCGTCTGTACGCGACTGCTGATCGGCTCGCAATAGTTTCGCGTCACTGATCACGCCGGGTTTCCTCGATGCGACTGAGCAATGCGAGCGTGCGTGCTTCGCCGGTTCGGAAAGCGAGATTGACACGAACGTCACCGGCGGCGAACTCCTCGAGCAGCGCCTCCACCTGGTCCTTCCAGGAACGAAGCCGTTCTTGCCAACTGTCGCTTTGCCGACCGCCCCACTCCACGCTGTCGCCCGTGCCCTTGTAACTGATTGTGCGGCTGTCGAGATTGACAAAAGCAAGGCCGCCGATTGCCTGGTCGAGGGCGGCCGCATAGACGACGAGCTGCAGGTCGGTCGGTTCGCCGTCGCGGTCGAGCAGGTTCTTAGGGGCGCCCGTTTTGTAATCGATAATCAACAGGGTGTCGTCCGCCAGCCGATCGATGCGGTCGACGCGCAGCGCCAGGCGAACGCCGCAGGATTCGAAGTCGATGCACTGTTCCACCCCGGCGATGGAAAACGCCTCACGGTTGCATTCGGCGGCAATGAAGCTCTGTAACAGCGCGACGGTTCGCCGGCGTTCCAGTCCCAGCAACCGGCTGTAAGTTCTGTCGGCATGGCGCATGGGCACGGCGAGTGCCGCATCGACGGCGCTTCCAATTCGACGCTCGAGTTCCTCACTCGACCAGTTGCAAATTTGCGCCTGGGCAGGGAGATCACTGAACAGGTTGTGTAGCGCGTCATGCACCAGGTTGCCGCGGACCTTGGCAGTGATACCTGCCTCGATGGCATCCGCCCGGCGAACCCCGAGACGTCCGTAGACGAATGCCGCGAACGGTTCGGTCGCCTGCTGCTGGACGATGCGCGCACCACCACGAACCTCCTCGTCCGCGGCCACCGTCGGCGGCGGATCGTCGTTCGTTTTACGGAGGTTATCGCTAGCGGTGAATTCGATGGCATGCCATCGCGGATCTTCAATTGCGGAAAGCGACGTCCCACCAAATCCATCGAGCAGACTGCTCGGCGTGAGTTGCGATTCGCCGTCGCTCGACGGCCAGCTCAATACGACATCGGGCGCGGCCGTTACCATGCGCTGTAATACGCGCCGGGCAAACGCCAGCGTGTCGGCCGGCGTCGCATCCGGCATGCCGTATTCCTTTTGCAGCGCGCGGGATAGCATGGGCGACGGTTTTCCGGAAGGCGGCCACCGTCCGGCATGCAGACCGCACACCCAGAGATGATCGAACTGCATTCCTGCCGCTTCGAGCGTCCCCAGCAACGACACCAGCGAGGCGTCGGCCTCCGGCTGGAACACGATGTCGTCCGCCAGAGCCCTGAGGCGCTCTATCGCTTCCGTCAGCCGTTGCTGCGGATGCACCAGGGCCGTGCCGGCCAGTTCGTTTAACAATTTGCGCCAGCGATTGACCAGTTGAAAGTCGAAGCTCGAGAGCGTCGACTCGCCAGGCCAGCCCCATGCGTTCAGCAGCGAGTCGAAGCGACTCGCCCAATGCGCCGGGTCGGCAGTGCTGTCTGCGTCCTTTTGCATGGCGATAAGCACATCCAGGCCGCGCAACCAGTTTCTGGCGTCGGCGCTATCGTCACGGCCGGCAAGTCCGCGTTGTAATTCATCCGCCGACCAGGGGCGATCCGGCAAGCTTCGCAGTACCAGCTCCAATCGACTGCGGCCGGCTGTCGATGCGCCCGCCAGGCATCCCGACCGCAGAAGCAGGCTGACGTCGCGTGTCGGCAGATCCCGGTGCAACCATTCGAGTAGCGACAGGGCAACCGCAATCGCCGGATACTCCGCCAGCTTGCGGCCGTAGGACACGTTCACGGCGTTACGATGCGCGTCACTCCCGTATTGCCACCCCGGCGCCAGTCCCTCGCGAACGAGCCGCGCGGCGCGATCCGAATCCTCCGAGAGCGCGGGGCTGACAACGGCAACTTTTGCGGTTGAATCGTCTGCGAGGATATTGCGCGCCCAGGCGCCGGCAGCGCGAAGCTCTGCATCCGGATCCTCGTAGCTCGCTATGCCGACTGCGCCACGGGCGTCGTGCTGCGGCGCGGTCGACACCTCGCAGCCTGCCGCCTGCATGGCAGCGGTCAGCTCGCTCAACGCGGGTGTCGGCCGATCGAAACCTGCAAGCAAAATGTTTTGCGGAATAACGAGCCGTTTTTCCGCAACCAGCGTCGCCAGCAAGTGCGACACGCCCCGTCCATCGATCCAACCCCCGGAATTCAGCAACTCTTGATACTCAGCCGCCGCCGCTGAGAAAACCTGCTCGTCCGCACTGCGAGCCGTACGCGCAACCTCGTCGAGCGGCACCTTCCATTCGCTGACTCTGCGCCATGTTTCAAGCGCCAGTCGAAGCACTCCGCGAAATGCCGGTACGCCATCTGCCAACTGGCGACGGAGGCAGCGCTCCCAGAGGATTGCCGCCGCCGAATCATCGACGAGTTGTGGAATCTCATGCGACTCGGCCTGCAGATCGAATTGCAGGCGACACCAGTCATCGAGCGAATGAATCGGCGGTGTAAGCCATGACATGGCACCGGATGCGGCTTTTCGTTCTGCGTATGCGCTCTCGAGCTCTCGCGCGAGTCGCCTGCTGGCCGTGATGACCGTCGCGCCGCGCTCTATTGCGTCGTCAAGCCAGGGATACATCGACTAGCCCGAATGTTGCAGCAGTTGGCGCGTAAGTTCGGTTACGGATTTGATTGGCTGACGGATTTTCCGACGGAGCGGAATAGCAGTGTTTATTTCCGACGGCGGAAAATTCGTCAGGCGATCTAAGACTATGCGAGAGCGCGTCATTCGGGTGCCAATATTCGGGCCAGGTCCGGGCACCCGGCTACTCGTGCTGTTCGAGGAGCGCCTCGATCCTCGCAAACACGTCATTGATGACGTCCGGATCCGGCAGCGTGGTAATTCGAAAATGATCCGTATACGGCGTATTGAAACTGCTGCCGGGTGCGACCAGCACGTGTTTCTGTTCCAGCAACTGCAGCGCAAACTCACGATCGTCGAGTGTGCCGGCGAGAGATCCGTCGATGCGGATGAAAGCGTACATCGCGCCCTGTGGCGCGACCAGCTGCAGGAAGCGGCTGTTGTCGACGGCGTCGATAACCGCCTGCCGGGATTGAAACAGCCTGCCGCCGGGGCTCACCAGGTCACGGATGCTCTGGAAGCCGCCAAGCGCGGTTTGCACCGCCCATTGCCCCGGCACGTTGCTGCACAATCGTAACGCGGCGAGCAACTCCATGCCGTGCTTGAACGACTCCGCCTTGTCGAGATCACCGCTGAACACGCACCAGCCGACACGATAGCCGCAGGCACGATAGACCTTGGACAAGCCCGAAAACGTAAGACACACGGAGTTGCGCGCGAGCGTGGCCATGGGCACGAACTCCGCGCCGTCATAGACCATCTGGTCGTATATCTCATCGGCCAGCAGCACCAGGCCATGCTGCTCGGCGAGCGCCGCGATTTGCTCGAGCGTCTCGCGTCCATACACCGCACCAGTGGGATTGTTCGGATTGATCACGACGATCGCCTTGCAGCGTGGCGTAATCAGCGATTCGAGTTCGGCGAGGTCGGGATGAAACTGTTGCTCGGGCGGGCACTGGTAATACCGGGCAACACCGCCATTGAGCACCACGGAGGCAGACCACAACGGATAATCCGGGCTCGGCAGGAGTACTTCGTCGCCGCCGTTCAAGAGCGCTCGCAGCGACAGGTCGATCAGTTCGCTGACGCCGTTGCCAATGAACACTTCCTCGGCAGTAACGTCCATGATCCCGCGGTCCTGCTGTTGCATGACCACGGCTTCGCGCGCCGGGAATATGCCCTTCTGATGGCTGTAGGGCTCCGCCTGGCCGAGATTCTCGATCATCGCAAGGCGCATGGTCTCGGGCGTGCGGTAACCGAACAGGCCAGGGTTGCCGATATTGAGAGACAGGATCTCGTAGCCGCGCTTCTCGAGTTCGTATGCCCGGTGTGCGAGCTGACCGCGTATTTCGTATTTGACGCCGGCCAGGGTCTTGCTGGTTTCGATCGCGCCTGCCGTCATCGCGCCATCATATAGCACCGTCCGCGAGCAGCGCTTGAATTTCTTCCGGCGAATACTGCAAGTCGTTCTGCAGTATCTCGCGGGTATGTTGTCCCAGTATCGGCGGTGCCGCGCGGTACTCGACCGGGGTCTCGGAAAAACGAACCGGGTTTGCCACTGTCGGTATCGCGCCGGCAAGCGCATGTTCCAGTTGCCGCACCAGGCCGCGCTCGTTAGCGTAGTCTTCCGAAAAGATGTCGGCGATCGTGTTGATCGGGCCGGCAGGTACGCCGGCCTCTGAGAGCGCTCGCAGCCAGTGCGCGGTGTCGTGCAGCAGGAATTGCTGCGTCAGCCGCTCGACCAATGACTGGCGATTGTCGACGCGCGCCTCGTTGTTTTGGTATTTCGGGTCTGTCGCCAGCTCCGGGCAGCCGAGTACCGAGACACAAGCCCTGAACTGCGCATCGTTTCCCACGGCCAGCATCAGGTGGCCGTCAGCGGTCGGAAATACCTGGTACGGCGCAATGTTCGGGTGCGCCGTCCCCCGCCGCGTGGGCAGCATGCCGCCGACGAGGTAATTCATGTTCTGGTTGGCCAGCCAGGCGACCTGGCAATCGTAGAGAGCCAGATCGATGTACTGGCCCTCTCCGCTCGCCGATCGCGCTACCAGCGCCGCCAGGATCGCGGACGTGGCATACATGCCGGACATGATGTCGGAAATCGCAACGCCGACTTTCTGCGGTCCCCCACCTTGTGCCTCGTCCGGCCCGGTGATGCTCATCAGGCCTCCGGACGCCTGCATCATGGCATCGTATCCCGGTTGCTGCGCGCGCGAGCCGGTCTGGCCGTAAGCGGTAATCGAACAGTAGACCAGCCGCGGATTGATCTCGCGCAGCGTCTCGAAATCCAGTCCCAGCCGGCGCAGGGTACCGACACGAAAATTTTCCAGCAGCACGTCACTGCCGGCCGCCAGCTTGCGAATGATTTGCTGGCCGTCGGGATGCTTCAGGTTCACGGTGACGGAATACTTGTTGCGATTGGCGGCCAGGAAATAGGCCGAATCGCCGGTCGCGTTGCCTTTGGCGTCGCGCAACCAAGGCGGCCCCCAGTGCCGCGTATCGTCGCCACTGCCCGGTTGTTCGATCTTGATGACAGTCGCGCCGTAGTCCGCGAGCAGCTGGCTCGCCCACGGTCCCGCCAGCACACGGGACAGATCGAGAACCCGGATTCCGGCGATCGGCCCGTTTGCCTGCGCGTCTGTCATGCGCGGCATTCTATAGAAAGTTGCGAGGGGTCTGTGCGCTGACGCGCTGCGTCACGCCATTCGCCGGGCCCAAAATAAACCCGGCCAACCTTGCGGTTGGCCGGGCGGGTCCGCACGGAGATTGCGGATTGCGTGGCTAAATCGCCGGATCCTCGGGATCCTGTGCGACTTCGCCTAGCTCTTCGACCTCGGCACCGTCGATTTCCGGCGGCGCCGGGTCTTCTGTGTCTACCGGGTCTTTCTTCCCGTAGTGGATCAGAATGTGTTCCACCTGTGACGGGTTGACCCTGCTGATCGATCGGATTCTCGCTTCGCCTCCCGGCAGCGTGTCGAAAATGATCGAATCACCGCCGTACGGGCAAAGCCTGTCGTCCCTCGACTTCGTCGCCAGTTGAAACGATGAATCCAGTCCGAATCTCGGCGAAAACAGGCGGACGAAGTAGCTCCGCTTGCCGGAAGCATGGATCAGCAGGCTCTCCCGGCTCAGCGGCGTATAGTCTCGGATAGTCGGGATCAGGATGCAATCCGAGCCGTTCAGATCGAGGTCCTCGGGAGGCCCCGTCTGCTCCCCGGCGAGCGCCGCAATACTTAGAGTAGCGCTTGAAATTACGACCGTTACTACCTGTTTTAAAAGCCTTTTATACATCGCTGCAACCTGCCCATGTGCTGCCTTGACGCGGCCCGGCACCGCCGGGAATTAATCGTTTCGACCGGCCCGATTCGCATTAAGTTCATCGCGAATCCGCGGGCCTTCCGGCGCCGGCGACGGGCCGCGCGGGGTCGCGGATCCACTCGCTCCAGGAGCCGGCGTAGAGCCGCGGCGGCGGCATGCCGGCGACTTCGGCTGCCAGCGCCAGGTGGCAGGCGGTAACCCCCGAGCCGCACATGACGACCACCTCGGGCGGCGCTTCGCGGCCGAGCACCGCCTGCCACTCGCGACGCAATTCCCCCGCCGACTTCCAGCGACCGTCCTTGTCAACACACCTCGAAAAAGGCAGGTTCAAAGCACCGGGGATGTGACCGGCAACCGTATCGATCGGCTCGCTTCGCCCGTCGAATCTCGCCGCGTCTCGGGCATCCACGAGAGCAAACCGGTCCTGGCCGAGAGACTGGCTGATCTCCTCGGTCGTTGCCGTCATGGCGTCGTTCGCCGCGGCGTCGAGTTTTGCGGGTTGAACGTCCGGGAGGTCCGTTTCCAGTGGCAGGCCGGCAGCCGTCCAGGCCTTGATGCCGCCGTTCAGCACCGCGACCTTGCGGTGCCCGACCCATTTCAGCATCCACCACAGGCGCGATGCGAGTGCGCCGCTCGACTGGTCGTATGCCACCACCTGGGTGTCCGCACCGATGCCGAAGTTTTCGAGTGTCGAGCGGAACACCGCGACCTCGGGCAACGGGTGCCGGCCGCTGGAGACGTCGACCGGGCCGGCAAGGTCTTTATCCAGGTCGGCGTATACCGCACCGGGAATATGGCCCGCCAGGTATTGTTCGCGACCCTCATCCGGCGCCATCAGGTTGAAACGGCAATCCACGGCTCGGCAGTTGCCGGTGTCGAGCAAATCGGCGAGTTCCGCGACTTCGATAAGTTTGTCGAACGCTGCCATGCCGAGCCTTGTACACAGGTATGGCCTCATACACAATATGCGCCCTCTTAGCCGGAAATTCGTATCGTGGAAAAAATACTGGTCGGCCTGAAACGGGTCGTCGACTACAACGTACGCGTGCGCGTCAGGTCCGACGGCAGTGGCGTTGAGACGGATGGCGTCAAGATGAGCATCAATCCGTTTGACGAGATAGCGCTCGAGGAGGCATTGCGTGTCCGTGAAGCGGGAAACGCCAAGGAAGTCATCGTACTGTCGATCGGCAGCAGCGAGTCGCAGCAGCAATTGCGTACCGGGCTGGCCATGGGCGCGGACCGGGCCATCCTGGTCGAAACTGCGGACGATCCGGATCCGCTGACGATTGCACGAATCCTGCTGGCGATCATCGAAAAAGAGGATCCGGGCCTGGTGCTGCTCGGCAAACAGGCTATCGACGACGATAATAACCAGACCGGGCAAATGCTGGCGGCGATCTGGGGCCGCCCGCAGGCGACATTTGCCTCCAAGCTGGTTCTTGACGGTTCGCGGGCGCAGGTCACGCGCGAGGTCGACGCCGGCCTGGAAACCATCGAGGTCGACTTGCCCGCGGTGGTTACCACGGACCTGCGTCTCAACGAACCTCGCTACGTAAAACTTCCGGACATCATGAAGGCAAAGAAAAAACCGCTTGAACAGATCCCGCTGGGCGAACTCGGCGTAGAGGCTTCCGCCGGCATCAAGGAGACCGTTTTCGAACCGCCCGAGCAACGCCAGAAAGGCATCGTGGTGGAAGACGTTGCGGCACTGGTTGCCACGCTGAAAGACAAGGGCCTGCTGCAATGAGCAAGGTTCTACTGATTGCCGAACACGACGGTTCGACGCTCAACGCATCGACGGCAAAATGTGTCAGCTGCGCGGCCGAATTAGCGGATGCCGAGATTCACGTCATGGTACTCGCCGAGGGCGGCGCGGAGGTCGCGGCACAGGCCGCGAAAATCACCGGCGTCGCCCGCGTCGTTCACGTCGACCATGCACATAATGCTCATCCGGTCGCCGCCATTCTCGCGCCGCAGATCGCGGCCTTCGCTGACGGCTACACGCACCTGCTCGGCCCGTCGACCACCTTCGGCAAGGACCTGATGCCGAGGGTTGCGGCGTTACTGGGTGTCAACCAGGTCAGCGATATCATGGCCGTGCTCGGCAGTCACAGCTTCAAGCGTCCGATCTATGCCGGCAATGCGATCGTTTCGGTGGAGGCGCCGCAGGACCTGCCGCTGGTTGCGACCGTGCGCACCGCCTCCTACCGGGCGGCGGCGCAAGGCGGTTCGGCGGACATTGAAAGCGTCTCGATAGATGCAGAGATTCCGGACCACACCCGCTTTGTCGAACTCAGCTCCGGACAATCCGACCGGCCGGACCTGCAAACCGCATCCAGGGTGGTGTCCGGCGGGCGGGCGCTGGGCAGTTCGGAGAATTTCGAATTGATCTACAAGCTGGCGGATGCGCTCGGCGCGGCCGTCGGCGCATCCAGGGCCGCCGTCGACGCCGGATACGTGCCGAACGACATGCAGGTCGGTCAGACCGGCAAGATCATCGCTCCGGAGCTGTATATCGCGGTCGGCATTTCGGGTGCGATCCAGCACCTGACCGGCATCAAGGATGCGGGCACTATCGTCGCGATCAACAAGGACGGCGACGCACCGATCTTTGAGGTCGCGGATATCGGCCTGGTCGGCGACCTGTTCTCGATCGTGCCCGAACTGCAAGCCGCCATCAGCGGCTGATCGGGGCTGAAGCCAATCCCACGGTACTTTCAACTGAATCGTGGGAGCGGCTTCGTGGGAGCGGCTTTAGCCGCGACTCCAATTACAGCTGTTCGAGGATGGCGTCTGCCTTGCTGACTTCGAACTGGCCGGGTGCCTCGACCGCCACGTAACTCGCGACGCCGTCGTCCACGACAATGGCGAAACGTTGCGACCGGGTTCCCATACCGAAGCCCGAGGCATCCATCTCCAGGCCCAGCGCCTTGGCATACTCACCATTGCCATCGGCAAGCATTTGCACCTTGTCACCAACGCTTTGATTCTCGCCCCAGGCATTCATGACAAATGCGTCGTTCACCGCCATGCAGGCGATGGTATCGACGCCTTTGCCGCGTATCGCGTCGGCCTGGCTGACAAATCCCGGCAGGTGGCTCTTCGAACAGGTTGGCGTGAAGGCTCCGGGCACCGCAAACAGCACGACTTTTTTCCCGGAAAACAACTCATCGGTGGAAATCGAACCCGGACCGTCGGCGGTCATGATTCCGAATTTGCCGGATGGCATTTTTTCTCCAGCTTGAATCGACATTCAATTACCCTCTTAATTATTTGTTTTAAATAGATATTTTTCTGTCTAATAATCGTTCTCTGCGACGTGAACGATGAGTCCGTCCCAGTCGTCGTTCATTTCGAGCTGACAGGTCAGCCGGCTGTTCGGGCGACGTTCGTACGCCGCATCCAGCATGCTGTCTTCCATATCGTCCATCGCCGGCATTTTGTCAATCCATGCCTCGTCGATATAGCTGTGGCAGGTCGCACACGCACAAGCGCCGCCGCATTCCGCGACGATGCCGTCGATGTTGTTGTTGATGGCACCCTCCATCACCGAGTAACCGTTCTCGACGTCGACTTCGCGCCGTTCGCCGCTTGGCGTGATGTAGATAACTTTAGGCATTCTGGATTCTATCTCAGCATTCAACTCACAAAAAAGCGGGCGCCCATCGGCGCCCGCTTTATATTGCAATGTCAATGCAATCAGATATCGGTGGCCCGGCGGCGTGCCGCCAACGCGCGCTGCTGTTTCTGGGCTGCGGCTTCGGCGAGCCGGATCTGCTCGTTGCGTTCGATGTCGGCCTCGATCACGCTGATCCACTGTCCGGCAATGCGCCGCGAGCGCCCCGTCTTGCTCGCCTCACGGAATGCAGCGATCGCGTCGCGGTATTTCTTCTGGTTGTAAAGGCACATCCCCAGCGAAATATGCGCGTTATCCGGACTCTTGATGCCACCCTTCCTGAGGCCGTCTTCGATCGCCTTCTCGCAATCTCCGTAACGTCCGAGGTTCAGATAGGCATTGCCGAGACGCAGGTTCAGTTCACCCTCGTCGCTCAGCCTGGCCGCCTGTTGTAACGCGGGAATCGCCGCTTCGTCTTCCGCGGCGAGGGTCCAGGCCTGTGACAGCAGCCGGTAATTCCCGGCGTCCTTGGCAACGACGCCTTTTTCCATCTGCTCTTCCAGCAGCTTGGCCGCCTTGTAGGGGACCTCGTGCTGCAGGTAGAGCTGTGCCATGGTGACGAATTCGGATTCCTTCTCCAGCATGCCCTGGGTCAGTGCCGCATCGTACGCAGCGATCAGGTTTTGCTCTTCGCCGAGTTCGGTATAGGCACCGGCCAGCGAGAACCAGTAGCGTTTCTTCGGCCAGTTCACGAGCAGGATTTTCTGGATGTCACGAACCTTGGTGTAGTTTTCCTGCTGGAAATACGCGAAGTTCAACAGCACGTACCAGTCTTCCTTGACTTCCAGGTCGCGTTTGCGCGCAACCTCCATAGCGGTTTCGATGGGCTTGATCATATCCGCGTAGCGATTGACCTGGTAAAGGTTCTGCGCGTACAGGATGTAGGGTTCGGGAGCCGGGTTGGTTTCGAGAACGAACCACTCGTCCAGGATTCTCAGCGCCTTCTCGTAGTTCTCCTCCATCGTGGCAAGCTGTGCCAGCGTATAAAGCGTCTGCTTGCGAATCTGCTCTTCCATGCTCGGAATCCGCAGCATTTCCTCGTAGATCGCAATTGCCTTACCAACCTGCTCCATGTTGTAGTACACAAAGCCGATGTAATTGAGCACGTTCTGTAATTCGTACTCGGTCAGATCCTTGCTGCGCAATGAGTTCAGGATCTTCAGCGCTTCCTGCGGCCGGTCGGCGTCGATCTCTTCCTGCGCTTTCTGGATACGATCGTAGACCTCTTTACTGACCGCCTGGGCCTGTTTCGTCTTCTGCGCGTCGCGCCGTTCCCTCTCGGTTTCCTCGTCCTGGGCGTACACCTGCACGCCGGAGGCGAAAATGCCGCAGAGTATGAGGACGAAAATACGCGTCAGCATGCGATACGTTCTGTTCATAAGCAGGTCCGCCTAGTCTTCGATCTGGAAACTGATGCGTGTCTTGACGTTCGGCACCTCGACCGGCACACCGTCAACGACTCGGGGCTTGTATTTGAATTTGAGCACGGCACGGATTGCAGCTCTTTCGAACAGGCTGCTGGTGGAGAACACGACCACCGGGTCCTTGACCGTACCCGTGGTGGTCACCGTGAAAGACATATCCACGTAGCCCTCGAGTCCGCGCGACAGGGCCCTGGCGGGATACACCGGCGCCACGCGAACGATCGGCAGGTAATCGCCTTCGGCGATGTTCATGCCGCCGGGACCGCTCACCGCGACGTCTGTGGAAACCGTGGGCGGCGGAATGTTGACCGTCGGTGCATTCGGATCGATGCTGTCCATATCCTGCGGCGGCACCTCGGGTGGCGTCTCAGGCGGCTTCTGCGGTTTCTCCGGTGTGAAGTCCTCGGTATTCAGCGTCTCGTTGCGCTTGACCCGCACGAAGTCGAGTTCGTAGCGCGTCCTTTCCTTGCTCATCGCCTCTTCAGCGTGCTCGATCAGCAGGTGCATGACGAACAGCAGCGACAAGGTGACGGCAACGCCTACAGCGATGGAAAATGCATATCTGCCTAACATGTCAGCGCTCCTCGGCGGATTGCTCCGCGTCGCTAATTACTGGTTGTTTGCGGCAATGGATACGTTGTACACGCCTGCCTGACGTGCGGCATCCATGACGACAACCAGCATTTCGTTGGTAGACTGCTTGTCGGCCTGGATGACGACCGATCCTTTCGGATTCTCGGCATGCAGGCGTTCGATATTCGGACGCACGGCGCGCGGGTCGATCATGCGCCGGTCGATCCAGATCTCGTCATTGGCACTGATAGCCACAAGGATGTTCGCATCCGCCTGGCTTTCCGCCGTCGGCGCGTCCGGTCGATTGACGTCGATACCGGCTTCCTTGATGAATGATGCGGTAACGATGAAGAAAATGAGCATGATGAAAACAACGTCGAGCATGGGCGTCAGGTTGATTTCATTTTCCTCGTCGTCTGCGGCAACGTTGGTGTGTCTACGCATAGTTCAAACCCTTCTAATGGTCCATCGTGAGCGAGTCCTCGAGGAACTCGACCTCACGCGCCGCACGGCGGCTTAATAATGTGACAAGAAGTACGCCGGAAAGTGCTCCGACCATGCCGGCCATCGTCGGCACCGTGGCCTGCGATACGCCGGCGGCCATGGCACGCACGTTTCCGGAACCGGACACCGCCATGACGCCGAACACCTTGATCATGCCGGTCACGGTTCCCAGCAGACCCAGCAGCGGGCAAAGCGCCACCAGCGTCTGGATCATTGCGATACCCTGGTTGGTCGCCATCGAGAACTCGGAGATCATCTGTTCACGGATCTGGTGCGCGTTCCACGACTTGCGCTCACTGCGGCCTTCCCAGGTGTCATGGATCTGGCTCGACATGTCCTTCATCGGTTTGCGGAAAAACAGGATCCGCTCGATGATGAGTACCCACATCACGAAGATGGTCACGGCGATCCAGCGTAACACCGGACCGCCGAGTTCCATGAAGTCGCGTATCGCTTCGATACTGTCAGCGAGCCAGAGCATCAGCCATGCTTCTCCGAATGCGCGGCAACGATACCGGCACTCTGCGATTGCAGGATATTGATGATCTTGCGGCTCTGGCCGCTAACCAGGGTATGGATCAGTACCATCGGGATAGCGACCACCAGGCCGAGTACCGTGGTCATGAGCGCCTGTGAGATACCGCCGGCCATCATCTTCGGATCGCCAGCGCCGAACAGCGTGATCACCTGGAAGGTCTTGATCATGCCGGTCACGGTACCGAGCAGGCCCATCAGCGGCGCGACCACGGAGATGACCTTGATGAACAGCAGGCCCTTGGTCAGGTCCGGCATCTCCTTCAATGCCGCTTCGCTGAGTTTCAGCTCGATGGTTTCGGTGTCCGCGCCACGATTGGCTTCGTAGGCAGCCAGTACCCGACCCAGCGGATTGTCGGTGCTTGCGGAATCGCGCTTGAGCTGTGCCGACACCTTGCGGTTTGCCGTCGACAGTCCCACGGCGCGCCACAGCGCGATCAGCAATCCGACGATGCCGAGACCGATGATGCAGTAGCCGACGATGCCGCCCTGCTGAATGCGATCGCCAATCGTCGGCGATTCGACCAGCAGTGCCAGGATGCTGCCACGGGTACCGTCGATACCGAAGGTAACCGGGCCGGAGGTGGCGTTAACGATGTCTTCGGTCGAATTGGTGTAGCGCGCCTGTTCGGGCTGGCGCGTCAGCTCGGAGACGGAACCGGTATTCGAGTTGTACTGCAGGTATCCGTCTTCGAATACGATGTTGAAGGCTCCAACGCGCACCACGTCGGTATTGATGACGTCACCGCCGGCCGTCGTGACCTGGTGATTGAACTTGACGATCTTGCCCGTTTCGGTCACTTCGCGTTGCAGTTCGTACCACAGGCGTTCGATTTCCTCGATCGATGCGAGCGCCGTGGCGCTGGCCATCTTGCTCCCGAGTTCAACCAGGAATTTCTCGCGATCGGGATACTGGATGCTGGTCAGCGATTCGCTGAACCGGCCCTGTGCATCACCGGCCACGGTCTGCAGTACACCGAACAGTTCCTTCAAAGCACCGAGTCGCTCATCGAGCGCCTGGCGTGCCGCAATGATCTGGTTCTGCTGATCCTCGAACAGCTGCTCCAGACGTTCACTGTTGCGTTCCTGGCGGGCGCGTTCCTGGCGTGCCTGGTTGAGCAACTCCTGTTGCTCGTTGCGCGCCTGGGCAAACCGCGCTTCGCGTTGCCGCGCCTCGGCTGAATCTCGTGCCTGGCCGCGCTCGATCTGCCGCAGGAGTTCGTCCATCGTTGCGGCGTTCTCCTGCGCCTGTACCGCGCCAATGCAAAGGAGAAGACCCGCAATAATTGTTGTTATACGTTTCATGAATCAAGCTCCCTCGACAGTTTCGGGTGCCGGTACTGGCAGCAGTACCAGTTCGGGCGCAATCAGTTGCCTGGCGATACGCAGACCCTTGCGGACTTCGTTGCGATGCTCGTTGCCGAGGGTCTCCCAGTCGCCGAGTTCCTGGTTCCACCAGCCTGTGACGCTGGTGTCATCCGACTGGAAATACAGCCCGATACGACCGATGCGCAGCATGTTGTACTCGCGCGTCGCGCCGTCCAGGGTGATTTCCTGTACGTAGTATTCGTTCGAAGTCCCGTAGTCGTTCTCGATCTGGTAGGCCTCCATCACCTTGCGGAACTTTTCCGCGACGCTGACGTCAGACCGTTCCATGATTTCTTTGAGTTCAACGACGCGATTGGTGCGCTCGTCGATCAGGAACGGAATATCCAGCGCGATGGACTGTTCGAGTCCGTCGATCATGCGTTCCATCAGTGGGAAAATCTGCCGATTGATTACGTCGACCTGGTCCACCGACAGCGAGATGTCCTCGAGTGTCGCCTTCTGGCCATTGGTCTGTGCGGTCATCAGTCGGTTGTAGACTTTGAGGCCGTCGATTTCCTTGTTAATCGCCCGGTATTGGTCTTCAAGCGAACGCGTTCGCTCGACGACCTGGTTGATCCTTTCCTGCGATTCCTGCGCGAGCTGCAAACGCCGCAAGTCAGCTTGAAGAACCTGGTCGACCGTCACCGATTGGGCGAAAACACCGCCGGCGATGGCGACAACAGATACCGCAAGGATCGCAGATGTCGTTTGCCGGCTGCTGAATTTGCACCGTTTCATGGATACTCCTTGACTATATTTTTCGATTTCTAATGGTTGTCGGATTTCGGGAGAGGGGTGCACAGAAATCAAACGAAAACTTGCACAATAAACGGACGAACTGCAGCGTTGTACGTGCAATCCCCCTTGCGCTCGCGACCCTCTCCACTACTGCCGCGGCGATTAATTCTGGTTTTGACCTTTCCTGTGTAATGATTCGGACCACCCGACCGGTAACTCCCCTGCTATACCGGCCAAACCTACGGGTCCCACCTTATTGGACGCCAAGAATACCACATGCTTCGTATATCGCCAGCCTGAGATCGACATAACATAAGGGCTCTGAAGGGCTTTCGGACTAGTCCGGGATGGCAGCGTGGCGTGCCATTTCCAGCTTGGCAATCGCTGCGCGGTGCACCTCGTCCGGGCCATCGGCCAGCCGCAGAGTCCGCGCACCGGCCCAGGCACCCGCCAGCGAAAAATCATCACAAACACCGGCGCCGCCATGGACCTGCACGGCACGATCGATCACCCGCAGCGCCATCGACGGCGCAACCACTTTAATCATTGCGATTTCGCTACGCGCCGCCTTGTTGCCGACCTTGTCCATCATGTCAGCGGCTTTCAGCGTCAGCAGCCTCGCCTGGTCGATTTCGATGCGTGAGTCGGCGATAGCTTCACGCACGACACCCTGTGCAGCCAGCGGCCGGCCGAACGCCACCCGCTCGCTGGCCCGCTTGCACATCATCTCGAGTGCACGTTCGGCAAGACCGATCAGGCGCATGCAGTGATGGATGCGGCCGGGTCCGAGACGGCCCTGAGCGATCTCGAAGCCGCGACCTTCGCCGAGCAGCAAATTGTCCACCGGCACACGAACGTTTTCGAAGCTCATCTCGGCATGGCCGTGCGGCGCGTCGTCATAGCCGTAAACGGTCAACGGCCGCACCACGGTTACGCCGGGCGTATCCATCGGCACCAGTATCATGGACTGCTGGTTGTGGCGATTCGCCTCGGGGTCCGTCTTGCCCATGAAGATCAATATCCGGCAACGCGGGTCCATGGCACCCGAGGTCCACCACTTGCGACCGTTGATCACATACTCGTCGCCGTCCCGGACTATGGTCGCCGAGATATTGGTCGCATCGGACGAAGCGACGTCCGGTTCGGTCATGGCGAATGCCGAACGAATGTTTCCGTCGAGTAAGGGTTTCAGCCAGGCGTCTTTCTGCGCGTCACTGCCATAACGCGCGAGGACTTCCATGTTGCCGGTATCCGGCGCCGAACAATTGAAGACTTCCGAGGCAATACGCGAGCGTCCCATCAATTCGGCCAGCGGTGCGTACTCGAGATTGCTGAGTCCGGCACCGTATTCCGACTCCGGCAAGAACAGGTTCCAAAGGCCGGCATCGCGGGCTTTGTGCTTTAGCTCTTCGATGATCGGCGGCACGACCCAACGCGAATCACCCTGCTCGAGATAGTCGAAATAGGCAGCCTCGTTTGGCAACACGTGCGCCCGCATGAACCCGTCGACCTGCGAGACGAGTTCGGCGACCTTGGGAGAATAGTCAAAGTCCATAAGCGGCGGCAGGATACCTTTATATAATAGGCCCCACAATGAAGGCGCTGCTTTGCAAGGAATATGGTCCACCGGACAAGCTGGTAGTCGAGGAGATACCGCCGCCGTCGCCGGCTGACGATGAAGTGCTGATCCGGGTGCGGGCCTGCGGCGTCAATTACCCCGACAACCTTGTGATCGCCGGCAAGTACCAGGTCAAACCGCCGTTGCCGTTTTCGCCGGGCATGGAATTGGCCGGCGAGATTATCGAAACCGGCCGTGCCGTCAACGGTTTGCGTCGCGGGCAGCGGGTGGCTGCGACGCCACTCGTCGGCGGCATGGCCGAGCAGGTATGCGTGCCGGCCCGGGCCGTGGTGCCGATACCCGACAACATGGAATTCGAAACGGCTGCCGGCTTCATCATCACCTACGGCACTTCTTATCATGCGTTAACGCAGCGGGCACGGCTCGGCGCGACAGAAAAGCTTCTGGTTCTCGGGGCCGGCGGTGGCGTCGGCCTGACCGCGGTCGAGATTGGCAGCCTGTTGGGCGCCGAGGTCTTCGCTGCCGCAAGCTCGCAGGAAAAACTGGCGCTTGCCAGGGAGCGCGGCGCCGAGCACCTGATCGATTACTCGCAACGCTCTTTAAAAGAGCAGGTCAAGGAGCTGACCGACGGTCAGGGTGTCGACGTCATCTACGATCCCGTCGGCGGCGAGCTGTTCGATGACTGCCTGCGGTCGATCGCCTGGCGTGGCCGCATCCTGGTGGTCGGCTTCGCCAGCGGCGAGATCCCCAAAATCCCGGCCAACCTCACTTTGCTCAAGGGCTCGTCGGTGGTCGGCGTTTTCTGGGGTGCATTCGTCGAACGCGAACCCGACGCCAATCGCGACAATATGCAGACCCTGCTCACCTGGTACCAATCCGCAAAGCTCAATCCCTGCATCGCCGCAAACTATGCACTTGCCGACGCACCGAAGGCGATGCAGGCACTGCTCGAGCGTCGCGCCGCCGGTAAACTGGTGGTCACGATGTAGGCCAATTCGTGAAAGCGGCTTTAGGTACACGGATGTACTTATGTCGCGCAGGGCATGGATGCCCGAGAGCGACGAGCCGCGATTCCTTATTCAACTAGTAACACAAGCAACTGATTTCCGGCGATTTGACAACGATGCAACCATCCAACATGATTCCGCGCTATGGGACCTACGTTGCAATCATTGCTGACGCTTGCCGGTATCGCCGACCTGCTCCTGGGTGAGCTGGTCCTCGTGATCCTGATCGGGAGAGGAAGCGGGTAGCGACAGAACGCATCGAAGAACAACGCAAACCCCGCATCCCGACCGGACTGTGGGGTTTTTTTTAGGCAAGAAACCAAGGATTCGACATGCGCATGTATTCAGAATCAGACGTCGACACCGGCTGCCTCGAAGGCAAGCGAATCGCTATTCTCGGCTACGGCAGCCAGGGACGGGCGCACGCGCTCAACCTGAAGGACAGCGGTCATGACGTCGTCATGGGCCTGCGTCCCGGTGGCGGCAGCTGGGCCAAAGCCGAAGCCGACGGGCTGGAGGTGATGCAAGCGGCGGAGGCCGTCAAGGGCGCCGCCGTCGTCGCCTTCCTGACGCCGGACCTGACCCAGGCGAAACTGTACGCCGACATCGAGGCCAACCTCGCCGAAGGCGCCGCAATCCTGTTCGCGCACGGCTTCAATATTCACTACAAGCAGATCGAGCCACGTGCCGACCTCGACGTCATCCTGATCGCGCCCAAGGGCCCCGGTGGCCTGGTGCGGCGACAGTACGAAGAAGGCCATGGGGTACCCTGCCTGGCGGCGGTCGCCCGGGACGCCACCGGCAATGCCCTCAAACTGGCGCTCGCCTACGCCCAGGGGATCGGCGGTGCCCGCGCCGGCGTCATCGAAACCACGTTCGCCGAGGAAACCGAAACCGATTTGTTCGGCGAGCAGGCCGTGCTGTGCGGCGGCGCAACCGAGCTGGTCGTTGCCGGCTTCGAGACCCTGGTCAAGGCGGGCTATCAGCCCGAGGTTGCGTATTACGAGTGCATGCACGAGCTGAAACTGATTGTCGACCTGCTGCACGAAGGCGGTCTGAAAAAAATGCACGAATTCATCAGTGAAACCGCGGCCTATGGTGATCTCGTCAGCGGCCCGCGGGTAGTCGATGAGCACGCCAGGCAAAAGATGCAGGACATTCTCGATGACATCCGTGACGGCACCTTCGCCCGCCAGTGGATTGCCGAGAACGAAGCGGGTCAGCCGGAATTCAAACGCATGATGAACGAAGACCTGAAGCACCCCATCGAATCGGTCGGCGCGGACCTGAGAAGCCGCATGGACTGGCTGGAGAACTAGGACAACCCGAAATGATGACACCTGCAGCGAGCAGTTATCGCGACGCCACCGACTGGGGTTCCGACAGCGGTGCACCGCCCTCACCCGTCACCATGGCGGCGGTCAAACGGGCCCGCAAAACCATCAAGCCATACCTGACACCGACGCCGCTGATCAGCAACCCGGTGCTCGACGAACGCGTCGGCGCACATGTCCTGGTGAAACTGGAAAACATCCAGGACATCGGTGCATTCAAGATACGCGGCGCGATCAACCTGCTGGCGAGCATGGACGCAAAACAGCGCGCGCAGGGCATCGTCACGGCAACTCGCGGCAATTACGGCGCCGCGCTGACGCAGGCCTGTGCGATGTACGACACCAAGTGCACCGTGTTCGTCCCGGAGGGGAACAATCCCGACAAGAATGCGGCCGTCGAAGCACTGGGCGGCGAACTGATCGTCAAGGGCCACGACTTCGACGCGGCCTGGGATGCGTCCGTCCGCCACGCCTGGAATTCAGGGGCAATTTCCGTGCACCCCGGCAAACGGCCGGAACTGGTTGCCGGGCAGGCCACCGTCGCACTGGAAATGCTCGAGCAGGCCGCCGGCGGGCTCGACGTCGTCATCGTACCGGTGGGCGGCGGCAGCCTCGCAGCCGGCACCACCCTCGTCGTCAAGGCCCTGTCGCCGGATACCGAGGTCATCGCCGTACAGGCGGAGAATGCGCCGGCATTTCATCATGCCTGGCACACCGGGGATTACCTGCCGATGGTGGCCAATCGCACCATTGCCGACGGCCTGGCGACCCGGGTCCCGGTTCGCTATACGCTCGGCATGATGCAGGACCTCGACGATTTCGTGCTGGTCAGCGAAGACGAGATCTGTGCGGCGATCCGCTGCTACGCAGAAACCATCCACCAGCTGGCCGAGGGCGGTGGCGCCGCGCCGCTTGCGGCGGCCATCAAACTCAAAGAGCGGCTTGCCGGAAAGCGCGTCGGCCTGGTGCTGACCGGCAGCAATATCGACAGCAGGACACTGAGCTGGGCGTTGCGCACCGATTCGGTGCGGCACACGCCGCATGCGGTTCCGAATTTTCCGATGGCAAGCCTCGATTACGGCGATTGATGGAGAAATTCCATGAAGACCGAGCATATCAAGATATTCGATACCACCCTGAGGGACGGCGAGCAGGCACCCGGCTGCAGCATGACGCTCAGGGAAAAGCTGCGCGTCGCAAGGGCCCTGTCGGAACTCAATGTCGACATCATCGAGGCCGGTTTTCCGGCAGCCTCGCCCGGCGATTTCGAAGCGGTGAAAGCCATTGCCGACGAAAATACCGGGCCGACGATATGCGGCCTTGCCCGCTGCCATCCTGAAGACATCGAGAAGGTGCATGCGGCGGTCAAAGGTGCCGACCGCCACCGCATCCACGTGTTCGTCGCCACCAGCGCCATCCATCGCGAATACAAGCTGAAAATGGCGAAGGAAGAAATCATCAAAAGCGCGGTCGGTGCGATTCGCCAGGCGCGCGAGTTGTGTGATGACGTCGAGTTTTCGCCGGAAGATGCCTCACGTACCGAGCTCGGCTACCTTGCCGAAGTGGTGTCGGCTGCCATCGAGGCCGGCGCGACGACGGTCAACATTCCCGACACCGTGGGTTACACGGTGCCGAATGAATTCGATCGGCTGTTCCGCTATCTCAAGCAACACGTCAAGGGTATCGGCGACATCACACTGAGCGTGCACTGTCATGACGATCTCGGCATGGCGGTGGCCAACAGCCTCGCCGCGGTCGCGGCAGGCGCCAGGCAGATCGAATGCACGATCAATGGCATCGGCGAACGGGCCGGCAACTGTTCGCTGGAAGAAGTCGTGATGGCATTGAAAACGCGAAGCGAATTTTTCGGTCTGCACACGCACATCGATACCAGGCGGCTGTATCCGACCGCGCGACTGGTCTCCGGCATTACCGGCATGGCGATTCCGCGTAACAAGGCGATCGTCGGCGAAAACGCCTTCGCCCACGAAGCCGGCATCCACCAGCACGGCATGCTGCAGCATCACTCGACTTACGAGATCATGCGGCCGGACGATGTCGGCATCAGCAAGTCGAACCTGGTGCTCGGCAAACACAGTGGACGTCATGCGTTTCGTGACCGGGTGCGGGAACTGGGATTCAAGCTCGACGAGTTCGAAACCAACCGGGCGTTCCAGGAATTCAAGAAGCTGGCCGATCGCAAAAAGGACATTTATGACGGCGACATCGAAGCCATCATCATGAACGTCGACAGCTCGTCGTCCGGTCCGTGGCTTCTCAAATCGCTCGAAGTGTCGACCGCCACCGGGCAACAGGCAACTGCGACGCTCAGGCTGATCGACGAGAAAGGCCAGGAAAGGAACGAATCGGCGAGCGCCGAAGGACCGGTCGAAGCGGCGTTCCGGGTACTCGAGGACACCACCGGGATCGACCTGGACCTGAAGAAATTCGAATTGCAAAGCGCATCGGTCGGCGAAGACGCCCAGGGTGAAGCCACGGTCACGGTCGAATACGACGGTCACAGTTACCGCGGTCACGGCACCAGCACCGACATCGTCGAGGCAGCGTGCCGCGCTTACCTGGAAGTGATCAATCGAATCCTGCGGCGCCGGCAGCTCGGCAAGGAATCCGGACCGGTTGCCGCGGACATCAATCGCGCTTCTATTTAATGTAAGCTACGCGATCCGGTGAACAGGAATAAGCAACAAGCATGAGTTTCGAAGGTGGCAAACTGATCTGGCTGAATCGCCGCATGGTGCCGTGGGAGCAGGCGACGGTACACGTCCTGTCGCATGCCCTGCACTACGGCTCGTCGGTATTCGAAGGCATTCGCATGTACAAGACGCCGGACGGCGCCAGGATTTTCCGGCTCACGGATCACATGCAGCGGCTTTTCGATTCCGCCAAGATCTACCGGCTGCCGATTCCTTACGAGCGCGACGAGCTGATCGCCGCCTGCAAGGAGGTGGTGCTGGCCAACGAATTGCAGGACGGTGCCTACATCCGGCCGATCGCGTTACGCGGCTACGGCGATATCGGGCTGGCGCCGAAGCCCGAGCATCCGGTCGACGTTGCCATCGCCGCATGGGAATGGGGTGCTTACCTCGGCACGGACGGCCTCGAACAGGGTGTCGACGTCTGCATCTCCAGCTGGCAGCGGGTCGCCCCGAACACGATCCCTGCCCTCGCCAAGGCCGGCGGCAATTACCTGTCCAGCCAGCTCATCAGTACCGAAGCCAAGCGCCTCGGATTCGCCGAAGGCATCGCACTGTCGACGGACGGCACTGTCAGCGAAGGCGCCGGTGAAAACCTGTTCGTCATCCGCAACGGCAGGATTTTGACACCGCCGGCGACCTCGTCGATCCTGACCGGCATTACCCGCGACACCGTCATCAAACTTGCTAGGCGTATCGGCCTCGATTGCGAAGAGGCAACGATTCCGCGCGAGAGCCTGTACCTGGCGGACGAAATATTTTTCACCGGGACGGCGGCGGAGATCACGCCGATCCGCTCCGTCGACCGGATCCAGATCGGCGAAGGCCGGCGCGGTCCGCTCACCAAGCAATTGCAGGATGCATTCTTCGGCCTGTTTTCGGGTGACACCGAGGACACCGAAGGCTGGCTAGAGGGTCTCGACGCACCGCCCGTCGCCGCCGCCGGCGGCACCTAGACCGTGCACCCGTGAGCGCTGCAACGCCAAAGACACTCTTCGACAAAGTGTGGGCCGAGCATCTCGTCAGAGACGAGACCGACGATACTCCCGCCATTCTCTACATCGACCTGCACCTGATTCACGAGGTGACCACACCGCAGGCCTTTTCCCTGCTGCGCGAAAAAGGCATACCGGTCCGGCGTCCGGACCTGACCATCGGCACCATGGATCACTCCACGCCCACGGTCGCGTTCAAGAGCTTCAAGGACCTGGCGATCGTCAGCGAGGGAGCGGCGCAACAGGTGCGCGCCTTGCAACAGAACTGCGACGACTTCGGCCTGGAGTTGCACGGATTCGACAGCGACCACCGCGGCATCGTGCACGTTATCGGTCCGGAGCTCGGTGCAACCCAGCCCGGCAAGACGATCGTCTGCGGCGACAGCCACACCAGCACCCACGGCGCCTTCGGTGCGCTGGCCTTCGGCATTGGCACCACCGAAGTCGGCCACGTGCTGGCCACACAGTGCGTATTGCAACGCAAAGCAAAAACGCTCGCGATAAACGTGAGCGGCAAACTGGCTCCCGGGGTCGCCGCGAAGGACGTCATTCTCGCCACCATTGGCCAGATCGGCGTCGACGGCGGGACCGGTCACGTGATCGAGTATCGCGGCAAGGCCATTGAATCGATGGACATGGAAGCGCGTATGACCGTCTGCAATATGTCGATCGAGGCCGGCGCCAGGGCCGGTATGGTCGCGCCGGACGACACCACGATCGAGTACCTTGCCGGCCGCCCCAAAGCACCGCAGGGTGACGCCTGGGACGCGGCCGTGGCGCGCTGGCGGCGCTTGCCGAGCGACGCCGATGCCGCATTCGACCGCAGCGTCGAGGTCGACGGCTCGACACTGCAACCCATGGTGACCTTCGGCACCAATCCGGGCATGGTGATCCCCGTCAACGATCCGGTGCCGGCGGCAAACGCCGACCCGACCTTCAGGAAAGCGCTCGACTACATGCGGTTGCAGCCTGGGCGGCCGCTCGCCGGGTCGGACGTCGACGTGGTGTTCATCGGCAGTTGCACGAATTCACGGATTTCCGATCTCGAGCAGGCGGCAAGCATTCTTCGCGGCCGCAAAGTCGCTGACGGCGTGACCATGCTGGTGGTTCCCGGATCGCAACAGGTCAAACGCCAGGCCGAAGCACGCGGCCTCGACCGCGTGTTTATCGAGGCCGGCGCCGAATGGCGCGAGTCCGGCTGCTCGATGTGCATCGGTATGAATGGCGACACGGTGCCGAGCGGCAAACTCAGCGTCAGCACCAGCAACAGGAATTTCGAGGGGCGCCAGGGTATCGGCGCACGCACCATCCTCGCCAGCCCGATGACCGCGGCAGCCTCGGCCGTCAGAGGACGGGTCAGCGATCCACGACCGTACCTGGAGGGAAGCTAGGGCATGCAGGCGATCAGTACCCTGGTGTCGCGCAGCGTCGTGCTACCTGTCGCCGACGTCGACACCGACCAGATAATTCCCGCACGCTTCCTCACGACGACCACGAAGGAAGGTCTCGGTCGTCACCTGTTCGCCTACTGGCGCTACAACGACGACGGCTCCGACAAAGAAGACTTCGTATTGAATAAACCGGAGGCGCGGGATTGCCGGATCCTGGTTGCCGGCAACAATTTCGGCTGCGGGTCCTCGCGCGAGCATGCGCCCTGGGCATTACTCGATTTCGGTTTTCGTGCGGTCATCAGCACCTCGATCGCCGATATTTTTCGCAGTAATTCCCTGAAGAATGGCCTGCTGCCGGTGGTCGTCGATGCGGACACCCATAACTGGCTCGTCGAGCATCCCGGTGTCGAACTGTCGATCGACGTCGCCGCCTCGACGCTGACATTGCCGGACGGGCGCACGGTCAGCTATCCCATCGACCGCTTCGCCCGTTATTGCCTGCTCGAGGGCATCGACCAGCTCGGATTCCTGCAACAACACGAAGACGACATTCGCCGCTTCGAGGAATCGCGCCCGTGGACGCCCTGATCACGGTACTCGCCGGCGACGGCATCGGGCCCGAAGTGACGCGCGCCGGCGTCGCAGTCCTGGAACGCATCGCTGAACTATCCGGGCACCGCTTCCGCTATTCAGAGCAACTGATCGGTGGCGCGGCGATCGACGACGCTGGCGAGCCGTTCCCTGCGAACACCAAAGCCAGCTGCGCCGAGAGCGACGCCATTCTGCTCGGTGCCGTCGGCGGGCCAAAGTGGTCGGATCCCAATGCCCGGGTCCGGCCGGAACAGGGATTGCTCGCCTTGCGCGCGGAACTCGAAGT
The DNA here is from genome assembly GCA_033720315.1 of Woeseiaceae bacterium. GTDB lineage: Bacteria > Pseudomonadota > Gammaproteobacteria > Steroidobacterales > Woeseiaceae > SZUA-117. Next base: position 24,022 of record JAWWCT010000013.1, on the reverse strand, counting down.
CTTCGCCAACCTGCGGCCGGTGCGAATTTATCCTGAACTCGCGGGCGCCTCGCCGATCAAACAGGAACGTCTGCAAGGCGTCGACCTGATGGTCGTGCGCGAGCTGACCGGTGGCATTTATTTCGGCGAGAAGTCGCGCGACGAAGATTCGGCGAGCGATTTGTGCACCTACCATCGATACGAAATCGAACGTATCGTGCGCGTAGCTGCACGCCTCGCGACGCAGCGACAGTCGCGCGTCTGTTCCGTCGACAAAGCCAATGTGCTGGAAACCTCGCGGCTATGGCGTGACGTGTGTTCGACGACGATGGCCGAAGAGTTTCCCCGGGTCGCACTCGAGCACATGCTGGTGGACGCTGCGGCGATGCATTTAATCAATCGACCTGCGGAATTCGACGTGATGGTGACAGAGAACATGTTCGGTGACATCCTGACTGACGAGGCCTCGATGCTGGCCGGTTCGCTCGGCATGCTGCCGTCGGCGTCGCTCGGCAAATCGCCGCGCGGCCTGTTTGAACCGATTCACGGCTCGGCACCCGACATTGCCGGCAAGGACATGGCGAACCCCTGCGGCATGATCGCGAGTGTCGCCATGATGTTGCGCCACAGCCTGGCGCTCGACGAGGACGCGGCATTGGTCGAGCGGGCGCTCGAGTCGGTCATCGCCGAAGGTGCCAGGACGGCGGACCTCGCAGGCGGCGACGACGCGGTGTTATCGACCAGCGAGATGACGCAGGCAATTCTTGGCAAGCTGGAACAATCCTGACGGAGCGAAGACATGAACGATCGACTGCAAGCATTGGTGCTGACGAGCTTGCTTTTGTTGGCGCCCCCTATGGCGTTGCCGGCGGATGAAAAGGTCGAAGAGCCCGACGACGGCATGCGCAACTGCATCAGCGTCAGCCGCATTCGCAATACCGAGGTGGTCGACGACCTGAATGTCCTGTTCTACATGCGCGGCAGCAGGATCTATCACAATATCCTGCCCCGCCGCTGCCCCGGCCTGGCTCGTGAAAAACGCTTCTCTTACCGGGTGTCCGGCAGCAGCCTGTGCCACATGGACTCCATACAGGTGCTGTATTCATATCCAGGCGGTTTTAACGACGGGCCGACTTGCTCGCTCGGCTACTTCCAGGAGATCACTAAAGAGGACGCAGAAGGCATCCTCGAGGGCACGGACGACGAGCCGCAGCCAAACCCCCTGCCGCCGGCAGAACCGGAAGACATGACGCCGGAGGCAGACGAGGAGTCCTGAGCGGCGCAGCCGCTCCCGGGTGTTACTCAGGCAGCGCGCACCGCGCGCGAGCGCTCCAGGGCCGTGATCACGTCGTTGACCAGGTCCTCAGCGTCCTCGATACCCAGCGAGAGGCGAATGAGGTTCTGACCGATACCGGCGGCCTTCAGCGCCTCCTCGCCGACGGGCGCGTGCGTCATCGACGCCGGATGGCACACCAGGCTCTCGACACCACCCAGGGATTCTGCCAGCGAAAAGTGCTCGAGGCTTTCCAGAAACGCCCGTACCGCGGGTTCGCCTCCGGTCAGTTCGAAGCTCACCATGCCGCCGAAGCCGCGCTGCTGCCGGCGGGCAATGTCATGCCCCGGATGTTGCGGCAGGCCGGGATAGTAGACGCGCCTTACCAGTTCGTGCTCGTCGAGCACGCTGGCCAGCAGTTGCGCGTTTCGCTGGTGTTGCTTCATCCTTGCGAATAGCGTGCGCACCCCGCGCAAGGTCAGATAACTGTCGAACGGCGCGCCGGTAATTCCCAGGCAATTGGCCCACCAGTCGAGCACTTCGGCCAGCTCGCCAGTGCTGGCCACCAGCGCACCGCCGACGACGTCACTGTGGCCGTTCAGGTACTTGGTCGTGGAATGAATGACGATGTCCGCGCCGAGTGCCAGCGGTTGTTGCAAGGCAGGCGACAGGAAGGTGTTGTCGACGGCAACCAGTGCGCCGCAGGCGCCAGCGGCGCCGACGATGGCTTCGATGTCGACGATTCTGAGCAATGGATTGGAGGGCGTCTCGACCAGGATCAATGCCGGTTTGCGACGCAATGCCCTGCGCAAAGCCGCCTCGTCGGTCTGATCGACAAACTCGAGTTCAAAATGGCCTTTGGCCGCCAGGCTCTGAAACAGGCGATGGGTGCCCCCGTAACAATCGTGGGGCGCGAGCAGCAGGTCGCCCGGTTTCAATAGCTGACAGAGCAGCGTCAGCGCCGCCATGCCGGACGAGGTGATGACCGCGCCGGCGCCGCCCTCCAGGTCTGCCAGGGCGTCCCCCAGCGCGTCGCGGGTCGGATTGCCGCTGCGCGTGTAGTCGTAACGGCGCTTTTCGCCAAAGCCCGCAAAGGCGTAATTCGATGACAGGTAGAGTGGCGGTACCACCGCGCCGTGCTGCTTGTCCGCCTCGATCGAGGCACGCACGGCGCTTGTCGCCGGTCTTGCAAATGAAGCCATGATTCGGTCTCCCCTTCGGTTCCAGGCCGACGTTTGCTCGTCGTTCTTCATCGGAACCCTGCGAAAACCGCGAAGGCGGGTGCCGCGCCCTTCACATCAGTGCTGCGCGTGCACTCATCTTTCGGTGAATTCGCGTTCACCGCAGGAGTTGGCACCGTCTCGGGGTGGTTAGCCCGAAGGTTGCCCCGGCGTCCAAGGGCCTTTCCCTCAGCCGGTCTCGATGAGCAGCCCGCAGTGTAGGTAGCGATCGCCGGGATCGTCAATCATATAAGCATTTGTTTATAGACCGGCCGTGACGAGGACCGCCCGCGACCGGCAGCGGTCCCCACGTTTTGCATTAAGAATTTTTTTAAAACAACGAGTTAATCTGCTTTATTGAAGTGTTTTCTGAGCTGTCAGGCCGCCGACTCTGCCAGGGTGGCAAAGAACAGCTCGAGATCTTCCGGTCGCGTGTGTATGTGTGTCGACAGCCGCAATCGCTGGTTTTTCGTGGTCCAGATCAGGCGCTCGTCGCACAGTTGCCAGAGCCGGGCCAGCTTGCGCTCGGGCAGGTTCAGCCTGAAGGTCACCAGCGATCCGTACATGCGGTCATCGACCGGGGTCAGCATTTCCGCGTACGGCAGAGCACGGGCTCGCGCAGAGACGTCTTTCGCCAGCGCGTGGATCCGGTGGTAGATGCGCTCGGGTCCGAGGGCTTTGGCGAAACGCAGACCGGCCATGAAGCCCTCGACAATAGCCCGGTTGTTGGTGCCGAAGCGCATGAAGCGCGCAGCCTTCAGCGACCTGTCGTCCCAGCCCGCGGTGGCGATGACCGGGTAATGCAGGTCCAGCCGCTCGTCGCGGATGTAGAGCAGCCCCGAACCCACCGGCGCGAACAGCCATTTGTGCGGGCTGCCCGCGAAGTAATCGCAATTCATTTCGTCAATGCGGTAGGGCACCTGGCCGGTCATGTGCGCGCCATCGACGACCGTAATCACCCCTTTCGCACGGGCCGCGTCGCAAATCTCGCGGATCGGCATCAGGAGGCCGGTCGGACTGGTGATGCCGCTGAAACTCAGCACCCGGGTCTTCGGTCCGATGGCAGAGACGACCACGTCCGCCAGCTGTTCCGGACTGCCGGGCGGTAACGGCAGCGCGACCTCGCGCAGCGTGATCTCGCCTCTGGCCGCCCTCACCCGCCATGGCTCGCGGCCGCTCGGGTGCTCCTGGTCGGTCAACACCACCTCGGCACCTTTTTCGAGCGGCATACCGCCGGCAATGATCGACATCGCCTCGGTGGCGTTATGCGTGATGGCGAGTTCGTCCTTGTGGCAACCCACGAAGCGTGCAAGTTCCCTGCGGTGATCATCGAGGGTCTCGTACCCCCAGCGCGGGTATTCGTCACCCGGATGCAGGCCGTCCATGTACAGCCCGGCGGATTGCTCGAGATAGTTGCACACCTCGCGCACGACCGGCTTCGCTGCAACACCGACGCTGCCCGTGTTGAGGAACGCCCGTTTGCCGGGCATCAGGAACTGCTCGTTACGAATTCGCTTCCAGAACTCGTCCGCATCCGCCTCCAGCAGTGCACTGCCGGGCAACGCCGTGGTTTCAGTCGTCCCGAGTGCCGTTGCCGGCAGGCCGAACAACGCGGCCGAATAAGACAGCGTGCGAAGCGCTTCGCGCCGGTTCATAGCCATGGTCAATCCCCCTGTTGCTACGGGGGCAGTTTACAAGATGCGGGCGCGGCTCAGGTACGCGGCCGCTCAGGACCTGGCGTTGCCCATGATCAGGAAATACAGCCCGATCGACAGCAGTACCACCTGGAACTCCATACCGCCCATGGGAAAACCCTCGGCGGGCGTGAAACTCCAGCGCGGGCCGTGCACCAGGACGATGGCGCCGAGCAGCACCGGGATACCGGCCAACGCCGCGAGCCGGGTTATCAGCTCGCTCTTGAAGCCGCCGATGATGATGCCCAGGCCGGCAGCCAGCTCGGCAAAGGTCACCAGGGCCGCAACCGGAACACTCAGGCCCATCATCGCCGGGAAGGTGCTGAAGGTGGCGACCTTGCCGGCGCCGTGAAACAGGAATACGGACGCGAAAGCGGCCCGCAGCAGCCAGTGTGCATGGGGCCTCAGGCCATTCAGGCTCTGCAACATCGAAATTCTCCTTGAAGGGTCTCTCTTACAGACCGGGCAACCGCCGCCTCAATGACACACATCAGCCGCAAACCGGCCGTTTGTCGTTGTCGTGACTGTAGAACGCCACGATTCGCCAGTCGCCCTCGATCTTTTGCAGCACATAAAGAACGGTGCGCAATGCCGGTGGGATGGGATCGCCGTCTGCTGTCAATCGCGAATACTGTGTGTCCACCAGCGCGAGCGCGTCGGAGAGCAGGCAAATGCTCAGATCGCTGATCCGCGATTCCTTCCAGCCGCGACCTTTGATGACCTCATACAGGTTGTCGAGATTATCGACCGCAGCCTGCGGCGTTTGCAGAACGCGGTGCCCCTGGCCGCCACCGATGTGCACCGGCGTCGAGTAGATTTCATTAGCGACCCGTTGCGTATCCCGTGCATTGAAGGCTTCGAAATATTCGTAAAGTTTGCCGCCGGCATCAGCTGCCTCATCGGCGATTGCGGTGCCAGCGATGCACATCGCAACAAGCAAAATGATTTTGTGCCGCATTGTCGTTCCCCTTTAGATCGAAATTTCCGGCGGTACCTCACGCAGATTGTAATTGGAACTCATCACCCGACCGTAAGCGCCGGCATTGGCAATCAGGATCACATCGTTTTCACTGGACGGCGGCAACCAGCGATCGCTGCCAAGCTTGTCGCCGGTTTCACAGATCGGTCCGACCACGGTTACCGACTCGGTCGCCGCGTCGTGCACGCGCGACAAATTGACGATCTCGTGGTAGGCACCGTAAAGCGCCGGCCGGATCAGTGCGTTCATGCCGGTACCGATGCCGATATAGCGCATGTCGCCCTTGCCCTTGGTCTGCGTGACCCGGCTCAGCAGCACCCCGGCCTGTGACACCAGGTAACGGCCCGGTTCCAGCCACAGGCGATATCCCGGGTACGCCTTGCGGATCGCGCCGAGCGTCCGGTCAAGCGCGTCCAGGTCGAATTGCGGGTCGCCGGTTTTCTCCGGCACGCCGAGTCCACCACCGAGATCGATGACCTCGACACCCGGAAATCGCTCGGCAACCTTGACCAGTTCGGCGGCAACCGCCCGCCAGTTTTCCGGGTCCAGGATGCCGCTGCCGCTGTGCGCGTGAATGCCGATGATTTCGGCATTGGCTTTTGCGACCAGCTTCTCGAGTTCGTCGATCTCGAAGCGGGGTATACCGAATTTCGAGTGGATGCCGGCGGTCCTGACGTGTTCGTGGTGGCCGCGGCCGTGACCCGGATCGAGCCTTACAAAAAGTCGCCGGCCGTCAAAGATGCCCGGCCACATCTGCAGCGGAAAAAGATTGTCCAGCGTTACCTGTAGCCCTTCGTTCAACGCCCATTCGTATTCGGCACGTGGTGCAAAATTCGGCGTATACAAAAGCCGCGACTTGTCCAGTCCCGGTATGACCTCGAGCAGGTGCCGCACTTCGCCGGGTGACACACAGTCGAAGTCGATGCCCGCCTCCGCCAGCGCCCGTAATACTTCGCCATTGAAGTTCGCTTTGACCGCATAAAGTATCCGGTCGACGCTGCCGAGCTGCTTCAGCCCGGCCGCCGCCGAGCGGACGCTATCGAGGTCGTAAACGAAGGCACTGTGGTGTTGCTCGCCGATCGCAAGTAACTGCTCGCGTTTCCTGAGCCACCAGGGAGCGGCGGTTTCAATGATGGCGACCTCGTCGCGGAAGATCTGCTCCCAACTTGGCCCGAGCGTGGTGTCGTTGCCCGTCTTGCGAATAACCGACGCGTGAAACTTTGTCATCAACCGCGGCGCCTGATCCTGGTCGATGACGAAACTGAAGTTGAGATCGTTCGCGGCCTGCGACACCAGGTGGATGCGCTCCTCCTCGAACACCGAAAGTGCCGGCGACAACGTCGGCAGAAAAGTCCGGATCCTGCGACCGACGAGACCGATCGTCGCGCAGTTGTCGATGACCGTGACGTGGCAAATCGATTCGAGTTCCGCGAGCAAAGCGTCTCGTACCTCTTTGGCGATCGGCCCGTCTTCGATGTCGATCGATACCGTGACGTTGGTTTCGGACGTCGAGACCAGGTCCAGCGACACGCCATGACGTGCAAAACAGTCGAATACCCTCGCAAGAAAACCGACCGCATGCCACATCTCGGTGCTTTCCATGGATATCAGTGTGACACCCGAGCGCAGCGAAATGCCCTTGACCTGCGGTCGCGACTGCCGGGTAACGGCGGACACGACGGTGCCGGCAACTTCGGGACGCTCGGCGCTGCGCACGAACAATGGAATCTGCTGTCTGCGTAACGGCGCCAGGCATCGCGGATGCAGCACTTTGCTGCCGCTCGATGCCAGTTCCTGCGCTTCGTCGTAATGCAATTCGATCAGCAGCCGCGCGGACGGTACCAGCCGTGGATCGGCCGTGAATATGCCGGGGACGTCGGTCCAGATCTCGACCCGGCTCGCCTGCAGTATCGCCGCAAGGTAAGCGGCCGAAGTATCCGAACCTTCGCGACCGAGTAAAACCGTGTCCCCCTGGGCGTTCCTCGCGATGAATCCCTGGGTGAGGATGACTGCGGCTTGTTCCGCAAGCTCCCTGCCAAGCGTCGCATCGACCTCGTAACCACATGTCGCGGACAGGAAATTCTTTGCAGGCGGACGATCAATGTGCTCCTCCGCCTGCAAAATCTCGCGCACGTCCTTGAGGCGCACGTCCAGGCCGGCGTTTTGCAGATAGGCCGCGCCCAGCGCGGTCGCCATCAGTTCGCCCAGGGCGACGACCTGCGCCTGGATACGCGGACTGACCTCGCGCACGAGCCGGATGCCTGCGACCAGGCGGTCCAGTTCCTCGAGCAGGTCATCGAGCAAAGCAGGTCCGTCGAGCCCGAGATCCGTGGCGAGTGCGAAGTGTTCCTGGCGCAGTTTTTCGATTTTTTCGGCGGGGTCTTCGCGGACCGAAGCCGCCAGGATCTGCTCCAGTTCGGTAGTCACCTTGGCGATTGCCGAGTGCACGACAATCGGCCGCAGGCCGCTTGCAAGGCGGTTGCGAACCAGTCCGGCGATTACCTTCCAGTTGTCCGCACTGGCGACCGTGGTACCACCGAACTTCATGACGACCACGTCGGAGTTCGCGATGTGTTCCGCCGCGCCCAGCGCGTCGCTTGCAACGAACGGCGCTTCCTTAATATCCCGGGTCATGCATCAGGCTCTTTCGCTTTTGTGCTGATCCAAAAAAAAACCCGCACGGGATTATCCTTGCGGGTTTGATGGCAGTAGCCGGTTTCTAATTAAGGTCCGGTTCCGCTGCCACTCTCACCCACGCACTTCTGGCGCGCCATTCGTTTTAAATATTCTCGGGTACTGGTTCTACCGGTACCACGGCACAATACGCGGGCGGATTTCTGTCGTTGCAAGAGTTTTGCGGAGGACGCGCCCGAGGTCAAGTCCAATCGAACTAATCGTCCCACGGCGGCGCTTCCGTGATCGCACCTTCGGACGCAGAACGCACTTCCGCGCGATATTTAGCCAGTGCTCCGCCGGTGACCCCGGACTTCGGACGTTGCCAGGCCGCCTTTCTGCGCTGCAGCTCGTCGTCGTCGACGTCCAGGTCGATACGCCTGGTCTGCGCATCGATGACGATGCGGTCACCGTTCTCGATCAGGGCAATCGGCCCCCCGACCGCGGCCTCGGGCGTGACGTGCCCAACCACGAAGCCGTGACTACCGCCGGAAAAACGGCCGTCGGTGATAAACGCAACATCGGCACCGAGGCCTTTACCCATGATAGCGCTCGTCGGGCTCAGCATTTCGCGCATGCCGGGACCGCCTTTCGGTCCCTCGTAGCGAACGACGATGACGTCGCCGGCCTGCACCTCGCCGTCGAGGATCGCCTGCAGGGCCGACTCCTCCGAATGGTAGGTACGGGCCCTGCCCTCGAAGCGGAGCCCCTCCTTGCCCGAAATTTTGGCCACGGCACCCTGCGGCGCGAGGTTGCCGTACAGCACCACCAGGTGCCCGTCCGGCTTTATCGGATCGTCGAAACTGCGCACGATCTCCTGACCTTCCGGATAGTCAGCGACATCGGCAAGGTTCTCCGCCACGGTTTTGCCGGTGACCGTCAGGCAGTCGCCGTGCAGCAAGCCACGATCCAGCAAGCGTTTCATCAGCGGCTGAATACCGCCGATTTCGACCAGCTCGGACATCAGGAATCGGCCACTGGGTCTCAGGTCTGCGAGCACCGGCGTCTTCTTGCCGATGCGCGTGAAGTCGTCGAGTTCGAGTTCGACCCCAGCCTCTCTGGCCATGGCAAGCAGGTGCAGGACCGCGTTCGTCGAACCGCCGAGGGCATTGACGACGGTGATTGCATTCTCGAATGCCTTGCGCGTCATGATGTCCGACGGCTTGATGTCCTTCTCGAGCAATTTCATGACAGCCTCGGCTGCGCGGCGACAGTCGTCTTTTTTCTGTTCCGATACCGCTTCCTGGGCGGAACTGTTGGCCAGACTCATGCCGAGCGCCTCGATCGCCGACGCCATGGTATTGGCCGTATACATGCCGCCACAGGCACCGGGACCGGGGATCGCCGTCTGTTCGACCTCCAGCAACTCGGCATCGTCTATCGTGCCCGCCGCGCGCGCGCCGACCGCCTCGAATACCGACACCACGTCGCGGCGCTTGACTCCCGGCCGGATGGTACCGCCGTAAACGAAAACCGACGGCCGGTTCAGGCGCGCCATGGCCATGACGCATGCCGGCATGTTCTTGTCACAACCGCCGATACAGATGACGCCATCGAAACCCTGGGCGCCGGCCACTGCTTCGATGGAATCCGCGATGATCTCGCGCGACACCAACGAATAACGCATGCCCGGGGTTCCCATCGCGATGCCGTCCGCTACGGTCATGGTGTTGAAAATCACGCCTTTGCCGCCGGCGTTGTCTGCGCCTTTCGCTGCCACCTGGGCAAGATCGTTGATGTGCATATTGCACGGCGTGATCATGCTCCACGTCGACGCGATACCGATCTGCGGGCGCTTGAAATCCTGTTCCTCGAATCCGACAGCGCGCAGCATCGCCCGGCTGGGCGCCTGCTCCACACCGTCGACCACAATGCGCGAGTACCGGCGCAGCGTTTTTTCCGTCATTGAATTCGCTCTTGGACTTTAGAAAGGTTCGTTCTAGTCGTCGTCGCGAATCATTATAGCGATGGTTTGATAGATGTCAGGATCGAGATAGCGGGCGGGGTCCCGGAACTCGATGGCGAACACTTCGCTGTCTTCCGGATCGGAATCCTGGACCAGCGGAATCAGGATGCGCGCCGAACGCTGATTGGGGCTGAAATAGATCGACGGCACGCCGGGCGGGAAATAATCTTCGCCGGCGGTGGTCGTCAGGTCGTTGACCACGTAGCCGACCTCGAGGCCGCGGTTGCTCGGTTTGAAGCGAACGACTTCGATCTGCACGGCCGGATCGGCCTCCGAGACAAACAACTCGCTGACCGTGAATGCAACCGTGTCGAGTGGCAGGCTGGCTTCGTAGGCACGCCGATCGTCGTCTTCAAGCTTGAGATTGATGCGTGCGAACTCGGCTTCTGCGTTATCGATTTCGCGCACCTGGATCGTGACGTCGCGATCCGCCTCACGCACGGAGTCCGTCGACATGGAAATGCGCGTACGAACCCGGTTCTTTCCAGCCTCGAAGGTGGCGATACCGTTATTGGCAATAACGTATTGGCCCTCCTCCCAGGGAGACCGATTGCCGCTGAAGCCGACTTCCTCGAGCAGCACGGTCAGCGGCTCGCGCATATTGTGCATGCGCACCAGGTCGATGGTCACATCGCCCTCGTCTTCCCTCAGGGTGACTTCGATCTCCGGAACGAACTGCCCGGTGGCGACCAGTCCGACCGTAAGATCGGCGGGCAGCAATTGGGCCTGATCGATCTCCGGTGCGGCTGCGGGCGCTTCTGCTTCCGTTTCGACAACCGCTTGTTGCGGCGTATCGTCTGCAACCGGGTCCTCGAGCGGTACCTCGTCCTCGAGCAGGACTTCGTCGTCCATGGCATCGACAACGACCTCGGCTTCGCCGGCAGTATCTTCCGTGGCCGGCGCCTCGGTCGCCGCTTCTGCCACCTCCGGCTGTTCCTCTGCCGGTTGGTCGGATGTCGGTAAATCCGCGGCATCCGGGACTTCGGCCGGCTCTTCGGCTGGCGCCTCGGCGACCGGCACCTCGAGCGGCTGTCGTATGGAAATTCCCAGGAGATCCTCGCCGGCCTCGATCCAGGTTGGCGGCACGTACCCCAACGCACGATCGAACAGTTCCGGCTTCAGATAGAAGGTTCCGGCGCCAATGATGATGATGCCGACAACGATCAATCCCCATCGCGATCCACGCGGTTCGATGTCGAAGCGTCTTGGCGCCAGCGGTTCATCGGCGACGACGACTCGCGACGTGTCGTGCGATGATGGCTGAGGCTCGGGTTTCGCTTCGGGTTTCTGTTTTCGTGGCTGAGGAAGCTCCATGCCCGACGGCGCCTGCGGCGGCGGCACGGGCTGCGACGCGGTCGGTGCAGGAGCTGCGGTTGCAGTCGCTTGCCGCGGCTGGTTCAACTGCGGCTTTTCGAACGGGTCGGAAAGTTTGACGGGGTTGAACGGCTCCTGCGGCGGCTGCTGGGCCTGCTGCGGCGGGGGTGCCTGTTGTGCGGGCGGTGCGCTCTGCGCTGGCTGTTGCCCAGGCGGTGGCATCGGCGGCACCGTCTGCGTCTCCTCGAGCGACAATTCCGTGTTCGTCGTGGTCGCCGCGGGAGCCTCGGCGGTCTGCTCGGGCGCGTTCTGCGTCGGCGCCGATGCGCCGTTTGCCGGCGGCGGCACATAGTCGAGCGCCTCCACGAATTCCTTCGGCGATTTGAAGCGCGGCACGCGCGAGTAGGCAAGCGCTTTCTTGAGAGCCGACCATTGCTTTTTCGGCAGGCCCGGCGGCTGTTGCGGCTCCATACCTTCGGACGCGGCTTCCGCGGCACTTCGCGGACCGAATACACGGTGTCCGGCGATCAGCCGGTACATCAGGCAACCGAGTGAAAACACGTCATCGGCAGGTACCGGATCTTCACCGGTGAGCACCTGCATGCTGGAATACTCCGGCGATTTTGCACCGAGTTCGCGCGGGTCGAAATCCGGTTGCCGGTCCTGTTCTTTCTGCAGCACCCGCGCAATACCGAAATCAAAAACCTTGACTTCGCCTTCGCGGGTAATTCTTACGTTCGATGGGTTGACGTCGCCGTGTATGACACCGCGTTGATGCGCGTGCTCCAGGGCCAGGCTGACCTGCTTGACGATGTCCATCGTCGTTGCCAGGTCGATGTTCTTGTTTCCGGTTTCCTGCAGGATAGTGGCGAGAGTTTTGCCTTCGAGCCATTCCATGACAATGAAATTCAAATCATCTTCACGATCGAGATCCATGCATCGCATGATGTTGGGATGATTGAGACAACGGCTCTTGGCGACCTCCTGCTGTAGTGCGCGCAACGCCCTTTCATTGTGAGAGATCTCGGACGGCAATACCTTGATACCAACGAAGGCATTATCGTCCTCGGTGTCGGCGAGTCGCTGATCGAGTGCCTTGTAGACGACGCCGGTGCCGGCACCCTGCAGCTCCTGCTGCAGAAGGAATCGATCACGCAGGACAGAACCAACCTGTAATTGCCTGCTGTCCATCAACCGGGCCGCCGGATCTTCATCGCCGATCACCGCGGTGTTGACCATGGGTGACTCGTTATTGAAGTCTTCGGCAGGCGTGCCGTTGCCAATAACCAGCGTCTTGGCATACGCGCCGTCATCCGCTGCTTCAGGTTCCTTACCGAGTACCAGTGTGCTGGTGCCATCCGCAGGTCCGGAAACACGATCCGTACGGATGCGTTCGAGCATCTTGTGTACGAGTTCGAAAGTTTCCGGTCGCAGGTCACCCGAATCGAAGCGGCGTTGCAGAATCTCCAGGATTCGCGTTTCGGTGGCACGATTGTTCGACAGCAGCTGCTTGATGGCAACATGAATTTCTGCCAACACGGTTTCGTCCTGAACCTGGTTTTGCAGCCGGTTGGCCAGGTCAGAGAACTGCTCCGTGTCAGACGGGTTCAGCTTGTCAAACTTTGCGCTCATGCCTGATTTTAATTCGCCCGGATTACGTTAAATCAAAGGCTTAGATCAACCCAGTGTAGCCCGATTGGTACCGCCGACTCTGGGAACTGGTCGTCAGATTACCTTTCCCGGATTCATGATGTTTTTCGGGTCGAGCGCCGCCTTCAGCGCCTTCATAAGCCCGATTTCGGTCGCGTCGCGGTAACGAACCAGTTGTTCCCGCTTGGCCTGGCCGATGCCGTGCTCGGCACTGATGCTGCCGGCAAACGAATCGACCACGTCGTAGACCACGGTGGTGAGTTCCGGCCCCATGGTATAGAAGTCGGCGGCCGTCCAATCCTCGGGCTGGCTGAGATTGAAATGTATGTTGCCGTCGCCGACGTGCCCGAACGCGACGACCCGGACGCCAGCAACAAGCTTTTGGACGGCGGCCTCGGCGTTTTGAATAAACCGGCCGACCTCGGCGACCGGAACCGACACATCGTGTTTCAGACTCGCGCCTTCTTTCTTTTGCGATTCCGAAACGGAATGCCGCACCCGCCACATGGCGCCGGCTTCGGCACGATTCTTGGCGATAGCGGCATCGCTTATCAATGCAGTCTCGTGCAGCTTTAGCAAAATCCGCTCGAACTCTTCCGGCGTTGACTCGCGGGACGTCTCCAGGAGGACGAACCACGGTGAATCTTGATCAAGAGGAAAACTGGTCTGTGGAATATGCGCGAGCACGAACTGCACGGCCCGCTGTGACATCAGTTCGAAAGCCTGAATCTGGTCCGCCAGCTCGGATCGCAGCGCCGCAAGCAAACTGACCGCGGCGTCCGGCGAAGCCACGGCAAACAGCACCGTTTCCGGGTTTTTGATCCCGGGATACAGTTTCAGGGTTGCCGCCGTGATGATGCCGAGGGTGCCCTCCGCGCCAATGAACAACTGCTTCAGGTCGTAACCTGCGGTGTCCTTGCGCAAGCTACGCAGGCCGTTCCAGACCGTCCCGTCCGGCAGCACTACTTCGAGACCCAGCGCCTGCGATCGCGCCGTGCCGTAGCGCAGCACATTGATCCCACCGGCATTGGTAGACAGGTTACCGCCGATCTGGCAACTACCCTCGGCGGCCAGGCTCAAGGGAAAATAGCGATCCACCTCCTCCGCAGCCTGCTGAATACGCTGCAGCGTGCAGCCCGCTTCGGCGACCATCGAGTAATCCTCGACTGACAGCGAACGAATGCGGTTCATGCGCGACATCGACACCAGCACCTGGTCGCCGGATTCATCGGGGATCGCACCGCCGCACAAGCCGGTATTGCCGCCCTGCGGCACAATCGCGGTACCCGCCTCGGCACACGCCGCCACAATCGCCGCCACCTTGTCCGTCGAATCAGGCGAAACCATCAGCAGCGTTTTGCCATGCCAACGATCGCGCCATTCGCTCAGGTGAGGTGCCAGCTCCTGCGGGTCATTCGTCCAGCCTCCCGGCCCGGCAATGTCTTTTAACCGTTCAACCAGCAATCGTCATTCCTTATATAAACGCCGCCTGGGATGCATAAGTGTCCCAGTCGATGTTGCTGCCGCACAGTACCAGTACCACGGTCCTGCCCTCGAGTCTTGTCGCCAGCGGACCGCACAGGGCCGCCGTCGTCGCAGCACAGGCAGGTTCGACGGCGAGCTTCTGCGTGCCAAACAACAGGCCCATCGCCACGCGGATCTGCTCGTCACTTATTAATACGAGTTCATCGACGTGTTGCCGGCACAATTCGAAAGAGTACGGCGCCGCGAATGGCGCTCCCAGGCTGTCGGCAATGGTCGCTACTTTTTCGATCGATTCCGGTCGACCGCTCAGGAAACTGCGATGCATGGAGTCGGCGCCCTCCGGTTCGACGCCGAACACCTCGCAACCGGGCCTGAGCTGCTTGATCGCGTATGAGATACCGGCACACAGGCCGCCACCGCCTATCGGCACGATGACGGCATCGAACGCTTCGACCTGATCGCAAATTTCCAGCCCGACGGTTGCTGTGCCGAGCGCCACGTTACGGCCCTCGAAGGGATGCACAAAATACCGGCCTTCGGTTTCGCGAATCTCCTCGACCAGATCGAACGCCTGGTGCACGTCGTCGGCAAGGATAACTTCCGCGCCGAATTGCCGACATGCTTCGATGCGAACCGGGCTGGCATTCATGATCATCACGACTTTTGCTGTCGTCCCAAGCGTCTTCGCGGCAAACGACGTTGCAATGGCATGGTTGCCGGCACTGACAGCAGTCACTCCCGCCTCGAGTTGTTGCTTGTCGAGGCTCAGCAAGGTTGCCAGCGCACCGCGCGGTTTGAAGGTCCCGGTCTGTTGCAGGAACTCCATTTTGGCCTGGATCCTGACACGGTGCTGCAGATGATATTCGAGCCCCCGGCAGTGCAGAACGGGGGTTGGCCGCAACCACTGTGCCAGTCGTTCGTTCAGTCGTCGGACTTCACGAATGGAAATGGGATCTGCGTTCAAGCAACGGACTCAAAGTTATGTTAAACATTGGTTTTTGCGGGGAAGCTCAATATGAGGAATTTGAGACACCTATGGCAAATTCTTAATAATACTTGCGGTATTCGGGAATGTTGATAAATTTTGCCAACGCAGACCGGCATTGCACGATTCGCCGGTCGCTATTGGGGACCCAGCCACACTTCGCAACGGTCTGGCCGTCGGCACACCGCACTTGTAGGCGGACGAATGGAATTTGAAGACCTATCGCCGTCGGGTATTGAGCGACTTGCCAATTACTCGCCTTATCTCGACCAGCTTGCTGGTTTTGCCAACGAGATGGGTTTGCGACAGCGAAGCAATCTCGTTCACCTGGAACGCTGCCTGCACCAGGAATGGTCACTGGGCGCAAACAATGTCCTGAGCTGGTGTCCCCTC
This sequence comes from Woeseiaceae bacterium, assembly GCA_033720315.1. Taxonomy (GTDB): domain Bacteria; phylum Pseudomonadota; class Gammaproteobacteria; order Steroidobacterales; family Woeseiaceae; genus SZUA-117. Next base: position 8,411 of record JAWWCT010000013.1, on the reverse strand, counting down.
GATGAGGGCATCCTGGTTCTGGTTGTCCCCCATTATGCGATTGCCGAGTACACGGCAGCGCCGCAAGAAAATCCGAAATTACCGCAAAAGGTTTCCGCTCAGTTTATTACCGAGCTCATATCCGGCGACCGGCAACTGACCCTTTCGCAAATGCAGAAGGTGTCTCGCTTGCTGGACGTCGAGCCGAAATACATTCCGCTACGGCAACCGCTAAGCGGTAACGAAATAGAAACGCAGATCATCGAAAAGATGATCAAACGCTACGGCATCAATTTCATCGCCAGCCGTGCCGTTACCCTGTTCGATATCGTCGGCTTCAGCCTCCTGACGCCGTTCGAGCAAATGACTCAACTCAACAGCCTGTCGTACTCACTGAATTCTGCACACGCGAAAATGCTGGAGCTCGAGGTGGCCATCAATTTCGCACGCTCTTCGACGGGTGACGGTTTTTACGTCTGGAACCGCGATCACGGGCTCGAGGCCAATGTGAATCTTTATCACTTCATGCACCTGGTGCTGGCCGATAATGCGATCGCTCGCAGCAAATCGATGTCGAAGTCCGTACCCCGGCTGCGCGCCTGTTTCCATGTCGGCAGTTGCTACGAATTCCACCAGGCGGAAGGACTGAACCCGACCATTCACGACTTCATAGTCGGCGACGTGACTATCGAACTCGCCAGGATGATCGAAGCTGCAATGCCCGGGCAGATACTCGTCGGTGACTTCATCGCAGATTTGAAACCCAACTCGCTCGACCCGACCGAATCCCAGGTCCACCTCGACGCCGTGACCTTCCTGCAACGCGCCCAGGGCAACCTCGCCAAACTGAGCGGGCTCGAGCTCTCCGGAGAGCGTGTATCTGCCATCAAGTGCTACCTGACCGGCGAACGCCAGGACGACGGCGAGTTTTCAATCCGTAAGCTTGAAATCAAAGACAAACACGGATTGTCGCGAGCGGCATATAACGCCAAAGTCAATATCTATCGCGATATGGCGCAGCCGATACTCCTCGGCATCGAAGACAAAAAGCTTTCCGGGGTTTCGCTGAGTGCCTGATCGCGGCTAAAGCCGCTCCCACAATGGCATTTGGTAACTGTGGGAGCGGCTTGAGCCGCGATCCTGGTGCATCTCAAAATCTCTTGTAGGAGCGGCTTTAGCCGCGATCCTGGCTATACCAACACACTTCGTGGGAGCGGCTTTAGCCGCGATCTGCTTATTGAGATTGAACCCGTGGATTGGCGCTGGTTGATTCTCGGTGCCAACACCAAGGGAGGCGGAGCGCGTTAGTTGGACGGAGCGATTCCTGGCCTCAACGCGTCACGTGGTTTTTCGAAACTTCATCGAACAAAATGGTCGGGGCGAGAGGATTTGAACCTCCGACCCCCACAACCCCATTGTGGTGCGCTACCAGGCTGCGCTACGCCCCGACTGTTCGAGCAAGATACAGGTTTCCAGCGCGGCAATGATACTTGCCGCTCGCGGGTGATAAAAGGCCTGCTAGCGACGCAGAATTTTCAGGACCTGTTCGAGCTCCACGCGCAGCTGTTTGATGATCTGCTGGCTTTGCGTCACATCGGATTTCGCCTGGTCGCCGGTCAGACGCTGCCTCGCACCGCCAATGGTAAACCCGTCGTCATACAGAAGACTCCGTATCTGGCGGATGATCAACACGTCCTGACGCTGGTAGTAGCGGCGGTTCCCCCGCCGCTTCACTGGCTTCAGTTGTGGAAACTCCTGCTCCCAATAGCGCAGTACATGCGGCTTGACGGCACACAAGTCACTGACTTCACCAATCGTGAAATATCGTTTGCCAGGAATTGGAGGTAGTTCGTCGTTATTCCCCGGTTCCAGCATAGGCCTCTACTCGGGCTTTTAGTTTTTGTCCCGGCCTGAAAGTCACAACACGACGTGCAGTGATGGGAATCTCTTCCCCCGTCTTTGGGTTGCGGCCTGGACGTTCGTTTTTATCCCGAAGATCAAAGTTTCCAAACCCAGAAAGTTTGATCTGCTCCCCAACTGCAAGCGATGCCCGCAGCTCTTCAAAGTATAAATCAACAAGCTCGCGCGCTTCTCGTTTATTTAATCCCAGTTCGTTGAACAGGGATTCAGCCATATCTGCTTTGGTGAGTGCCATTGCTGTTAGTCTCTTAGTACTGCGGCGAATTCTTGCTGTAGTTTGGCGACCGCGGCCTGCATTGCTGAGTCCGCATCGACGTCGGTAAGGGTGCGGGATGTTTCCTGCAAAATCAAGCCTAAAGCTACGCTTTTTAGCCCTGCTTCTATGCCCTGCCCTTTATATATGTCAAAAATTTTGACACTCTGGATCAGATCCGGCGCAGCCGCTTGCACGGCAGCAAGCAAATCCGCCGCTCGCACTTCGTCGGCAACCACGACCGCGATGTCGCGGCGAATCATCGGAAATCTCGATACTTCAGTGGCGAGCGGAACAGCGGCGGCAAAAGCGCGCACCGCGTCCAGTTCGAACAGCAACACACCTTTATCGAGATCGAGCTGCTTCGCGATCTGCGGATGCAGTTTGCCGCAGATTCCAATGACCTCGTCACCGCGAGAAATCTGCGCCGCCTGGCCCGGTTGCAGCGCCGTGTGTTCGATAGCGTCGAATTCGAAACTGGCGTCGCTACCCACGGTCGCCAACAGCGCGACAACGTCGGCTTTGAGGTCGAAAAAATCGACCGGCGTGGCCTGGCTTCCCCATTGTTCCGGGGCGGCAGGGCCATAGGCCAATCCCGCAACGCGCAAGACTTCCCGCGGCTTTTTCAGGGAGCCATGGTAGGTCTTGCCAATCTCGAAGATGCGCACTCTGTCCTGCTGTCGCGCGACATTTCCCGCCGCGGTCGTCAACAGCCCGGGCCACACCGAGCTGCGCATAACGGACATTTCCGAGGAAATCGGGTTACTCAGGACCAGCTCGGACTGCGCACCGCTGAGGCGGGCATCCAGCGCCTGGTCGACGAAACTGTAGGTAATGACCTCCTGGTAATCGCGGGCGACCAGCAGGTTGGCGATAACGTCGAGATCGATCGAGGTTTCCGGCGCAAGTGCCAGCGGCGTTTCACCGATCGCGGTGGTTTCCGGGATTTCGTCGTAGCCGTAAATCCGCGCGACCTCTTCCACCAGGGCATCTTCCACATCGATGTCGAAGCGGTAACTCGGGATGTCGACCTGCCAGCCCTCGTCATTCACACTCGCGCTCATTCCCAGGTTGGTCAGGATTTCACTGACCTCGGCGGGTTCGATATCGGCGCCGAGAACTTTCTTCAGGCGCGACTTGCGAAGCGCGAGCGACCTCGCAGCCGGCAGGTGTTTTTCCACTACGTGGTCGGCGAGCGGACCCGCCTTGCCGCCGGCGATTTCGAGCAGCAGTTCCGTGGCGCGCTCGATTGCCCTCGCCTGTCCCGCCGGATCGACGCCACGCTCGAACCGCAACGATGCATCGGTGTGCAAGGCGTACTGGCGTGCGCGGCCGAGCATGAAGGCGGGCGGCCAGAATGCCGCCTCGAAAAAGACGTCGCTCGTGTTCTCGCTGACCGCGGTGGACAAGCCACCCATGATGCCGGCCAGGCCGATCGCTCCGCTGTCGTCCGTGATGACCAGGGTGTCGCTGTTGACCTCGATATCACGACCGTCGAGCAAGGTGACCTTTTCCCCGGATTTGGCAAGCCGCGGCCGGATCGGACCCTTGAGCAAGTTCAGGTCGTAGGCGTGCAAAGGCTGGCCGAGTTCCAGCATGACGTAATTGGTGACGTCGACGACCGGATGGATCGGACGCAAGCCGCTGCGGCGCAGTCTTTCGGTCATCCACACGGGTGACTTTGCCGTCGTATCGATTCCCCGGATGACCCTGGCAGCGAACCGCGGACAACCTTCCGGCATTACCAGCTCGACCGGGTGTTGGTCATCGATCGTGGCAGCGACGGTGTTCAGCGTGGGACCTGTGAGCGGCGTCGAGGTGAGCGCTGACACGTCGCGGGCAATGCCAAGGACGCTGAAGCAATCACCGCGATTCGGCGTCAGGTCCAGGTCGAAGCTGACATCCGGCAGTTCGAGATACTCCAGCAATGATTGCCCGGTCCTGGCGTCGACCGGTAACGAGATAATCCCGTCGGCATCGTCGCCGAGACCCAGTTCAATTTCCGAGCACAGCATGCCGTTCGACTGCACGCCGCGAATGGTCGCTTTTTCGAGTTTCAGGCCGTTGGGCAAGGTCGTGCCCGGCGGCGCAAACGGACTCTTCATGCCCGCAACCACATTCGGAGCACCGCAAACGACCTCGACCGGTTTTCTCTTTCCGGTGGACACCCGGCAAACGCTCAGCTTGTCGGCATCCGGGTGTTTCTTAACGTCGAGGACTTCGCCGACGACGATGCCGTCCAGGCCGGCGCCCTGCGGTTCAAGCGCCTCGACTTCCAGGCCGGCCATGGTAAGCCGGTGAGCCAGGCCCTCGGAATCGAGTTTCGGATTCACCCACTCGCGCAGCCATTTTTCGGAAAACTTCACCGCGTCACTCCTGCATCACTGGAACTGGCGCAGGAAGCGCAGATCGTTTTCGAAAAACGTACGCAGGTCGTTCACGCCGTAACGCAACATGGCGAGGCGCTCGATGCCCATACCAAATGCGTAACCCGTGAATTCCTCCGGATCGATACCGGCCATCTCGAGCACGTTGGGATGCACCATGCCGCAACCGAGAATTTCCAGCCACTTGCCTTCTTCCCATTCGACGTCCACCTCGGCGGACGGCTCGGTAAACGGAAAATAAGAAGCCCGAAAGCGCAGTTTCGCCTTGCGCTCGAAATAGTTCTCGACGAACTGGTGCAAGGCGGCTTTCAGATTGGCAAAGCTGATGCCGCGATCGATGACCAGGCCTTCGACCTGGTGAAACATCGGCGTGTGCGTCTGATCGGAATCGCAGCGGTAGACGCGACCGGGGGAAATGATGCGAATCGGCACCCCTTCTTCGGCCATCGAGCGGATCTGTACCGGCGAGGTGTGGGTTCGCAGCAGCATTCCGCCGGGGAAATAAAAGGTGTCGTGCATCGCCCGCGCCGGGTGATTCTCCGGAATATTGAGCGCGGTGAAGTTGTGGTAATCGTCCTCGATTTCCGGGCCGGTTCTGACACCGAAGCCGGCATCGCGAAAGATCTTTTCGATGCGCAGCGCCGCGCGCGATACCGGGTGCCGGCCGCCGAGCCCCATGCCGCGCCCGGGCAAGGTGACATCGACCCTGTCCGCGGCGAGTTTGGCTTCCAGCGCGGCGTGTTCCAGGTCGCTGCGCCGGGTATTCAGTTGCTCCTGGACGGCCCGCTTCGACTCGTTGATTTCCTGTCCGGCCGCCGGCCGCTGCTCGGCCGGCAGTTCGCCCAGGCTCTTGAGCCTGGCCGTAAACAGGCCGTTCTTGCCGAGGTATTTGACCCGCACGGTATCGAGCGCCGCCAGATCGCCGGCGGCATCGATGTCCGATGTCGCCTCGCTAACGAGATCGCTCAGAGACTGCATGGTGCGGACCGGTATCCGTGTTGCCGGGACGGCACCACGAGAAATCTAGCTGTCGGCCAGCGCGGCTTTTGCCTGTGCGGCAATCGCGCCGAATGCTTCGGGATCATGCACGGCGATATCCGCCAGCACCTTGCGATCGACCTCCATCTCGGCACGGTTCATGCCGTTGATCAATCGGCTGTACGACAGACCATGCAACCTTGCCGCCGCGTTGATGCGGGTGATCCACAGCGCACGAAACTGCCGCTTGCGCTGGCGCCGGTCGCGATAGGCGTACTGCCCCGCCTTGATGACGGCCTGCTTCGCCGTCTTGATGAGCTTGCTGCGAGCGCCATAGTAGCCCTTGGCCTTGCCAAGGATTTTCTTGTGGCGCGCTTTGGTGGTGACGCCGCGTTTGACTCTTGCCATGTCTCAATCCTCCCTCAGCTGTAAGGAAGCATGCGCTTCACGGCTTTCTTGTCCGCGTCGGAAACCTGCAAGGTCAGTCCGAGCTGCCGCTTACGCTTCGACTTCTTCTTGGTGAGGATGTGATTGAGGTGCGACTGGGAGCGCTTGTAGCCGCCCTTACCAGTCCGCCGGAAGCGCTTTGCAGCACCCCGGTTGCTTTTCATCTTCGACATTACTTACTCCATCTATTAGCCATGCCACGTACAACCCTGTGTTTGCCGCGGCAGGCGGGTATTGGCATTCGCCACTATCGGCTTAGCCGTTACTCACTTTTTCTTCGGCGCCAGAACCATGACCATCTGCCGCCCTTCGAGCTGCGGCATCTGTTCAACGACGCTGTATTCATCCAGGTCTTTCCTGACCCGTGCCAGAAGTTGTGCGCCCAGTTCCTGGTGCGCCATCTCCCGGCCCCTGAATCTCAATGTGACCTTGGTCTTGTCGCCCACCTCGAGAAACTCCCGAAGTTTGCGCAGCTTGACCTGGTAGTCACCTTCTTCCGTCCCGGGACGGAATTTGATCTCTTTGACATGAACCTGCTTTTGCTTACGCCGTGCAGATTGTGCCTTCTTGTTCAGTTCGAACAGGTACTTGCCGAAGTCCATCACCCGGCACACGGGTGGGTCCGCGGTCGGCGAGACTTCGACGAGGTCCAGCCCCTCGTCGCGTGCGGTCTCGAGCGCTGCTGCCAGAGACATTACGCCCGCCTGCTCCCCCTTGGCATCGATGACCCTGACTTCGGGTGCATCTATCTCTTCGTTGCGCCTGACGCGCTTCGCTGTCGCGATATTTGACTCCTCCTGTCCTTAAACAACAGCCGCAGCCCGACTGGCTCGCAAGCGAACCGTCTGCGACTGCGGGACGCGAATTTTATAGCCGGATTCTGCCCGGCACAAGCCGCGAATGCCTGAATTTTCCGGCATTTGCACGGATTTTCGCCCTGAATCGGGTGGTGGGCGATGGTGGTTTCGAACCACCGACCTCCACGATGTCAACGTGGCGCTCTACCCCTGAGCTAATCGCCCATTTCACAAAGGCTACTTTACTCCGCGTGGCTTCGTTCCTGTGCCCGCTGAGCTAATCGCCCCTATCTCTTCCCGAATCCGTGGGAGCGGCTTCAGCCGCGATCCAGGTCAAGTCCAATCGGGGCTAAAGCCCCTCCAACATTTCATTGGTTGCCCGCTGAGCTAATCGCCCCTTTCCCATCTTCCCGAATCCGTGGGAGCGGCTTCAGCCGCGATTCAATCTCACGCCAATCGGGGCTCAAGCCCCATTCGCCTGCGGCTTACCTTAGTCTACCCGCCGGAAAAAAGGGCGACAAAGATACGCAAGCGAAATTTTCCGTGCAACCGTTATATAAGGTCAAAGTGCGAGGCCCCGATCCCTAGCCCGCCAGCTTGTCGCTCAGACCCAGGCCGATCTCCCGCATCCTGCGGATCTCGTCCCTCAGCCTTGCCGCCTCCTCGAACTCGAGGTCACGCGCATGCCGCAGCATCTTTTTCTCGAGCTTTTGCGCCTTCTTCATGATTTGCTCCGGCGACATCGATTCGTAACGGGTGGCGTCCTCGGCGATACGCCTGCGGCCGCGCCCCGGGACCGGGTACGCCGCCTCCATGATGTCGGCGACCTGCTTGACGATCGTCGCCGGCTGGATGTTGTGTTCCTGGTTGTATTGCAGCTGGCGCTCACGGCGCCGATTGGTCTCCTCGATGGCACGCTGCATCGATCCGGTCACCTCGTCTGCGTACATCAAGGCGGTGCCGTTCAGGTTTCTTGCGGCACGCCCGACCGTCTGGATCAGTGAGCGTTCCGAGCGCAGGAAGCCTTCCTTGTCCGCATCGAGGATCGCCACCAGCGACACCTCGGGCATATCGAGTCCTTCGCGTAGCAGGTTGATGCCCACCAGCACATCAAAGGTACCGAGCCTCAGATCGCGAATGATCTCCATGCGTTCCACCGTACCGATGTCGGAATGCAGGTAGCGCACCCGCACGCCGTGCTCGGCCAGGTAGTCCGTCAGATCTTCGGCCATGCGCTTGGTGAGCGTCGTGATCAGCACGCGCTCGTCGGCCGCCGTGCGTCGCTTGATTTCCGACAGCACATCGTCGACCTGGGTACGCGCCGGCCGCACCTCCACCTCGGGATCCACGAGCCCGGTCGGTCGCACCAGTTGCTCGACCGTCTTGTCCGCGCGCTTGGTCTCGTAATCGCCGGGCGTTGCCGACACATATATAGTCTGCGGCGACATCGCTTCGAATTCGTCGAATCGCAGTGGCCGGTTGTCGAGCGCCGATGGCAGCCGAAAACCGTATTCCACCAGTGTTTCCTTGCGCGAGCGGTCGCCGCGGTACATGCCGCCGAGCTGCGGCACGGTGACATGGCTCTCGTCGATGATCAGGATGGCGTTTTCCGGCAGGTAGTCGAACAGACACGGCGGCGGCTCGCCCTCT
>JAWWCT010000012.1:0-70373 GCA_033720315.1 Woeseiaceae bacterium | reverse complement strand
TGGCCTTTTTGACCTGCACACCGCCGACAAAAGTGGCATTCGAGTCGGCGTCGGCACGGATGTCGGTGGTGGCACCAGCCTCAACATGTTCAAAACCTTAAGCGAGGCTTACAAAGTCCTGCATCTCCAGGGCCAGTCGATGTCGGGATTCAAAGCCCTGTATCTAGCCACCCTCGGCGCCGCCAAGGCGCTCTATCTCGATGACACGATCGGCAACTTTGCACCGGGGAAGGAGGCGGATTTCGTCGTGCTCGATTACGATGCCTCTCCAATTTCAGCGAGGCGACTGTCGCGAGCGAGCCATATCGGCGAAAAATTCTTCGCCCTCATGACACTCGGCGACGATCGCGCCATCGAGGCGGTTCACCTGCTCGGCAAACGGGCTTGATTGAGCCTGATCTTCGAATCTCGCCGAATGTATTGCGTCGATCAGTTGATTCCACACCCAAGAGCGGCCAGAAGAACTCAGTCCGATACTACCTTGCTGATTTTTCGGATTCTGCCACGACGGTGTCGACGTAACTCTGAAACGGATCAGCAAAAGCATGGCGCCACTCTCGCCAAGCTCGGCGAACGCCAGGCTCGTTTCGAAAGATATGTCTCCAGGAGTTATCTGTTCCAATCCAAAGCTGAGAAACAGCCGTCCCGTCGAGGTATGCGAAATACAAGAAATCGTACATATTGAACTGCATTAAGTAGTAGTAGCCGAACCTGAACCAATCTGCTTCAGAAAGCTCGTCGGGGGATATTCCGCCGGTGCGGACGATCTCAGCCAGGTCGGGCTGCGCGAGAAACTGCTCAATTGGCGAATGCATGAGAGCCAAAGTGTCATTATGTGTCTGTAGTTGTGCCTCTGTATTGCTTTGGCTTACCTGAATCGCCAGATAAATGATCGAAATCATCACGCCGACGGCAGCGACGATCTCCGCTAGGCTGGCGACCATTGCGAGCTTCTCTTGTCGGGTTAACATTTATTCTCGTGTTTTTATGGATTTTGAACAGAGGACCGCTTTGGGTCGTTAGGGGCCATTTGGATCAAGTTTAGCGGAATGTCCGCTAATGAGTGCAAAGCGGAAGGTCTTATCTAGTCAAACTAGCGAATATCGACAGCGGTTTTCGAGCACAGTGCTCACTAACGAGGTGCTACCGGTTTTCGCATTTCCTGATAACGGCGACAAATGCGGTATCCAATATTTCTACATGTTCAGACCATGTTTGCCGGGGCCCTGGCATAGCGTATCTCCCGCAGATAACAGTCAGATAACTTTGCCACACCGATGTTTCGATCAGCCCAAGTTCGCTCTGTTGAAAAATATTCTGAAAACTGAGCCAAAACTGGCGCATGAATAGCTTATAGCGATAGGCATCGGCTGCCGTAAGCTGCGATGGGTCCTGATCCCCGAGCCGTACAATATCGGACAGCTCAGCGTCTGCTGCTACCGTCATCAAAGCGTCTGCATCAGTCGTGGCGATGGCCTGCATCGCAGCTCCGCGGATAGCGGCAGTGTTGCCCTGAACTTCCGTGCCTACGTAAATCAGCGAAACCACCACGGCAATCGCGGCAACGATCTCAGCTAATTGGGCAAGCTCAGCCAGTTTGAGTCGTGACACTTGGTTCTGCTCCCAATTTGAACGCAATTGGCAAAATCGACAACTTCAGTTTTGGTTTTTACAGCGCAGCGCGAATGGCATTCCTCAGTCGAAAGGCGACGCCCTGTTGTGAGAGGAGTATTTTTTCCTTGTCACCGGTATCGAACTCTATACAAACGATGTACTGGTTTTTGAATACATTGAGAACGTACTTTGCACAAAGTACCGCAATTGCCAAACCTATCACTATCCAGATCAGCGTGAATTGAATGATTGCAATCAGTGCAATCAGGAAAGCTGTTCCAATGGCGATCGATTCCACAAATCCAAACGGTCTTTTGAAGTCCGTGACTTTAGTGATGGTGCTCACCGGCCAGGTTTGAGGGCCGTGGCGAACAAACTCACGTGTGACTGTAAACCTGTCATCTGCGAACAGGACGCCGGAGGTCGATGTCGATTCGTTCTCCGTTCGTTCACCTGCAAAATCACGGTTCTGACCGGTTTTCATGGGCGGAATCCATGCGTCACTGGTGTTGTGCCGCTGTAACACCGGCGCGACGCTTGGCACGCGCCAGCGCGGATCCGGCTGCCTCTGTTACCTTGAACATCTCCAGATCATCTTCACTGTCGGCGCTGACGGGTTCGAGTGAGACATCCGTGTAATCCACCGCATCGCCGTCGAGATCGAGGCGGCGTCGCAGGGGAGCGTATTTCATGTACAAGGCAAGCGTTTTCGAGGTTTTGGAAACCAGATCCGCGAGGTATTGCGGATAAAACCGCCACGGCGATACGATCGGAAATTCCGGCCGCCGGTCTCTGCGGAACTTGTAGCGGATAACGCCGGACTCGAGGGGATGGACGTCCTCGTACATCACGGAGCCGTAAAACCAGGTAATGGTGCTGAGGATCTTGCCGAGCGAGAGATCGCTGGCACGGGCGCGTTTCAACAGTGTGACGATGTGGTCGTCGGTGAAAAACGTATCCCAGGCTAGTCGATAGGCCTTCTCCCACTCCTCTTTGTTCATCTTGTCGTGACCGGTGGTCACGTGATTGAGGTCGTACTTGTTGAGGTCCGGGTCCAGGGGAACGCCGTTTTCATACAGCCCCTTGTGATCGGCAGAACCGGGTAGCGGTGTAAGGTAGAAGAATTCCAGAATATCTATAGGCAATTCGCGTTTGATGATCTCGATGTCACGCACGATGGTGTCGGGCGTATCGTTCGGGAAGCCCAGGATGTAACCGGCTGTCGTGATGACGCGAACGTCCCGCCAGGCATGCAGCATCTGTCGGTATTCGGTAATCCGGTTCTGGCCTTTTTTAGCCGACTTGAGACTGTCCGGATTGATGTTTTCGAGGCCGATGAAAACGCGCTTGGTGCCGGCCAGTGCCGCCTTCTCGATAAAATTCGGAATGCGATGGCACATGGTGTCCACCTGCAGAACGAGGTTGATGCTCGCGTTCAATTTTCGGCGCAACTCGATAAGCCGATCAAAAATGGCTTCCCAGTTTTGATTGCGGGCAAAGTTGTCGTCGGTAATGAAAAACCGCCGGATGCCCTGCTTGAGATTCTCCCTGACGATATGCTCCACGTCGTCCGCGCTTCGATAGCGGGACTTGCGGCCCTGCACATTGATGATGGTGCAGAAGCTGCACATGAACGGACAGCCGCGCCCTGCGTCGAAGCTCGACTGGCCACCGCCGGTGCGTTTGACCGTCTTGGCGTCCAGGATCGGGATGGGCACGTCCTGCAAGGGTGGCAAATCGGCCATGTAGTTGTAGACGTGCCTGAGTTCGCCGGCGTAGGCATCCCTGAGCACCGTTTCCAGTCGATTTTCCGCCTCGCCGGCAAACAGCGATACACCCTCATCGATCGCCGCCTTGAGCTCGGGCGGCAGGCCCGAGATCATCGCCAGGCAGCCGCTCACGTGATATCCGCCGATGCAAACATCGATGTTTTCGGCCCGGAACTGGCGGGCAAGATCCATGGCGCGCGGAAACTGATTCGACTGCACTCCGACCAGCCCGACCAGACCGAGCCCGCCGTCGCGGCGCAACTTGCGAACCAGTTTCTTGACCTTGATTCGTTTGTTGGTTTCGTCGATGGCGGTCAGGCGAATATCGACGTCCTCGCCCAGTACCTTACGGCGCCGACAGTCGGATGCCAGGCCATACATGGTCGCCAGTGTGTTGGACGGCATCGCTGAGCGGAAAAACTGGATCACGTATCCATCGTCATCGTAATGCGATGGCTTGATCATGATGAAGTGGAATATTTTCTTTTTCATTCACCTGCATCCCCCGCCGCGCGGCTTTACAGGATATTCCGAAATCCAGTGATTTTCCTCAAAAAACTCGACCATTAAAGTCTCATCGAGCCTCACGACGATTGGTTCAAGTCTAGCCGAATGTTCACTTTCGTGGGCAAAGCGGACGATCCAATCAGAGAAATCAGGGGAAATTAAGGGGCCGCTTAGGGTCACAAATGGCCGACTGTAGTAACCAAAACAAACAATTTTGAATTACATCGATCTGCTACACTCCACGTAACTGACTGCAGAGGTGGCCCGTCATGAATTTCCGTCAATTCCAGCGCCGCCGCTTGATCGCCGCGATGGTCGTCGCAGGATTTTCGCCGTGGCACCGTCTGCTTGCCGAGAACGCATTGCTACCGGTAACGCCGTCGGATAACGAAGGCCCGTTTTACCCTTTGGACATCCCTAGTGACAGTGATAACGACCTGTTACGTGTCGTCGGTATGAATGAAACATCACCCGGGCAATCAGCCTATGTCTATGGAACTGTAGTGGATCGGCACGGAACGCCTGTCGACGGCGCAAGAGTAGAAATCTGGCAATGCGATCAAGGCGGCGTCTACCGTCACCCGGCTGACGATGGAAAACCCGATCCGCGCTTCCAGGGTTTCGGCGCGATGGTGACGGATCGCGTCGGTGCGTACCATTTCCGTACGCTGCGCCCTGTGCCTTATACGGGGCGGACGCCGCACATACATTATCGCGTCAGCGCACCGGGCTTCGACCGCCTGACAACCCAGCTCTACGTGGCCGAGGACGCAGAACGCAATGCGCGAGATACCCTTTACAAGCGTCATACGCGGGATGAGCGGGCGTTGTTGACCAGTGCGTTCCGCGTAGCGGATGGTGGCACCGTCGTTGCAGAATTCAATATCGTCCTTGGTTGAATCACGCAAATCGTTAATGTCCGCTTTGGGTCGTTAGCGGTTCTTTGGATCAAGTCTAGCCGACAGGCCGCTTTCGTGGGCAAAGCGGACGTTTTCGGTGACAGAGAATTCGTCTTATTTGATCGCCTGGCTTCTCCTGGGGAATGCGGTCTTGGCGTGTAGTACCTGAAAATTTACGCTGCGGGTTTATTCCTGCGCGCCTCGACCAGCGCGGCCAGTCGATCGATGACCGGTTTCACCTCGACTTTATGGTCGCGCAGGTCGTCCAGGGTAAGGCCGCTAAGCTCGTAGGGAAGGATTAGCCAATCCGCCGTTTCCCTGACGTGGTAATCCGGTGCGCGGATGGTCTTTTCGCCCGGACGGTACCAGACGGTGGCGATGCGGATGTCGTGCGGGAGGTTGCGGCGGGATTTTTTCGCGAGCGCCTTGATGACGGCATTGACGCTGGAGCCGGTGCTGTAGACGTCGTCGACGATGAGCATGGAATGCTCGTGGCAAACACGCTCGTGCAGGTAGCGCAGGCCGTGCGCGCGGATCGAGTCCGCCTTGTCGATCATTGCCGGGTACTGCTGCTGGCCGCGATACGAAGTGCGGATGGCGATGTGATCCGTCGGGCAGCCGAGAAATTCCAGCCCTTCCTGCACGGCGATGCCGACCGCGCTGCCGCCGCGCCACAGGCCGACCAGGAAATCAGGACGAAAGCCGGACTCGAAAATATTGACCGCGAGCTGAAAGGAATCCAGCAGAAGCTCATCGGCGGAAACGTAACTTTTGTCCATTCGTTATTTTTTGGTCGCGAGTGTGTAGTATTGGCGCCAGCCGAATGCGCGCATTATAACGACGAACGTCCGGACAGACAGGCCCGCCATGGACAAAACGGTCATTTCCGCCCGGGAACTCCTTGAAGATTCCTTTCGCCTCGGGGTCAAGGTGCTCGAAAGCGGTTTCGAGCCGACCATGATCATTGCCATCTGGCGGGGCGGAACGCCGGTCGGCATGGCGGTGCAGGAAGTGCTCGCCTACTGCAATGTCGATGCCGATCACATCGCCATCCGCACTTCGTCCTACACCGGGGTCGATCAGCGAGGCACCGTCGCGGTGCACGGCCTCAATTATCTGATCAAGAAAATCTGCCATGAAGACCGCGTCCTGATCGTCGATGATGTATTCGATACCGGCCACACCATCAAGGCCGTCGTCGAGGAAATAAAGGCACGCGCACGCGCCAATACGCCTGACGACCTGCGGGTGGCCGTGCCCTGGTACAAGCCGACCAGAAACGAGACCGATCTAGTGCCGGACTACTACATCAAGGAAACGGCGGAATGGCTGGTGTTCCCGCACGAACTCGATGCGCTGACGCCCGAAGAAATGCTAAAAGCGAGACCGGAACTGCATGCCATTATTCACGGGGCAAACCCGGCGACGTAAGCGCTCGCTGTGAACCGGCTGTGTGTCTATTGCGGCTCGAGTGCCGGCGGCCGCGACGTCTATGTCACCGCTGCACGGGAACTCGGTGCACTATTGGCGCAACGCAAAATCGGCCTGGTATACGGTGGTTCCTGTATCGGCGTCATGGGCGCGCTTGCCGATGCGGTGCTCGAGGCGGGTGGTGAGGTCACCGGCATCATTCCCCAGGCATTGCGCGACAAGGAGATTGCCCACTCCGGACTGAGCGAATTGCAGGTCGTCGATTCCATGCACGAGAGAAAATCACGTATGGCGACACTGTCAGACGGTTTTATCGCCTTGCCGGGCGGCTTCGGCACGCTCGAGGAAATCATCGAGGTGCTCACCTGGGGGCAACTCGGGTTTCATGACAAGCCCTGCGGCTTGCTCAATGTCGAGGGCTATTTCGACGGACTGCTGGCGTTCCTCGACCACGCGGAATCGGAAGGGTTCGTGCATACGCTGCACCGGCGCATGCTGCTGGATGCCGTCACGCCGGCAACGTTATTGGGCAAATTTGCGGACTACGCACCGCCAACGGTCGAAAAGTGGCGCCCGGAAGCGGACTGAACTACCAGCGTAAACGCCAGCCGCCACCGCCGCCGATACTGCGGCGCCGCTTGCGCATGCGCGCATGCAACGTGGCACGCTTGTCGGCCAGCCACGCTTCGCGGTCGACGTAGGGATCTTCACCCTTGTCCTTGCGCCGCGCTTCTTCGGCGACGCGGAATTTGCAGAACTCCTCGTAGGACTCTATCTCTGCGGCTAATTCGCGAATGATGATTTCCACGTAGATAGCATCGTCGAGAAAGCCGAATCCCGGCACATGGTCGGGGATGAGGTCTTCGGGATCGCAAAAGTAAATCAGGGCACCGATGACGCGGCTGCGTTCCTCATCGCTGAGTTGCCACTCCTCGTCGTTGATCATATTGATGACCACTTCGAGCTTGTTCAGCCGGCTGCCGATGAACGCCGGCAGCTCGCCGGATCTCGCGTCTTCGATCAATTGCCGAGCCGCGGTCACCACGGATTCTTCAGGTGCGCCGTCGTCCATTGCGCTCTTGGCCTTGTCGACGATTGTCTGGAAGTGATCGAGATCCTGATCACTCAGTGTAAAGGTAATATCAAGTGGCATGACTAACAGTCCTTAATTTGGTTTATGCAGACTCTTGGCAAATGCGGAATAACGAGGGCACGATCTCCCACAGTCATCGGCTATTCACTTTTAACGGCCCGCAAGCCCTTTATTTATTTAGTTTAAATGTGCGGCCCCGAGGGCGAGCAATCCGGATTGTATACGGATCCGGCTTACACGGCCATTTCGAATGGTCGATTTGACGGACCCGCTGCCTTGATGCGTACCTTGCCGCGCACCATACTGCGGCCTTTTCCGGCCCAGGAGGCCAAGCTGTGGCAGCCGCGGACCCGTTTGCGGTCATTGAAACCGAGACCCCGAGCTTCGGCGAAACTGAAGTCCGGCAAATAGTGCGGGCGCATTACGGGCTCAACGTGAGTCTCGATCCGTTGCTTAGCGAGCGGGACCAGAACTTCCATATGCGCTGTGCCGATGGCCGCGAGTTCGTGCTGAAGATTGCCAATGCGGCCGAGGACCCGCAGGCGACCGAATTCCAGGTCGCGGCGTTGCAGCACTTGGAAGCTTACCTGGCGGCCAATGAATCCCCGGTCATTGTGCCGCGGATCGTCAAGACGCTGTCGGGAGAATCGAGTATCACCGTTGAATCCGGTAGCAGCCAGCACGTCACCCGGGTGATTACCTACCTTCCCGGTGTGCCGCTCGGTCGCACCTCGCCATCCGACGAGCTGTGTCGCGACCTCGGCATACACCTGGCGCATCTCGGCAGGGCGCTGCGTGATTTCGAGCATCCGGGCAGCGGCCATGGGTTGCTGTGGGACATACAACAGGCGCTTCAGTTGCGCAGGATCCTCGACCACGTAGACGACCGGAAAATGCGCGCGACGGTCGCCGCTACGCTCGACGATTTTGAATCCTGTGCATTGCCAGGGCTTGGCTCGCTGCGCACGCAGGTTATCCACAGCGACCTCAACCCGGAAAACGTATTGATCGACACCGACGACGGGAGCCGGGTGGCAGGCATCATCGATTTTGGCGATATGCTGAAGGCGCCGTTGATCGTCGATGTTGCGGTAGCTTGTTCCTATCTGCGAACCCTTGACGGCAATCCGCTGGCAAGGATTGCCGAGTTCTTGTCCGCCTATCACTCTGTTACGCCGCTAGAGCTCGAGGAAATCGACCTGCTATTTGACCTCATCAAGACCCGGCTCGCTGCCACGATAAGTATCCTGGCGTGGCGCGCCAGCCTGCGCGGCGCCGACGATGCCTACCTGCGCGAGGCGGTGGCGTCGGAAAACAGTGCAGCCGATTTTCTGGAAAGGATACAGGAGCTGCCGCGGGATCATGCGCGGCAAACGTTCCGCCAGGTCTGCGCGTCGCAAGCCGCCAGTTAACGACGGCGGCCCGATCGCCGTCAGGACTGCGAGAGATAAGGATCGAAGTCCGGCGCCTCGGCGGCCGCCGACTCTTCGTCATCGTCGCTGGCCTCGTCACCGAGCACCTGTCGCAGGGCCTCGACGCTGACCAAAGACAAATGCTCGCTGTCGGCATAGTCGTGCAGCGGAGCCTCGGTAGGGTCGTCGGGCCGACTGAGCTTGGGTAACGGTTGCCCGCTGTCGACGATCGCCTTGAGTTCCGCCTCGCCGATGATCGTGTAGTAGCCGGTACGGGGATCGCGCGCGAGCACGCCATCGGTGTCCCGGTGTGCGGCTTCGGTAACGCCTCTGCGATTCTCGGGGTCGCGCGAGGACAGGATTTGTTTCAGCATCTGGGTGCTGACGAGTTCTACTTCGTCACCGGCGTCAGGATTCGCTTGTTTCTGGCTTGCCCCATCGCCGATGGCGGCCGGCCGCTTGACCCGTACGCCTGTCGATTTGTGATCAGCCATGCAGTGATTCTCGGCGATGCGCCCCCGCGCGCCTATCGACTGCATCACACAACGCCCGGCACGCGCGGCCGGAGGGCCCGGGTTTCGGCATACATTTCGGATTATTCGACCATATACAGCATGAGCAAAAACGCTCAAAGCTGTGGAACACGTCCCAGAATCAAGGGTTTGCGCTCATTACAATTGCACATATTCCAGAAACCGGTTCTGGCTTGGGCTCTTTTGGTTAGGCATTGTGTTGAGTCTCGACATCGTACTGGCGGTCCTTTTGGGCATCTGCGCGAGCTTCTATATCAGGCTCGCGATCCGCGTGCTGCGCGGCGACAACACGGTGCGCAGCCCGGCAACCGGATTGACCTTCCTGGTCCTCGGCCTGTGGGTGCTCGGTGGCGCGATCGAACAGGTCGCGGTGACCCTGGAAGTGTTCAGGATCGGCAGGTTCCTGCATTTCGTCGGCAACAGCCTGGTACCGGTCGGCATCCTCGTGAGCTTTCGCGAAATTACCGGCAACAGCACGCCGAACAAGGTCATCGGCGCACTGCTGGTCATTCCGTTTCTGTCGATACTGTTTGCTGCGACCAACCACCTGCATCAATGGATGTGGCTGTACCCGACCACCAACATAGACGGCGAATTCCTGGTTCGGCCGCTGGCGTGGGGGCCGTGGTTCCTGTATGTACACGCACCGTTCGCCTACCTGGTGGTGAGCGCTGCCCTGCTGACCCTGTTACTACACAGCTCGGCCGTCGCGCCGACACATCGCCGCGGGCTGTTCCTGATCGTCGGTACCGCAATGGCGCCCATCATTACCGTCGTTGCCTACGATTTCGGGGTCGGCCCGAATACCCTGTCCATCGTGCCGCTGGTCCTTGCCTGGATGCTGCCGATCTATGCCTGGCTGCTGCTGAACGACCAGGTCATCGAATTCAACCCGGTTGCCTACGAGACGGTATTCCAGAACATGCAGGATCCGGTCATCGTGGTGGATGAACAGGAGCGCGTTATCGGCATGAATCATGGCGCGGAACGGCTCCTGAACCTGTCGGAAAGCCAGGCGATCAAATCTTCACTGGATGGCGTTTTCGGCGAGGAGGTGCCGGAAGTGCATGCGGCCCTCGACACCGGTGTGCCGCAAAAGATGCTGACCTATACCGGCCGCTTCCTGCACTTGCAGGTGACGCCGATCGCGACGGGCCAGAAGGGCTCGAAAAAGGGCCGGGTACTGATGTTCCGTGACGTCAGCGACGTGGAGAATGCCCAGCGCGAAGTGCAAAACAGCGAAAAACTGTTGCGCACCCTGATCGACCATTCCGTCAATGGCATCGTCCGCATGAGCTGGATCTCGGCCGACGACAGCTACGAAAATCGCGAACTTCGCTGCATTTTTGCCAATGCGGCGGCCGGGCGCATCCTGCAGACCAACCCGGACCAGATTATCCATTGCACGGCAAAAAACATGATGGCGCTGTTTACGGTGAGTCTCGACGACGAAGACGCAGAAGTCTTCTATGACCGCTTCCTCGAGGCGGCGCAGGATGGCGAAGTGTTCGATACCGAAATCAAGATCGAGCGCAAGGGCACCTCGCACTGGATACGCGTCATCAGCGAACCGGTCGGCGAGGACGTTGCCGTAACCTTCGTCGACGTAACCGACGCCCGGGCCGAGGTGCAGCAGATGGAATCGATCGCGCATTGCGATCCGCTGACCGGTGTCCTGAACCGGCGCGGTTTCGAGACCAATGCCTCGCGCCTTCTGACGGAAAGCGACGACGATGCATCCGGCGCGCTGTTGTTCATCGACCTCAACGATTTCAAGAAGATCAATGATGAGTACGGGCACGAGATCGGCGATCAGCTGTTGGTCATCGCGGCCGAACGGATCAAGTCCAGTTTCCGCTCCCACGACATCATCGGCCGTCCGGGCGGCGACGAGTTCGTGGTGCTGGTCCCGGACGTTCCCGGCGATGTCGCGGAGCGGCTGGCGCAGCGACTGAGTGCTGCCCTCGACGAGCCCTATCACATCGAAGACCTCGAGCACGATTGTGCTGCGGCGATCGGCCTGGCCCTGTATCCGGAGCATGCCAATACCCTGACCGGCCTGCTGCGGGCCGCCGACCAGGCGATGTACCGGGCCAAGGCGCGATGCCGGGGTGCCCGCGACATCGATGCCAGCGACCTGCTGGAAAAGGCAATCTGAGCCGGCTGTCGGCCCGAATTTACGTGTAATAATCTCCGCTATGCGGCGGTCTCATCGGCTGTCGACCAAGGAGAAAAAGTCATGACCATCGGCCGTAAGCTCATTTACGTTGCATTCCTGTTCCTTTTCATCGGGACCCTGATCCTGTCGCAGATGCATTTTGCAAACGCCGAGGATTACTGGAAGCTTCCCGAGAACGCGGAATTGACCGAGCCGCTGAAGGCAGGGGACCGTGCACCCGGGTTTACGGTACGCACCGTGGACGACGAACCGTATGTGTTCGATCCGGATAATCTGCAAAAGCCCACGATTTTGATCTCCTTCCGCGGCGGCTGGTGCCCTTACTGCAACATGCATCTCTCCGAACTGCGCACCGTCATTCCCGAAATCAAGGCGCTCGGATACGACGTCCTGTTCCTGAGCAATGATCGCCCCGAGATACTTTATTCCGGCCTCATGCAGGAAACCAGGGACGATATCGAGGGCTTGGATTACCTGATTCTCTCCGACGCCGATATCAATGCGGCGCGGGCCCTGGGAACGGCATTCAGGGTCGAAAAGCGGCTCAAGAACTATCTTGACGAAAAAAGCAGGGATTACGCCGACTCGTCGATCAGCAAGTACGACGCGCTCGCCGTACCCGCGGTGTACGTCATCGACCGTTCCGGAAACATCGTCTACGACTTTGTCGAGCCGGATTACAAGGTCCGGCTGCCGGCCGACGAGCTGCTCGCGGCCGCTGAAGCTGCCCTGTAAGCACTGTCAAAGCACGAGCTGCAACGACCACGCCGGCCGGCCACCAGGGTGGCCGGCTGGTGCAATTTGCGGGCAGGCTGTGGCAGTCTAGCCGGCAACCAAAATCGCAGGGTAAGGCGACATGAGCAACCGCAGCGGACCGCTTGCGCGCATCATCACGACGCTGACCAAGGTGGAAGCCAACGAAATCCGGGCGACCGTCCTGTCGTTCTTTTTCATTTTTATCCTGATGGTCGCGTATTTCATCCTGCGGCCGGTTCGCGACGCGATGGCGAGCGACTGGGGCCGTGCGGAGGTCAGTTGGCTATGGACGCAGACGTTCCTGTTCAGCGTCGTCGCGGTTTCGCTCTACGGCGGCATCATTTCGCGGATCAGGTTCAGTCACGTCGTGCCGGCTGTGTACGGCTTTTTCGCCACGACCTTCGCCCTGTTCTGGTTCGGCACAACCCTGGTCGCGGATTCCACCAGCGTCGACAAGGTCTTTTACGTGTGGCTCAGTGTTTTTAGCCTGTTCCACGTCTCGGTTTTCTGGAGTTTCATGTCGGGCGTCTACTCGAAACAGCAGGCGCCGCGGCTTTTTGCCATCATCGGTACCGGGGCGAGCGTGGGCGCCATTGTCGGGCCGATCGTCCCGACCTTTTTCGCCGACGACATCGGTACCATGAACCTGCTGTGGATCGCCGCGGCGTTGCTGCTGGTGCCGATCCCCATTATTGCGTCACTCGAAAAACTCAAAAAAACCGAGCTGGGAAACGCCGATCTGGAAGCGGACCTGAGCCGCGCGAAGCAACTCGGCAAGAATCCGTTTTCCGGTTTCATGCTGTTCGTAAAGAATCCCTACCTGCTGGCGATCGGTGCTTTCATTCTGATGTACGTGACGATGAATACCTTCATATTCATGGAGCTGCGCGAGATGCTGGCCGACTTCGACCGCGAGCAGAGGACCCAGATCTGGGGCGGCATCGACCTGGCGGTCAACACCTTGACCGTGGTCACGGCGATCTTCGTCACCGGGCGGCTCGCGACGCGCTTCGGTATGGCGCCGACACTGGCGCTGATTCCCGTACTGATGGTCGGCGGCTGGCTCGTCGTTGCACTGGTACCGCTGCTGGCGGTCCTGATCGGCCTGCAAATCGCAAGGCGCGCCGGCAACTATGCGATCACCCGGCCGGGTCGTGAAATGTTGTTTACCCTGGTCGATTCGGAGACCCGCTACAAGGCCAAGCCGGTGGTCGACATCGTCGTTTATCGGGGCGGCGACATGCTGACCGCGTGGATACATACCGGCTTGAAGGAAACCCTGGCATTCGGCCTGCCCGGGATCGCCATCGCCGGCGCAATCGTCGCAGCGTGCTGGGCAACTACCGGTGCCTGGCTCGGACGGCAATACGAACAGACGGGCAGCGCTTCCGAGGAAACGCAGGCGCCTGCCCAAGCATGATGCAGGAGTTTGTGGATGCAAAAAGCCTGGATTTGTGACGCGGTACGAACGCCGATCGGGCGCTACGGCGGTGCCCTGTCGAGCGTGCGTACCGACGACCTGGGTGCGGTACCGATCGCTGCATTGCTCGAGCGAAATTCCGGATTGCCACCGGAACAGATCGACGACGTCGTTTACGGATGTGCGAACCAGGCAGGGGAGGACAATCGCAATGTCGCGCGCATGTCGTTGCTACTCGCCGGCTTGCCGCCGGCGGTGCCGGGGGCGACCGTCAACCGGCTGTGCGGTTCGGGAATGAATGCCGTCGGAAATGCGGCGCACGCTATCAAGAGTGGTGATGCGCAAGTCGTGATTGCGGGCGGCGTGGAATCGATGTCCCGTGCACCTTTTGTGCTCGCAAAGTCAACCGCGGCATTTGGGCGAAACGCTGAAATCTACGACACGACGCTGGGTTGGCGATTCGTCAACAAGAAACTCGAGGAACAGTATGGCATCGACTCGATGGCCGAGACCGCGGAAAACGTTGCGCACGACTACAAGGTCAGCCGTGAAGACCAGGACCTGTTCGCCCTGCGCAGCCAGCAACGGGCGGCGGAGGCAATCGCTGCGGGCCGTCTCAAAGACGAGATCGTGCCGGTAGCGGTGCCGCAGCGTCGCGGCGACTCCGTCGAGGTCGATACGGACGAGCACCCACGGGCGGATTCGACGCTCGAAGGCCTTCAGAAACTCAAGCCGATTGTCACGAAGGACGGCACGGTTACTGCCGGCAATGCGTCCGGGATCAATGACGGCGCCTGTGCGCTGCTGGTGGCGTCGGACCAGGCCGTCGAGAAATACGCTTTGCGGCCGATGGCGAGCATCGAGGCGTGGGCGTCGGCCGGCGTCGAACCCCGTGTCATGGGCATCGGTCCGGTGCCGGCATCGCGACGCGTACTCGAACTCACTGACCTGTATCTCGACCGTATGGATGTCATCGAACTCAATGAGGCGTTCGCCGCGCAGGGGCTGGCCGTGCTCCGTGAGCTGGGCATCGAGGACGATGCGGAGCGGGTGAATGCAAACGGCGGCGCCATCGCTTTGGGGCATCCGCTCGGCATGTCGGGAGCGAGGTTGGTGACGACCGCCGCTTACCAATTGCTGCGCAGTAACGGCACTTACGCCCTGTGTACGATGTGCATCGGCGTCGGCCAGGGTATTGCGATGATCCTCAAAAAGGCATGACGCCGTGGCAGATCCGCCGCCGAAACCGGATGCCGACAATCTGCGCAAGCTTGCCGAGCGCATTCGTTCGCGGCGTACGACGAACCTGTTCCTGAAACGCGACGTCAGCAATGACTTGCTGCGGCAGGCGATCGACCTCGCGCGCTGGGCGCCGAATCATCACCTGACCGAGCCCTGGCATTTTTACCTGCTGGGCAAAGCCAAAAAGGCAGCGAGCGTCGAATTGATTCGTACGATCGTCACCGAGACAAAAAATGCCGATATCGGCGAGCACAAGGCAGCGAGGGCATCAGCCGTTCCGGGATGGCTGGTCGTGACCTGTCAGAAATCCGACGACGAAATACGGGCGCGGGAGGATTACGCTGCATGTTGCTGTGCGGTGCAGAACATTCTTCTTTATCTTTCCGAGGCCGGCGTCGCATCCAAGTGGACGACGGGTGCCATTACCCGCGATCAACGATTCTTCGACTTGCTCGACATCGATGCGGACAAGGAATACGTGGTTGGCTTGATCTGGTACGGCTATCCGAAACTGTTGCCCGTGCAGTCGCGCAAGGAAGTTACAGACATCCTTACGGAGACCGAGTAAGCCGTTTATGTCTGGTCGTCGGCGACGTACAACGGTCGATCGCCGAGGATCGCCCTGCGAAAACCGAAATACACGATCGCCGTGGCAGTGCCCGACAATGCCAGGATAATGACGATGCGCGGTATGCTGCCGTCATAGATGAGCGCGGCGGCGAATGATCCGAGCGAGCCACCGAGATTTTGCAGCGCGGTGACGATCGATGAGCCGGTGCCCGCAATCCCCGGCACCGGGTCGAGAGCGAGCGAGGTTGCGTTCGGTAAAAGAAATCCGCAGCCGAACATGAATAAAACGGCATTGCCCCAGATCCACCACAAGGGCGCATCGCCCAGCCAGACAATCACGAAGAGCTGAATCGCCGCAATGCCGAATACGGCGGCGCCGACGCCGGCCATGTGCACGGTGCTGTAATAACGCAACAACGTGCGGTTGAGTGTCGAGCCGATGAACATGGCGATACCTGAGATCGCGAAGATGTAGCCGAAATAACGCACGGGAACGCCGAAGATATCGATGATCAGTGCCGCGGCGGTTGTAATGATCGAAATAAAACCTGCTGCCGCAAGCATGACCAACAGCGTGCCGAACACGCTCTGGCGATGTGAGAAAAACTCGCGAAGATTGCTTATCAGTTGATGACGGATTTGTTGATCGCGGTTCGGCGCGTGCGTTTCACGCAGTACGACAGAGATGCAAACGATCATGAGAAAACCGAAAACCGCCATCGCCGTGTAATTCGTACGCCATCCGTACAATGCCGTCAGGTAGGAACCGATGATCGGCGCCAGCATAGGCGTCGCGGTAAAAATCATCACCATTGCGGACATCAGCCGTGCCATTTTCCTGCCACTTGCAACGTCGCGCACCATCGCGCGGGTAATGACCATGCCGACGGACGCACCGAGGCCCTGGAAAAATCTTGCAACCAATATGATTTCGATTTGATCGCCGATCGACGTGACGATGCCTGCGACCGTATAGGTGATGAAGCCGATATACAGCACCGGCAGTCGCCCATAGCGGTCGGAGAGAATTCCCGCCGGCAACTGACCAAGCCCGACGCCGACCAGGAACAGGCTGATGACCTGTTGGCCGAGGGACATGTTGGTGGCCAATTCCCGCACCATCTCGGGGATGGCAGGCAGACTCATGTCGATGGACAGCGCCGCCACGCCGGTCAGCAAACCGAGAACGAGCACGAAACTTCGTGAAATAGCTGTCATCATTTTTGTGATTGGCACCCGATGGCGCAGAATAGACGCTTGCGACTGACAATCACAGGCACCGGAACAATGAATGAATGGCTAATGACCGCATTGCGTGGGGATATCGTGCTGCGCAGCCTGAAAGTGGCGGTGATCATCGGTACGCTGCTCGTCGCAATCAACCAGGGCGATCTGATTTTGAGCGGGCGACTCGATACCGCCGCCGTCTGGAAGATTCCACTGACCTACCTCGTTCCTTATTGTGTTGCCACGTATGGAGCGGTTTCCGCGATTCTCGCGGCAAACCGTTCAGGCGGGCAGGACCTTTCCCGCGACGAGTAATTCGTCCAGCTCGTCAAGACCCATCCAGTACGACAACTCCCGGGGGTGGCCGATGTTCCAGACGGCAATGTCGGCGCGCTTGCCCGCCTCGAGCGTGCCGCGGTCGGCGTCGAGGCCGAGTGCGTGTGCGGCATTACGTGTAACGCCGGCCAGGCACTCCTCCGGTGTCAGGCCAAAAAGGGCGCGGGCGAGATTCATGATCACGCGAATCGAGCAGATGGGAGACGTGCCCGGGTTACAGTCCGTTGCGATTGCCATGCGCACGTTGTGCTGCCGAAATGCGTCGACCGGCGGTAACCGGGTTTCGCCGAGCGTCAGGAAGGCACCGGGCAGCAAAACTGCGGTGGTACCCGCATCGGCCATTGACCTTACGCCCTGAGCAGAGGTGTACTCGAGATGGTCCGCAGACAGCGCATCGAAGCCGGCGGCGAGGGCGGCCCCGCCACCATCGCTCAATTGGTCTGCGTGCAACTTGACCGGGATACCGAGGGCCCTGGCGGTTTCGAAGACACGCGCGACCTCATCGGTCGAGAAGGCGATGTTTTCGCAATACGCATCAACGGCGTCGGCGAGCCCGGCTTCGTGCACCGCGGGCAACATCTCCCCGCAAACGACATCGATGTAGTCGGCCGATTTGCCCTTGAATTCCGTGGGCAGCGCGTGCGCTCCGAGAAACGTGCTGCAGAGCGAGAGCCCGGTGGATTTTTCGAGCGCACGAATCACTTCCAGTATCTTGGTCTCTGACGCGGTGTCCAGGCCGTAGCCGGACTTGATCTCGACGGTAGCGACACCCTCTCGTTTCAGGTTTGCCAGCCGGGCCCAGGCTTCGCGTTGCAATTCAATGCCACTCGCGGCACGGGTGGCGATCACGGTGGACATGATGCCGCCGCCGCGGCGGGCAATCTCCTCGTAAGACACACCAGCGAGTCGTTGTTCGAACTCCTCGGCGCGGTTACCGGCGAATACGAGATGCGTGTGGCAGTCGATGAGCGCCGGCGTTGCCCAGCAGCCATTGAGCGAGCGGCTGCTGACACCGTGATCTTCGGGGAGCTCGGCAGCCGACCCGACCCAGTCGATACGACCGCCGCGGATTGCGATAGCAGCGTCCTCGATGATGCCGAAAGGTCCGGCGCTTTCGGCCATCGTCGCGAGATGCACGTCTTCGAGCAAGAGATCCCAATCCGCCATCGTCGCCGCCTCGGCCTTCATTCGGCACACCCTCGGTTTTCGCCCGAACCAGAGTGGGTGTCCCAGTGGATTGCATTGGACGGTAGCATGCACTAGCCTGTATATACAACCTGTCCGGTGGGGATCGATGAGCACCATATTCGCCAGAAAAGCACTGCTGGCCGGCGGCTGGGCCGCAAATGTACGGCTCGATGTCGCAGACGGTCGCATTGCCGGGGTCGTGCTCGATGCCGACGCGGCGGGTTGCGACGCCGAGCTCGGCATCCTGATCCCCGGACTGACGAATGCCCACAGCCATGCCTTTCAGCGGGCGCTGGCCGGACACACCGAGGAACGTGCGCCGGCATCGAAGGACAACTTCTGGACCTGGCGCAGCCGAATGTACGAGCTGTCCGCGAAAATCGACTCGGATGCGCTCGAGGTCATTGCACGCCAGGTCTACGGCGAAATGGTGGCGACCGGCTACACCTCGGTCGCAGAGTTCCACTACCTGCACAATGAACCCGACTCGAGGCAAATCACGGAGTCGATGTTCGAGGCGCTTGCTGCTGCCGCAGATGCGAGCGGCATCCGGCTGACCTACGTGCCGGTGCTTTACCAACGCGCCGGTTTCGAGCAACCGGACCCTGCACCGGAGCAGCTGCGCTTTGCGACCTCGCTCGACGATTATTTGCAGCACTACGAGCGCGTCAAAAAACTGGCCGGTAACCGTCATCGCGTCGGCATGGGCGCGCACAGTCTGCGTGCAGTAACCAGGGAATCGCTTGCGACCATCGTGGCACGTGCTGTCGAAGATGCAGCGCCGTTTCATATCCATATCGCAGAGCAGCAACGCGAGGTCGAGCAGTGCATGCACGCTTATGGCGCACGGCCAATCGAATGGTTGCTCGGCGAGCATGCGGTCGACGAACGCTGGTGCCTCGTGCACGCGACGCACATGACGGACAATGAAATTACCGCCGTCGGCGGCTGTGGCGCGGTGGTGTGCCTTTGCCCGAGCACCGAAGCGAATCTCGGCGACGGCCTGTTTCCATTGCAACGCTACCTCGAAACGGGTGGCCGCATTGCGATCGGGTCCGACAGCCACGTTTCCATCAATCCGTTCGAGGAGCTTCGCTGGCTAGAGTACGGCCAACGCCTGGTCGAGCAACGGCGAAACGTCGCTGCCATTCGCCGACCGCAAACCGGGCGCAGCCTGTTCGAACTTGCCGCCGATGGCGGCGCGCGCGCCGCGGCCATCCAGTCGGGCCGCATCGAGAAAGGCGCCGATGCCGACCTGATAGCGCTGGATGACGACAGCCCGATGCTGGTCGGGCACTCGACCCGCTCGCTGCTCGATGCGCTGGTTTTTTCGGGGTTCACGCTGCCAATCGACCGCGTCATGGTGCGTGGCGAGTGGCGAGTCATCGAAGGGCGTCATGACGACGCGCTGGAAGCGAACCGGGCGTATGCGAAGGTAGCGCGGTCCCTGTTCGAGAGCGAGGCGACCGCATGAGCGGTCCGGCAAAGCCACGGTATTTGCAGCTCAAGGAACTCATCATCGGGCAGATCTCCGCGGGCGAGCTGCAACCTCGCGACCGGGTTCCCTCCGAAAACGAGCTGGTCGATGCAACGGGCGTTTCCCGCATGACGGCTAATCGCGCACTGCGCGAACTTGGCAACGAAGGCTATGTGGAGCGGGTCGCCGGCGTCGGCACCTTCGTTGCCGACCTGAAAGCGGCATCACACGTTCTCGAAGTCCGCAACATTGCGGATGAAATCAAGAGGCGTGGTCACGAGCATACGGCGACGGTATTGGTCCAGGAAAAAGCGGCTGCGGATGCGGATACCGCACGTGCGCTGCAAATCGCATTGGGCGACGACGTGTATCGGCTCGAACTCACACACTACGAGAACGCGATCCCGATTCAGATCGAGCAACGCTTCGTGTTGACCGAATTTGCACCGGACTGCCTGCAACAGGATTTCACCCGGATCACGCCGAGCGCCTATTTCAGCGGTATTTCGCCGCTGCAGGAAGCCGAGCACGTCGTGCGCGCCGTCATGCCCGACGACGCGATTCGCTCCTCCCTGGAGATGGCGGGCGATGAACCCTGCCTGCTGGTCTCACGCCGCACCTGGGCGCATGGCAGGCCAGTCACTTTCGCCCGTCTTTATCACCCGGCAAGCCGCTTCGAACTTTCCGGACATTACGTACCGCCAGGCGTCGAGGCATTTGCCCGTGCCGGAGAACAAAGCGATGAATAGAGAATCACAACGCGTCATCAAGGCGCCGACCGGCAGCACCTTGCAAGCGAAGAGCTGGCTAACCGAAGCGCCGCTGCGGATGATCATGAATAACCTCGACCCGGATGTCGCCGAGCGTCCGCAGGACCTCGTGGTATACGGCGGTATCGGCAAGGCAGCCAGGAACTGGGCATGCTTCGATGCGATCGTCGACACGCTGGCCAGGCTGGAGGGCGACGAAACCTTGCTGGTGCAATCCGGAAAACCGGTCGGCGTCTTCAAGACGCATGCCGACGCGCCCCGCGTGCTGATCGCGAATTCCAACCTGGTCCCGGCATGGGCCAACTGGCAGCACTTTCGTGAACTCGACCGCAAAGGCTTGATGATGTACGGCCAGATGACCGCCGGATCGTGGATTTACATCGGCAGCCAGGGCATCGTGCAGGGCACTTACGAAACCTTTGCCGAGATGGGACGCCAGCATTACGCTGGCGACCTGTCCGGAAAATGGATACTGACCGCGGGTCTCGGCGGCATGGGCGGAGCGCAGCCGCTGGCGGCGACCATGGCGGGCGCCTCGATGCTGGCAATCGAGTGTCAATCCGATCGCATCGACAAGCGCCTCGAGACCGGCTACCTGGATCGGCGTGCCGACACGCTCGATGACGCGATGCAGATCATCGACCAGTCGGTTACGGACAGGCAACCGGTTTCCGTCGGCCTGCTCGGCAACGCGGCCGAAGTCCTGCCGGATATGTTGAAGCGCGGCATTAAACCGGATGCGTTGACGGATCAGACGTCCGCGCACGACCCGGCAAACGGTTACCTGCCGATCGGCTGGACGGTGGAGGAGTGGTTCGCAAAGCGCAAGTCGAGCCCCGACGAGGTCGTTGCCGCGGCAACGAAATCGATGTCGACGCACGTGCGCGCCATGCTCGAGTTCAAGCAAGCCGGTGTGCCTACGTTCGACTACGGCAACAACATTCGCCAGGTGGCCTTCGACGACGGCGTCGAAAATGCATTCGACTTCCCGGGATTCGTGCCGGCTTACGTGCGGCCACTGTTCTGCCGCGGCGTCGGACCGTTTCGCTGGGCCGCCTTGTCCGGAGATCCCGAGGACATCTACCGCACCGATCAGAAGGTGAAAGAGCTCATACCCGACGACAGGCACCTGCACAACTGGCTCGACGGTGCGCGCGAGCGTATCCGCTTCCAGGGATTGCCGGCGCGTATCTGCTGGGTCGGCCTGGGGCAACGCGACCGGCTCGGGCTTGCGTTCAACGAGATGGTGAGGACCGGTGAGCTGAAAGCGCCGGTGGTCATCGGCCGCGACCATCTCGACAGCGGTTCCGTGGCAAGCCCGAACCGGGAAACCGAATCGATGCGCGACGGCTCGGATGCGGTATCCGACTGGGCGTTTCTGAACGCGCTGTTGAACACGGCCAGCGGTGCCACCTGGGTATCGGTGCATCACGGCGGCGGTGTCGGCATGGGTTACTCGCAGCACGCGGGACTGGTCATCGTCTGCGACGGCACCCGGGAAGCCGACCAACGCATTGCGCGCGTGCTCTGGAACGATCCGGCAAGCGGCGTCATGCGGCATGCGGACGCTGGCTACGAGGACGCCATCCGCTGCGCCGCGGAACACGCGCTCGATCTCCCCATGGTCGGCAAGGTGGAGGGTTAGCAGCATGCATCTGACAATCGACGGGGCACCTGTCGCGCTCGAGGAGCTGCGCAATATCTGGGAAGGTCCGTGCGTTATCACGCTCGGCGATGCCGCGAGATCCCGCGTGCAATCCGCACAGGCGCATGTCGACGCGGTGATTGCCGGCGGCAAGCAGGTTTACGGGCTCAATACCGGCTTCGGGCAACTGGCACAGGTCCGCATCAGCGACGACGAACTGGCCCACCTGCAGGAAAACCTCATCCGCTCGCACGCAGTCGGCGTCGGCGAATTGCTGCCGGATGAAGTCGTGCGCCTGGTCATGGCGATGAAAGTCATGGCCCTCGCCCGCGGGCATTCGGGCGTCCGGCCCGAATTGATTGACGCAATTTGCGGGCTTATCGAGAAAGAGATTTTTCCCTGCATCCCGGCAAAAGGCTCGGTCGGTGCATCCGGCGACCTCGCGCCGCTCGCGCACATGTCCTGTGCATTACTCGGGCTGGGAGAGGTTCGCATCGGCGGCGAGATCGTCGCAGCCGACAAGGCGCTCGAGGATGCCGGCTTAAAACCGGTCGTTCTGGCGGCAAAAGAAGGGCTGGCATTACTTAACGGCACCCAGGTCTCGACAGCGCTCGCTTTGGCCGCAGCGTTTCGCAGCGAACGGCTGATTGCCGCCGCCGTGACCTCGGGGGCGATGTCCGCAGACGCCATCAAGGGCAGCGACACGCCGTTCGACGAACGCATTCACGACCTGCGCCGGCATCCGGGACAGATCGCCGTCGCCTCCCTGCTGCGGCGCCTGATGGACGGCAGTGAGATTCGGGCATCCCACGTCGACTGCGAGCGCATCCAGGATCCTTACTCGATACGTTGCCAGCCCCAGGTCACCGGCGCCTGTCTCGACGTGTTGTCACACGTGATGTCGGTATTGCATACGGAAGCGAATTCGGTGACCGACAATCCGCTCGTTTTCGCGGATGCGATCCTGTCCGGCGGCAATTTCCATGCCGAGCCTGTGGCGCTGGCCGCGGACTATCTCGCGTTGTCGATCGCGGAAATCGGCGCGCTGGCCGAACGGCGTATCGCCTTGCTCATCGACTCGCATATGAGCGGCCTGCCGCCGTTTCTCGTGGAGGACAGCGGACTGAATTCCGGCTTCATGATGGCGCAGGTCGTCGCTGCAGCGCTGGCGTCGGAAAACAAGGCGCTCGCGCACCCTGCAAGTGTCGACAGCATTCCGACGTCGGCAAACCAGGAAGACCACGTGAGCATGGCGACCGCTGCGGCGTATCGCCTGTTCGCCATGCTCGATAATGTTGCCAACATCGTGGCAATCGAATTGTTGGCGGCGACGCAAGGCATCGATTTTCATCATCCGCGCAAAAGTTCGCAGGTTCTTGAAGATGTCATGCAACGCATACGTGCCGTTTCGCCGAAATACCAGCAAGACCGTTCGCTGGCTCCCGACATCGCAGCGGTCGTCTCGATGATCGACGCCGGTGATTTCTGCCGCCACAGCGAATCGATTCTTCCAAGTTTCACTGCATGACTGACATATTCGACTTCCGGCAGGGGAACACACCGCTATTGATTAGCATTCCGCATGACGGTCGTCGGCTCGCGCACGGCCAGGCGGAGCAGATGAGTGATGCTGGCCGGGCATTGCCCGACACCGACTGGCACGTAAGAGAATTGTATTCGTTTGCGGCAGAGTTGGGCGCAAGTGTCATAGCCGCGAACTATTCGCGTTACGTCGTCGATCTGAACCGCCCATCGACGGACGAGGCGCTTTATGAAGGTCAAATGGCCACCGGCGTCTGCCCTTGCGTTACC
This sequence comes from Woeseiaceae bacterium, assembly GCA_033720315.1. GTDB lineage: Bacteria > Pseudomonadota > Gammaproteobacteria > Steroidobacterales > Woeseiaceae > SZUA-117. The sequence continues at coordinate 46,493 of JAWWCT010000012.1, read as the reverse complement.
TTTGCCGGCGAGGACATCTACGTCGATGCCGGTTTACCGACGGAAGCGGACCGCCAACAGCGAATCGCCGATTACTGGATGCCCTATCACGACAAGATCGCCGTCACAATCGATAGCTTTCGCGCGCGTTTCGGTTATGCGCTGCTTTGGGACGCACACTCGATTGCCGCCGAAGTTCCAACGTTGTTCGAAGGCTCGCTGCCGGACCTCAATATTGGCACCAACGACGGACGCAGCTGCGCAACGCGAATCGTTACTGCAGTCGCTGACGTTGCAAAACGCTCATCGTATTCCTCGGTGATCGACGGGCGATTCAAGGGCGGATACATCACCCGTTACCACGGCCGACCCGACGATGACATTCATGCGATGCAACTCGAACTTACCCAACGCAATTACATGGATGAAAAAAATCTGAGTTATGATGCCGGCCGGGCGGACAAACTGATTGAGACAATAAAGGACATGCTGGCAGCTTTCGAGGGTGCAGCGGGGGAAGGCGCATGAGCAAGAAACTGGGCATTCACGAGCTTTACGCGCAAGATCCGGTCACGGCAGACCGGCGGCTTTGGGGCCGCGAGGTGGACCCCGTGACCCGCCGTGGTTTCCTGCGCGGCAGCGGGCTGGCCGCCATGTCGGCAGCGCTTGGCGCCAGCATTCCATTTGCACACCTCATGCCGGGGGGGCTGATCCCCGCCGCGCTGGCACAGGCATCCTTCGAGTTGCCCGGCAAGGATGGGCTGACGGTGCTCAACGACAGGCCGATCAATGCCGAAACGCCGGCGCACCTGCTCGACGACGAGGTGACGCCGGCCTCGCGGCTGTTTGTGCGCAACAACGGCATCCCACCAGTCGAGCCGTATGCCAGTACCTGGACGCTACAACTCGCCGGTGAATCCTGTGTCGAGCCGAAGACACTGACGCTCGCCGAGCTCAAGGAGCGCTTCCGGCACCGCACTTTGCAATTACAAATCGAATGCGGCGGCAACGGGCGCTCGGAATTTTATCCGCCGGCGCGTGGCAACCAGTGGACCACCGGTGCCATCGGTTGTCCTGAGTGGACGGGCGTGCGACTGAAAGACGTGCTCGACTATTGCGGGGTGAAAGACGACGCGGTCTACGTCGCCTACGAAGCTGCCGATCGCCACCTGTCAGGCGACCCCGGCAAGCAACCGATCTCGCGCGGCGTGCCGCTGCACAAGGCACTCGAAGACGAATCGATGATTGTCTGGGCATTGAATGGCGAGCCACTACCGTTGCTGCACGGCTATCCATTGCGCATGCTTTGTGCGGGATGGCCGGCTTCCGTCAGTGGCAAGTGGCTGACGAAAATCCTGGTTCGCGACCGCGTGCACGACGGCGAAAAGATGCTCGGGCAGTCCTATCGTGTGCCGTGTCAGCCGGTCGCGCCCGGCGCGTCGGTTGCAGACGAAGACATGTGCATCATCGAATCGATGCCGGTGAAGTCGCTGATCACGTACCCGAAATCGGGCATCTCACATACCGCTGGCGAAGCGCTCGAAGTCCGCGGCCATGCCTGGGCGGGAGACCGAAGCGTCGCCGAGGTATTCGTATCCATCGATTTTGGTGCCTCCTGGCAAAAGGCACGTCTGGCAAAAGCCGTCAACAGGCTTGCCTGGCAGCACTTCTCGACGCAAGTCGAATTTCCACAACCCGGTTATTACGAAGTGTGGGCACGCGCGATCGACAGCGAAGGCGTATCGCAACCGATGGTATTGCCGGGCTGGAATCCCCGCGGTTATCTGAACAATGCCTGTCACCGCATCGCAGTCGGCGTTTCGGCATGAAGTTCTTCAGCACACTGCTCGTTTCGGCATTGCTGGCCGCGAACGTCACGACGTTCGCGGCAGAGATCGACGAGGCCTCCGGCCTGGTGAAAAATCCGGGATGGGAGACGGTGCGCATACACTGCGGCGGCTGCCATTCGCATGCCCTGGTGACCTCACAACGTGCCGATCGCCAGACCTGGCTCGATATTATTCGCTGGATGCAGGCCACGCAGAATTTGTGGCAATTCGATCCCGACACGGAAACGCAGATTCTCGATTACCTGGCGGTAAACTATCCGCCCCAGGAGAAGCGGCGCCGTGCACCGATTCCACCGAGCCTGCTTCCGCAAACGCTCGATTTGACGCAGTGAGTCATATTCAGCCCCCCTTCATGTTGATGTCCGTAAACTGCGACAACTACAGGGTGTCAGCGAACTGAGCTATCATTGCACCGATTCTGGCGAATCTTCGAATGGGTAACAGCGCATGAAAAAAACGATCACCTCGCTCGTGGCAGCGTCATTTATTGCCTTGCTATCGCTGCCGCCGACCGCGTTCGCCGAATCCGCCGAGGTTATCGACGCACGAGTCGACAGCGCCATTCAGGCCTTCAAGGACGAGGTCAAAGGTGCCGAAGTGTTTCTCAATCAGTCCGCCGGTTACCTGGTATTTCCACGCGTCATCAAGGTAGGCCTCGGCTTCGGCGCAGAGACCGGCGAGGGTGCGCTGCGAGTTCGTGGTCGCAGCGTCGAGTACTACAGGACCACGTCCGGTTCGTTCGGCCTGCAACTCGGCGCACAGGCGAAGTCGATCGTCATTGCATTCATGACGCTCGAATCGCTGGATAAATTCCGCAACAGCTCGGGATGGAAAGTTGGTGTCGACGGTTCAGTCGCGCTCATTGACCTCGGCGCCGGCAAAGCGATCGATACGGGGAACATCAAGGATCCGGTCGTCGGCTTTATCTTCGGGTCAAAAGGTCTGATGTACAACCTGACGCTCGAAGGCACCAAGATCTCGAAACTCAAGAAATAAGAAAAAAGCGTCAGACCCTGTTTTTCTCTGAAATTGGGATCTCAACCTGATTCAGGTCCGGACGCACGAAGTTTTTACAATTTGAAGAAATTGTTACAAGCAAGTTTGTAAATTCGACAATCTGACACAGATCTGTGACCTTCCCGCGCGGATTTTCGTCGCACTCCCATGGCACGCTAATTGCATCGTTATCTAGTGAATCGCGCAAGATTATTGAATGGAGGTAAGAATAGTGAATAGAGTTTACAGAAACGCCTTTCCAGGCAAGTCGCTGTTGCTCGCATTTATGAGCGTAACGCTCATCGCCTGTGCTGATGAGTCAAAAGATGTAACGGCTGATGCCACGGACATGCAAACCAGGACATCAGCGGAGGACGTGCAGCAGAAAACCGAGGATCTGATTGAAACGATTCAGGAATACGGGTCAGACCAGCGCGACGTTGCAATCAGGGAGGTCGATGCCGCGCTGGATAAGCTGGATCGTCGCATCGATGCATTTGCGACACGATTTAACGAGAGCCAGGAAGAGCTCAGCGAGGCCGCGCGAACGCAGGTGCGGAGCAATCTCGAGATGTTACGTGCTCAGCGAGCCGAGATCTCGGAATCGTACCGGAAACTGAAGAGTGATTCGGGCGACGCCTGGGATCATACCAAGCAAGGTTTTTCCGAGGCTTACGAGGAGATTGTCGCTGCGCTCGATAAAGCGGAGCGGGAATTTGACGCCAGTTAAGCTGGCCGGCCTGTGACCGCAATCCTTGCGGTGAATCAGGCAATTCCAACAAACCCGGCCGCTGTCCAGGCAGCTGTCGGGTTTTTGTTGTTCCGGGGATACCGTGATTCCCAAACCAAGGAAACAGCGTGAGGGTCGTTTTCTATTTCCGGACTGATAAATCGCGGCCAGAGCCGCTCCCATCGTTCTTTCTAATGAATCGTGGGAGCGGCTTTAGCCGCGATCTTCTAAAATAAGGCGTAAATGTCCGCAAAGAAGAAAGACAAGAAGAAAAAGGATTCATTCGCCGTTCGCCTGAAAAGACACGGCCGTGAGTTCCTGAATCTCGGTCGGCTGCTCGTCAATGAACCGAGGAAGTTTCCGGCTGCATTTCTCGGCCTGATTCGGCGATCGTTGCGAACCGTATGGGATGCACGCGGCGGCAGCCTGTACGCTTGCGGTTACGTGCTGACGTTTGTTTGGCTCGAGGTCACGATGTTCATCGACGACATAGCGACTGCCGACAGCGTCAGCGGATTCCTCGGTGCGCAATTATTCGAGTTGATTTTTCGCTATTTCAGTGAATCGCTGGCCAATATGGTCATGGCCTTCATCTGGCCGGCATTCGTCATCCAGATTGCGCCGCCATGGGGGCTGATTGCCCTCGTGATCGCTTTCGTGAGTTTCGACAAGCTTTTCAAAAAACCGATCGAGGGCTGGCTGCTGGACGACGACACGGTGCCGGACCGGCCGGAACCGCAATCATCAAGCGCCGGAGACGATGCTTGATCAGCTCGTTTCGGAAATCCTGCCCTGTTCACTTGCCCTCGCTTGGCCTGACGGGGCTGGCCTTAGTGCGTTGATTCGCATGGCCTGGAATTGGTCGGGTCGGCGAGGAGACTAGCCGATGTCGCAATTCGTGAAAGTCGAGCGTCGCTGTACAATTCGCCAGGTAACTCTGGAATTTCGCGTGTAATGGTTGCGAGCGACCGGAGGAGTGCAAATGTCGGCCGGAAATAATGACGCGTTCCGTGTGGGTGATTGGCTGGTAGTGCCGGAGTTAGACCGGATCTCACGGGATTCGGAGAATCGAAATCTGCGGCCGCAAGTCATGGAGCTGCTCATTTACCTGGCGGTCCATCAGGGCCGGGTGATCAGTGCCGACGAACTGCTGAACAATTTGTGGGCAGGAAAAGTCGTCACTGAAAGCACTGTCTACAATACCGTCGCCGAGCTGCGGAATGTACTGGCCGATGATCAGGATGCGCGACCCTATGTAGAAAACATTCCGAAGAAGGGCTACCGACTGGTTGCGCCGGTTGAATCTGCCCAACGAGAACACGGATTATCAGGGCACGAACTCAAGAAAAAACGATTCGCTGCTGCATCTGTTGCCGTGCTTATCCTTACCGCCGTTGCTAGCTGGTTACTGTTGGGAAATTTGGTCTGGCAATCGCCGATTGACCCGGTCCGAGCGGACGCCATAGCCGTGCTGCCGTTCGTAAACAGGAGCGCAAGTGAGGACGACATGTATTTCGTCGATGGTATCCACGACGATATTCTCACCAGTCTGGCCAAAATCGGTTCGTTGAAAGTTATCTCCAGAACATCCGTTGAGCAGTACAGAGATACGAAAAAGACTGTGAAGCAGATCGGCGCCGAACTCGGCGTCAATACGATTCTGGAAGGTGGGATAATGCGCTCGGGCGACAAGATCCGGATTAACGTCCAACTGATCGACGTTGATACCGATGCATATCTGTGGGCCGAGTCATATGAACGCGCACTCACGGCAACCAACATTTTTGCTATCCAGAAAGACGTGTCGAACGCTATTGCAGTTGCGTTACGAACGACGCTCTCCCCGATCGAGAGAGTCAGAATCGCCGACGTTGCGACGGAAAGTCTAGAGGCGTATGAAGCGTACCTGCTTGGAAAAAACCAGCTCAAAAAGCGGACCGGCGACTCCATCGAGAAGGCTGTCGGCTATTTTCAGGAAGCCATAGATCTCGATCCGGATTTTGCGCTGGCTCACAGCGGCCTGGCCGATAGTTACCAGCTCTTAAGGGGCTATGCCAGTGAACCTTGGGATGAGCTGAGGCCGCAGGCAGCAGTGGCGGCAAAGCGCGCAATTGAACTCGACCCCAACCTGGGCGAGGCCTATGCGTCACTGGCCATGATCCATTTCGAGTCGGGCGAATACGATCTGGCCGGTCCGCTTTTGGTCCGTGCACTGGAACTGTATCCCAATTACGCGACAGGCCACCAATGGTATGGCGAGTTTCTGCAACGAACCGGACAGGGGGAGGCGGCGCTAGCGCACCTGCAAATTGCCGTCCGAATCGATCCATTGTCACCCATTATCAATCACACTTTGGCTTACCAACTCAGACACGTTGGGAGATTCACCGAGGCTGAAACGAGGTTCAAAAAGGCAATCGAAGTCGATCCTTATTTTGCGCGCGCCTACCATGGTCTCGCAGTTCTCTATTTCAGTGACCTGGGTCGGCTGGACGATGCAGCAATCAATGCGCACAAGGCGTGCCGGCTCAATCCACGAAATGCCACGAACTTCGCGTTGCTCGCGCATATCCTGCTTCATCTCGGTGACTACGATGCCGCAGAGCGGTGGCTGAACGAGGCCATCCGGCTAAATCCGGCCGATTGGTCGACGAACCGCGTGAGGTCGACCATGGCTCTCAGCCGAGGCCGCCGGGCCGAAGCCGCCGAGATTGCGCGCGTTATGCTTTCCGGTAACCCGAGGCAGAGCTGGTTCGTGAGTCTTCTCAGCGATAACTACGTGAGGCCCGGTCGCGTAGCAGACGCCCTGTCCCTGTTCGAAACCGGCTATCCGGAATTGATGACCGAATCGGGCCCGGAGGTCACGCAGGACAATGCGGTCATGGCTATCGTTCTCGCGCGACTCTACCAGGAAACAGGTGAGATCGAGAGGGCGAATGAATTGCTTGAGCGTGCACAGGAAGTCTACATCGCGTCGCGGAAAGTGGTCCGGAACATCCGTAATCTCGTCGATGTCCGGCTCTACGCGGTGATGGGAGAAAAAGAAAAGGCGCTCGATGCGCTCCGGTCGGCCATCAATTCGGGCTGGCGTTACCTGCATTTCTACTATTTTGGCGGCGAGATAACCCTGGACTCGATTCGCGATGAGCCGGAATTTGTCGCCATGGCGGCGGAGGTCAACGCAGACCTGAAAAGGCAGCGGGAATCCCTTAAGGATAAATGGGCGGCCGAACTCGACCCGATCAAACAGTAGATTCCAATAAATACCGCGACCCAGCTTTTGATTGGACGGGCTCGGGTTTACCGTTATGTGGTTTCGAGGAGCTTGTCCTGTTGCTTCGAGCGTTTCTCGTATTCGTGTTGCCACTTCGAGCGATGTACCGCCGGCGCGACCTGCACAGCCGTCACCTTGTATTCGGGGCAGTTCGTCGCCCAGTCGGAGTACTCGGTCGTTACTACGTTGGCGCCGGTCTCGGGATCATGGAAAGTCGTGTAGACCACGCCCGGCTGTACGCGTTCGGTAATCCTGGCTTTGAGCGTGGTGTCTCCCTTGCGGCTTGCGAGTGACACCATGTCGCCGTCCTTAATGCCGCGCATTTCGGCATCGTACGGATGGATCTCGAGCAGGTCCTCCGGGTACCAGGTCATATTGGCCGTGCGCCGCGTCTGCGTGCCGACATTGTATTGTGTCAGGATCCTGCCGGTCGTCAGCAGCAGCGGGAACTTGCGGCTGGTGCGTTCCTTCGTCGGCACGTAATCCGTCTCGACAAACAGACCCTTGCCACGCACGAAACTGCCGATATGCATGATAGGCGTGCCGCGCGGCGCTTTCTCATTGCATGGCCACTGCACGCTGCCTTTCTCGTCGAGCAGCCTGTGCGATACGCCGGTAAACGTCGGTGTCATCGCCGCAATTTCGTCCATGATCTCCGCTTCGTTGGCAAAGTTCATCGCATAACCCATCGCCTGGGCGAGGTCCTGGGTAATGCGCCATTCGCCCTTGCCCTGTTGAGGCTTCATGACCGGACGTACGCGATTGATGCGACGCTCGGCATTCGTGAACGTGCCATCCTTTTCCAGGAACGACGTGCCCGGCAGGAATACGTGCGCGAATTTCGTCGTTTCCGTGAGAAACAGGTCCTGCACGACGACGCATTCCATGCTGGAGAGCGCTTCCTCGACGTGCTGCGTATTCGGGTCGGACTGGGCGAAGTCCTCGCCCTGGATGTACATGCCCTTGAAGGTGCCGGCGATAGCGGCGTCGAACATGTTCGGAATACGGTAGCCGGGCTCGGGATCGATCATCACGCCCCAGCGCTTCTCGAACGTGCTGCGAACCTCGTCGTCCTGGACAGGCCGGTATCCGGGCAACTCGTGCGGAAACGAACCCATGTCGCAGGATCCCTGCACGTTGTTCTGGCCGCGCAGCGGGTTCACGCCGACACCGGACTTGCCGATATTGCCGGTCGCCATCGCCAGGTTGGCCATGCCCATGACCATCGTCGAGCCCTGGCTGTGCTCGGAGACGCCGAGACCGTAATAAATCGCGGCCCGTTCCGCGCTGCCGTACAGGATGGCGGCATTGCGTATGTCTTCCGCCGGCACGCCGGAGATCTCGGCGACCATTTCGGGCGAATTCTCCGGCTTCAGTATCTGTTTTTTCCAGGCTTCGAACGACTCGAGGTCGCAGCGCTCCCGGATATAGTCTTCGGCGAGCAGGCCTTCCCTGATGATCACGTGAGCCAGGGCGTTGATCATCGGCACGTTGGTCCCGGGCAAGAGAGGCAGGTGATAGTCGGCCTTGATGTGCGGCGAGCGCACGAGGTCGATCTTGCGCGGGTCCATCACGATCAGTTTTGCGCCCTGGCGCAAGCGGCGCTTCATTTGCGATGCGAATACCGGGTGACCTTCGGTGGGATTCGCGCCGATCACCATGATGACGTCGGCGTCCATGACGCTGTCGAATAGCTGGGTACCGGCGGACGTGCCGAGCGTTTTCTTCAGTCCGTAGCCGGTCGGCGAATGGCACACCCTCGCACAGGTGTCGACATTATTATTGCCGAAGCCGGCGCGAACCAGCTTCATCACGATATACGTTTCCTCGTTCGTGCAACGCGCCGAGGTAATTCCGCCGATGGACTTCACGCCGTATTTTTCCTGGATCTCCTTGAACCGTCTGGCGGTGAAGCCGATTGCCTCGTCCCAGGTGACTTTGCGCCACGGATCATGAATGCTGTCGCGAATCAGCGGGGACAGCACCCGTTCCTTGTGCGTCGCGTAACCCCACGCAAAGCGGCCTTTGACGCAGCTGTGCCCGTGATTTGCGCCGCCGTCCTTGTCCGGCCGCATGCGAACGACCTGGCCACCTTTCATTTCCGCAACGAACGAACAGCCGACACCGCAGTAGGCGCAGGTGGTCTTGACGCTGTGATCGGGCTGTCCGTGCTCGATGATGCTCTTTTCCATCAGGGTAGCGGTCGGGCAGGCCTGCACACAGGCGCCGCAGGAGACGCATTCCGAATCGAGAAAATCTTCGCCGATGCTGGCGGCTACTTTCGACTCGAAGCCGCGTCCCTCGATCGTCAATGCGAAGGTGCCTTGCACCTCGTCGCAGGCGCGAACGCAACGCGAGCAGACGATGCATTTGCTCGGGTCGAAACTGAAGTACGGGTTACTGCTGTCGACCGGCGCGTCGAGATGATTCGCGCCATCGTAGCCGTAGCGGACCTCGCGCAGTCCCACGGCACCCGCCATGTCCTGCAGTTCGCAGTCGCCGTTCGCGGAACAGGTCAGGCAATCGAGCGGGTGATCGGAAATGTAGAGCTCCATGACGTTGCGCCGCAGCTTTGCGAGCGCGTCGGTCTGGGTGCTGATCTTCATACCGTCTTCGACAATCGTGGTGCAGGATGCCGGATAGCCGTTCCTGCCCTCGACTTCGACGACGCACAGCCGGCAGGAGCCGAACGGCTTCATGTTGTCGCTCGCGCAGAGTTTCGGCACGTCAACGCCGTGCTCGCGCGCGGCGCGCATTATCGTGCTGCCCGCCCTGACGGTGACCGGAAGCCCGTCGATTTCAACCGTTACGGTCTCTTCGCGGGGACTTGCCGGTGTACCGAGGTCTCTTTGCGTCGTTGGATTCATTTATGGAAGTCCTCGGCGAAGTATTCTAGCGCACTCCGCACCGGATACGGCGTCAAACCGCCCATTGCACATAAGGAGCCGTCGACCATGGTATCGCATAAGTCTTTGAGAAGACTGAGATTTTCTTCACGTTTCTCATTACCGGTGATGCGATCGATGACTTCGACACCGCGCACCGAGCCTATGCGGCAGGGCGTGCACTTGCCGCAGGACTCGATCGCGCAGAATTCCATGGAAAAACGCGCCTGCGCGGCCATGTCCACCGTGTCGTCAAAAACGACGATGCCGCCATGACCGATCATGCCGCCGGCCTCGATAAATGCTTCGTAGTCCAGCGGCGTATCGAGCAGGCTTTCCGGGAAATAGGCGCCGAGCGGGCCGCCGACCTGCACCGCGCGGACCGGGCGGCCGCTCGCCGTCCCGCCGCCCCAGTCCTCGATCAGTTCGCGGAGCGTCACGCCGAACGCCTTTTCGACCAGCCCGCCGCGTTTCACATTGCCGGCAAGCTGGAAGGCGAGGGTGCCTTTCGAGCGGTTGACGCCGAATGCGGCGTAGGCATCGCCGCCGAGTGCCACGATGTCCGGGACCGAACCCAGCGTGACGACGTTGTTGACCACAGTCGGCTTGCCGAACAGTCCCTCGATTGCCGGGAGTGGGGGTTTGTAACGGATGACGCCGGCCTTGCCCTCGAGACTCTCGAGCATCGCCGTCTCCTCGCCGCAGACATAGGAGCCCGCGCCGATGTGCAGATCGATATCGAAATCGAAACCGCTGCCCTGGATGTCCTTGCCCAACCAACCGTGATCGCGCGCGAGCGCCAGTGCTTTCGCAAGTACCTGTCGGGCCAACGGGTACTCCGATCGCAGGTAGATATATCCCTTGGATGCGCCGACGGCGAAGCCCGCAATCAGCATGCCTTCGATCAGGGTCAGCGGGTCGCTCTCCATCAGGATGCGATCCGAATAGGTTCCGCTGTCACCTTCATCGGCATTGCAGGCGATGTATTTTTGTTCGCCGGCGGCATCGGCGACGGTTTGCCACTTGATACCGGTTGGAAAACCGGCGCCGCCACGACCGCGCAGTCCGGAAGCTTTGACCTGTTCCAATACAAACGCCGGGCCTTTATCGAACGCAACCTTACTGCCGGCAAAGCCGCCGTTTGCAACAAAATCGTCAATCGACAGCGGGTCAACCAGGCCGCAACGCCGGAATGTCCAGCGATCCTGGTTCTTCAACCACTCTATTTCTTCGGCTGGCCCAAGCCGCAGCCCATGATCGGCTACTTCGAACAGTCCCGCGGCGACGAGCTCATCGACATCATCGGGGGTTACCGGGCCGTAGGCGATACGCTGTTTTCCGCCAAGCACCTCGACCAACGGTTCCAGCCAGGTCATGCCCCGGGAGCCGTTGCGCACGACTTCGATCGTCGCCTTGTGCTTTTTTGCGGCAGCGGCAATTCGATCGGCAACGTCATCGGCGCCTAACGAAACTGCGGCGGCGTCTCGTGGCACGAAAATGCGGGTCGCAGCACTCATCGGTGTTCTTCGATCAGCCGGTCGAGTTTCTCGGCATCGACCCGGCCATAGAGTTGATTGTCGATCATGACGGCCGGCGAACAGGCGCAGTTTCCGAGGCAATAAACCGGCTCGAGCGTCAATGCGCCGTCGTCTGTCGTTTGATTCATGTCGATGCCGAGCGCACGTTCGGCGTATGCGGTCAGCTCGCGACTACCCATCGACTGGCAGGCTTCTGCCTGGCAAATCTTCAGGCGATGCTTGCCGGGCGGTTGCGTTCGAAAATCGTGATAAAAGCTAACCACGCCATGAACTTCTGCGCGTGACAGGTTCAGTTCATCCGCAATCTGGCGAATCGCCTGTTCACTGATATGGCCATAGCGCTCGATAAAGGCGACCAGGATCTGCACCAGCATCTCCGGCGCCGCGCCGTAGTGATTGATGATCTCGCTTGCAATTGCGCTGTCGTACTTGGTTGCCATGCTAGAACCTGTCAAACGATACGCTGCGCGCCGGCATAAATGTTGAATTTGTCACCGCGCAGAAAACCGATCAATGTCATGTCAAATTCTTTTGCCATTTTAACGGCCAGGCTCGATGGAGCGCCGACTGCAGCCAGCAGCGGAATTCCCGCCACCAATGCTTTTTGCATCAGTTCGAAGCTCGCACGACCGGAGACGAACAGACCACAGGAATTCGCCGGCAACGCACCCGCTTGCAGCAGCGCACCGATGGCCTTATCCGTCGCATTATGCCTGCCAACGTCTTCCTTAACGACCAGGATTTTACCTTGTGGGTCGAACACCGCTGCGGCGTGCAGTCCGCCGGTCTCGGAAAACACGGGCTGCTCTTTTCTAACCCGGCCGGCAATTTCGACGATGAGCTGGCGCCGGTATGTGTCCTTGCAATGCGCCAGCGACCGTTGCCCGGCCACGCGCAGCGCGTCGAGCGACGCCTTGCCGCAGACGCCGCAGCTCGAGGTCGTATAAAAGTGTCTTTCGAGACGACCGAGATCGATCTCGACGTTCGGGGTCAGTTCGACGCGTACCGTATTTTGCAGACCGGTGTCCGGATCGGTTTCACCCTGGTGCGCGACGGAGGCCACCTGTTTCGCGCTTTCAATGATGCCCTCGGTAAACAGGAACCCGAGTGCAAGTTCGGCGTCTTCACCAGGGGTACGCATCGTTATCGAAATGCTCCTGGCCGCGGATCCCGCCGCGGTGGCTGAGCACAGCTGGATTTCAAGCGGTTCTTCGACCGCTACGACGTCACTTTGTTCTGCGTTTTCGACACCATCGACCCTGTTAATGCCGACGGCCAGGCTTGAGCCACTCATGGTTGCACCGCAATCGACTCGACGCGGCCGTATTATAGAACCTTAGCCGGGCCGGATTTTGTTGAGGGCCACTAGTCGACGGCGAGTTGCGCGCGCCAGTTGGCGGTATCGTCGTCGGTCTCGAGGATAGCGTCACGCAGCGGGTGTAACTCGGCACCCCGCAGGTATTCAACCTTGCCGTCCGACACGGTCAGGCCGAGGCGTGCGAAGGTGTCCGTCATGTCGGGAAATCCGGCGGTGTCCGCGTAGCGCTTGTAAAGCGGCATGAAGACCGGAGTGGTGGCAAGCTCGTCCAGTTGCGCGAACAGCTCCGGCCCGGACCAGACGCGGTTTGACGGCAGGCAACACGCCTGGAAGCGATCGAGTACATCGTCCAGCGATTCCTTTCCATCTGAGCGTTCCCGCAATTCCACGTCGGCCATTAGCGCAAGCGCGGCGCCCGCCCAGTAGACCTTCATCAAACTGCCGCGCACGCTGCCGGAACTCGCTGCATTCGGTGACAGTTCGGGTCGCGATTCCCGGCCCCGCTCGTAACCGTTGTAAATCTTTTGCCAGGCCTGAAGGTCGTCGTAGGCGCCCGATCGACTCAGCAGCACGTTCTGGTAGTACTGCGCAAACCCTTCGGAAATCCACCGATGCTTGTGTTCGACATAGGGCAGCATCAGGTGACTGAATTCATGGGTTGCAGTCCAGTCGCCCAGCAGCGCCTCGAGCGGTTGTGCCTGATTGACCTGCAGTTCGATCGTTTCGCCCCCGTCGCGGATGACGCGTCCGAACGGTACTGCGCTCCAGCTGTTTGTGCGATTCGATCCGACCGGAATGACGACGACTTGCGCCTCGGGATTCGGAAACCGACCGTAAGCGAGGGTAACGTCCGTGGCCGTGGCCTGCACCCAGCGGGCGATTTCGTCCGTGTCCATCGGCTCGATGCCGGTCAGCATGCTGACTTTCAGCGTTGCATTTCCGACTGCAATATCGCGCAAGTCGAACTGTCCGAAAATGGCCGGTGCGTAAGCGCTCTCGGGCGATTCGGCAAGCTGGTACACAGGCTCGTCACCGGGCAGTTTTCGCCACGGCACCGCGACCTGGACGCTATCGGGCAGCCGAAAGCGGACGCGAATGCTCACACCGTTACGCAGCTCCGGGCGCCACATCCAGTAGGAGGGAGAAACGATAATGTTTTCGGGAGCGAGCAGCCGGCTGTAACGGTGTGCCGTTGCGGCACGCGCCAGGTCGACTGTGTAATTCATGCAGGCGATACCATGTTCCGGCAACATCATTCGCTGGTTGCGCATCCGTATCGGCTGATCGTCGTTACAGCTGCGGACATCCAGCAGGAATGCTCCGGCATCCCGGGATCGGGCAATAATGGATTTGACCGGCCTGGCAAACCGCGCCTCGACCCACAGCCGACTCATCAGGTAGTCGACGCTTACGGTGTATTCATGGGGCAGCGTATCGGCCGCCGCGCGTCCCGTGGTGAGCATCAAGAGCGACAGCAGAAATGCCGATGCCGGTCTATGTGAATTCAGGTCAAAAATCGTCGTTTCATCCTGCAAGGACACAATTTCATGCGGATCCCGATTCAGATTCTGGCTGGCACGGCCGCCGCTGTTCGCACCGCCACCCCGCCGGCGACCTGCCTGGTTGCCGATTCCGGGATGGAATCCATCGGATTATGCCGCAAAAACAAAGGGCTAATAGGCTTTGATCCGGCGAATGTGAAAGTGTTCACAATTTGCCGGCCTGCGGCAGCAAATAGGTAGATTCCGGCCTGCCTCGAGTCCCTGTGCGATGCTATACGAGAACGTGAAGGGCATTCCGTATCCCGCACGATTGGCTTGCGGATATCAATAAGCGCCTATTGGAATTACACTATCCAGCCAAAAATTGGTATTGGAAAACTTGAGGAGATCCCCTTGAGCAAGATTGCAAGACGCCAGTTCATCACCATGAGTGCCGTTGCAGCGGCAGGTTGCCTGGCCCGCCCGGGCAACGAGGCCAGCGCCCAGGACATGCCGAGAATCGAGGAAAGCGATCCGATCGCCCGTTCGTTGAAATACGTCCACGATGCGACCACGGTTGATCCTGCGCAGCGCGCAAATCCAGCAGCCGAGCAAAATTGCGCGAATTGTGCACTGATCCAGGGTGACCCAAATGCCCAATGGCGGCCGTGCCAGATCTTCCCGGGCAAGCTGGTCAACAATGCGGGCTGGTGCTCCGTCTGGGCGCCGAAAGCCTGACCTCCGTGTGTCCGCGGACATAGACTGGGAAAACTACGCGCGCGTCCACAGCGACCGGCGCAATCTTCTTATTCACGCGATTGCCGTGCCGTTATTCGTGGCCGCCACGCTCGGCTTCGCGTGGTCGCTGGTCGTCGGCGATGTCCTGCTTTTGCTGGCGGCCGCGCTCGGCGCGGTGGCGGCGATGGTCCTGCAGGCCAAAGGTCACGCGCTGGAGAAGCATCCTCCCGAACCGTTTACCGGGCCCGGTAATTTCCTGAAACGCTGGTTCAGGGAGCAATTCCTGATTTTCCCGTTGTATCTGGCCACCGGGCGCTGGTGGCGCCGGTTTTCGATGTCGTCCGGTTGATGGCTGCAGAGCTGCAGCATTTCTACCATCCGCGGACCGGCACGTTGTCCTACGTCGTCAGCGATGCACAGACGTCCGCGGCGGCGGTCATCGATCCGGTACTGGGTTTTTCCGTCATATCGGGCAGAACCGACAGCGGACCGATCGACGACATCAAAGCGCATATTAAAAAGAATGAGCTCGACGTCGAGTGGATACTCGAAACACACGCCCATGCAGATCACCTGTCTGGAGCACAGGCGTTGAAGGCTGAGCTGGGCGGCAAGATCGCCATCGGCGAGGGCATCCGCAAGGTGCAGGAGCATTTCGCCGGGGTGTTCAATCTCAAATCGCCGTTTGTCGCCGATGGCCGGCAATTCGATCACCTGTTCGCGGACGGTGAAACCTTCGCCCTGGGCAACATCGAGTGCCGGGTCCTGGCAACGCCGGGGCATACCAGCGACAGCGTCACCTACCTGATCGACAACTACGCGTTCGTAGGGGACAGCCTGTTCATGGTCGACAGTGGCACCGCGCGCTGCGATTTTCCCGGCGGCGATGCCGCAATGCTCTACCGGTCGATTCAAAAACTGTTTTCGCTGCCCGACGAGACGGTCCTGTGCATGTGCCACGACTACCAGCCAAACGGCCGCGAGCTGCGTTATGCCGTCACCGTCCGGGAGCAAAGGGAGGACAACATTCATGTTGGCGCCGGCGCGAGCGAGCAGGAATTCGTCGAGGTCCGCACGACGCGCGACCGGACTTTGTCACTGCCGGCCCTGATCTTGCCGGCGATCCAGGTCAACATCAGGGCTGGTCATCTGCCGGATCCGGAAGACAACAACATTTCCTATATAAAGATCCCGCTGGATACGATTTAGGGCGCAAGCCCGAATGTTGCACCACTACGGAGTGCGGTGCGCGCGTAAGATCGGTCAAGGATTTGATTGGCTGACGGATTTTCCGACGGAGTGGAATAGCAGTGTCTATTTCCGATGGAGGAAAATCCGTCAGGCGATCAAAGACCAAGCGAGAGCGCGTCATACTGGTGCAAAATTCGGGCAACCTATCCAGGCGCTTTTCCGCCTGTGTACAATGCGCGGCTCGGCAAAACCGGAGAAGACACTTGTTCGAATCGCTCGAGCGCAAGCCGCCGGACGCCATCCTGAAGCTGATCGCGGAATACGGCAAAGATACGCGCAAGGAAAAAATCGACCTGGGTGTCGGAATCTATCGGGACGCCGACGGCAATACCCCGGTGCTGCGCGCGGTCAAAACAGCCGAACGCCGCTTGCTGGATACGCAGACCAGCAAGTCTTATCTCGGGGTGCGCGGTGCCGCCGATTTCTGCGCGGCGCAGCAGGCCATCGTTCTCGGCGAGGAACACCGTGAAAACGAGCGGGTCATGACCTTGCAAACCCCCGGCGGCTCGGGCGCCTTGCGGGTGGCGGCCGGTGTCATCCTTCGCGCCAACCCCGACACGACACTCTGGTTCAGCGAACCAACCTGGAACAATCACGTACCGCTTCTGGGCGGCGCCGGGTTGAAACTCGAAAGTTATCCCTACTACGACGCCACGAATAACGTACTGCAATTCGATGCCATGCGGAGGACGCTGCAACGAATACCGGCCGGGGACGTGGTTCTGCTGCATGGCTGCTGTCACAACCCCACCGGCATGGACCTGTCGCCGGGCCAGTGGGACGAGGTTGCCGACCTGGTTGCCGACCGCGGGCTGCTGCCGTTTGTGGATATTGCCTACCAGGGTTTTGCGGAGGGACTCGAAAAAGACGCTTACGGGTTGCGGCGGATTTTCGATCGCGTCCCTGAGATGCTGATCGCCGCGTCCTGTTCCAAGAACTTCGGCTTGTACCGGGATCGCGTGGGGTCGCTGACGTTCCTGTCGTCGTCGGCTGAGGCCAGCGACACGGTGAGCAGCCAGGCACTGAACATCGTACGGACGATGTATTCGCTGCCGCCGGATCACGGCGCCGCCGCGGTAACCCTGATTCTCAATGACCAGCAACTCCGCGCTGACTGGCTCGCAGAACTCGACGCCATGCGGGCGCGGATCAAGGAAATGCGAAAGTTGCTGGTTGCCGCGCTGGCAAAGTCGGCGCCGGACCATGATTTCTCGCACATCGAAAAAGGCAACGGCCTGTTTTGTTATCTCGGCGTGTCCCCCGAGCAGGTAGCCGTGCTGAAGCGCGACTTCGGCGTGTACCTGGTCGACACCGGTCGCATCAATGTCTGCGGCATAAACAGCGACAATGTCGACTACCTGGCCGACTCGGTCGCAGCCGTGCTCTGACGTTTGCGTTGTGCAAAAGCCGACAGGCGTGTCGCGACCGCCAGCACGATCATCAGACCGAAAGCCAGGTACAGAGGGTTAGACGGATCATTCAGCGTTCTTGGCAGCAGCGCGCCTGCAAAGACGATGCCAATCCAGTAAAGCCCGGCCTTGTGCAGCCAACGCCAGTTCCTGGCGCCGAGTGTTCGCGCCGGCGCCTCGAACGTGGTCAGCAACATGAGGAAGATCAGTGCATAGGCGAGGCCGCCGGCGCCCAGTGAGATCCAGGCCGGTAACTCGCGGATGACCACGATGTGGCGCCACGCGATCAGCGTGAGGTGCACTGTCATGGTCGCTGCGAATGCCACGCCCAGGTAGGGCCTCAATCTCAATAACGCGCGTGTGAAGGTGCCGGGAAACAGCTCGTAAGCCGGCCGGGCGACGAAAATAAAAAAGAATACGACGAACGCGAGTTCGGCACTGCGGCGCAGCGCTAATGACACACTGACATCATCGACATAGGTCGGCGAGGTAACGATCACGGTCGGCAATCCAATCATGATCAGGACCAGCATGAAGACTGAAGCGATGCCAATGTTGGTCGGCCGTGTCATGGTCACAGGTCTGGAAAATACACGCGGCTGTCGGTGTCGATTGCGAGTCGCTCGGTCAGTCCCGCGTTAACTTCCAGCGCGAAGTTGAGCGGTTCGATGGCGACGATCGAATCGAGCGACAGCGGCACGGTGTTCCTGGCGATGTTCGCGATCGTGCCGTCGGCCCGGATGAAAAGAATATCCAGCGGTATATAGGTGTTTTTCATCCACATCGATATCAATCGTTGCTGCGGGTAGACGAACAACATGCCGGTCAACTCGGGAAGGTGGCGAACGAACATCAGGCCACGGGTCTGTTGTGCCCGGCTGGTCGCGAGATACACGTCGAACCGGTAGCAGGCGTGTTTGCTGGCCTCGATAATGAGCGAGTCCTTGTCGAAGGCCTCGTCGAGATTTCCGTCATTACTCGCCTGACCACTGAGAAAGATCCCGAGGCAGAGGATCGAAATAATGCGGATCAGGGTCATATCGGCGATGCCTCGTCCTCTGGCGGGTCCGTGAGATTGCAAATTCGCGCAATTTTTCGGGCATTATCGCTAAACCGCCGGAATTGCTCCATGCGAGACAGGAAAGGCCGGCCTGGCCCCTGCGAGTTGGACTCGATGCGCTTCGACACTACAATGGCACGCCGTTTTTATCCTCGGAGCAGTGCATGAGCGTCTCAGAAGAATTCCAAAAGCTCGAAGCCCACGCGAGGAGCCTCATCATCGGTCAGGATCACCTGATCAACCGGATGCTGATCGCGCTCCTGTGCGACGGGCATCTGCTGGTGGAAGGGGCGCCGGGGCTGGCGAAAACGCGGGCGATCAAGGTTTTGGCAGAAAGCATCGAGGGAAACTTCCATCGCCTGCAGTTCACGCCCGACCTGTTGCCGGCCGATTTGACCGGCACCGATATCTACCGTCCGCAGGACGGCAGCTTCGAATTTCGCGAGGGACCGCTGTTCCATAACCTGATTCTCGCCGACGAAATCAACCGCGCGCCCGCCAAGGTTCAGTCGGCACTGCTGGAGGCGATGGAAGAACGGCAGATAACGGTGGGCGAGAACACCTACAAATTACCGAACCTGTTCATGGTGATGGCGACGCAAAACCCGATCGAACAGGAGGGCACCTATCCGCTGCCGGAGGCGCAACTCGACCGTTTTCTGCTGCACGTCCAGATCGGCTACCCCAGCGTCGACGATGAGCGCAAGATCCTCGTATTGAATCGCGATGAGGCGAAATCCGGGGAGCGGGACGCCTTTGCGCCGCCGAGGCTGATGCCCGAATCCGCGGTCATGGAAGCGCGTCAGCAGATCCTGGGGCTGCACCTGGCCGAGGAACTCGAGAAGTACATCGTCAACGTCGTGGTCGCGACCCGCAATCCCGGTGCAGTAAAGAAGGATCTCGACGGTCAAATCATGTATGGCGCCAGTCCCCGTGCCTGTATGGGCATCGACCGCTGCGCACGCGCCCACGCCTGGCTTCAGGGCCGAGACTACGTCGGCCCTGAGGATATCCAGGCTGTCGCGGCCGATGTGCTGAGGCATCGACTGGTATTGAGTTTCGAGGCGGAGGCCGACGGCATTTTGCCGGATCAGATCATTCAGGGGGTACTGGAAGGCGTCGGCGTACCCTAGAGTTAAAGACGGAGCATGCGGCACGACCACTTACAGGAAGATGCGTCACCGGTCAGCGTCAACCAGGCCGAACTGATACGCCTGGGCGGGCCGGCAAGGGTCATCGCGCTCGACGTTCTGCGAGTCCGCTCGTTGCAGACCGGCGCCTATGTCTCGCATTTCAAGGGTCGCGGCATGGAATTCGACGAGTCGCGTCCCTACCAGCCCGGCGACGATCCGCGCAACATCGACTGGCGGGTAACGGCGCGT
Organism: Woeseiaceae bacterium; assembly: GCA_033720315.1. Lineage (GTDB taxonomy): Bacteria > Pseudomonadota > Gammaproteobacteria > Steroidobacterales > Woeseiaceae > SZUA-117. The sequence continues at coordinate 26,602 of JAWWCT010000012.1, read as the reverse complement.
TCGAGCGAGGCGTATACCAAGTTGTTTCGCGAGGAGCGCGAACGCCCGGTGCTCATCGTCACCGATCTCCGCAGCAACATGCATTTCGCGACCCGCGGTTGCTACAAGTCGGTCAGCGCCGCGCGCGTTGCGGCGATGCTCGCCTGGGCGGCGCATCACCGGGGTGACCGGCTCGGTGGCATCGTGTTCGGCGACACGCGTCACCGCGAACTCAGGCCGCGGCTGGGTCGCCAGTCGGCGTTGCGTTACATCCACGAAATCGTGACCCATCCCGACTGGGCACCGTCGCATGACCAGGCGGCCAGCGACGAAGAACCGCCGCTGACAGCGGCAATGGCGGCCCTGCGCCGGGTGACCCACCCGGGCAGCCTGGTGATCATCATCAGCGATTTCCTGGGCTTGTCGCGAAGCGCACAGGCACACCTGACCGGGGTGGCGCGTCACAACGAGGTGCTCGCCGTGTTTCTGAGCGATCCGCTGGAGCGCCGCCTGCCGCCGCCGGGCCACTATCGAATTGTCAGTGGCGACGAGGAAATGGCGATCGACACCTATGCACGCGGCGCGCGCTCGGATTACCGGCATCTGTTCCGGGCGCGGTTGGACGAGCTGGAGACGATCTGCCAGCGTTACGGGATACACCTTCTGCAGTTGTCGACCGAGGATGACCCGATCTACACACTGCAGCAGGCGCTCGGGCGTCGCGCGGCTTGAGGCTTTCATGGATCCAAGCCAGATACCATTGCGAGACCTGCACCTTCCGGAGGCGATTGGCTGGTGGCCGCCCGCACCCGGATGGTGGTTCCTGATCCTGGTGGCGGTGGCCGTGCTCGTGTATTACGCCGTGCAGGCGATACGCCGATGGCGCCACAATGCATTGCGTCGGGTTGCGCTCGGGGAATTGCGGCGCATCAGAAAGCAGTTCGCCGCGGGCATCGATGACATTACCCTGGCCAAGCAGCTGTCCGAACTGTTGCGCCGCACCATGCTCGCGTATGTCCCGAGGCAGGAGGTTGCCGGCCTGACGGGCGAGCGCTGGCTCCACTGGCTCGATGAGGGGCTCGACGAGAAGCTCTTCACCGCCGGTGCGGGAAAAGCAGTTGAGTCACTGCCGTACCGCCGCCCCGATAAGCTCGAGGACGATGTCGACCTCGAAGGTCTGATCGGCGCGATCGAGACCCGATTGCGTACCCCCGTTGCTGCGGAGCCGGACTGATGTGGTCCCTGGCCTGGCCCTGGATGCTGGCGGCACTGCCGCTGCCGCTGTTGGTGCGCTACCTGATGTCCCCGGTAACAGGCTCGCAGGACGCCGGTCTCAAAGTGCCGAGCCTGGAGCGCTTCGCGGTACTCAGGGATCGCTCGGAAGCCGAGCAGCTTTTCAACTGGCGCTTCTGGATCGCCATCGTCGCCTGGCTGCTGCTGGTACTGGCGGCGGCCCGTCCGGAACGCATCGGCGATGAACTCGACGTGCCGGTGTCCGGGCGCAACCTGATGCTCGCCGTGGATCTGTCCGGCAGCATGGATGCCAAGGACTTCGAGCTCGGCAATCGGCGTGTCGACCGGCTGACTGCAACCAAGGCGGTCGCCAGCGATTTCATCGGCCGCCGTGAAGGCGACCGCATCGGTCTGATCCTGTTCGGCGAGCGCGCCTATTTGCAGGTACCGCTGACACTGGACCGGGAAACAGTAAAAATTCTGTTGCTGGAATCGTTCATCGGGCTCGCCGGTGAAAAAACCGCGATCGGCGACGCGATTACGCTGGCCGTCAAGAGAATTCATGACCAGGGTGCGGATGCCGACGAGCAGGTACTCATACTTCTGACTGACGGCGCCAATACGGCCGGCGAAATCGACCCGATCAAGGCCGCCGAACTGGCGCAGCAGATCGGCCTTCGCATCTACACGATCGGCATCGGTGCAGAACAGATGGTGGTGTCGTCCATCACCGGTGGCATGCGCCGGGTGAACCCTTCCGCGGACCTCGACGAGGCGACGCTGACCCAGATTGCCGACCTCACCGGTGGCCGCTACTTCCGCGCCAAGGACACGGCCGGGTTACAGGACATTTATCGATTACTCGACGAGATGGAACCGGTTGCGGAACCGGAAGCGGGCTTCCGGCCGGTGAAATCCCTGTACTACTGGCCGCTCGGCGGGGCCTTCATACTCGCGATGTTCCTGGCCGGCATGACGTTGCTCGCCGGACTCGATGCCGTTCGCGTGCGCAAGGCGAGGCTCAATGCTGGCTGAGTTTCATTTTCTGCGGCCTGAATGGTTGTGGGCATTGCCGCTCATCGGCCTGATGATTTACGCGCTGGCGCATCGGCAGCTGTCACCCGGCAACTGGCAACGTGTCGTCGACCCGGCACTCGCTCCGTTCGTGTTGTCGCGAGCGCAGATCCGGCGGCTCAACTATCGCTGGTGGCTGGCGCTCATCGGCGGCGTGCTTGCCGTGCTGTCGCTGGCCGGTCCGAGCTGGCAACGCGTCGAACAACCGGTGTTCAGGTCCGAGCAGGCAGTGGTGATCGCGCTCGACCTGTCGCGATCGATGGACGCCCAGGACCTGACGCCGAGCCGGCTGACCCGCGCCAAACTCAAGATCCTCGACATTCTCGAGCGGCGCCAGAGCGGCCAGACTGCGTTGGTCGTGTATTCATCGAACGCGTTCACGGTCACGCCGCTCACGACCGACACCGACACCATCGCCGCGCTGGTCAACAGCCTGAGCACCGACATCATGCCGAGTCGCGGCAGCTATCCGGTGTCGGCGATCAACAAGTCGCGACAATTGCTCGAACAGGCCGGCGCGGTGTTCGGTGAAGTTCTGCTGATCACCGATGGCGGCACCTCGCCGGCAGCCGAACGTGCGGCCAAAGAATTGCAAAGCGCCGGGTATGGTTTGTCGATCCTCGGTGTCGGTACCGGTGAGGGAGCGCCGATTCCGCGGGCCGGCGGCGGCTTCGTCACCGATCGCAGTGGCAATATCGTTGTGCCCAGGGTCGAGGAAGCCGCCTTACGCAGCCTGGCAGCGGCCGGCGGCGGCCGTTTCGCATCGATGTCCGCCGACGACGGCGATATCGAATACCTGTTGTCGGGCAGGGTCGGCAAGTCGTCGGAATCAGACGAATCGCTGGCGACCGACCAGTGGCAGGAGGAAGGCCCGTGGTTGTTGCTGCTGCTGGTTCCGATCGCGGCAATGGCGTTTCGCCGCGGCCTGGTGATGCTGCTGTTGGTTTTCCTGCTGCCGGTCGCGGACCCTGTGTACGCGTTCGAATGGCAGGACCTGTGGCTGACCAAAGACCAGCAGGCGCAGCGTGAACTCGCGAACGGCAATGCGCTCGAGGCGGGCGAATTGTTCGAGGATCCTGCCTGGCAGGCGGTTGCCAAATACCGTGCCGGCGAATACGGTCCCAGTGCGGCCGGCTTCGCAAGCCAGGACGATATCGACAATCGTTACAACTTCGGCAATGCACTCGCGCGCATGGGCGAGTTCGAGGCTGCCATCGAACAATACGAGCAGGTACTGGAGATCGATCCGGACATGGAAGACGCTGCTTACAATCGCGATCTGTTGAAAGAGCTCATGGAACAAAACCAGGATTCACAAAGCGGCGAGCAGGGCGATCAGCAAAACTCGTCCGAATCCGGCGGCGGCGCCCAGCAGTCCGAAGGGCAGAGCCAGTCGGACGAATCCGGCCAGGAAGGCTCGACCGGGGAGCCGGGAGAGGAAGGCGAATCGTCGGTGCGCGACCAGGAAAACGTCAACCAGGACGACCTGGAGGCCATGCAGGCCGAGCTGGAACGCGCGGCACAGGAGGCGCAACAGGCCGGCGAGTCGCAGGAACAACAGGGCATGAGCCAGGTGGACGCGGAAGCCATGCGCCGTGCGCAGGAACAACGCCAGGCCATGGAACAATGGTTGCGACGTATCCCGGACGACCCGGGCGGTCTGCTGCGCCGCAAATTCCGCTACCAGTATCAACGTCAGGGTCGAGACCAGGACGGCAACAACCTGTGGCCGGACGATGAGGTGCAGCCATGGTGATCGGCAGGCCAATCCTCAGCATTGTCGCAATTGCCTGCGGCGTACTCGGCATCGCACTATCGACCGCCACTGACGCGGCCGTCATTGCCAGCGTCGATCGCGCCGACATCGAACTGAACGAATCGTTCACGCTCAAGGTCACCGTCGACACCGCGATCGACCAGGAGCCGGACGCATCGGCGCTCGAGGAGGATTTTTACATCGGGCAGCGCAGCCAGCTCAGCAACACGACCATCGTCAACGGCCAGATCAGTCGCTCGCGCACCTGGACTTACATACTCATGGCGAAGCGGGAAGGCGACCTCGAAATCCCGCCGATCGTCGTCGGTAACGAACGCAGTGCGCCGGTACCGATTTCGGTGCGCGCCCCGTCCAACGCGCTGCCCGGCGAAGCGGACATTTTCGTGACCACCGAAGTCGACCACAGCGACAGTTTTGTGCAGGCGCAGTTGTTGTACACCGTCAAGGTGTATCGTGCGGTCGCGACGCGCCAGCCGCGACTCAGTGAACCGGACATACGCGGCGTCGAAGTGCTTCTCGAGGTAGCCGGCGAGGAACGCAGTTACGAATCGATCCTGAGCGGCAAGGCCTACAACGTCGTCGAACGGGTGTATGCCATTTTTCCGCAGGAAAGCGGCCAGATTCAGATCGCTCCCGCGCGATTCGAAGCCAGGGTCTTGCGCGATGGCCGCATCACCGGACGCAAGATTTTCGAGTCAGAAGCCATCGAGGTTACCGTCAATCCCATTCCGCCGCCGCCTGACGATTTTCCCGCCGCCGTGTGGTTTCCGGCGCGCGATGTCACCCTGAGCGAGGACTGGTCACGCGAACCGGATACGCTGCCCGCCGGTGAACCGATCACCCGGCACATTACGGTCACCGCGCTGGGTCAGTTGTCGACGCAGATTCCGGTGATCGACCCCGAGGTTGCCGATACGGTCAAAGTCTATCCGGACAAGCCGGACCTGCGTGACACCGCAGAAGCCGCCGGCATACGTGCCACCCGCAAGGATCAATACGCAATGATCGGCATTTCGCCCGGCAAGGTGGATTTGCCCGAGTTGCAATTGCCATGGTGGGACATCGAAGAAGCCGTCTGGAAAGTTGCGAGCCTTCCCGGCATTTCGCTGGAGATCCTGCCCTCGGCCAATGCCGCGGTGCCGCCACCGGTCGAGATCGAGGACGAGCCGACGCCGCAAACGCTGCCGGCAGCGAGCGGCACAATCGTACATTCGAGTTTCTGGCGGCGCGTGAGCGAGGCGCTCCTCGTCCTGTGGGTTCTGACGGTCTTTTCCTGGTGGTGGTCGCGCCGACCGGTGAAACCCGAACCGAAGCAACCGCAACCGCCGCCGATTTACAAGCAACAGGCGAAGATCCTGAAGGACGCGCGCAAAGCAGCCAGGGCTCGCGACGACGCGGGCGTGCGTTCTGCATTGCTGCGCTGGGGTCGCCTGGAATGGCCGGACAATCCACCGCTCAACATCGGCGAATTCGCAACCCGGGTAGCGATGCCGTTGTCGACGCAACTCGACGCGATGTGCCGGGCAGCCTACGGGCCGCGCAAAGAATCGTTCGACTTCGAGTCGCTCGCCAAGTCGCTGCGCACCATCAACGTGCTGCAGGAAGAAAAACAACACAAGCCGACCGACGACCTGCCACCTCTTATGCCCGCGTGAGCATCGCGGCGAAAAACCCCCCCCCCCAATTTCTTTTGTGTCTTGGGGCCGGGGCATCCCCCGCGACTTTTCCAGGCTCATTGTCTTGCTTCAGCGGGAGCGGCTTTAGCCGCGATCCGCACTACCAGTGCCCGGTATTCTCCATGGAGGCCCCAATCTGCCCCCGGTATGCGAATTGAGCGGTTGGCAATTGCAGATTGATCTCTAGTCCAATGCCAAATCGGGCGACTGAGCAACTACCAATGGCCGGTGTTTTCCATCGAAGTCCAAGGTTCCGCTTTCGGCAACGGCTCGCCCTTCTGCAACAACTCGATCGAAATATTGTCCGGCGAGCGCACGAACGCCATGCGACCGTCGCGCGGCGGCCGGTTGATGGTGACGCCGCCGTCCATCAACCGCTGGCAGGTTGCGTATATATCGTCGACGGCGTAGGCGAGATGCCCGAAGTTTCGGCCCTCGGTGTATTCCTCGGGATCCCAGTTGTAGGTCAGTTCGACCTGTGCGTCCTCGTCGCCGGGGGCTGCGAGGAACAGGAGGGTGAAGCGGCCCTCGTCGTTTTCATGACGTCGCAGCACCTCGAGACCGAGCTTGTTGCAGTAAAAATCGATTGATTCGTCGATATCGCTGACGCGAACCATGGTGTGCAGGTATTTCATCTCGGTGCAGACTCGTCGGTTGAACTGTGGCTCATTATAAGACGACAATGCTGCAAAGTTTCTGCACCGGACATTGATTTGCACCGCATCCGCGCCATAACCCTCGATCTCGACAACACGCTCTGGGCCATCGATCCGGTCATACGCCGTGCGGAGACCGCATTGTGGGATTGGCTGGGCGAACAGTACCCCAACATTCCTGCAATGTTTGCGCCCGAGGCGCTGCTCGAGATGCGCGAAGCGGTCGTCGGTGAATTTCGCGACAAAGGGCATGACTTCCGCTTCCTGAGAAAAAAAGTGCTCGAGCGGGTGGCCTTGCATGCAGGGTATACGACAGACCTGGTAGACCCGGCGTTCGAGGTGTTCGATCGCGCCCGTAACGAGGTGGAACTGTTCCCGGACGTGCAGCCGGGCCTCGATCAGCTCGCAGCGAAGTTCAAACTCGTGGCGCTGACGAACGGCAACGCAAACCTCGAGGTCATCGGCATCCGCCACCTGTTCGAGGACGTCGTTGCGGCTGCAGAGGTCGGCTTCGCCAAACCTTCGCGCGAAATCTTCGCTGAGGCCGTCCTCAGATGCGGCTGTTCGTCCGAGGAAATCCTGCATGTCGGCGACCACCCGGAGACCGATGTCAACGGGGCACGAAAAGCCGGCCTGTCGACTGCCTGGATCAACCGCAACGCTGAGCCGTGGCCGGATGAATTGCCGGAACCCGACGCGGTCATCAGCAGCATTCCCGAGTTGCTCGAGCTGCTCGAATCGGCGGCCGGTAAAAATGGCGGTGGCAAATGACCGACCTGTCTCAGGGGCCGCTCATACTCTATATACCCGGCCTCAAACCGAAGCCCGAGTCATCGCTGCACCGTGAGCAGATTCTGCGCTGCATGATCGAAGGCGTAAGGCGCGTCGATCCGGCGACTGCCAGCGAAATGAGCGCGAACGAGCACTTCTTCGACCTGGTGAGCTGGACTTACGATTTTTACGGCGAGCATCGCGATATCAACCTGGATCTCGAGGACATCGAAGCGCTTCTCGAAAAAACCGGGCCCAGCGACGACGACAGGAATCTCGCCACCTCATTGAAGCGCCGCACCATCCGGTCCTTGTATCAGGCCGCGGACCACCTGCCGTTCCTGATTCCGAGGGTCGCAAACGAGGATGTCGAGCTGCAGCTGCTCGATCTCCGGCGCTACGCGAAGAACAAGGACGATATCGCCGAGATCATACGTCGCGAGGTAAAGATCAGGCTGCGGGCCGCCGACAGCGCCAGGCGGCCGATTCTGCTGTATGGACACAGCATGGGCTCCGTCATTGCCTACGACACGCTCTGGCAGTTGTCCCATGAGGCGGATGACGAGCTGATGGTCGACCTGTGGCTCACGACCGGCAGTCCGCTCGGGCAGCGGCTCATTCAGAAACGGCTCAAGGGCCGGGACAGGGAAGGCGTTGAACGATTTCCGACCAACGTGCGTCGCTGGATCAACATCGCTGCGGTCGGCGAGTTGACCGCGCTCGACATGACCCTGAAGAACGATTTCGGGGAAATGATCGACCTCGGACTGCTCGAGGACATCGTGGACCTGGCGACTTACAACTACTACCACATGAATGGCGTGTTGAACGTGCATACCGAATACGGTTACCTCGTAAACGAGGTAACCGCAACGGTCATTCGGGATTGGTGGAAAAGCGTTACCTGAAGGGTCGGTTACGCTGGATCCAGGTTTGGTTTGATCACTATATCAATCCGCCGGTTTCTCGCGCGGCCCGCCTCGGTCTCGTTGTTGGCAACCGGGTGCGTCTCGCCATAACCCGTTGCAATCAACCGGTAACTGGGTATGCGCATTGCGTTGATCATGTAACGCTGTACGGATTCCGCGCGTTGTTGCGAGAGAATCTGGTTCGATTCGTCGCCGCCATAGGAATCGGTATGCCCTTCGATGACCAGCTCGCTGCGCGGAAAGACATCGATCGCCCTTTCGACCTTTTGCAGCAGCGGATAACTGCTCTGGCGTATTTCAGATTGGCCGCTGTCAAAGGTCAATCCCACTAGCCGCAAAATAACGTTGTTGCCCTCGCGGAATACACGTGCCTCGTTGCGGGTGAACATTTTTTCGACTTTCTCGAACTGCTCCTTGATCCGCGCCTGCGCTTCCAGACGCTGCACGAGAGCGAGACGCTCCTGCGTTGCGCCCCCGAGTCGCTCGTCGAGCGTGCGCAATTCCTCTTCCATGTCCGCCATCCGCAAGTTGCCTTCCTGGGTTTCCTGCTCGAGGCTTTGAACCGAATTACGCAGGTTCTCGACATAATCGACCAGTTCCTGGGTCAGTTCGGCCGGACCCGCCGCCATCGCGGGCACGATGTCCGCGGCCCCCGAAATCTGGTTCAACGGCTCTTCCCACTGCAGGATCAGCTGCTCGATGGTGATTTCATCGTCGCGCACGTCGCGCACGACTTCCGACAAATAGATTGCGTGCTTGGCCTCGTAGTTTGCCTGGCGGGCCAGGCTGCGTGGACGGTCGGTGTCGTATCGGTTCTCGTTCAGCTCCTTCTCCGCTTCCGCCAGCAACTGCTTTGCCCTGCCGAGCGTAATCGGTGCGTAACGGCCGACCCGTGCGCGGTCCGCGTCCGCCAGCAGTTGCCGCGTCTCGGTCAGGTACTGGGCTTTGATGGCGACCAGTTCGGCGTCCCGGTAGAGACTGGTTGCCTCGATGTCCTTGCGCTTGGCATTTTTCAGATCGCCTCGTTCAAGGTAGCGAATCGCCGAACCGAATTCTCGCTGCGCCTTGTCCCAGATGTCGGGCGACAGTTCCGGTGCCTTTGCGTTGGCCGCGTCCTGGCGACTTTTCATTACCTGCGACAACACCGTGTGCGCCAACTCGGCCGCAGTCGTTGCGGTGTTGTAGTGGCGCACTGCGCTGGCTGCCTTGTCTCGCACGTATTCGATGTTGCGGCCGCGTGCCAATGCGGCGTCCGCCGCTTCGTAATCCTTGGTGGCGGCGCCGTAGCTGCGCGGCGCCAGCAGGTAGGCATTCACCGCGTCGGCTGCCGCACGGGCGGCATCCGCCTCCTTGAAGAAGGTGTTACGGAGCTCGTCCTGAGCCGTGGAGAATCCTGCCCAGAGTACGAAAATAACGAGCAGGGATGAGCTGACAAAACTGCTTCGAAAGGCCATTTTGTAGTACCAATATCTCAAAAAACAAAGATTTAGACGCGATTACGACAATACTCGCGATATTACATATCCCTGTAGCCCAATTCTGTGGATTGGATCTCTTTATCCACAACCGCTTATGTCGTAAGGGGACGATTTTACGCTGGAATTGCACCTCCCGCGAGCCCATATGGGCATAAGCGCCGGCCGCCTGGCCCGCTGCGGGGTGCCGGTGGTGACGGGGTTTGTGACCCATTTCACCATTCTGAGCATCGCCAAAACAGAGCATTCGATTTGTGGTTTGGCTCACAGACCCCGCCACTGGCAATGCGTAAGCTGTGCCCCATGTCTGCAAAGTACTACACACAGTTTCGACTCACCGACGCGGATTATCGCGGCGGTAACGAATTCAGCGGTGTCGTGGAGCTAAGCCGGCCGATGGATCAGAACTCGGACGTTGCAGACATCGAGGCCGTACTGGCAAAGAATTTCGACCTGCAACAGAGCGCAGTGAAGCTCGTTAGCTGGTCAAGGTTGCATTAACGAACACGTACTTCTGGCGTTTACTTTCTTTCCCCCTGATTTGCCCGGTCTTGTACCGGGCTTTTTTTTGGTTGGTCTTGCCATTCGTTTCGGCACTGGACTAAAGATCAATTTGCACCGGCCGGACTCGCTCATGTCGAGACCGCAGGCAAATTGCCCCCTGATTTGCCCGGTCTTGTACCGGGCTTTTTTTTGCCTGGTCTTGCCATTGCCGCGGGCATCGCATGATTCAGCTTCGGCTATCGGGGCTAACCCCGCTCCCCGGTTTCATGGGTTCGCCGGGGGGCGCGGCTTTAGCCGCGATAGCGACTGTGTCAAAATGCGCCTCTTTGGGCACCTACTTCCTGCATGAGCAAAGAACAAAGACACCTGCGCGGCATTCCGATCGTTGAAAGCGGTAGCAAATACCGCACTGAACAGGGTTTCTCGGCGATCAAGAACGGGATCAAGCCCGGGCGCCAGACAGCCGAGGTCCGGTATGGCGACAAGCCCGCGTGGTTGCGCGCGAAAATGCCATCCGGCGCGGGCTTTTCGGCGGTGCGTCAAACGGTGCGCAATCATCGCCTGAGCACGGTTTGCGAAGAGTCGATGTGCCCGAACATCGGCGAATGCTGGAACCATGGCACTGCAACGATCATGGTCATGGGATCGGTGTGCACCCGGGCGTGCCGTTTCTGTGCCGTCGATACCGGCAATCCGCGGGGATGGCTGGATCCCGAGGAGCCTTTAAATACCGCGCGTGCCGTCAAGCTCATGAACCTGAACTATGTGGTCATCACCTCGGTCGATCGCGATGACCTGGAAGACGGCGGTGCAGGCCACTACGCGGCATGCGTCCGCGAAATCAAGAAGCTGAATCCCTCAACGGCGGTCGAGGCGCTGACACCGGACTTCAATGGCGTGATGAGCGATGTCGACAAGGTCGTGGATTCCGGCATCGAGGTGTTCGCGCAAAACGTCGAGACGGTCAAGCGGCTGACCCATCCGGTTCGCGATCCGCGTGCCGGCTATCAGCAAACGATCGACGTGCTCGAGTATGCGAAGAATCATCGACCGGATGTGCTCACCAAGACCAGCCTGATGCTGGGGCTCGGCGAGCGCGACGACGAGATCGTTGCGACGATGCACGATCTTCGCGCCGCCGGTGTCGATATCCTGACACTCGGTCAGTATCTGCGTCCGACGCCGAATCACCTGGCGGTGGAACGCTACGTCACGCCCGACGAATTCGCTGCGTATCGCCGCGAAGGGTTGGATATCGGCTTCCTGGAAGTGGTCGCAGGTCCGCTGGTGCGATCCAGCTATCGCGCAGAACGCGTGTTGCAAAAAAACAATGTCGGCATCGCCGTGTAACGGCGCCGCCGAGCCCATACTGAAAGAGACCTCATGACCGAATTTCTAGCCGACTACGGCCTGTTCCTGCTCAAGGCGGTCACCATCGTTGCGGCCATCGTGGTTGTCATCGGTGCCGCCGCTGCCGCCGGCAAAAAAGCGTCGCAGCAGGAAGGGCTGGAAATCGAAGACCTCAACAAGAAGTATCGTCAGCTTGCCGCGACGCTGAAGCAGGCGATTATGAAAAAATCGGACTGGAAAGCCGAAGCCAAGGCGGAGAAGGCCCGCGACAAGGCAGAGGCCAAGTCCGACGAGAAGCGTCCGCGGGCCTTTGTCATCGACTTCAAAGGTGATCTCAAGGCCAGTGCCGTGCCGTCACTGCGCGAGGAGATCAGCGCCGTGCTGGAAGTGGCGACGACTGACGACCAGGTTGTCGTGCGACTGGAGAATTACGGTGGCGTGGTGCATGAACACGGCCTGGCTGCATCGCAACTGGTGCGCGTGCGGGAAAAGGGCGTCCCGCTGACGGTGGTCATCGACAAGGTCGCCGCGAGTGGTGGCTACCTGATGGCCTGCGTCGCCAACAAGGTCGTTGCGGCACCCTTCGCTATCGTCGGTTCGATCGGCGTAATAGCACAATTACCGAACTTCAATCGCATGCTGGACAGTCACGGCATCGACTTCGAGCAAATCACTGCCGGCAAGTACAAGAGAAACGTCACCATGTTCGGCAAAAACACCGACGAAGACCGGGCCAAGCTCAAGGAAGAACTCGAGGACGTGCACGCCTTGTTCCAGGGGGCAGTGAGCAAGTATCGTCCGGACATCGACCTCGACAAGGTTGCGACCGGTGAGCACTGGTATGGTACGCGGGCCATCGATCTCGGCCTCGTCGATGAGCTGAAGACCAGCGACGAACTGCTGGCGGAACTCGCCAGTGACCGCGACCTGTTCCGGGTGACCTTCAAGACCAAAATGCCCCTGCAGCGGCGGCTGCTGTCGAGTGTCGACAGCCTGCTCGAGCGGACGGACAACGTCTACTGGCGGCGGCGCTTCGAGAGCCGCCTGCCGAGGTAGGAAACGGTACGCCAGGCCTAACGCCCGCCGCGCCGGGAACCCTGCATTGCGGACTCTGTCTGATAATGCACGGGCCGATTTTCAGTCATTGCCCCGACAGCCAACGGCCGTCGACTTGGCTATAATCCGCCAGAGCATGTGGGAGCCACCGCGATGAACTCGATTTACAAATTTCTGATGCCAGTACTGTTTCTGGCAATCTCTGCCTGCTCCACCACACCGACCGGGCGCGCACAACTGACACTGAAATCCGAGGCGATACTCGCCCAGGAAGGCGCACGGCAAATGCAGATCATTCGTGAACAGGCACCGCTGGTGCAGGACCGGGCGACCATCGACTACGTGGCCTGCGTAGCGGACGCCATCGTCGGCGTGCTCGACGATAAGGATGCTGCAATGTACTGGGAGCTCGCCATCGTCAATCAACCGGACATCAATGCGTTCGTGATGCCGGGCGGCAAGATCGTGGTCAAGGCCGGCATATTGAGCGTGGCCGAAAATCAGCACCAGCTTGCCGCGGTAATCGGCCACGAGGTTGCGCATGTCACGGCGCATCATGCCAACGAACGGGCGTCAAGAGGCGACCTGACGAATTACGGCGTCGAGGTGCTGGCTTATATCCTTGGCGGCGGTTACTACAACCAGACCCAGGGTGCCTACAGTGCGTTGTCGACGGCAGCGACCCTGGGCCTTTCGAACCCCTTCAGTCGCAAACAGGAATCCGAGGCCGATATCATCGGGCTGGAGTACATGGCTAAGGCCGGCTTCGATCCCAGGGAAAGCGTCGAGCTCTGGAAAAACATGAATGCAAAGAGCGAAACCAAGATTCCGGAGTTCATGTCCACGCACCCCTCCGGGGAAACCCGAATCGATTCACTGATCGAGCAGTACTCAAAGACCCTGCCTCTTTACAACGAGGCGAAAGCGGCGGGCCGTAACCCTAACTGCAAGCGTTAGACTGATCGGCTTCAAAGATCATTTTTCCGGCCACGCCGGCAGCTACGCTGCCGCGCGACCGGTGTACCCCGATGCGCTGTTCGAGTACCTGGCGTCGCTATGTAATAGCCACGAACTCGCCTGGGACTGCGCCACCGGTAACGGACAGGCGGCACGCTTCCTGGCACCCCGGTTCGACAGGGTGCTTGCCACCGACGCGAGCGAGAAGCAGATTGCATCCGCAGTGTCGAACCCGAACATCGAGTTTCGTGTTGCGGTTGCGGAAGACTCCGGCCTCGACAGCGACTCGGTCGACCTCATCACGGTCGCTCAGGCGCTGCACTGGTTCGACATCGAGCGGTTTTACAGCGAAGTCCGGCGAGTTCTGAAACCCGGTGGCGTCCTCGCGATCTGGAGCTATGAACGCAGCCGCATCACGCCTGAATGCAACGCTGTCATTGAAAAAGCCTACCAGGAGACGGATGGCTACTGGCCGCCGGAAAGAAAATTCGTGGAGAACCACTATCGTGACTTCGACATGCCGTTGCCGGAAATCGAACCGGAGCCGTTCGAGATGCAACTCGACTGGACAGCCGAGGACATGCTCGCTTACATGCGCACCTGGTCCGGCACCCGGTACTACATAGAGGCGAAAGGCAAGGATCCGATCGATTTATTCGAGCAGGAGCTCAAGGATGCCTGGGGACCGCAGCGGCGTGACGTGCGCTGGCCGCTGACGCTCAGAATTTGCCAAAAAGCGACATAGAGACCGTCATGGTTTTTTGCGAAAATTCATTACCGTTGAGGGCACCAGGCGCCATTTTGAACCCATCATTATTCATTCGCTGCGTCGCATTGCTGGCGACGACCGGCCTGCTGAACGCCTGCACGGCGATCCAGGATTTCCTGGCGCCGCTGGGTGGTGGCACCTGGGGAGATGATATTCCCGCGGTTGCCGAGGAAAAGCTCGAAGAACCGCAGAACCGCAATTTCTTCATACTCGAATCACCCGATCAATCCGTCGTCGGCGAGCCACAGATCGTTTACACCACCGAAGACAACACCTTTTCCGATCTCGCCCGTGAATACGGGCTCGGTTTCGACGAACTGGTTGCCGCCAATCCTGATATCGACCCGTGGCTGCCGGGTGCCGGCGTGCCCGTGCTGCTGCCGACGCAATTCGTGCTGCCGGACGTGCCGCGACGCGGGCTGGTGCTCAACATGGCCTCGAAACGCCTCTTCTACTTTCCGCAAGTGGCCGACGGCCAACCCGTGCAGGTACTGACGTATCCGATCGGCATCGGCCGCGTGGGCTGGGAGACACCCCTGGGTGACACCGAGGTGGTCGCCAAGGCCAAGGATCCGACGTGGTATGTTCCGGCCTCGGTGCGCCGCGAGAACCGGGAGCTGGGCTACCCGGACCCTGCGGTGGTGCCGCCGGGCCCGGACAACCCTCTCGGCCACCGCGTGTTGAAACTGGCGATGCCCGGCTATCTCATTCACGGCACCAATCAGCCGTACGGCGTGGGCATGCGCGTCAGTCACGGCTGCGTGCGACTGTATCCTGAAAATATCGAGACGCTGTACGAGCTGGTCGAGATCGGTGAACCCGTGACGATCATCAACGAGCCGTACCTCGCTGGCTGGCGTGACGGCGAATTGTACTTCGAAAGCCATCTGCCGCTCGCCGACGACGACATCACGCCGGGCGAAAGAATGCAAAAGATATTCGAGCAAGTACGCAATGAATCCGGCGCATTCAATGAGCAAGCGGAACAGGATGAAGCCCGCGAAATTGCCAGTTACGCAAACGGCGTTCCCATTCGCATATTCACCTCCGACATGAGTGAGGTTTATGCACGAGCGCGGATTGTGCGCAACACCGTCGAACCCGATCCGAACATGCCGACGATCGACGAGGTTCGCGCACTGCTCGACGAACCGGTTGAATCCGATATACCCGTCGAGCCGATTCCAGAAGATGAAATCGAAGCCGACCTCGACGAGTGAATGGGCGACCGGTTCTGGCCTGACATTCAACTGAAATAGCGTAGAAATTCCTCGGGCAATGCTTGCTCATCCAGCACATGGTCTGTCGGCACAGTCACCGGCATGGCGTAGTAGGTGTTCCAGAAAAGCATATTGTTCTCGTCGACGCCGGGCTCTCGCAGGTCTTTTAACAACGCTGCCATTGCCTTGCCGGTATACGTCGAATCGAGTTCGATGCCGAGGTCTTGCTTGGCAAACGCGATCGCTTCGTCTGCCTCCGGCGTGGTATGCGCATAGCCCTCGCCGAAAAAATTGTGACGAATTCGAATATTCGTTCGACCTGCAAGATTTGCGGGTACGGATGCATCGAAACGCCGCATCATGGTCACGGTTTTTTCGCAGAGCTTTGCCAGCAGTTTTTCGTTGGTGATATCGGTCATCGACGCGCGCACTGCGTGGACTTCGATATCGAGCTCGGCAATCGCGAGTCCTAACGCAATGCCGATTGCGGTGCCCATGGTGCCGGTGCCGACATAGATCCTGTCCGGTTTACCGACTTCGCGGTTCGCAAGCTGTTGGGCAAGCTCGAGACCCGCGGCGACGAATCCCACGGTGCCGCGCCAGGACGAACCACCCATCGGCACCACCCACGCGTTTTTGCCCCAGAGATTGTCGCGCAGCGTTTGGATGCGCTTCTGATAAGGCCCGCCGTAGCGAATGAGCTCTGAGCCGTTCCGGATGTGCATGTTCAGGGTTGCGGGAATCGTCGCCGTTTTTGCCTGGTGCATCAAAAAGCAACTGCACGCGAAACCTTGCTGGCGGGCGTACAGCGCGGTCGCTAGCGCGGAATTCGAGCCGACCGCGCCGAAGGTCGCGAGGCGTTGACAGTGTTTTTCGCGGGCGAGCGGAAAGATGAATTCCAGCTTGCGAACCTTATTCCCGCCGTAAATATCGCCCGTAAGGTCATCACATTTAACAGAAAGTTTTTGCTTGCGGCCGTCGAGATCGATCTCGAAACTGCGCACTGGCGTCGGCAGGCTGGCGAGCCGCATTCGCGGCAGCCGCTCTGCCAGCACTGGAAACCATTCCTGGAGGTAGTCCTTGTTCGTCATTGGCATCAATCACCTGGCGGAGGCCACATTAGCATCTAACGCGCGCTGACTTTAGAATGCCGGCACAGTTACCTGACTCACCAGCGCGGAGACAGGGTTGTCAGATGCTCTAGACCGGGGCATAACGGTCACCGAGATCGCGCCGATGGATAGCCCCATCGACGTACCCACCGACTCCACGGCTGCCTTTATCGGCCGTGCTCTCCGAGGCCCCCTCAACAGACCGGTACTCGTCGAAAGTTATGGCGAGTTTCACCGTCGCTTTGGCGGCATCTGGCAACGCAGCAGCCTGGGCCCTGCCGTCAATCAATTCTTCGATCATGGCGGAACACGGGCCTATATCGTGCGGGTCGCCAGTAATGCCCGCGGCGCGATGATTGCGCTGCCCGCGATCGGTGGTTTCCTGGTGCTGCGCGCACTGGAGCCCGGATCAACCGAATACATTCGTGCCGCCGTCGACTACGATGGCATCGACATCAATGAGCAGCGCTTTAACCTGACCATCCAGCGTATCGCGCCGGATACCGGCCTGGTACTTGATCAGGAAATCTATCGCGAGCTGACCTGCGAGGAAGGCGAAAGCGGATTCGTCGGCGACGAGCTTTTGACGTCGGACCTGATACGCGCACAGATGCCGGTGCCGGCGGGCCGGCCCGCGAAAACCAACGAGCGTTACATCGGGCATGCACAGCCGGGCACGGACGGCGTTGCCTTGAATGACTACGACCTTGTCGGTTGCGCCTGGCGGGGGACCGGCCTGTTTGCCCTCGACGAGGTGGATCATTTCGACCTGCTGTACCTGCCGCCACCGGCTCGCGACCAGGATCCCGGGCCCGCCGCCATCGTCGCGGCGGAACTCTACTGCCGCAAACGCGGAGCGATGCTGATCATGGATCCTCCACGAAGCTGGACCAGCGTGCAGAAAGCGATCGAGGGCATACGCGCATTCGACTATTGCAGCCCGAACATCTTTACCTATTACCCGCGTGTTTACGATACCCGTGAGGAGCGATCGCAGCCGCGTGTCGTGGGTGCCGCAATTGCAGGCCTGTTGTGCAAGCTGGATCGGCAACACGGCCCCTGGGAGGACCTCGACCAGCTCGGTTACGGCTTGCGTGGCAACCTCGTTCCGGTGGAGCGGGTAATCATCGAAGACGCACAGTTGCTGGTCCGGGAAGGGATCAATGTCATCGCCGGTCGAACCGCGGGACGTTCGACCGTGTGCGGCTCCGTAACCCTGGCCCGCGATGCGCAGCTCGACGACAGGTTTGCGAGCCTGACCATCACGCGGCTCTGTTTGCACATCACCAATACCATCGACCTGGCGACACGTTGGACCGTGTTTGCGCCGAATACGACCGCAGTCGCCGATCGCGTCAACAGCATCGTACATGCCTACATGAGCGGCCTCGCCGACCAAGGTGCATTCGAGGACGACCTGTTCGTCGTGCAATGCGATGCGGGCCTGCATTCGAGCCCGGTGAACAAAGAGCGCGGCGTAACCGTGATTCTCATGTTCCATCCCGCCGGCTCCGATGAAACGGTGTCACTGACCTTGCATCAAACACTGACAGGATGCCGCGTTGCGACGACTGCTTTCGCGCCGGTCTTCGATCCGAACATGCTAGCTCGCAGGGTCGGTGAACGCGCGGCCTGATCGCGGCTTCAGCCGCGATTACACTAAATATGAAAGCGACATGGAACGGGCAAACAATCGCCGAAAGTGACGACACCGTCGTCGTCGAAGGCAATCACTACTTTCCGCCAGACGCGGTCAAGCGGGAATTCCTCGAGGACAGCGAGCATCACTCGGTCTGCCCCTGGAAAGGAATGGCGCATTACTATGACGTCGTCGTCGACGGCGAACGTAATGCAAACGCTGCGTGGTACTACCCGGAAACGAAAGAAGCTGCCGATAACATAAAATGCCGGGTCGCCTTCTGGCATGGGGTGGAAATCGAAAAGTAATTGGGGCTAGAGATCCAGGGCAGGAATTTCTAAGCGCTTGCGAAGCTCGACGAACTCGGGTTTATCGAGTTCCGGAATGCGGTATCTATTTATCGACAATCCAGGAGCAAGTCCTGATCTGAAGCCATTTTCGGCCTGTACGACAGCCAACTTCATGTACTCCAGGACCTTGTCCCAATCACCGATGCCCGTGTAAACCATGGCCCAGTCCCCGGGGTCAACAAAGCCTTCGGGTTCCTTTGCTGCGACTGAGACAAACAGCTCGAAAAACCTTGCTGCCTCATCCTTCAAGCCCACAACGCCATAGAAATAAGTCCTGTTCCTCAGTCCGTCTATGCGCAATTCGTGATTTCTCCAGAGACTGCTTGCGATTCGAGCTTCGCGTTTCGCCGCTTCCGTATTTCCCAACATCAATTCAGTCGTTGCGCTTCGCAGACGAATAAGATCGTTTTCGGGGTGCACCGCTATAGCTTGCTGGTACATATCTCGAGCAACTTCAGTGTTTCCGGCACGAAAATGCATAGTAGCCAAAAAGTCTATGCGCCCGGGATCGAGTTCGACGACACGCTCTGCCAAAGCCAGCGCGCGTTCCTCATGCTGTCGTGTCATCAGGAATCGGGAGAAATCATCCAGGATGTCAATGTCGTTCGGGCTTAGTCGCAACGCCGTCTCGAAATCCTCCAGTGCATCGCTGTCGCGCATTGCCCTGGCATGCACTATGGCAAGGGCAGAGTAAGCGAGCCCGAGATTCGGATCCAGCGACAATGCGGTTTCTGCACTTGCGGTTGCTTGCATCTGGGTGGGCCTATTGAATGAATACGTCATAGCCTTGGCTGCATGCGCGCGCGCAAACCCGGGATCGAGATCGATCGCGCCGTTTAGCAAATCCAGGACGTCGGTAGTTGCATCGCCCGGGCTGAAGTCCCAGTTCATCGCCTCCATCGCACGTAGATAGAGTGCGTACGCCTCGGGCGACTCCGTCATCTGGTGCTCGATGCTGGCACGTTCAACCGGCGTCAGGCTTGCCTGCATCGCCTCTGCAATTTTCGTCGCGATGTCTGCCTGAATCGCAAAGATATCGGAGAAATCCCGATCGTAATTATTCGACCAGAGATGCAGGTTGGTTTCTGGATCGATGAGCTGTGCCGTCACCAGCACACGACCGTTTGCGTATTGCACACTGCCTTCCATTATTGTCCCGACACGCAGTTCCCCGGCAATCTGTGGTAACGGAGTCATTCCGTCTGTGTACCGCAGTACTGCCGTTCGGGAAACAACATTCATATCCCGGATCTTGGCCAGCTCGTTCAGAATCGTGTCGTGGATGCCTGCGGCAAAGAATGCGTTGTCGGGATCGGGGCTCAGGTTGGCGAAGGGCAGGACCGCGATGGAATTCGGCATCACCTCGGCCCTGGAAACTTCGACGGCAACTGGTTCGGGTGGCGGTTGAGTGTCGAATTCCGTTCGATAAATCAGCCACACTACGGCAATGCCAACCAGTCCAATGAGCACGAATTCGATCGTTCGCCCGGATGAAATGCTGCTTTCAGTTTGGCCGGAGTCGCGCACCATGCCGCCAGGCGTCAGGTTGAAGGCCCAGCTGACGATCATCGTCAGTGGAAATCCAACGAATAACAATACGATGACGACGGTCGGGAACCACTCGGGCAGGCGCAGCGGCTCATGGATCACGTCGATGACCTGCATAATCAGCCATGCGACGACCAGGTAGACGGCTGCTACCTGGAACATCTTGCGTCTTTTGAGTTCCCCCAGGACCGACATGGCCGCTCCGACTCATTAATTATTGCCGAATCTTACCGTTTATCTGACCGATTGGGAGAGAGAAGTGCCACGAAACAACCGGGTTGAAGAGTCGATCAGGGCTTCCCGAAGCCGCCGCCGCCCGGCGTTTCTATGATGAAGGTATCGCCTGCATCGAGTTTCACGGTCGCGGTTCCTGCCAGTTGTTCCTCGGCGCCATCGGCCCTGACGATTCGATTGACCCCCGTTCTCGCAGCATCGCCACCGTCAATGCCGAACGGTGCAATGCGACGGTGATTCGAGAGAATCGCGGCTTCGACGGGCTCGGTAAAGCGGATTCGTCGAACCGTGCCGTCGCCGCCGTGCCACCTGCCGCCGCCACCTGACCCTTTGCGTATCGAGAACGATTCGACGATGACGGGAAAGTTCTGCTCGAAGACTTCGGGGTCGGTGAGCCTGGAGTTGGTCATGTGCGTGTGCACGGCGTCGGCCCCATCGAATCCCGGTCCGGCACCGGCGCCTCCGCAGACGGTTTCGTAGTACTGCACTTTTGCATTGCCGAAGGTGAAGTTGTTCATCGTGCCTTGCGAGGCGGCGAGGGCACCCAGCGCGCCGTACAGGCAGTCGGTGACGCATTGCGACGTTTCGACGTTGCCCGCAACCACCGCGGCCGGATACGACGGGCTCAGCATGCTGTCTTTCGGAATCCTTATCTTGAGTGGTTCGAGGCAACCCTCGTTCATCGGGATCTCCTCTTCGATCAGGCTGCGGAAGACATACAGGACGGCGGCACGCGTTACCGCCTCGGGCGCATTGAAATTGGTTTCGGATTGCGCTGATGTTCCATCGAAATCGATCGTCGCTTCACGCTTGTCGTGATCGACGGAAATGCTCGCGCGAATTTTCTCGCCGGAATCGAGCTCGTATTCGAACTCACCGTCCTTGAGATTGCCGAGCAGACGCCGAACGCTCGTGGCGGCATTCTCGCGCACGAACTTCAGGTAGTTTTTAACAGTCGTCATGCCGTAGCGCTCGATTGCTTTTTCGAGCTGGCGAATTCCCTGTTGATTGGCAGCGAGCTGTGCTTTCAGGTCGGCGATGTTCTGTTGCGGGTTGCGCGCCGGGAACTTCGCACCTGAGAGCAATTCCTCCACGGCACGCAATTGAAACCGGCCACCCTTTACCAGCCAGAAGTTGTCGATCAGCACGCCTTCCTCGTCGATGTGACGACTTTCGGAGGGCATCGAGCCAGGGGTGATGCCGCCGATGTCGGCATGATGGGCACGAGACGCAAGAAAGAACTGCGGCACATCGGCGTCAGCGAACCACGGTGTGACGACCGTGATATCGGGCAGATGCGTGCCGCCGTTGTACGGCGAGTTCAGCATGATGGCGTCGCCCGGTCCGAGTTCGTCGCCTTTGGCGGAGATGACGCTGCGCACGCTCTCGCCCATCGAGCCCAGGTGCACGGGCATGTGCGGTGCATTGGACACCAGCCGGCCCTGGTCGTCGAACAGCGCGCAGGAGAAATCGAGTCGCTCGCGGATGTTTACAGACAGCGCGGTGTACTGCAGCACTGTGCCCATTTGCTCGGCAATGTGCATGAACAGGCGGTTGAAAACCTCGAGCCTTACAGGATCGGGAGTCGTATCGTCCGCGTACTCTTCAATCAGTTCCTTGTGGCGTTCGAGCAGTAAATGACCCTTGTCATTGACGCTGCCGGACCAGCCGTCTTCGATAACCGTGGTCGCGTTTGCTTCGGCGACAATCGCGGGTCCGTCGATTCGAGCGCCGCTGCCGAGTTGCGGGCGATTAAAAATCGCTACATCGTGCCAGGCGCCGACCGCCCACATTCTTGTTTCACCTGCCGGTTGTGCTTGTTCGTTTGCATCGATGGTCGGGTCGCCGAACACCTGCTCGATGCCGGTGCCCTCGACGCGCAGCGTTGCGATCAGCAATTGATCCGAGTCCGGCTCTGTGCCGAAGCGGCGACGGTAGATGTCGGAGAACGCGTCGATCATTTGCCTGGCATCACCGTGCGGCACATCGAGAATCGTATCCGAGCCCTTGATGCGCATACCGACGGAGATTTGAAACTCGCGGTGCTCGGCAGGCACGTGCTGCTCACCGAGCGCCGCATCGCATTCTGCTTGCAGTCGTTCTATTTCCGGCTGCAACTCCTTCAGCGCGTGCTTGCTGAACGCAACGTCAACCGATTGCTGTTGTTCGACGCGAATGTTCGAGAGTCCCATGCCATAGGCCGACAGGACGCCGGCCATCGGGTGCAGCCAGATCCTTTCGATGCCGAGGACTTCGGCGACCTTGCAGGCGTGCTGTCCGGCAGCGCCGCCGAAGGAGCACAACACGAAATCGCGCACGTCTTCGCCGCGCTCGATGGTGATCTTGCGAATGGCATTCGCCATGTTTTCGACGGCGACAGTAAGGAAACCTTCGGCAACGGCTTCCGGGCTCGATTCAGCGCCGCTACCTCTGGTAATTTCCCGTGCCAGCTCGTCGAACTGTCGCCGCACGGTCTCGACGTCGAGCGGCTGGTTCGCGTTCGGCCCGAATACGGCCGGAAAATGATCGGTAGGAATGCGCCCCAGCAATACGTTGGCATCGGTAACCGCCAGCGGGCCGCCACGGCGATAGCATGCCGGTCCCGGATCGGCACCGGCGGAATCGGGGCCGACCTGGTAGCGGCCGTCCTGGTACTTGAGTATCGAACCGCCGCCAGCAGCGATCGTGTGTATTTTCATCATCGGCGCGCGTAGGCGGACGCCGGCGACCTCGGAATCGTTGCTGCGTTCGTATTCGCCGCTCCAGGCGGACACGTCGGTAGAAGTACCGCCCATGTCGAAGCCGATCAGTCTCTCAAAACCGCACTTCGATGCGGTTTCCACCATGCCGACAACGCCGGCAGCAGGACCGGACAGGACGCTGTTCTTGCCGCGAAAGTTGTCGGCGAGCACCAGGCCACCGCTGCTTTGCATGAACAAAAGCCGCTCCGGGGTCGCAATTTTTGTTAAAGCAATTCGCAGGCCGCCGATGTAGTCGTTCAATACGGGTGTCAGGTAGGCATCGGCCAGCGTCGTCTCTGCACGGCTGACGAACTTGATCAGCGACTCGACGTCATGCGAAACCGAAATTTGTTGCAGTCCGATGTCTTTTGCAATTTCGGCGATGCGGTTTTCGTGTTGTGTGTACCTGTAACCGTGAAGCAGACAAATGGCGACGGAAGTGATGCCATCGTCTGTACATCGCTTTAACAAGTCGGAAACCGCTTCCTCATCCACCGGCGTGATGACATCACCGTTCGCATTCATACGCTCTGAGACTTCGATGACACACTCGTAAATCGGTGCCGGCTTGACGATATTCAACGCAAAGATGTCCGGCCGGTTCTGGTAACCGATGGCGACTGCATCGGCAAATCCTTCGGTTACCACCAATGCAGTGGGTGTGCCGCGACGTTCCAGCAGGGCGTTGGTGGCGACCGTCGTGCCCATCTTGACGGCCTCGATCGGTTCCTTTTTCGGCCAGTCTTCGATAAAGCGGCGAATGCCTTCCGCAGCTGCATCGTCATACTGCTCCGGGTTCTCGGACAGGAGCTTTGCGGTCTCGATTGAACCGTCCGGACAGTGGGCCACGACGTCCGTGAAGGTCCCGCCGCGGTCGATCCAGAATTGCCAGGTCATACGCGCCATAGCGCGCAAGTTAGCGGAAATATTGACCATTCACACCTTTTTTGCCGGTATCATGTGGCCCCTCAGGGGGGAGGGAATAACAAGAATGTCGTTCTTCGCCGAGCTGAAACGAAGGAACGTATTTCGTGTAGGCATTGCCTACGTCGTGGTGGGCTGGCTGCTGGCCCAGGTGGCGGAATTTGCCTTCGAGAATTTTGGTGCGCCGGAATGGGCACTCAGGACCTTTGTCATCTTCCTGCTGTTGGGCCTTCCACTTGCTTTGTTTTTCGCCTGGGCCTTCGAGGTGACGCCCGAGGGAATCAAGCTCGAGAAAAACGTCGATCGCAGCCAGTCGATTACCGCCCAGACCGGGCGCAAGCTCGATTTCATCATCATCGGCGTTCTTGCCGTAGCGGTTGCGTTCCTGCTGGTTGACAGATTCTGGATCGGTACATCGGAGGCGCCCTCCGGCGAGATCGTGGCCACGGAAACGCAATCAATCGCCGTGCTGCCTTTCGTCAACATGTCGGATGATAAAGACTATTTTGCGGACGGCTTATCGGAAGAGTTGCTCAACCTGTTGGCGAAAATCCCGGATCTGAAAGTTGCGGGTCGTACGTCATCTTTTGCCTTCAAGGACAAGAACGACGACTTGCGCACGATAGGTGCTGCACTTGGCGTTGCGACTGTCCTCGAAGGCTCAGTGCGGCGATCAGGAGACCGGCTGCGGATCACCGCGCAGCTCGTCAAAGTCGACGACGGGTTCCATCTCTGGTCTGAAAGTTACGATCGACAGATGGCAGACATATTCGACATTCAGGACAATGTCGCAAATGCAATTATCAGGGAACTACAGATTCACCTGGCCCCCCAAACCAGTAGATCGACGTCGAACGCGGCTGCGTACGCACTGTACCTGGAAGCATTGCCCCACATTGCGGCCAATGACCAGGAAGACACCCTGGATATCGTGCTCGATTTACTGAATCGGGCGCTCGCACTCGATCCGGAATTTGCAAAAGCACACGAAGCGAAGGCGATGACCTACTGGATGTCCGCCGGGGACCGCATAGATGGCCCGACTGCCCGAAAAGAAGTTTTTAAATCGGCGACGACCGCGCTCCGGTTCGATCCGAACCTCGTCGTCGCGCGCATGTTTGCGGCCACGACTGATCCGAACGTCGACTCATGGTCGGTGGAATTCGACGCCAATGATGAAGCGTTGCAGGCAGAGCCAGATAATTTCAACGTGATGCGTGGCCGGTGTTTTAACCTGTTGATGGGTGGTTATTTGCAGGAAGCGCTGTCGTGCAATGAGCGCCTGATTGAGCTTGAGCCGCTTTCATCGATAGGTTACTGGCGGTCCGGCATGGTTTTTAGTGCCCTCGGGCGCCGCGAAGAAGCTCGAGCCAGCTTCCGGCGGGCTGCCGAAGTTGGTGGCAACCTGTACTTATGGGATATCGCATTTGATGATTTGATTGCCGGAAACTACGAAGCTGCCGCGGCGACGCTGGATCAGGCGTCGGGTTCCGGCTCATCTGATTCGAATGCATTTTATTCGTGGGATTCACGGACGCTGCGGCATTTGGTCGCTGGAATGGCGGACCGGGATTCGGCCAGACAGTTTCTGCAGGCGTGGGTGAGAAATGCGGCCGCCGGAGTCTCGAATCTCCAGAAGATCAGTGTCTACTACTGGTACCTGGCCTTTGGCTACCTCGATGATTACTGGCAACAAATAAACGACATCGGCCTCAAGGACAAGTTTGGCTGGTCCAACTCTGATTACCTGCTCCAATATGGCATCGCCTATCCGAAAAGTGGTTTTACGCGGCATCCCGCGTACCTGGAGTATGCAAGGATTTCCGGACTGATGGATCTCTGGGACAAGCGCGGCCCACCGGATCACTGCAGCAAGGCCAGCGGCGATTGGGTTTGTGAGTAGCTGATCATGACGTTTTTCGCCGAGCTGAAAAGAAGGAACGTGTTTCGCGTTGGCATCGCCTACGTCATCGTCGGCTGGTTGCTGGCGCAGGTGGCCGAGCTGGCCTTCGATGCCTATGGCGCGCCGGAGTGGGTGCTCAAATCCGTCCTATTCATCTTGCTACTCGGCCTGCCGCTCGCCCTGTTCTTTGCCTGGGTGTTCGAACTGACACCGGAGGGCATCAAACTCGAAAAGCACGTCGATCGCAGCCAGTCGATCACCCCGCAGACGGGCCGCAAGCTGGACTTCATCATCATCGGTGTGCTTGTCGTCGCGGTTGGCTTCCTGCTGGTCGACAAATTTCTATTGAGTGAATCACCCGTCGCCTCGGACGAGATAATGGCGATGGAATCCCAGTCGATCGCCGTGCTGCCATTCGTCAACATGTCGGACGACGACGATTATTTCGCCGACGGTCTTTCCGAAGAACTACTCAACCTGCTCGCAAAGATTCCGGATCTGAAAGTGGCCGGCAGGACGTCGTCGTTCGCCTTCAAGGGCAGAAATGAAGATTTGCGGGAAATTGGCGAAGCCTTGGACGTGAGCAAGGTTTTGGAAGGCTCCGTGCGCCGCTCCGGCAATCGTCTGCGGGTGACGGCGCAGCTGGTCAACGTCGAGGACGGTTATCACCTGTGGTCCGAAACCTACGACAGGCAGATGGCCGACATCTTCGACATCCAGGACGA
>JAWWCT010000011.1:0-70781 GCA_033720315.1 Woeseiaceae bacterium | reverse complement strand
GAGTGGCCCGCCTGGTCGAGTTTTGCGGCCACCGTTTCGGCACTGTCGCGATCTTTCTGCGGGCCGATACGCACTCGGTGCAGGGCGCCGGACCCGGTATCGACCCGGCTTAAAAACGCCGCAAATCCCTGCTTGCGAAGATCGGCTGCCAGCCGCTCGGCATTTTCTTCGTTGGAAAAACTGCCGAGCTGTACCGCCCACATCCCGGTCACCGATTGCGCAACCGCTTCGGCTTGTTGGTCGCTTTGCTTGTCGGCAATCGGCGACGCAGCCGGCTGCTTTGCAGGCGCCTCCGGCTTGGGCAGCGGCGATTTGCTCTTCTCGGGCGCGCGAGCCGTGTTGCTCGCCGGCGGCGTGCTTGTCGGTACGGGGAGCTCGCGGTCGCGGTTGAGAACCACGGTCTGCATCGCGCCCTGTTGCTGGCTTTGCCCGGGAAGCGCCACTGCCTTGCTGACGATTTGCGATTCGCCGGGGGAGCCGTCGAGAAATACCGGGACCACCAAAACGGCGACGCCGACGAGTACGATCGCTCCGATCACGCGCTCTTTCAGTGCTCTATCCATTGTGAATTGCAGGAACTGCAGCCCTCAGCGGCGCTGAGTATAACGTATCGGCGGCGGCGAGCAGCAGATTTCTCCGCTGCTTAGGCGCGATTTGCCCTGAGCCAATCGAGGGCCGGGCCGACCAGGTAAAAAGAGCCGGAGACCAGTAGCAGCGTCTCCGGATCGGCGAGCCGATCCTCCGTTTCGAGTGCCTCCTCGATCGAGCAGGCAATGCGGCAGGGTTTATCGGTGTGGCGTGCGATTTGCTGCGCAAGCAACGCTGCCGATTCACTTGCCGGATGGCGCAACGGAACCGCCACCCAGGATTCGACCTGGCCGGCCAGGGCGCCGACGATGCCCGCCACGTCCTTGTCGCCGCGGATGCCCATGATTGCCGTGACAGGCCTGCCCTGGGCAAACGATGCGAGGGTCACGGCAAGAACGGTCGCTGCCGCGGGATTGTGCGCCACGTCGAGCACCCAGGTACGGCGCGCCTCGACGACCTGGAATCGCCCGGCAAGCGCGAGCCTGGCAAACGCGCGATCGACGGCGTCTGCCGACAGCATTTCAGGATGGTCCATGGCCTCGATCAGCGCGAGCACCGCTGCCGCATTGTCCAGCTGGAAGTCACCGGCAAGCGGGGGCGCGGCCAATTTTTCGAGCTCGACATTGGTGCCACGCCACGACCAGTGCCCGTCGCGGCGCCTGGTCACACGATAGTCTTCGCCCGCGACTCGCAGCCTGGCGCCGATTGCGGCGGCATGTTCCCGTATCGTCGCGGCATGCTCGGTTGCGCCGTAGACCGCGGGCTTGCCGGCACGCATAACGGCGGCTTTTTCCGCCGCGATGGCTTCCGGCTCGCTGCCGAGCCAGTCGGTGTGGTCGAGGGACACGTTGGTGATGAGGCAGGCGTCCGGATCGACGGCATTGACCGCATCCAGGCGCCCGCCCATCCCGACTTCGAGAATCAGTGTGTCCACCCCGGCGTGCGCGAATACAACCAGGGCTGCAAGTGTTGCGAACTCGAAATAGGTCAACGGCAGCTCGTCGCGCACCGATTCGACGCGCTCGAACGCGGAGATTATTTCATCGTCGCTGGCGTCGATGCCGTCGATTCGAATGCGCTCGTTGAAACGCAGCAGATGCGGCGAGGTATAGCAACCGGTGGTAAAGCCGGCGTCGGCGAACAAGGCCTCGAGCATGGCGGCACACGACCCCTTGCCGTTGGTTCCCGCTACGTTGATGACCCGCCGGGCGCGCGGCAGCTCGAGTTTCCCGAGGACCGTGGCAACCCGCTCGAGACCCAGCACGATCTCGTGCGGCGACAATGTCTCGAGCCACGACAGCCAGTCGTCGAGAGAGTCGAATGAACCGGCACGGTCCACTGGTCGGCTTCTGCGTTGGTCTTATTCTTTCTCGAGCGCGGGATTGGGACGCTTTTCGAATTTGGCAAGCAAATCGGCTATTGCTTCACGCAACTCGCGCCGGTCCACAATCATGTCGATCGCACCGTGATCGAGAAGAAACTCACTGCGCTGGAAACCGTCAGGAAGTTTTTGACGAACCGTTTGTTCGATGACACGCGGTCCCGCGAAACCGATCAGCGCTTTCGGCTCCGCAATATTTACGTCCCCGAGCATCGCGAGGCTCGCGGAGACGCCGCCCGTGGTCGGGTCCGTCAGGACGGAGATGAACGGCACCTTGAGTTCACCCAATACGGCCAGCGCTGCCGACGTTTTTGCCATCTGCAACAAGGAGAACAGGGCTTCCTGCATGCGCGCGCCGCCGCTTGCCGAAAAACACACCAGCGGCACGCGGTTTTCCGCGCAAAAAGCAGCGGCACGGCAAAAGCGTTCACCGACAACGGATCCCATCGAGCCGCCCATGAAATGAAACTCGAAGGCACAGACAACGATCGGCCGGCCGAACAGCCGCCCTTTGACGGCAATCATGGCGTCTTTTTCGCCGGTGGCTTTTTGCGCCTGTGAGATACGATCCCGATATCGCTTGCTGTCACGAAACCGCAAAGGGTCCTGCGGTTCGAGATTGGCGGCAATCTCTTCGAGCGACTCCGGATCGAGAAAAAAATCGAGCCGGGTTCGCGCACCGATACGTATGTGAAAATTGCACTTCGGACAAACCTGCAGGTTGCGATCGAGTTCCGTGCGGTAAAGCTGCGCATCGCAATCGGGACACTTGATCCACACCCCTTCCGGTACGGACCTTGTCCGTTGCTCGGTCTTGATGCGCGACGGCATTAACTTCTCAAACCAGCTCATAGGCCTGCATCATAAACGAAACTCGGCGTGCGCGGAGCACGGGAGTTTGTATTTCTCGGGATAGTTCACGGCGATGAGCGTCAGGCCATGGGCGGGCGCGGCAACGCCACCCTGTTTGCGGTCCCGGCTCAGTAAAACATCCTTTGCCCATGATGACGGTTGCTCACCCTTGCCGATCGCGACCAGTACCCCGGTAATGTTCCTTACCATGTGCTGCAAGAATGCATTCGCGCTGACCTCGATGCGCAACCATTCCCCCTCGCGCACGATGTCGAGTTGCTCGATCGTGCGCACCGGGGTCGATGCCTGGCAGCCCGCGGCGCGAAATGCCGAGAAGTCGTGTTCTCCGACCAGGCAGCCGGCAGCATCGAGCATCGCCTGCTCGTCCAGCGGTTCGAAAATCCACCAGGCGCGATTGCGATGCAATGCCGAACGCACTGCCCGATTCAGTATCAGGTAGCGGTAGCTTCTCGAGGTCGCGGAAAACCGGGCATGGAAGTCATCGTCGACAAACGACACCCAGCTGGCATTGATGTCCGCCGGTAATTCGGAATTGATACCGAGCAACCAGTTTCGCCGGGATCGTTCGGCACCGGTGTCGAAGTGGGCAACCTGCCCGCTCGCATGAACCCCGGCATCGGTGCGGCCAGCACAGACGAGTTCCACGGCTTCGTTGGCAACGGAAGAAACCGCTTGCTCGACCGGTGTTTGCACGCCAGTGCCCGTGTCCTGGCGCTGCCAGCCGTTGTAAGCCGTACCGTCATATTCGATGCCGATCGCTACACGCATATCTGAAAGACAATCTCGCAAAGTGTCATTGCGAGCGATACGAAGTGGAATTTACCGGGGAGACGTGCCTAACTTGAGGGCATGGACTCCAGCAATTGCTGTGCCTGCTGGCGCTGACCTTCATCGCCCTCGTTCAGTACTTCCTCGAGGATGCTGCGCGCACCGCTCGGATCGCCCATGTCGACATAGGCACGCGCCAGGTCCAGCTTGGTGCCCACTTCCGTCATGGTCCGGGCCTCATCGCTGTCGTCGTCCGTGCCGTCAGCCGGCGCAGCCATCGTCGGGCTGTCGTCACCGATGTTCAGATCGACGGCATCCGGGTCGATGTCCGAGTGGGTCACATGCGGCATTTGCGCCGTCTCGGCGCTGTGATCATCGTCCGCCTGTACCTCGTCGAGGATACCGGTCAGGTCGTCGGCACCGATATCCGGCAGCGAATCGTCGCCAACCGCAGGCATCTCGCCGGTTTCGTCGAGTTCCTGGGTCTTGGAAAAATCGATATCGACGTCGGGCGCCAGCACGGTCGACTCGTCACCGCCGACCGACGCCAGCATGGTTTCATCGTCGTCATCCAGTGCGGGTGAGGTCCCGGTGTCCACCATCATGTCGTCACTGAGCGCCTGCGTCTGACCGGTGGCATCCAGCAAGCCGATATCGATCTCGACGTCGGTGTCATCGATCGACTTGTCCTCCGGCAACGCCAGGTTGGTGTCGGTCGGTTCCTCGATAGCGGGCATCTCGCCGGTCTCCGACGCAGCACTGTCTTCGTCCAGCGCCAGGTTGCGGCCGGTAATGGTCAGATCGTCGATCGCCTGACTCTCGGAGGTATCGTCGAGACCTGAAATCTGATCCTCGATGTCATCGTCGCCGGCCATTTGCGCTTCGTCGAGGCCGTCGAGGTCCAGTCCGAGATCGTCGAGATCGATCTCCGCCGTCGCGTCGGGCCCGGACGACGGCACCTCTGCCGTATCGTCGCCGAAGATATCGGCGATCTCCGTGGCCTCCGCATCGTCGGAAACCGCAGGCATCTCGCCGGTTGCATCGGTCGCGTCGAACTCATGTTCGATCGTCGGCGAATCCGAATCGGCGGCCGGCATCTCGGCGGTCGAGGCGCCGTCCGCATCGTCGCCAAAAATGCCGGTCGAGCCTGACTCGAAATCCATGTCCAGACCACTGCCGGTCTCCGCGCCGGCATCGAACGACAGGTCGACCGCCTGTGTCGCATCGCCGGACTCGAGATCCATATCGAGCTCGCCGCCACCTTCGCCGGCTTCGATCGACAGGTCGACCGCTTTGGTCGCCGCCGCCGGACTGACACCCGAGAACAATTCGTGATCGCCGGCAATTTGCTGGCCCATGATGACGATCTTGTCCCATTCCTCGTTCGAACCGCCACCGGTTGCCTCGCGCAGCTTGCCGGCTGCACTGATGAACGCGTCGCGATTGCCCCAGACAAAGTAGATCTCGCAAAGCTTGGCGAGCAGGTCGAGCCGTTCCGGCTCGACCTCGATCGCGCCGTTGATGAGGTCGGCGGCCTGGTCATACAGTCCGTAGGCCATGTGAAAATCGGCTTCGGCCACGGGATCCGCCTGGTCGAGGTTGATCGCCGTATCGCTGTGGAAGGTATCGTCGAGCAGGTTGTCATCGGAAATCTCGGCAACCCTCGACTCGTCGACCATCGAGGCAACCTGTTCGTCCTCGACAGGCTCGTCGAATTCGATGTCCGGGGAAAAGTTCGGCAGCGATTCGTCGGCGGGTGTCTCGGCGGCCGGAACTTCGGCGGTTTCGGCCAGCGCAAAGTCGTCGTCCGCGTCGTCATCGGCGTCGCCGATGCCGAGCGGTTGCTCGGCGACCGTCGAGGTATCGAGGTCCGGCGCCACGAACTCCGAGGTGGCCTGGTCGTCGACCGCCGGCATCTCGAAGGTCTCCATCATGGAATCTTCGATCGGACTGTCTTCGTCCGGCTGTGGCTGCGGCGTCTCGGCAACGGTCGCCGCGAAACCGCCCGTATCCTCCGTATCGGCCATCGCCACGGTGTCGGCAAACGGTTCTTCCGCGGGTCGCGGTGGCGCCGTCTCCTGTTCGACGACGACGATCGAGGAATCGTCATCCTTGGCGAGTGCCCGCAGGCGTTCCGTCGACGCCAGCGTTTCCTCGTCCATATCGTCCTGTTCGAGCGATTCCCACATGCCGGTGGAATCCTCTTCGTCACCACTGCCTGCACGCCTTGCAAACCAGACCAACAGCCCGACTGCAACGATCAATGCACCACCGATGATTCCCCAGATGCTGTTGACGTAGCCCAGGATAGTGTCCACGAGGCTGGTACGACGCGGCGGCGTATCCACCACCTCGACCGTTGCGACATCCTCGGCATCGGCGACCGTCTCCTCGACCTCCGGCGCCGTGTCGGCGACTTGTGTGTCGTCAACCAGGTCTTCGTCGACCAGCAGGTCGTCGTCGACTGCCGTCGGTTCGAGTTCGTCCTCGGCAAACTCATCGGCCGCCAGCTGGTCTTCGTCGTCGACGAAAGGATCTTCGAATTCATCGTCGAGCGGTTCCTCGACGGGCAATGGTGGCGGCGGCTCTTCGCCTCGCAACTCGGCCAGTTCGACCCGCAGCGCGGCGAGCTCGTTATCGGTCAGCTCGATCAGCGAGTCTTCGTGATCGGCAAGCAAGGATTCGATCTCGTCGATGCGTGCCTCGTCGGCAGCAACCAGATCCTCGAAGGTTTGCTCGGGCTCGTCCGTGGCATCCTGGTCAACGCCGTCGTCGAACAAATCGACGTCTTCGTCCGGCGGCAATAATGTGAGCGACGGTTGGGTGTCGCTGCCGATCGCCGCCGGCCCACCGGCCCATGCGGCATTCTGCCGTTGCACTTCCGCGAGTGCGTCGCCGCGACTGATCCTGAAAATTTCATCCGCGCTCGGGATTCGCAGCGTGGCGCCCGCACGCATGATGTTGATGTTGTCGGCGAATGCCTGCGGGTTGGCCTCGAAGATCGCCAACATGGTTTGATTCATCGACAGCCGGGAATCCGGACGTACGCGCGAGGTAATCGACCACAAGGTGTCACCACGCTGCACGATAACGTCGCCGCCCGCCGTCGTCGCAAAATCCGGCTCTCCGAACGGCGGTTCCTCGACCGGCGCCAGCGGTTCAGCAACCGGTGCAAGTGGTTCCGCTGCCGGTTCGAATGACGAAGGTTCCTCGACTTGTGCAGCCGGCGATGGCACCGGCGCCTGTACTGGCGGTTGCGTGGCCGGCGGTTGCGGCGCAGGTCGCTCGATCCTGCCGCTGTCGGTTTGTGCTGCACGCGTCGGTGCGGTAACGGCCTGGGTGGACTGAGTAACCGGTGGCGGAGCGAACGTCGGCGGATCGAGCAGCACGGTGTATTCACGCAGCAGTCTGCCACGCGTCCAGCTTGCCTCGACCAGGAACGTCAGGAACGGTTCGGTAATCGGTTCGTCGGACGTGACGAGTACCCGGTTTCCGTTTGCCGTCCCGGTGCGCATGATGCGGAACTGCAATCCCGACAAGAATACAGGGCGTGTAATATCGTAGCGTTCAAAAGTCTCCACAGATGCAAGCTGCACCCGCAGGTTGTCCAATTCTTCGGGTGATGCGGCGAGCAGCTCGATTTCTGCTCGCAATGGCTCGTTCAACGCCGAACTGAGGCGTATATCTCCGAGCCCGAGGGCCCATGACTGACTCGCAAGCAGCATCATTGGCAAAAGCCACATGCGAAGGAGTCTTGACGACATATTAAATTTCTCCAGCTGCCGGATAGCCATCAGGAAAGGCAGGTGCGGAGTCTGAAACCCCTATGATCGAGACCCATAATCATACCGGGGGGACTATACTTTATAAATGGTTTTTAACCAATATTTCAGCTATTTGGACGCTATTTAGAGCCGCGCCCTTACGAATATTGTCGGACACCACCCACAGATTGACAGCCCGCGGGTGGCTCAAGTCTTCCCGTACCCGGCCGACATAGACGGGATCGGTTCCGGAGCTTTCGGTGACTGCCGTGGGGTACTGGCCGGTCTCTGTCCCGTCGAGCAGCTCGATACCGGGTGCTGTCCGCAACAGCTCGCAGACTTCTGCAGCCGAAATCTTGCTTTTGGTCTCCACATTCACGGCTTCGGAATGTCCGTAAAACACGGGAATGCGAACGGCGGTCGCGTTGACCGCAATATTTTCGTCTCCAAGAATTTTCCGGGTTTCCCATACGAGTTTCATTTCTTCCCTGGTGTAGCGATTTTCCTCGAAGTTATCGATATGCGGCACCGCATTGAACGCGATTTGCTTGTGGTTGCCCGAAATTTCCAGCGGCCTGCCGTTCATCAGGTTTGCTGTTTGCCGAGCCAGTTCTTCGATGGCCGATCGACCCGCACCCGAAACGGACTGATACGTTGCAACGTTGACTCGCTCGATGCCGACGGCGTCATAAATCGGTTTGAGTGCGACGACCATTTGTATGGTCGAACAATTCGGATTCGCAATTATGCCTCGATGTTTATGATCTGCGATCTTGTCGGCGTTCACCTCCGGTACAACCAGTGGAATATCATCCTCATAACGAAACCGGGACGTGTTGTCGATGACCACGCAACCGGCCTGTGCTGCTTTCGGGGCAAAGACGTCGGACACGGATGCGCCCGCCGAAAAAAGTGCAATCCTGCATTGGCTGAAATCGAATGTCGCGAGATCGCTTACCGTCAGCGACTCGTCACCGAACGACACTTTCTTGCCGACGGAGCGTTCGCTCGCAAGCGCATGCACGTTGCCGACGGGGAATTTTCGCTCGGCGAGAATCTCGAGCATCGCTTCTCCGACAGCGCCGGTTGCACCGACCACGGCAACATCGAATACCTCTGACATTTGAATTTCGTTCCCTAAGATTTTTTGCCGATAGCCGACAGGAAGCGATTAAATCAGCTTTTTGCCTTTGCGGGAATTACCGGGGTGGCGGAGTCGACATCGGCATTCTGGCCGCGATGACGCAGGTAATGATCCATGAGCACCAGTGCCACCATCGCCTCGGCGATCGGCGTCGCTCGCAGTCCTACGCAGGGGTCGTGGCGGCCGTGCGTTGCGATTTCCGACTGTTGACCGCCGCGGTCCACCGTCGAGCCCGGCTTGCTGATGCTCGAGGTCGGTTTCATCGCGATACTTATATAAAGGTCCTGCCCCGAGGAGATGCCGCCGAGCGTACCGCCGGCATCGTTTTTTGCGAATCCCTCGGGCGAGATCTCGTCGCGGTGCTCGCTGCCACGCTGTCGGACTGCGTCAAATCCGGCTCCGAACTCCACGCCCTTGACCGCGTTGATGCTCATCAGCCCGTGCGCCAGGTCTGCCTCGAGCTTGTCGAACACCGGCTCGCCCAGTCCCGGCGGCACGCCGCTTGCCAGCAAACTGATCCTGGCGCCGATCGAGTCACCCTCGGCGCGTAACTCGTCCATGAATTTCTCGAGCTCGGCGATACGCCCGGGATCGGCGCAAAAGAACGGGTTTTGATCGACAAAGCCGAGATCGACGGGCTCGAGTTCGATCGGCCCCAGTTGCGAGACGAAACCGCGAATTTCGATGCCGAGTCGTTCCCGCAGGTATTTCCTGGCAATCGCGCCGGACGCGACCCGCATGGTGGTTTCCCTGGCGGACGCCCGGCCGCCACCGCGGTAATCGCGAATTCCGTATTTCTGCTGGTAGCTGTAGTCGGCGTGGCCGGGACGAAACTTGTCCTTGATGGCACTGTAATCACGCGATCGTTGATCGGTGTTCTCGATCAGCAAGCCGATCGGCGTACCGGTGGTCTGGCCCTCGAAGACCCCGGACAGGATTCTTACCCGGTCGGCCTCCTGGCGGGCGGTCGTGTGCCGGGACTTGCCCGGACGGCGCCGCTCGAGATCCTTCTGAATGTCTGCTTCGCCGAGTTGCATGCCGGGCGGGCAGCCGTCGACCACGCAGCCCATCGCCGGACCGTGGCTCTCACCGAAGGTCGTTACCGTAAACAAGCGCCCGAAACTGTTGCCTGCCATCGTCTATCCCGATTCGCGAGCCCTGCCGTCGTAAGTTTCCCGGTGCCGCTCGAGTTCAACGCGGCTCAACAGGAAGACGCCCTCCCCGCCCATGGCAAATTCCAGCCAGACGAAGCCGGTATTCGGGAATCTTCGCTCGAGGGCCGGTCGGCTCATGCCGACCTCGACGATCAGGATCCCGTCATCGGCGAGAAAGCGGGGAGCATCATGCAGGATCGTCAGCACCGAATCCAGACCGTCGTTGCCAGCGGCGAGGCCGAGCGCCGGTTCGTGCCGGAACTCTGCGGGGAGCGTCTCCATCTCACGGCGATCCACGTAAGGCGGGTTGCTGACGATGACATCGTAGCCCGGGCCGTCAGCCGGCAGCGCGGCGAAAAAGTCCGATTTCACGAGGCGCACCCGTTCCTCCAGGCCGTAACGTCGCACGTTGATCGCCGCAACCTCGAGCGCGCCATCATCGATATCGACCGCGTCAACCCGCACCTGCGGCAACGCGAGTGCGGTGGCGATCGCGATGCAGCCGCTGCCGGTGCCCAGGTCCAGGACCTTCTGCAGCTGTTCTGCCTGCACCCATGGCGAGAATTGCCGGCCGATCAATTCGGCGATCGGCGAGCGCGGCACCAGCACACGCTCGTCCACGTGAAACCGCAGACCGGCAAACCAGGCTTCATGGGTCAGGTAGGCAACCGGCAGCCGTCGTTCGATACGTTGTTTAACGAGGCCGGCGAGCAGTGCCCGCTCATCATCGCTGAGGACCTTCGGGTATTGGCTGTCGGCGTCCTCGTGGTCCAGTTTCAGCGCCGAAAAAACCAGGTACGCCGCTTCGTCAGTCGCGTTGTCGGTTCCGTGGCCGTATACCAGGCCGGCCTCCTCGAAGGATTTCGCGCTCTGGCGGATGAATTCCCCTATGGTTGTCATTGGCATTCGTTAATATAGCCGCAGCCATACGCTTGCGCTTGAAAAAACACGCTGATCGATGTCCAAACTCCTTGCCTGGCTATTACTGGCGTTGCAAATGCTGTCGCCGAAACACGCGATGACCGCCGCGGTCTATCGGGTTGCAAGGATACGCTTGCGCCCGGTCAAGGATTTCCTGATCCGGCGCTTCGTATCGATGTATGCGATCGACGTCGAGGAAGCCGATCACCCGGTGCCGGACGGTTATGCGTCCCTCAACGACTTTTTTACCCGCTCGCTGGTTGCAGATGCACGACCCATCGAGCGCGCCGCAGCGACAATCGTTTCCCCGGTGGACGGTACCGTCAGCGCTGCCGGGGCCATCGAATCGACGTCGCTTCTCCAGGCCAAGGGGAAACGATACTCGTTGTCCGATTTGCTCATGACCGATGTGCCGGACGCCGAGCGCTTCGTCGATGGTCAGTTCGCCACCCTGTACCTGGCGCCGCACAATTATCACCGCGTTCACAGCCCGATGAACGGCAGGCTGATCGCGGCCCGTTACGTTCCCGGCAGCTTGTACAGTGTCAACGACGCGAGCGTCAGCCTGGTGCCCGGGCTGTTCACGCGCAACGAACGCCTGATATGCCACTTCGACGGTGAGCCGGTGTCGTTCGCCTTGGTGTTCGTCGGTGCCCTTAACGTCGGCAGCATCAGCACCCCGTGGACGGACGAAATTCGGCCCCGGCGTAAAGGCACGGTGCAGGAATTCGACCTGCAAAAGAGCGATCATTCACCTGACGTCAAAAAAGGCGACTGCATCGGACATTTCAATATGGGTTCGACGGTGGTCCTGCTGTTTCCGCCGGACGCGGTGACATTCGAGGACACGCTGGTGGCCGGCAGCGAGGTGAGGATGGGGCGCGCCATCGGCCACGTCGCTCAAGCGCACCGTGACTGACGTATCGTGGCAGCCGGTTGCCGGCATCGAGGTCGCCCGTGCGCGGTCGGCAATGCTCAGGCGGGCGCGGGAATTTTTCGAGAGCCGCGACGTTCTCGAGGTGGACACACCGATACTGTGCCGTTACGCGGTGACTGACCCGCACATCGAGAGCCTGTCGGCGCGTTCGTCGTTGCGCTCACCGCTGTTCCTGCAAACCTCGCCCGAATACAGGATGAAACGATTACTGGCTGCCGGATTCGGCGACATTTTCCAGGTCGCCAAGGTCTTTCGCGACGGTGAAAGCGGGCGCCGTCATTTGCCGGAGTTCACCCTCGTGGAATGGTACCGTGTCGATTACGGCCTGCGGCAGATCATGGACGAAACGATCGAGTTTATCGCCACTGCCCTGCAACGAAGCGACCTCGGGTCCGGCGCCGGGTTTTTCACCTATGCGGAGGCGTTTGGTCGCGTCGCGAATCTCGATCCGCACACGGCGAGCGTGCAACAACTGGCCGATTGCCTGGGAGCAGACGACGAACTTCGCAATGCCCTGGCGAACGACCGGGATGCCTGGCTCGACCTGCTGCTCGCAGAGCGCATCGTCCCGGACTTCGCTGAGGATCGTCTCACCGTCCTTCATCACTACCCGAAAAGCCAGGCCGCTCTGGCGCGACTGAGCACAAATGACGCCAACTGTGCAGAGCGCTTCGAGGTATTTTACGGTAACGTCGAACTCGCCAACGGATTCGTCGAGCTCATCGACGCCGACGAGCAGTTGGCCCGCTTCCAATCAGACCGCAATAGCCGACGCGAAAAGCATCTGCCCGTGCACGACATCGACGAAAACCTGATCAATGCGCTGCGCGCCGGCGTGCCACCCTGTGCCGGCGTCGCGGTCGGATTCGACAGGCTGCTGATGCTCGAGCAGGGTGAAACGGATATCGCCAGCATCAGTCATTTTCCGGAATTCGACTGATGAAGGCGGACTACGCCTCGTTGAATCGACAACTGTCCGGACTGTTGGCCGAAGAAACGGATGTGCTCGCGAATACGGCCAATTTCGTCGGCTTGCTTTACAGCGAAATTCCGCGGATCAACTGGCTCGGCGTATACGTGCTGCGCGGCGAGCAACTCGTGCTCGGGCCGTTCCAGGGCAAACCCGCCTGCGTCCGTATCGCGCTCGGCCAGGGTGTCTGCGGCACCGCTGCCGACACCCTGCAAACGCAACGTGTCGACGACGTTCACACCTTCGAGGGACACATCGTTTGCGATCCGGATTCGAAATCCGAACTCGTGGTGCCGATGTCGATCGATGGACGACTCATCGGGGTTCTGGATATCGACAGCCCTGCTGCGCGACGATTTACGCAAGACGACCAGGATGGCGTGGAATCGCTGTGCGAAACCTATTTGCGGAGTGTCAGCGAGGAGATTCGCCGATCCGGAAAATTCATTTGACGCGTGAAACGTATTCGCCGGTTCGCGTATCGACCCTGATCGTTTCACCCTGCTCGACGAACAACGGCACCCGGACGACAGCCCCTGTCGACAGCGTCGCCGGCTTTACGCCGCCGGCGGCAGTATCACCCCGCACGCCCGGATCGGTCTTGGTGATTTCCAGTTCCACGAAATTCGGTGCGAGCACCTGCAGCGGGGAATTGTTCCAGAGCGTGATCATGCAAACGTCCTGTTCCTTGAGCCACTGTTTCGCATCAGCCACCGCATTGTCGTCCGCGGCATACTGTTCATAGGTATCTTCAAGCATGAAATGCCAGAACTCGCCGTCCGTATACAGATATTGCATTTCCTTTTCGACGATATCGGCAGCTTCCACGCTGTCGCCGGACTTGAAGGTCTTGTCGAGGATTTTCCCCGTTTTCAGATTCTTGATTTTGACGCGATTGAACGCCTGGCCCTTGCCGGGTTTGACAAACTCGTTCTCGACGATGACACAGGGATCCCCGTCAATCATGATCCGCAGTCCCGAGCGGAACTCGTTGGTATTGTAATTGGCCATTTCGTGTTTGCCTGGCGGCGCGACGCATCGTCGCTGGGAGGACGTAGTGGTGATCGCCGCCGTCTGTTATGGAGTCGCTGGCGGGATGCTTACATAATCCAGCCCGCCGAAGCAACGACCCCGGCGGCGCCGGCAACGCGTGGGATGGCGAATCAAGCAGTGAAATTGCCCGATCGTTGCCATTTGGCCCACGAGCCAGCACCCCGGCGGCATCGGCGAGCCCATTTTTCTTGATACCTGTCACGGTTTTGGCACTGCGTCAGCGACTACGCAGACCTTGTTGTATAGACTTTTCAGACCTTTCTGAGGGTCCCTTAAACAGATTGCCGGTGAAAACTCCAAGGACAGAGAATTGACCGAGCGACCGAACATTGAAATCGCTGTTTTAACGAGCAGCCAGGAAGATGTCGAGCTCGTCAACAGAACGCTCCGCGACGCGGGACAAACGGCGCACTGTCACTGGGTCGAAAGCTCGCGTCGCCTCGATGAAACGCTGGATGGAGTCGAAATCGAACTCCTCATCGTGAACGAGGAGCGTTACGCTGACGGCATCGCCAAGATCGTCAAGCAGAAGAACGTGTTTTATCCCGAAGTGCCGGTTCTCGCTCTGCGGGCGGTAGTCGACGAAGACTCGATACTCGACGCGATGCATGCCGGCGCCTGCGACCTGGTGTCGATCGACAACATGCAACGTCTGCTGGTCGTCGTCGACCGCGAACTGCGCGCCTATCGCGTCGAACGTGCATTGAATTCGACATTGACCTCGGCCACGGCATACCGCCGGCAGCTGGACGAGTACATGGCCAATGCGGCCAGCGCCATCGCCTTCGTCCAGGAGGGAATCATCGTCGAGGCGAACCAGTCGTGGCTCAAACTGTATTCCGCAAAACAAAAGTCAGACATCGTCGGCCAGCCGCTCATGGATTTTTTCCTCGCAGAGAGCCAGGCCGCCGTCAAGGGCGCCGTCGTGGCGACCATGAAAGGGAAGTGGCAAAGCGGCCACAAGCTGAGCGCGAAATCGGATATTGCCGGCAATGACGGAGTCGAACTCGAACTGGATTTCCGGCTCACCGATGCCGACGGCGGCCCGTTCGTTCAGGTTCGCATCGCGCCGCCCAAACTGGCCATCGAAGAACCGACCAAGCTGGCCCACGATGCCTTGAGACGCGATCCGACGACCCTGTTTCTGCACCGCGCCCAGTTTCTCGACCGGCTGAAAAAACGCCTCAAGAAAAAGCCGAAGTCCGGCTTGCAGGCGCTTGCCGTTATCAAACCGGA
This sequence comes from Woeseiaceae bacterium, assembly GCA_033720315.1. Classification (GTDB taxonomy): domain Bacteria; phylum Pseudomonadota; class Gammaproteobacteria; order Steroidobacterales; family Woeseiaceae; genus SZUA-117. The sequence goes on along the minus strand of JAWWCT010000011.1, from coordinate 55,992 downwards.
CGATTTCTCACAGGTCCGTGCCGATGTCGGAATCCTCGACACCGAGGATGTGCTGGGACAGTTCGCCGAGGAAATCCGCAAGAGAATGCACCCGCGCGACGTGGCCGGTCGATTCGAAGGCACCGTCATCATGGCGCTGCTCGAGCGTGGCAACGACCGTGACGCCGAAGTCTGGGGTCAGCAGCTCGTCGATCACGTCAAAAAACACACCTTCAGGGTCGGCGACCAGGAATTGAAACTGACCTGTTCGGTCGGTGTCATCGTGGTCAGCGGCGTGTATTCAGACCTCGAGGAAATGGTCAGCGCAGCAATGGAAGCGCATGAAAGCGCGCGGGAAAAAGGCGGCAATTGTGCACACCTGCAGGAATCGCGCGAAGAAAGTACGCGCATCAGGAAATACGACAAGATCTGGGTCAAACATATCAAGTCGGCATTAATGGACAATCGTTTCCGCCTGGCGCAGCTGCCGATCGCCGGACTGCGTGGCGATGCCGAAAAAATGTACGACCTGCTGGTGCGCATGATCGATCAGCAAGGCAACGCGATATTGCCCTCCGAATTCCTGCCGGCAGCCGAGCGCAACAACCTGATGAAAACAATCGACCGCTGGATGATTACCGCATCGATCAAGTTCTGTGTCTCACACAAGGCAGAAAAGGCGTTCGTGCGCATTTCTCAACACTCGATCCAGGACGAATCGCTAATCGAGTGGATGGAGAGCGAATTCGAACGGACCGGCCTGGAGCCGGGTCACCTGTGTATTCAGTTTCCGGAAGAGGAAGCTGCGAAATACATCAAGGACACCCGTCAGGCGGTAGCGGGCTTCAAGAAACTGGGCGTCGAATTTGCGCTCGAACACTACGGCGTGGAACAGAACCGGATGCAGATTCTCGACATGCTGAAGCCGAACTACATCAAGATCGACGGCGAGCTGATGCATTCGCTGAGCAAGGACACGGATATGCAACAGGCCGTTCGCAAGGTGTGTGAGGCAGCACAGCAACGGCAGATCGAGACCATCGCCGAACGCGTCGAGAATGCCAACGAAATGGCCGTGTTGTTTCAACTGGGTGTTCACTACATGCAGGGACACTACGTTCATGAGCCGGAAGTGGTGCTGGAAGAGACCCTGCCGACCGCAAAACCCACGACCCTGGAAGCCATCGGTAACAGCTGATTCGGGCCCGTTCAGGCGCGGCCCGGCGAGCGTCCCGAGGGCTTGCGCAGATCGGCATTTTGGTCATTTTCGGTGCTGCATTTAAGTTAAGTCAGTCATGCCTGAGGTTGTGACCGTGATCACACTTTTGGGCCTCAAATGACCGGTTTACGCGGCAATTGACAAAACGTGGAATAGTTACGTTTACAGGTTTTTCCGCGCCACATACCCTGCCTAACGCATGCTTTCCACGCTTGATTTAGGGCGAAAACCGAGCGCAGGGATTACGCAATACGGATAACCGGGGTATCGGCCTGTGAAGAAGTCAAACGGACGAATTCGAACGCGAAAAAAATTGGCAAAAGCGAAGCGACATGCAAGTAAACAAATTCTGCCGGTACTGATCGGCAGCGCGTGCGGTCTTGCCACTCTGCCTGCACCGGCACTCGAACTCGGCGATATTCGCGTGGACTCGGCGCTGGGTCAGCCGTTGCGTGCCAGTATTGCCTATGCCCTCGCACCGAACGAACAGATGTTCGACTATTGCATCTTTCTCAATCCGGCGCGCAGTGCGAACGGGCTGCCGGTCGTCAGCAATGCCCGGGTTACGGTCACGGAAAATGCCATCGTCCTGAACGGGCGCATACCCGTCCGCGAGCCGCTGTTGACCTTGCAGGTGTCGGTCAACTGCGCGTACACCGCGCACCTGGCGCGTGAGTACATGCTGATGATCGACCCGCCACTGGCGAGCGAAGGCCAGCGGGCCGCGCTCGGCACCGAGCGACCGGCCCTCACCGCGGTGCAGACGGCACCGCAGGGCACAGTACCGCTCGAACGCGAGACACCAGCGGCGGTAAAACCGGCGCCGATCCCGCGCCGGGCGGCGCGACGCCCGCAGGACGAATCGCCAATCCCGTCGGCCAGCAGTTACCGGGTACAGCCGGGCGATTCGCTGTCGCAAATCGCGGCCCGCATCGAAAATCGCAACGTCGCGCTCTGGCCGGCGGTCAATGCGATTTTTGCCGCCAATCCGCAGGCTTTTCTCGACAACGACCCGAATCTCCTGAAAGCCGGGAGCTTGCTCGAAATACCTGATTTCAGCGGCGAGCTGTCGCCGGCGACCCGCGTAGCGGCGTCGACAGCGCCGGCCGCTGCCGCGCCGCGGATTAGCGCTTACAACGGCGCGCCGCTCATCGAAGCAGAAGCTGAGGCATCGGCCGAAGCGGAAGCGACGCCGATCGACGAGGCACCCGCCGTTGCCGAGCCAGTTCCGCAAGCCGATCCGATTGCGGATGTGGATGCGGTGCTCATGACGGAGACCGAGTTGCAGCCGGTGACCGCCGGCGACACCGCCAGCGCGGCGGACAGCGAGCTGCAGGCATCAGAAGAACAGGAACCGCGGCTTCGACCGGGCGATTTCGTCATCGGTACCGACAACCCCTTCGTCGTACCGCTGGGATCGGATGATCCGGTCATCGACATACCGGACACCGATTTGCGTGGTCCGCAAGCTTCGCAGCCGGTTTCACCGGTTGCCGTGGCTGTCAACGAAGGCGGCGGCATCAGCAACGCATGGGCCTGGCTCCTGTGGCTCGGTGGCGCCGGCATTGCCATGATCCTCGGCCTGTTTTTGTTCGGTCGCCAGTTGCGTGAATATTTCGGCCCGTCGGTGGCGGCAATGCCACCGCTGCCCCAGCGGCGGCGTGACGACTCGCAACCGCCGCCGTCGCTCGCCGATATCGATTACAACTTCGATGCCACGACCATAACCGGACGCAAGATTTCGCTGGACGCCGACCTGGACGACGGCAGCGGGCTCAACGATTCGGACGATATGGACGTGGCCCAGGATTTCGCGTATTCCGCGAAAGACTCGCAGGTCGAAGTCGAGATCCCGGAACTTCCGGTAATCGAAGACCGGGTCGACGACACCGGCACCCTGCCGGCGGCGCAAGCGGCGGACATCGTTGACGCGGAGGTACTGCCGGTGGTCGCCAGCGATGACAGCCAGGACGACGACGAAGAGGACTATTCGGTGTCCATGAACGTCGACGCGACCAAGCAGATTCTGGACGACAATACCGCGACGGCCAAAGACTTGCAGGCCGTGCTGGTCGACACCAACGTCGACATCAGCGCCGATGATACCGGTGAATACACCTTGAGCCGGTCCGCCGAGTACCAGATTCTCGAGCAGGACTATGAAGAAGAACTGACCGCGACCCAGGCCCTCAACAAGGAAATCGAAGAGGCGGCGCGGGCACTGGCCGAACAGATGGACGGCGATGGCGAGGGCAAGACAAGCGAAATGCCGGTCGCCCAGGACCCGACCATGACGGCCGAGCTCACGGCGAATCTCGAGACCCAGGGAGACGCGCAGAACGAGGAGTACGCCGCCACCGGCACCGTTACTGACGAGCTCAAGGTCGAGATGCCGGACATGGGCAGTGACGAGACGCTGGACGTCGAGTCGCCGATGATCGAAGAGCCCAGCAAGAAAGCGTCCTAGCCCGCCGGATCACGCCTCCTCGGGAAACTCCGCTTCCAGCCGCACCACCTTGCGCCAGCCTTTCGGCAGCAGGCTGCCTCGCAGCGCGCGCTCGCCGTAGTAATCGTCGAGATCGTCCCAGGATATGGTCATCTTGCGGTTCGCGGTGTGTACCTGCAGGTGACCGTCTTCCGGAATGACGGTCATTGCCACGAGTTTTTCCTCACCCGCTTTATACTTCTTGGTCGGAATATTGATCAGCTTGATGCCTTTGCCCCTGGCGAGTTCGGGCAACTCTTCCATCTCGAAACACAGCAATCGGCCGATCGACGAAACCGCCGCAACGAGACATTCCGTATCCGCCGGCACCGGCGCCGGCACCACCGCCTTGCCGCCCGCCGGCACGCGAAGCACGGACTTGCCTGCCTTGTTGCGCGTTACCAGTTCCTCCAGCGTCGCGACGAATCCGTATCCCGCATCGCTCGCGAGCAACCACTGATCGGCCGGCTCGCCGATCATCGTGCCGCAGAATTCGGCACCGTCCGGTGGCTTGAAGCGACCTGACAGGGGTTCACCCTGACCGCGGGCCGACGGCAGCGATTGCGCGAGCACGCTGTAAACCCTGCCGGTGCTGTCGATGAACATGGCCAGTTGATTGCTGCGACCACGAGCTGCGGCGAGAAAGCCGTCACCGGACTTGTAATTCAGCGAATGCGGATCGATGTCGTGGCCCTTGGCCGATCGCGCCCAACCGCGCTCGGACAACACCACGGTCACCGGCTCACTGGCGATGAGTTGCGATTCGTCCATGGCCTGTGCGGCTTCGCGTTCCACGATCAGGGTTCGCCGTTTGTCGCCGTACTCCCCGGCATCGGCCAGTATTTCTTTTTTCAGCAGCGTTTTGAGTCGCGATGCACTCTTCAGTGTCTGCTCAAGTACCTTGCGTTCTTCCGCTAGCTCTTTTTGTTCGCCCTTGATCTTGATTTCCTCGAGCCTGGCGAGATTGCGCAGCCGCAGGTTGAGGATGGATTCGGCCTGAACGTCCGACAGTTTGAATTTCTTTTTCAGCTTCGGCTTCGGATCGTCCTCGTTGCGAATGATCTTGATGACCTCGTCGATATTCAGGTAGGCGATCAACAGGCCATCCAGGATATGCAAGCGGTCATTGACGATGTCGAGCCGGTGTCGCAGGCGACGCTTGACGGTTTCGCGCCTGAACTTCAGCCATTCGGAGAGCAAGCCGACCAGGCCGAATGCCTGCGGGCGCCCGTCGAGGCCGACGATATTCATGTTGACGCGCACCGTACGCTCGAGCGAGGTGGTCGAAAACAGGTGTGACATCAATTCGTCTGCATCGACCTTTTTTGACTTCGGCGTGATCACCAGACGGGTCGGTTCCTCGTGGTCCGATTCGTCACGCAGATCCTCGACGAGCGGCAGTTTCTTGGCGCGCATCTGCGACGCAATCTGCTCGAGTATCTTGCTTCCGGATACCTGGTACGGCAGCGAGTTGATCACGATGTCGCCATTTTCCTTGCGGAAGGTTGCGCGCAGGCGCAAGGTGCCATTGCCGCTCGTGTAGATCTGCTTGATATCGGCACGCGGCGACACCAGCTCACCGCCGGTCGGAAAATCGGGTCCCTTGATGTGCTTCATGAGCTGCGCCACGGTCGCCTTGGGATTGTCGATCAGGTGCACGAGCGCGCTCGCAACCTCGTTGAGGTTGTGCGGCGGCACATCGGTGGACAAACCAACGGCGATGCCTGTGGTACCGTTCAGCAGCAGGTTTGGCAGCCGTGCCGGCAGTACTACCGGCTCCTCGAGCGTACCGTCAAAATTCGCTGTCCAGTCGACCGTTCCCTGGCCAAGCTCGGCAAGCAGGATTTTCGCGTACGGCCTGAGCCTGGATTCCGTGTATCGCATGGCTGCAAACGACTTGGGGTCGTCGCTCGAACCAAAGTTGCCCTGGCCGTCGACGATCGGGTATCGGTAGGAGAATTCCTGCGCCATCAGCACCATGGCCTCGTAACAGGCCGAGTCGCCATGCGGGTGGTATTTACCGATAACGTCGCCGATCGTGCGCGCGGATTTCTTCGGCTTCTGACCCGCGGACAAGCCGAGTTCGCTCATCGCAAAGATAATTCTTCGCTGTACCGGTTTCAGCCCATCACCGATCTGTGGCAACGCACGGTCGAGGATGACGTACATCGAATAGTCGAGATACGCCTTTTCCGTGTAGTCCTTTAACGGAAGCTGCTCGACGCCTTCCAGGTTCAGGTTGTTTTGCATATTGGAGACCTCAGACCTCTGCAAGGTTGCCCTTGGTTTCGAGCCACTTGCGGCGATCGGCGGAACGTTTTTTCGACAGCATCATGTCCATCAGCTTGTCGACCTGGTCCTTGGCGTCGACAGTCAGCTGCACCAGCCGCCGGGTATCGCGATTCATGGTCGTTTCGCGAAGCTGCTGCGGGCTCATCTCACCCAGCCCCTTGAAACGCGTGACGCTGACTTTGCCGCGTATTTTTTCCGCGTCGATGCGATCGAGAATGCCCTGTCGCTCGCCGTCGTCGAGGGCGTAATACACTTCCTTTCCGACATCGATGCGATACAGCGGCGGCATGGCAACGTACACGTGCCCGGCGAGCACCAACTCGCGGAAATGTCTCAGGAACAAAGCGCACAGCAAGGTCGCGATGTGCAAACCGTCGGAATCCGCATCCGCCAGGATACAGATCTTGTGATAGCGCAAATTGCTGATGTCCGGGTTTGCGGGGTCGACGCCGAGCGCGATGCTGATGTCGTGCACTTCCTGCGATCCGAGGATTTCCCCGGTCTCGACTTCCCAGGTATTCAGGATCTTGCCGCGCAACGGCATGATGGCCTGCGTGTTCCTGTCGCGCGCCTGCTTGGCGGAACCGCCCGCCGAGTCGCCCTCGACCAGGAACAGCTCGCACAATTCCGGCTCCTGCGAGGTGCAGTCGGCGAGCTTGCCCGGCAGCGCCGGCCCGGACACGATTTTCTTGCGCACCACCTTCTTGGCGGCCTTGACCCGGGATTGCGCTTTGGCGATCGCCAGTTGTGCGATGGCGTCACCGGATTCGGGGTGCTGGTTGAGCCACAACGCGAAGCTGTCTTTGATGACACCGGCAACGAAGGCGGCGCACTCGCGCGAGGACAACCGTTCCTTGGTCTGCCCCGAGAATTGCGGGTCTTCCAGTTTCGCGCTCAAGACGTAATTCAGGCCGTCCCAGACGTCTTCCGGTGCCAGTGACACGCCGCGCGGCAGCAGGCTGCGAAACTCGCAGAATTCGCGTATCGCGTTGGTCAGGCCGGTGCGCAGGCCGTTGACGTGGGTGCCGCCCTGGGGCGTCGGCACCAGGTTGACGTAGCTTTCGACCACCGCCTGGCCAGCTTGCGTTTGCCACACCAGTGCCCAGTCGACGGCCTCGTGCCTGGCGTGCATGCTGCCGGAAAACGGTTGTGCCGGAATGTGTTCCGCCTTGCCGATCGCCTCGAGCAGGTATTCCTCGAGACCGCCCGAGTAGCACCACTCGACCTTTTCCTTCGGCTTGGCGACCGTCAGCCGCACGGTCAGGCCCGGGCACAGCACGGCCTTGGCGCGCAGCACGTGTTTCAGGCGGCTCACGGAAATCTTTTCGCTGTCGAAGTATTGCTTGTCCGGCCAGAAGCGGATCGTGGTTCCGGTGTTCGCCTTGCCGACTTTGCCGACCTTTTCGAGCTTGCCGCGTTTCTTGCCACCGGCGAAACTCATGTTGTACTCGACACCACCCCGGCGAACCCAGACCTCGAGATTCTTCGACAGTGCATTGACGACCGATACGCCGACGCCGTGCAGGCCGCCGGAGAACTGGTAGTTTTCCTTGTTGAACTTACCGCCGGCGTGCAGCCGGGTAAGTATCAATTCGATCCCGGGAATCTTTTCCTTGGGATGGATGTCGACCGGCATGCCACGGCCGTCGTCGCTCACTTCGACGGAACCGTCGGCGTGAATCGTGACGTCGATCTTCTTGCAAAAGCCCGCCAGCGCCTCGTCGACGCTGTTGTCGACGACCTCGTGAGCCAGGTGATTCGGCCGCGACGTGTCCGTGTACATACCCGGCCGGCGGCGGACCGGCTCGAGACCACTCAGGACCTCGATGTCGGCCGCATCGTAACGTTTGCTCATCTACCTGATTGCCCCAAGCGAAAGCAGGAATTGTCGGGGCTGGATTCTAGCAAATGACAGGGTCAGAGCCAGCGGCAGCTCTGCGTTTGCTTCACCGCACCGGGGTCAGAGCCCGGTTCTGACCCTTGTCAGTCGAGGTCACCGATAAGGGATTGACGAATATTGTCCGCAACCGGTCTGATTTCGACCTGGTAGTTTTCATGATCGATGCCTGCCGCAAGCTCGGCACCGCCTTTCAGGGCGTCGATCTGTTCCGCGGAAAGTTCGAAGCGCAGGAAGTGTACGGCCGAGGTCTTTTCCGCGTCGCTGCGCTCCAGGTCTTCGTCGGCGACCGGCCGGATCCTGTCCAGCTTGCCGACCTGCATCCATACCCGGTTTTCGATGCCGGCGAGTCGCTTGAGCATGGCGCGGCGCTCCTCGACATCCGGAAATTCGAGCATGAACGTGGCTTTCCAGTTGGTGCCGTCGGGGATCAGCGGATTGTAGGCTTCGAGCTCCTCGCGTATGCCCGCTTCCTCGAAAATCCGTTCGATGCGCAGCATTTCCTGCACCTGGTATTGCATGGTCAGGGTGTCTTCGAAATACAGCGTGGCGTTGGTGCCCAGCGGCAGTTGCCGGTCCTTCTTGTGCTGCATGACCTGGGACCTGAAGCGGTCTCGCTGGCCGTCATAGTCCTCGAGGCTCAACAGTTTTTCTTTGCTCAGTTTTTCCATAGTGGGTTCAGATTCCGTAGGCCTTGCGCAGCAGAGCCAACGGGTGGCCCGCATCGAAGTCGTCGAGTCCCTGGGCAATTTGCTCCGCTGCCATGGGACAGTCGCTGATGAAGTGATCCGCGCCCGATTTCTTGAGCTTGCCAACTACGGGGCGCGCAATTTTTTTCGATACCTCATGAAATTCTTCTTTGACGGCGTACACCCCGTCGTGGCCGGAACAGCGTTCGATCGCCTCGACGCTGGTGTCCGGCGCGAGCTCAAGCACGTCGCGCGTCTTCAGGCCGATGTTCTGAACCCGAAGGTGACAGGGCACCTGGTAAGCGATCTTGCCCAGCGACTGCCTGAAGTCGGTTTTCAAAAGGCCCTCCCTGTGCCGCAACATCAGGTATTCGAACGGGTCGAAGGTGGCGTCGCGAACCTTTTGCACCTGTGGGTCGTCGGCATACATCAACGGCAGTTCCTGTTTGAACATCAGCGTGCACGACGGTACCGGGGTCACGATGTCGAATCCGCGATCGACCCATTTCGCGAGTTCCGGAATGTTGCTGTCGCGCGCTCGCTCGACAGCCTCGAGATCGCCGAGATCCAGTTTCGGCATACCACAGCAGACCTCATTGCCGGCGAGCGCGACCGGGATGTCATTGTGCTTGAAGACCGCGACCAGGTCTTCGGCAATGGCAGGCCTGTTGTAGTTGCCATAGCAGGTCGTAAACAAAACCACTTTGCCCCGGGTCAGCTCGCCCTGCCGGGATTCGTCGCCCTGCTCGTCCTGCAACGAAGCGAGCCGCTTCCTCGCCGTCGTCGAGTGGTACCGCGGAACCGGCGCCTCGGCATGAACGCCAAGGGTTTTCTGCAATACCTTGCGTCCGAGTTTGCTGCCGGTCGTGGCATTCACCGCCTGCACCACAATCGGGATGCCGGCGAGCTTGCCGATGCTATCCGTCGCGGTCAGCATGCGATCGCGCGGCCGTGCACCCTTGTTTTTGAACCGGAACGCCTTGGCGCGCAGCATGAGGTGCGGGAAATCGACGTTCCACTCGTGCGGCGGAACGTACGGACACTTGCTCATGTAGCACATGTCGCACAGGTAGCAGTGATCGACGACGTCCCAATAGACTTCCCTGGGAACGGTGTCGAGCTCCATGCTCTCCGACGCGTCGACCGCGTCGAACAGGGTCGGGAAAGCATTGCAGAGATTGAAGCAACGTCGGCAGCCGTGACAGATGTCGAACACCCGTTCGAGCTCCGTCATCAACGATTGCTCGTCATAGAACTCTGCAGATCGCCAGTCGATTGGATGACGCACGGGCGCGTCGACACTGCCCTCGCGCTTGTTGCCGGGATTTGCCATGTCTTGAATTACAGGCCGGACGACGGTCCGGCCTGTCGCCGGATCAGTCGTCGAGAGTGTCGAGTGCTTTCTGGAAGCGGTTGGCGTGTGAACGCTCGGCCTTGGCCAGCGTTTCAAACCAGTCCGCGATCTCGTCGAAATCTTCGTCGCGCGCGGTCTTGGCCATGCCGGGATACATGTCGGTGTACTCGTGGGTCTCGCCTGCGATGGCGGCGGCCAGGTTCTCCGAGGTCGAGCCGATCGGCAGGCCGGTGGCCGGATCGCCGACTTCCTCGAGGTATTCGAGATGGCCGTGAGCGTGTCCCGTCTCGCCCTCGGCGGTGGAACGGAACACCGCCGCCACGTCGTTGTAGCCTTCGACATCCGCTTTGGCGGCAAAATACAGGTAACGGCGGTTGGCCTGCGATTCCCCGGCGAATGCATCTTTCAGGTTATTCTCGGTCTTGCTGCCTTTCAGTGACATTACAGATCCCCTCAATTGAACGATTTTAGACTGAGTCTAAGTCAAGACTTTACGGACATGCCCCGTTGATGTCAACGCGGAATTAAATGCGGTTCGACCGCGATTAAATTGGTAAATTCCCGGCATGGCTAACAAGAAACAGACACTCAATCTCGAGAAAGCGCTGGCCGACCTCGAAGCACTGGTCGAGGAGCTCGAGTCAGGCGACCTGCCGCTCGACAAGGCCATGAAAAAGTTCGAAGAGGGCATCAAGCTCACCCGCGGCTGCCAGGCGGCGCTCAAGGAAGCCGAACAAAAAGTGGAAATACTCCTGAAAAGTGCGGGCGGCGAGGAATCGCTGCAGGCCTTCGATGCCAGTGACTAGCTCGTTATTCAGGCGGCCGCCCGAGCGGCCTTTGTGGGAGCGGCTTTTGTGGAAGCGGCTTTTGTGGGAGCGGCTTTTGTGGGAGCGGCTTTAGCCGCGACTCCTTAAACCACCATGAGCTTCAAACTCACCTACTCCACCATGTTCGACCCGCCAGCCGAACTGCACCAGCAGTTCGACGCCGCGATTGACAGAATCCGCGCGGCGCTCGGCAAGGAGCATGCGCATTTCATTGACGGCAAGGATGTCCAGGGTGACGCGTTGCGTGACGATATAACGCCCATCGATACCACGCTCAGCCTGGGACGCTTTCCCACGGCCGGTCGCGACCAGGTTGACCAGGCTGTGGCCGCGGCCAGGGCGGCGTTTCCCGATTGGCGACAAACCGCGTCGCAGGAGCGCTGCCGTCTGCTGCGGCGCGTGGCCGGTCTCATCGAGGAGCGGGTCTACGACATCGGCGCGGCGGTGGCACTGGAAGTGGGCAAGAATCGCATGGAAGCGCTCGGCGAGGTTCAGGAGACCGCCGATTTCTTCAATGTCTATTGTGACGACTTCGAGAGGCAACAAGGGTTCGACCACGCGCTGCCGGACGATCCATTGGCCGATTTCAAAAGTCACAACCGTTCGGTCATGAAGCCGCACGGTCCGTGGGTCGTGATCGCACCGTTCAACTTTCCGTTTGCGCTCGCCGGCGGACCCGCCGCCGCGGCGCTCGTGACCGGCAACACCGTCGTCGTCAAGGCGTCGCCGGACACGCCCTGGTCGGTGCGGCTGCTGGCAGACTGTGCGCGCGATGCCGGCATCCCCGCGGGCGTGTTCAACTATCTCGCCGACCCGGACGACGTTGCAGGGCCGCTGCTGGTCGACCACGAAGATGTGGCAGGGGTAACGTTTACCGGCTCGCACGAAGTCGGTATGCAGATCTGCCAAAAGCTGGCGCAAGGACCCTACCCGCGCCCCTGCATTGCGGAAATGGGCGGCAAGAACGCCTGTATCGTCACGAACAATGCGGACCTCGATCGCGCCGCCCTCGGCATCATGCGTTCGGCGTTCGGCCTGAGCGGGCAAAAGTGCTCTGCATTGTCGCGCGTCTATGTCGAAGACGCTGTTGCCGACAAGTTGATCGACAAGATCAAAAAGGTCACGGACGAGATCGCGGTCGGCGATCCGACCCGCATCGAAAATTATATCGGTCCGGTCGTGAACGAAAGTGCGTACAGGAATTTCGAACGGTACACCGCCCAGTTGCGTGCCGCGGATGCCGAGATCATTTCCGGCGGCGAGGTGCTAACGGACGGTGAGCTGGCAAACGGCTATTTTTGTGCGCCGACCGTCGTCGAAGCGCCGCTCGAGCATCCCCTGTGGCATGAGGAAATGTTCCTGCCCATCGTCATGCTTGCACGAATACCCGACAAGGAAACCGGCATGCGTCTGACGAACGACTCGCCGCTCGGCCTGACGGCCGGCTTTTACGGTGATGCAAAGGAAACGCAGTGGTTCTTCGACAACGTCGAAGCCGGGGTCACCTATGCCAACCGGCCACAGGGCGCGACGACCGGCGCCTGGCCCGGCTACCAGCCGTTCGGCGGCTGGAAAGGATCCGGAAACACCGGCAAAGGCATCGCCTCGTTCTATTACCTGGCGCAGTACCTCAGGGAGCAGTCGCAAACGTCCGTCGAGTAGCCGGTCGGGCCGAATCCGGTCGCCGATCAGCTCGAGCCGATTTGAAACACCAACAGTGCGCCGAGATATCCGAGCGTCGTCATGTAGGTCCAGGCAAACAATGGCCAGCGCCAGCTGTTGGTCTCCCGGCGGATGACCGCGAGCGTTGCCGCGCACTGCAGGCAGCAGGCATAAAAAATCAGCAATCCGAACACCATCGGCAGCGTGAACACCGGGCGACCGTCCGGCCAGGTCGCGGATTTCAGGCGCCCGCTCAGGGTCGCTTCATCGGCTTCGCCGCCGACGGCATATACCGTTCCGAGTACCGCGATGACGACTTCGCGGGCCGGAAACCCGGCGATGACGGCCGCCGATATTTTCCAGTCCCAGCCGAGCGGTTTGAAGACGGGCTCGACGACTTTACCCGCACGGCCGAGCCAGCTCTGTTCGAGCTGCGCAGCGGCCGCCTGGTTTTCGATTCGCACCAGCGCCGCATCCAGCGAATCACCGGTCAGGTTTGCTGCGGCGACCGCTTGCTGTTGCTCGAGAGCGGCCGCGATATTTTCCGATCGCGGGTAATAGGCAAGTGCCCAGACGACGATGGCGACTGCGAAAATGACGGTGCCCGCGCGCTTTAGAAAAATCATTGCACGGCCGAGCAACTGGATCAGTACGGTTTGCAGATTCGGTCGCCGGAATTCCGGCAGCATCAGTGCAAAGGTCGGTTTCGGTCCGTGGAGAGCCGTTTTACGCAACAACAGTGCCGTCATGAGTCCGGCGGCGATGCCGAGCATGTAAAGACCGAACAACACCAGGCCCTGCAAATTGAACCAGCCGACACTTCGTGCCGGTACGAATGCCGCGATCAGCAGTGCATAAACCGGCAAACGCGCCGAGCAGGTCATAAACGGCGCGGCAAGTATGGTCGCGATGCGGTCGCGGCGATTGGGGATGACCCGTGTCGCCATGATGCCCGGTACGGCACAGGCGAAGCTCGATACCATCGGGATGATCGATTGCCCGGACAGGCCGACCGAGCGCATGGCACGATCCATCAGGTAGGCGGCGCGGGCGAGGTAACCGGAATCCTCGAGCACGATAATGAACAGGAACAGGATCAATATCTGCGGCAGAAACACGACGACGCTGCCGACGCCGGCGATGACGCCATCGGCCAGAAAACTCGCGAACGCGCCGTCGGGCAGATTTGCCGCGATGAACGTGCCGAGCGCAGCGGCGCCGGCCTCGATGGCATCCATCAATGGTGTGGCCCAGGCGAACACTGCCTGAAAGACGATCGCCATCACGACGAACAGACCGATCGTGCCGGGCACGGGACGGTTACTGAAGCGCGCCAGCCTGGAGCCCCAGCTCGCAACGACCGGCGCGGAGTGCTGCACCTCGGCGAGGACGTCCCGAACCCAGGCATAACGGTGTCGTGCCTCGTCCGCCAGTGGCGCCACCGAGCCGAACAGTCGCCGGCGGATTTCCTGCAGACGCTGTTCGCCGCCATCACCGAGATGCGCCGCAACTTCGTTGGCAAGATCGCTTTGCACGTCGATCAGCGCGCGTTCGATCTCGACACGAGGCACAGTCGCCGGCAACTCCCGCGCCAGTTCCTCGGAAGCGGTCTGAAGTTCCTGCCAGAAGGTCGGCAATGCCGGTTTGTCGGCGTCGGCAAGCGTTGCCAGCGCTTCGCGCAGTGCATTCATTCCCTGCCCGGTGGTCGCCACGACCGGACAGACCGTGATTCCGCCGAGGCGTCGCTGCAGGGCATCGAGGTCAATGCGAATACCGCTCGCTTCTGCGGCATCGCTCATCGTCAGCGCGACCAGCACTGGCAGCTCCAGTTCCATGAGCTGCTGCACCAGGTAGAGTCCCTGGTAAAGGTGCGTGGTATCGACGACCGCGAGGATACCGGCCGGCCGCTGCATCCCGGCGATGCGTCCCAGAACCACGTCGCAGGCGATGCGCTCCTCCAGCGAGTGGGCACTCAGGGCGAACAGGCCGGGCAGGTCGACCAGTTCGACGACCGAGTCGCCGATCCTGGCGATGCCAACGTGTTTTTCGACAGTGACGCCGGGGTAATTGCCGGTCTTCTGATGCAGACCGGTCAGCCGGTTGAACAGCGTGCTCTTGCCGGAATTCGGATTGCCGACGACGGCAATGGAGGTCGATGCTTGACGGCGAACGGGGATCTTGTCAGCCGCAATCCGGGTAACTTGCGCGCTACTCACCTGCGACGGCGACTTCGAAATGCTGCGCTTGCTCGCGACGCAGGGAGATGGCGTTTCCGAACATGCGAAACTCGATGGGATCGCCGCCGATCGCGGCACTCGCGAGTTCAATCTCGGCCCCTTCGACCAGGCCGAGCACCATCAGGCGCTGGATCTCGGGGTCAGCGCTGGTGATGTTGCGGATCACGTATTTGCGACCGCGTTGCAACGATGCGAGGGTCAATTCCTGAGGGCCCTGTCCTTTCGGGGGGCAATCAGTCTACACAAATGAGAATGATTCGCAATAGCGTTTTGTACCGGTGTCGGCACTGGGCTCTGCTGCCGGATCGTCCGGACGAAGTCAGTCACCAGGCCAATGGTTTGTAATATGGGAGCGGCTTAAGGCCGAGATCGAAAAAAGGTCGGGACCTCTATTGGAAGTCGCGGCTAAAGCCGCTCCCACAAAATAAGGTCATACCCCATCTGCTTGCATGGAATCGCGGCTGAAGCCGCTCCCACGAGTCTTTTCTAGGTCTGGGCGTCCCCGTCCCCCTGCAGCCTGGTAATCAGCGACCGCAGGAAGACCTTGTTGAAGCGCAGCTGGCAGGCCGAGGACACCTGCTCCATCAGGGTCGAGCTGACCCGCAGGATGGTGACCGGTCCGTTGGCCTTGATCGAGGCGGTTCGCTTGGCACCGCGCACGTAACTCGTCTCCCCGAAGCAGGCGCCGCTGTCCAGGCCGCCGATGATCCGGCCGTTGGCCTCGACCGTCGCCTGGCCGGAGACGATGATGTAGAAACGATCGTCCATTTCGCCTTCGCGCACGATGTCCTCACCGTCCTGGTACTCGGTCCAGTCACTGGCGCGCAGCACTTCCCAGATCTCGGCGTGCGAAAACTCGTGGAAAAACTTCAGCGAACGTAAGAGATCGAAATGTTCCTGGTTGTCGAGACTGTCGTACTTGGTGCGCAGGTCCTGGTAGACACGGGTCAGGTCGGCGGCAAGTGCATTACCGCTCGCGCAGCGCTTGGCGGGATCCTTCTGCATCGTCATCGCCACCACCTCTTCGAGTTCCTCGGGAAGGTCGTTGCGATAGGTGTGGATCGGCGGCGGCGTCGCGAACACGATCTGGTGCAGGAGTTTCGACAGGTTATCGGCGCGAAACGGCCGGAAGCCGGTGAGTAATTCGTACAGCACCGCGCCGAGTGAATAGATGTCCGACGCCGGGGTCAGCTCTTCCGACTGCACCTGTTCGGGGGACATGTAGCTCGGGGAGCCGGCAATACCCTCGATGCGCGATACGTCCGCGTCGGCGACGATGGCAATGCCGAAGTCGATGATGCGCACGTCGTTGTCGATGGTCAGCATGACGTTGGAGGGTTTGATATCGCGGTGAATGACGCCGCGCCCGTGTGCGTAGTGCAGTGCTTTCGCACACTTGTAAATAATCTCCACGACGTCGTCGACGCGCAGCAGGTTGTCGGGTCGGCAATAAGCAGCGAGCGTGCGGGCGCCCTGGATGTGTTCGGTTACGACGTAGTACTTGCCGTCTTCCTCGCCGGCATCGTAGATCGGCATGATGTTCGGATGCTGCAGCATGCCGACCATGTGCGCCTCGTTGAAAAACATCTTGCGGGACACCCGGGCACGGTCGGCATCCTGGTCTTCTTCGAGGTTGTAGACCTTGATCGCTACGTCGCGACGGTAGTAGGGGTCGTGCGAGAGATAGACGGTGCCGGTGCTTCCTCTACCGACCTTGTTGATGATGACGTATTTACCGATCTTGTCGGGGACATCTTTTGGCCGCTCCAGTTCAGTGACGTTCCGTGCCATTGGATTGCTTCTCTATCAGCCAAATAGCCACCCCGAAAAACCCAGTAAAATAGCGGCATACAGGGCGGCCAACAGGTCATCCAGCATAATTCCCGCACCCCCCGGGAGTCTGTGATCTACCTCCCGAATCGGCCAGGGTTTGAGGATGTCCATAAGCCTGAAAAGCACGAATGCAGCGGCCCAGGCGGTGATTTCGGGTGCTGCGACGAGCAGCAAAAGGTACATGGCGGCGATCTCGTCCCACACGATCCCTGGGTGGTCGTGAACGCCGATTCGACGGGCAGCCTCGCCGCACAAGCCGACACCGATCACTATGAGGGCGATTGCGACCACAAAACGCAATTCCAGCGGCATTTCGATCGTGAGCCAGGCCACGAGCACCCCCAGCAGCGAACCGGCGGTGCCGGGCATCTTCGGCGTCAGCCCGATACCGCAACCGAACGCCAGGAACAGCAGCGGATTTGTCATAACCCGGCGCCGAAGCTCGGCATTTTGCGCTGCATCGTTCAATGGAAGTGCCTGTATCCCGGGTGGCTGTAGTCGAAGGGCCGGCCGTCAGAAAGACAGGTGATGCCGTTGCCCTCGTTTACGCCACCGATGCGGCTGATGGCGACGCCCAGGTGCTCTGCGAGCTCCTCGATGGCTGCCGCATCCGGGTCGGCGGTGAAACAAAGCTCGTAGTCTTCGCCGCCACTCAAGGCAAATTGCAAGGCATCGTCCCGCTTCACCAGTCGTGTCAGTTGCGGTGACAATGGCAGCTTGCTCAACTCCAGCGAACCTGCAACGCCGCTGGCCAACAGCATTTTCTCGAGGTCGCCATAGAGTCCGTCGGAGACGTCGATTGCCGCATGGGCGAATTCGGCGATGGCTGCACCGACAGCGACGCGGGCACTGGGCCTTGCGAATCGCCGCACCAGGTAATCGACGTCTTCGCTGTCGGCCGCCCCGCTTTGCAGGATCGACAGACCGGCGGCCGCATCGCCGACGCATCCGGTGACGAAAATTCCGTCTCCCGGCGCCGCCCCGCTGCGCGTCAATGCCGACCCCGGACGCACGTCGCCAAGGATCTGCACGCTGATGACGGTTTCGCTACCGCGCGTCGTGTCGCCGCCGACCAGTGTGACAGCGTATTCGTCGGCAGCCTCGAACAGACCCTGCGCAAATCGTTCGAGCCACGCGTGTGAGGCTTCGCGAAGCGTCAGCGCCAGGGTCATCCATCGCGGCCTGGCGCCCATTGCGGCTACATCTGACAGGTTGACGACCACGGACCGGTAACCGACGTCGGCAGGCTCGAGCGACTCGGGAAAATGTACCCCGGATACCAGTGTGTCCACGACACTGACGAGATCGTGATCGGGCGACGGTTGTAACACCGCACCGTCGTCACCGATCGGTATACGAATGTCACTGTCCGACGATGCGCGCACGAAATAGCGGCGAATGATCTCGAACTCATCCACCGCTTGCGGAACTCCCGGCCTGTTCCCCCGGGCGTAATTCCTTCACTGCCCGGTCAAGGATTGCATTGACGTACTTGTGCCCGTCGACTGCCCCGAATCGCTTCGCAATATTGACGGATTCGTTGATCACGACCTTGAAGGGCACCTCGGGAATTTCCGCCAGTTCGTAGATCCCCAGCAGGAGAATGCCGCGCTCTACCGGGTCGAGCTGCGCAATGGGACGATCGGCAAAGCCGTCGATGCGCTTTTCGAGTTCGTCGCTGGCGCGACATATGCCACTTAAAACATCAGCGAAATACTGCTGATCGACGCGCGCAAACTCGGGTCGTTCGCGAAACTGCGCGAGCAACTCCGATTCGCTGCTGCCGGTTATTTGCATCTGATAGAGCGACTGCACGATCAATTCCCGAGCACGGCTGCGTGCGCCTGATTGAGCAGCCATGGCCGTTCAGTCGAGTTTTCTGAGCAAGCTGACCATTTCGATGACGGCGAGTGTGGCTTCCTCTCCCTTGTTGCCGGCCTTGGTTCCGGCGCGTTCGATGGCCTGTTCGATCGTATCCGTCGTCAGCACGCCGACACCGATGGGCACGCCGTGCTGGCGGCTCGCCGCAGCCACACCGCGGGTGCATTCGCCGGCCACGTAGTCGAAATGCGGTGTCGCGCCACGAATCACGGCGCCGAGCACGATGATGCCATCCGCACGCCGCGCCGCCGCGACCTTGTCCACGGCGAGCGGCAGCTCGTAGGCGCCGGGTACACGCACGATTTCGATGCTCGAATCGGCGGCGCCGTGGCGACGCAGGCAGGAAACCGCAGCCTTGATCAGCGACTCGACGATGAAATCATTGAAACGCGATGCAACGATGGCAAAGCGCGCATCGCGGGCGTTCAGGTCCCCTTCTGTCGTTTTTATCTTGTCCATTACCCGATCTTGTTATTTTTCCACGTACTCGGTGATTTCCAGGTCGAAACCCGAAATACCGAGCATCTGCTTCGGCGCCGAAAGCACCCGCATCCTTTGCACGCCGAGATCCCGCAGAATTTGCGCGCCAATCCCGTAGGTACGGAGTACCGCATCTCCTTCCCGTTTTTGCTTCAGGTCGTCCGCCGACTGCGACAAACCCTCGACCGATTCGATGAAATCGCGTGACGATTCGCGCTCGCGCAATATCACCACGACGCCCGTTTCTTCAGCCGCGATACGCTCGATGGCGCTGTCGATCGGCCAGCCGAGGCGCCGATCCTGGATGCGCAGGATATCGCCGAGCGTATCCTGCAGGTGCACGCGTACCAGCGGCTCGCGCACGCTGCCAAGATCGCCTTTAACCAGCGCGACGTGCACGGTTTGATGCACGTGGTCATCGTAGCAAACCATCGTGAACTCGCCATGCGCCGTCGAGACCCGCGTCTCCGAGATGCGCTCTACGTTGCGTTCCTTCTCGAGACGGTAACGAATCAGATCGGCAATCGTGCCGATCTTTATGCCGTGCTTGCGGGAAAACTTTTCGAGATCCGGGCGGCGCGCCATGCTGCCGTCCTCGTTCAGAATTTCGACGATCGCAGCAGCCGGTTCCAGGCCCGCCAGTCGCGCGAGATCGCAGCCCGCTTCCGTATGCCCTGCCCGCGTGAGCACGCCGCCGGGTTGTGCCATGACCGGAAAGATGTGGCCGGGCTGACTCAGGTCTTCGGGTCGTGCGTCTGCTGCAACTGCAACCTGCACGGTTTTGGCCCGATCGTGAGCCGAGATGCCGGTGGTGATGCCTTCCGCCGCCTCGATGGAGATCGTGAAATTGGTAGCGTGTCGCTTGTCCGTTTCCTCGACCATGAGGGGCAGCCGCAATTGCGCGCAGCGCTCGCGGGTGATCGTCAGGCAAATGAGACCGCGACCGTAACGTGCCATGTAGTTGATGTCTTCCGGGCGCACTTTTTCGGCAGCCATCAGCAAGTCGCCCTCGTTCTCGCGTTTTTCGTCATCCACCATGATGACCATCTTGCCGTCCCTGACATCGGCAATGATGCTTTCGATATCGCTGAAAGCGATGTCTTTAGCCCGCGGATGCATGGTCGTTTTGCTAGTCATAGCCGTGTGCTCTCAAAAACTCCCTGGTAATCGCCGATGCCCGTTCCCCGCCGATCAGCCTTTCGAGATAGCGGGCGATCAGATCCACCTCGACGTTGACTTCGGTCCCGGGCCGGTAATCGCCGATGATCGTAACTTCAGCCGTATGCGGAATGATATTCACACCGAAGGTATTGTTCGATACCTCGTTGACGGTAAGGCTGACACCGTCGATGCAGACCGACCCCTTACTCGCAACGTAGCGCATGAATGCGGCCGGTATTTCGATCTGCAGTCTAACCGAGCGGGCGTCTTGCTCGCGACTCTTTATGGTCCCGACGCAGTCGACATGGCCGCTGACCAGGTGACCGCCCAGGCGTTCGCCGAGACTGACCGCAGGCTCGAGGTTGACCATGCTGCCTTCGACCAGCCGGCCGAGCGTGGTCACCCCGGCCGACTCCCTGGAAACGTCCGCTATGAACCCGTCGGCCAACACTTCCGTTGCCGTCAGGCACACGCCGTTGACCGAGATGCTTTCACCCTCGGCAAAATCCTTCCAGGGAAAATTTGCAAGCCTGATCGTCAGGCGCAGATCGCCGCCTTGCGGGGTGATTTTTGCGATGCTGCCGACCGCTTTGACGATTCCTGTAAACATGGCACTAACGCGACGGTACCGCGGTGATTTTCAGATCTTCGCCGACCTTTCTGACATCGGTAAGCCGAAGGCTGAGTTTGTCCGCGATTCTCTTGAGCCTCGGTGTGACGAACATCGGCCGTGTCTCGCTGCCCATGATATGGGGTGCCTGGTAAATCACAAGCTCGTCGACCAGCCCGGAATCGAGCAGACTGCCGGCAAGCGTGGGGCCGGCTTCCGCCAGCACTTCGTTGATTTCGAGTTCTGCGAGCCTGCGCATGACGGCGCCCAGGTCCACGCCGCGTTCGCCGGCGGCGACTTTTTCGATGCCGGCGCCGGAAGTCTGCAGTTTGTCTCTCGCTGCGTCGTCGCTGCAGAACACGGTGGTGGTTCCCGGTAGCCGTAACATCCTCGACGACGGCGGCATTCGCAGCTTGCTGTCGAGCACGACCCGCATTGGCTGCATGCCGTCGTTGTGAATGTCGCCGCGACGCACATCGAGAGCCGGATCGTCGGCGATGACGGTACCGATACCCACCATGACGGCGCCGGCCTGTGCCCGCAACAACTGCACGTCATTGCGTGCAGCCTCGCCCGTGATCCACTGGCTTTCGCCGTTGGCCATCGCCGTGCGGCCGTCCAGGCTGGCGGCGATCTTGAGACGCAGCAGCGGGCGCCCCTTTTGCATACGCGATACGAACCCGGCATTGATCCGGCTGGCCGCAGCCTGCATCAGGCCGTACCTGACGGCGATACCGGCGTCTTCGAGCGCCTTGTGTCCGCTCCCCGAGACCTTGCTGTTCGGGTCGACCATCGCCGTCACCACCTCGGCGACGCCGGCTGCGATCAGCGCCTCCACACAGGGTGGCGTCTTGCCATGGTGCGAGCATGGCTCGAGGGTTACGTAAGCCGTCGTGCCGCGCGCCCGTTTACCGGCTTCATCGAGCGCATTGATTTCAGCATGTGCTTCGCCGGTTTTGCGGTGCCAACCCTCGCCAACGATTCGCCCGTCATTGACCAGCACACAGCCGACGCGCGGATTCGGATGGGCGGTATACAAGCCGCGCCGCGCCAGGGTCAGCGCCCGCGCCATGAACCTGTGATCGGCGGGAGTGAAAGTGTCCACTATTTTTTCTTGCCGAGCAGATCGGGAAGCAATGACATCTGCTCGCGACTCGCGGTCGCGTCGGACAGCTCTTGGAGGCGGTCGATCTCCTCCTGGAACTCGGTCACGTCCTGAAAACTTCGATACACCGAGGCAAAGCGGACGTAGGCGACTTCGTCGAGTTCTCTCAGCTCCTCCATGACCAGTTCACCCACCAGCCTCGACGGCACCTCGCGTTCGCCCATCGTTCGCAGCTTGTGTAGCAGGCGCCCGACTGCCTGCTCGAATTCGTCTGCCGGCACGGGGCGTTTTTCCAGCGCGCGCACCATGCTGTTCCTGAGTTTGGTCTCGTCGAACGGCTGCCGGGTATCGTCCCGCTTGACCAACCGCGGCATGACCAGTTCTGCGGTCTCGAAGGTCGTAAAGCGCTCGTTACATTCAAGGCATTGCCGGCGCCTGCGAATCTGGCGGCCCTCTCCGGCAAGCCGCGAGTCAATAACCTTGGTCTCTTCCGAATTGCAGAATGGACAGTGCATGGACGCTGACCCGGATCACCACCCGTGCCGTCAACGGTACACCGGAAAGCGTTTACACAGCTCGAGGACCTGGCCGCGCACCCGCTGGATCATCACATCGTCATTGATGTCCGCCAGCAGGTCGCAGATCCAGTTGGTCACCTGTTCGGTTTCCTTTTCGGCAAACCCGCGGGTGGTCATCGCCGGCGTGCCGAGCCTGAGACCGCTGGTCACAAAGGGTGAGCGATGGTCGCCGGGAACCGTGTTCTTGTTGACGGTGATGTTGGCTCGTTCGAGCGCCGCATCCGCGTCTTTACCCGTGATGTCCTTGTCCAGCAGGCTCAACAGCACGATGTGATTGTCGGTGCCGCCGGACACCACGTCGAAGCCGCGTTCGAGAAAAACCCTGGCCATCACGCGGGCATTTTGCACCACCTTCTCCTGGTAAACCCTGAACTCTGGGCTCATCGCCTCGAGCAGCGCGACCGCTTTGGCCGCGATGACGTGCATGAGCGGTCCACCCTGGGTGCCGGGAAATACCAGGGAATTGAATTTTTTGGTCAATTCGTGATTCTTGCGCGCGAGTATCATGCCGCCGCGCGGTCCTCTCAGCGTCTTGTGGGTGGTCGTCGTAACCACGTCCGCATGCGGCACCGGATTCGGATACACACCGGCGGCTACCAATCCGGCGACGTGCGCCATATCGACCAGCAGGTAGGCATCGACGCTGTCGGCAATCTTGCGGAATCGCTCCCAGTCAACCACCCTGGAGTAGGCCGAAAAGCCGGCGATGATCAGGCGCGGCTGATGCTCGTTCGCCAGTCCCTGCACTTCGTCGTAATCGATGAGGCCGGTTTTCGCATCCACGCCGTATTGCACGGCATCGAAATAGCGGCCGGAAAAATTGACTTTGGAGCCGTGCGTCAAATGGCCGCCGTGGCTCAGGCTCATGCCGAGGATCGGCTCGCCCGGCTCGATCAGCGCAAAGAATGCCGCGGCATTGGCCTGCGAACCGGAATGCGGCTGCACATTCGCGTAGGCCGCGCCGAACAGTTCCTTGGCCCGTTCGATCGCCAGCCGTTCTGCGACATCCACGAATTCGCAGCCGCCGTAATAGCGCTTGCCCGGATAGCCTTCCGCATACTTGTTGGTCAATACCGAACCCTGTGCCTCCAGCACCCGGGGGCTGGCAAAGTTCTCGGACGCGATCAGTTCGATGTGTTCTTCCTGGCGACGGGCTTCGGCCACGATGGCGGCAA
The DNA here is from genome assembly GCA_033720315.1 of Woeseiaceae bacterium. Taxonomy (GTDB): domain Bacteria; phylum Pseudomonadota; class Gammaproteobacteria; order Steroidobacterales; family Woeseiaceae; genus SZUA-117. Next base: position 32,528 of record JAWWCT010000011.1, on the reverse strand, counting down.
AAAGCTCGCTGTCGAAGTCCTCGATCGAGGTCATTTCGGCAAACATACAGCGGTTCTCCGGTGCCCGCGGCTCATCTGGCGGCAGGCGTTTAAGACGGTTTCTATTGCTTGAAGGGGGCGCATTGTACATTAGCCCGAATATTGCACCAGTATGACGCGCTCTCGCTTAGTCTTTGATCGCGTGACGAATTTTCCTCCGTCGGCAATAGACATTGCTATTCCCCTCCGTCGAAAAATCCGTCAGGCAATCAAATCCTTAACCGATCTTGCGCGCCAAAGATGCAACATTCGGGCTAGCGCCCACAGCGACCGTACCGGGCGGGTCAGCCGGCTTCGGCGAACGACTGCACGACCCGGGTCCAGGCCCGCGCCAGGTTACGCCGGTTGTAACCGCCGCCGCCGGTGCCGACGATGCGCCCGCCGCAATGCCGGTCGGCGAGTTTGCACAGGCGTTTGGCGGCGTGGGCGTGCGCCTCCTCGGAATACCGCAAGTGCGTGATCGGGTCGCCTTCGAGGCTATCGGCGCCGCACTGCATGATAATGAATTCCGGTGCGGCGCCGTCCAGGTAGGCTTCGACCAGTTGCCACGCCTCGTCGAATTCCTCGTCGCCGGCGCCGGGCAGCATCGGGATATTCAGCTTGGTCCCCTCGGCCGCGCCCTTACCGGTCTCCTCCGCCGCCCCCGTGCCGGGGTACAGGAAGCGCCCGTCCTCGTGCAGATCGGCAAACAGCACATCCGGGTCGTCTTCGAAACCGTAAAAGACACCGTCGCCGTGATGCGCGTCGATATCGACATAGGCGATGCGCGTCAGCCCGTGCTTCACGCGCAGGTACTCGATGGCGATGCCGCAGTCATTGAATACGCAGAATCCCGCCGCGTGCTCGCGCCCGGCGTGGTGCAGGCCGGCGATCGGCGTGAACGCGCGTGTCGCATCACCGCTCATGACGGCATCGATCGCCGCGAGCGTGGTGCCGGCGACGTCCGAGGCGCTTTCGAAAATTCCCGGATAGGCGGGCGTGTCGCCACCGTCGAGGAAGCCGATGCCCTCGGCGGAGCGCCTGGATATGAAGTCGATGAAATCGGCGGAATGAAACAGTGACAGCTCGTCCACCGTAGCCCGGCGAGTGCCGGCATAGTGTATTGATGCGCCCAGCCCCGCAGCGGCGAGTTCGCTTTGAAATACGTCATGACGGTCGAGACCGAACGGATGGTCGTCACCGAAACCGTAGCGGGCGAGCGCGTCGCCCTTGTAGACGTAAACCGGTTTCGCCTGCTTGTTGTCCATGACCGGCGCCCGCTGCCGACTGTTCGAGCGCAAAGCATACGCGAACTCGATGCCGTTTAGGGCCTGCGAGACATTATCGGGCCGCTCCGTGATAATGCCGGCTCTTTTCGAGCCGGATCCGCAGCATGGCGCAATACATATATACGATGAACCGCGTGGCCAAGATGGTGCCGCCGAAACGCCTGATCATCAAAGACATCAGTTTGAGTTTCTTCCCGGGCGCAAAGATCGGTGTTCTCGGCCTCAACGGCTCCGGCAAATCGTCCCTGTTGCGCATCATGGCCGGCATCGACAGGGAATTCGACGGCGAGGCACGGCCTCAGCCGGGCATCAGGATCGGCTACCTGCCGCAGGAACCGGAACTCGATACCGGCAAGGACGTTCGCGGCAACGTCGAGGAAGGTGTCGCCGAGCTCAAGACGCTGCTCGACCGCTTCAACGACATCAGCATGCAGTTCGCGGAACCGATGGATGACGAACAGATGAACGCGCTGCTGGAGGAACAGGGCAAACTGCAGGACGCCATTGATGCGGCCGGCGGTTGGGAACTGGATCGTAAACTCGAGGTTGCGGCCGACGCGCTGCGCCTGCCGCCCTGGGATGCCGAGGTCGGCAAACTGTCGGGCGGTGAAAAACGCCGCGTCGCCCTGTGCCGGCTATTGTTGTCCGAGCCCGACATGTTGTTGCTGGATGAACCGACCAACCATCTCGATGCCGAATCGGTCGCCTGGCTCGAGCGTTTTCTCGAGGAATACCCGAGTACCGTGATTGCCGTTACCCATGACCGCTACTTTCTCGACAACGTCGCCGGCTGGATACTCGAACTCGATCGTGGCCACGGCATTCCCTGGGAGGGCAATTATTCGTCCTGGCTTGCACAAAAAGAACAGCGACTGAAGCACGAAGAAGCGTCGGAAATAGCCCGGCGAAAATCCATCCAGGCGGAACTCGAATGGGTGCGCTCCAACCCACAGGGGCGGCGCGCCAAAGCCAAGGCCCGGCTCAGGCAATTCGAGGAACTGTCGTCGAGTCGTTATCAGAGTCGCAACGAGACCAATGAAATCTACATTCCGCCGGGACCGCGGCTCGGCGATGTCGTCATCGAAGCCAGTGAGGTGCGCAAGGGATTCGGCGACAAGCTGTTGATGATGGATTTGAATTTTTCACTGCCGGCCGGCGGTATCGCCGGCGTCATCGGTCCCAACGGTGCCGGCAAGACGACCCTTTTTCGCATGATCACCGGGAGTGAACGGCCGGACTCGGGGAGCATTCGCCTGGGCGAAACCGTGCAGATCGCAAGTGTCGATCAGTCGCGCGACAGCCTCGACGACAACAAGACCATCTGGGAAGAAATTTCCGGCGGGCTCGACCTGATAAAGGTCGGCAAATACGAGACCCCGTCCCGTCAATACGTCGGTCGCTTCAATTTTCGCGGCCCGGAACAGCAAAAGAAGATCGGGCTGCTTTCCGGAGGCGAACGCAACCGCGTACACCTGGCGAAGACGCTGAAAAACGGCGGCAACCTGTTGCTTCTCGACGAGCCCACCAACGATCTCGATGTGGAAACGTTGCGCGCCCTGGAGCAGGCGTTGCTCGAGTTTCCGGGATCGGCGATCGTCATATCGCACGACCGCTGGTTCCTCGATCGCATTGCAACCCACATTCTCGCGTTCGAAGGCGACAGCAAGGTGGTATGGTTTGCCGGCAACTACGCAGAATACGAGCAAGACCGGCGGCGGCGCCTGGGCAGTGAGGCCGATCGCCCGCACCGGATCAAGTACAAGAGACTGGACGCCTGATGACTATCCTGATCGCCGCCGTCGTCGTTTTCGGAATCCTGACGATTCTGTTTTTCCTGCACATGTTCCGTTGTCTCGGGCGCCGCAAGATCGTGCGCGCCGGGGCATCCGGTCTCACCTGCTGCGCGGCCGCAGGGATTTCCGGCGGCGCCGCGCTGCTGCTGTTTACCATCTTGAGTTATGCCAGGCTGGTCGAGGAACAACTGGTCTCGCATATCGAATTCCGCCGAATTTCGCCACAGGAATTCCAGGCGCGGTTGTCTATCGAGGGAGAGAAAGACCAGTTCTTTGTATTGCGCGGCGACGAGTGGCAAATGGACGCGAAGATACTCACCTGGCAACCCCCGGCGACCATCCTCGGTCTCGATCCGATGTATCAGCTCGACCGGCTCAGCGGGCGCTATTCGGAAGTCGATCGTGAGCGCTCCGAAGTGCGCACCGTCCATTCTCTTGCGCCGCCAGCGCCGGTCGACGTGTGGCGGCTTGCAAGGCGTTTCCCGATGCTCGCACCCGGCATCGATGCCTATTACGGCACCGCGACCTATGTGCCGATGGCGGATGGCGCACGTTACGCGGTTTCATTGAGTCGCGACGCGCTGATCGCCAGGCCCGTCAACGACGCCGCCCGGCAGGCTGTCGGCAACTGGGCCGGCAACTGACAGCGACCCTCGATTCCGGCCAAAAACGTTATTATGTCAACATGACAAAGTTGACTTGTGTGCTGAGGATATACTCCTAACACGCTGAGCAAAAAGACAATAAGTAAAACTCAGCTCACGACAAGAATAACCATGGCCATCATCATCGAACGCAGCCGGGGGCTGCTGAGGCAAGCGGAGGAGCAGTTCGGGCTCGAATGCCCCTATTGCGGCGTGTATGCGCACATGACGCCGCAATCCGTCCCCGACTTCGACAGCATCGTCAAGGACCGGCCCAAACACGTGGGGCTGGTGTACCAGTGCGATGCCTGTCACGCACCGGTCTTCTTGCGGTTTGCCGTCAAACAGTATGGTGACGACGCGGTCGAGCTGTATCGAAACTTCTTCGAACTGGAGCGCCCGAAAGAGCGTTTTGCATTTTCTTATTTGCCGAAACATACCGAGACGCTGTTCCGCGAGGCGCTGAACTGCTACTCGAGCAGCAGCTTCAATGCGTTTGCCTCGATGTGCCGGCGCACGGCGATCAGTGCCTTTGCCGTCATGGGTGAGAGGGGCAAGCTGCGCGCCTTCGACGAAGTCATGGTCGCGCAGGAAATCGCGGAAATTCCCGACGAAAGTTTCGAGCCGATTAAACTGGTTTTGTTCGGATCCGGCGAAGAAGACAATATGCCGCTATTGAATCACGCGCAGGCCGGCATGCTTCTCGAAATCACCAAGGACATGCTCTACCAGTGTTTCGTGCGCCGCGGCAAACTGACTCGCGCGATCAAGGTTCGACGCCTGTTCGTTCGCGACGCGAACGACGGCCTGCGGCCGAGCGCCTAGGTGTCTTCGGGTTCGTTCACCGGGGCAAGCGCCTCGGTGTCGTCGGCTTCCTCGGCCTGCTCGGCGTCCTCCGCAGCGCCCGCAGCCGTACAGGTCCAGCCCCAGGACCCCAGTCGGGTCACGAATTCCTGGGTCTTCGCTTCGCAGTAGCCTTCCTCGTTCAAAGCCCGCCAGAGCACCTGGCGTTCACCGGGCGCCTCCGTGTCTTTGTAATAATGCACTTCGCAAGGCACGGTCACACCGGTCTCGTAAACAATCTCGACGCGGCGCTTCAGGTCACCGTGCGAACACTGGTAATTGCTTGCATCCTGTGCAACAACAAATCCGGGTGCTGCGATTGCTGCCGCGATGATCAGCCTGCTCAGCTTCATTTTCTCGCCCTCGCTCAAAGAGTCCCGATTCGCCGAGTATAACGAATGCGGGCCCGGGATCGTCACTAAATTGGGGGTTTGCTCGGGTTACGGAGCAAGCCAGTCGCTCAATGCCACGAACCGGCCGTTTTGCAACTGGCAGATGAAACCGGCGTCCTGGGCATGATGGTCGCTCGCAGAAAAACTGACCGGTGGCAGGATGCCACCGGAGTCCCAGTTTTCGATCGACTCCATCGCGTCGAGAAAACTGTCCCGGCTCAGGCTGCGGCCGGCTCGCCTCAGGCCTTCCATGACGAGATTACCGAATACATAGCCATACAGCGAATAGCGGTTTAACGGGTGTTGCGGGTAAAAACGCGCCATGAGCTCGCGATACCTGGCGATCCCGGGTGCTGTGCTTTCATTCGGGTCGGGGTAATGACAAAAGCCGAGCGTGCCCTCGGCGTGCCCGCCTTCGAGGTTCAGGTACTGCTCGTCAGTCAACGGTCCCGACGAGACCAGCGCAATGTCCCAGTTCATGCTGGCCTTCGCCTCGACGACAGCCTTTGCACCCGCCGGATAGAGCGCCATGACCAGGGCATCGGGATTTGCCTCGCGTAATTCGCTCATCTGCGGCACAGCGCTGTCCGGGTAACGTGCGAGCGACCGGCTGCCGACAAATGAATAGCCGCTTGTACCGGCGAGTTCGCGCACCCGCTGTACAAAGTAATCACCGTAGATATTGTCGGCATGGATGATCGCAACGCGTCTCGCGCCGACGGTCTCCGCGAGATAGCGCATCATGACCCGCGATTCGCCGGCGTAGCGGGGAAACGAGGTGAAGACCTGCCGTTCTCCGTCTACCGTCAGCAATGCGGTGTGCGGAAATAAATACGGCAGGTCATTTTGCATGGCGTATTCGCCGATCGGCACCGCGGCGGGCCCACCGAAGTTGAATATCAGGAATACGCCGTCGCGTTCATGCAGCCGCTTTACGTTCGCGAGCGCCTGCTCGACGATGTTCTCGCGGCCGCGTGGATAAGCAGCGACCTCGATCCGGCGGCCATGGATACCACCCTCGGCGTTGACCTGTTTGATGACGAGGTGCATGCCGAGATTTTCCTCGTCCGTGGAAAACGACTGCGCGGGGCCTTCCATGCCGATCAGAATGCTGTGATCGGTGACCCCCTGGGCCAGCAGCAACCACAAAGCAACCAGGCTCAAGGCGACTCAGTCCACGGCGATACGGGCGTTGCGGAACATGCGCATCCACGGCCCGTGGTCGCCCCAAGCGTCGGGATGCCAGGAATTCTGCGTCGTCCAGGCTACTCGTTCCGGGTGGGGCATCATGATCGTGACCCGGCCGTCGGCGCTCGTAAGCCCGCAAATCCCGTCCACAGAACCATTCGGATTCGCCGGATACGCGCTCGCGGGGTTGCCGTAATTGTCCACATAGCGCAGTGCGATGTTCGCGGCGAGCTGCGCGTTGCGATCCGTGAACTCGGCCCGTCCTTCGCCGTGCGAGGTGGCAATTGCCAGCCGCGATCCCTCCATGCCGGTGAAAAACAGGGACGGACTCGGGCTGATTTCCACCAGGCTCAATCGCGCTTCGAACTGCTCGGACAGGTTGCGACGGAACCTCGGCCAGTGCGCCGCACCGGGAATCAGTTCACGCAAGTGCGAGAGCATCTGGCAACCGTTACAAACGCCCAGCGTAAAAGAATCCTCGCGTGCAAAAAAAGCCGCAAACTGGTCATGCAGGAGCGACTGGTAAAGTATCGATTTCGCCCAACCGCCACCGGCGCCGAGCACGTCGCCGAAGGAAAATCCACCGCAGGCTGCCATGCCCTGGTAGTTCTCGAGACTGTCGCGGCCATCGATAAGGTCGCTCATGTGCACGTCGACGGCGTCGAATCCCGCATGCATGAATGCGGCCGCCATTTCCATCTGGCTGTTGACCCCTTGTTCGCGAAGGATAGCGATGCGGGGTTTCTTGCCACCAATCAGTGGCAGCGTAATGTCGGCGCTTGCGTCAAAGGTCAGCCGCACATTGAGTCCCGGGTCGTCGGCATCCAGGATGCGATCGAATTCCTGACGCGCCGTCTCGGGATTGTCGCGCAATGACTGCAGACGAAAACTGGTTTCCGACCATGCGCGCTGCAGCTCGATCCTGTCCAGTCGCAACGCCACTTCGTCGTCGTTGTAGATCGTCAGCTGGTTATCGGCCTCGACGCTGCCGATATCGACCCAGTCCGCGCCGTAATCGTCGAGGATTGCCAGTGCGGCGTCCAGCCGTGATTCGGCAACCTGGATCACGCCGCCCAGTTCCTCGCTGAACAGCAAGGCCAGCATGTCACGCCGGGACCCGGGCAGTTGCAGCGACGCACCAAGCCTGCCGGCAAACATCATCTCGACCACGGTCGCGAACAGCCCGCCGTCGGAGCGGTCGTGATAGGCGAGAACCAGTCCATTGCGGGCCAGCGCCTGGAGCGCATGGAAAAAGTTTTTCAGGCGTTGCGGCCGATCGAGATCAGGCGCGCTGCCGCCATAACGATTGTAGACCTGCGCGAGACAGGAACCGCCCAGCCGGTTGGCGCCTGCGCCGATGTCCAGGAGCAACAGCCGGCTTGTTTCGTCGATCGCCCTGAGTTGTGGTGTCAGGTGCCGGCGCACATCCCTGACCCTTGCAAACGCCGATACGATCAACGAGACCGGCGCGACGACCTGGTAGCCGGCATCGCCCTCTTGCCAGCGAGCGCGCATCGACAGCGAATCCTTGCCGACGGGGATCGCAATCCCGAGTTCGCGGCAAAGTTCGGCCGACACCGCTTTGACGGTCGCAAACAGTTTCGCGTCTTCCCCCGGATGGCCTGCAGCCGCCATCCAGTTTGCCGATAGCTTGATGTCGCCCAGCTCTTCGATCGCCGCCGCCGCGATGTTGGTAATCGCCTCCCCCACCGCCATGCGTCCGGATGCCGGCGCATCGAGCACGGCGAGAGGCGTTCGCTCACCCATGGCCATCGCCTCGCCGCCGGCGCATTCGAATCCGCTTTGCGTAATGGCGACGTCGCTGACCGCAACCTGCCACGGCCCGACCAGCTGATCACGGACGCACAGCCCACCGACAGTGCGGTCCGCGATGTGAATCAGGAAAGACTTGTCCGCGACCGCGGGAAAACGCAGCACCCGGTACACGGCCTGCTCGAGATCGATGTCTTCGAGATCGAGATCGCTCGCCTTTGCGGCCATCGTTTTCACGTCGCGAGTCATTTTCGGTGGTTTGCCGAGCAGCATCTGCATCGGCATGTCCACGACCCGGTTGCCGAATTCGCGATCGTTGACCACCAGTTGCCTGTCTTCGGTCAGTTCGCCGATGACGGCAAACGGACACCGCTCCCGGGCGCAGATTCTTTCGAATTCCGCCGTTCGCCCGGCGGCGACCAGCAACACATAGCGCTCCTGCGCCTCGTTACACCAAATGCCCATGGGCGACATGCCGGGTTCCGCGTTGGGCACCTCGCGCAATTCGATCTCTGCACCGAGTTTGCTGTGATCCACCGCTTCGGGCACGGCATTCGACAAACCACCCGCGCCGACGTCGTGGATGAGCAAAATCGGATTCTGTGCACCAAGTGAGGTGCAACGGTCGATGACTTCCTGCGCCCGCCGCTGCATCTCGGGATTGCCTCTTTGCACCGACGCAAAATCCAGTTCGGCCGTGCTGCTGCCGCTGCCGACGCTGGAGGCGGCGCCGCCACCGAGGCCGATCAACATCGCGGGGCCGCCCAGCACGATGACTCTTGCGCCGACCGGCACATCCGTTTTCAGTACGTGGTCCTCGCGCACGCTGCCGAGGCCACCGGCGATCATGATCGGCTTGTGATAGCCGCGAATCTCACCGGCCGGCAAACCCGGAACCCGTGACTCGAAGGTACGGAAGTATCCGAGCAGGTTCGGTCGGCCGAATTCGTTGTTGAACGCGGCACCGCCGATCGGTCCCTCCAGCATGATTTCAAGCGGTGTCGCCATGCGATCCGGATGCCCGAACTGCTGCTCCCAGGGTTGCTCGAAACCGGGAATCCGCAGATGCGACACCGTGAAACCGGTCAGCCCCGCTTTGGGTTTTGCGCCGAGGCCCGTGGCACCCTCGTCGCGGATCTCCCCGCCGGATCCCGTCGCCGCGCCGGGAAACGGCGAGATGGCGGTGGGGTGGTTGTGCGTTTCGACCTTCATCAGGATGTGTTGCGGCTCCTCGGTATAGGCGTACTGCCGGTCGAGGGCATCCGGCGACAGCCGCTTGCCGGTCCAGCCGGTCATGACGGCGGCGTTGTCCGAATATGCGGAGATGACTCCGCCCGGACTCGCTTCCGTAGTGCTCCTGATCATGTCGAACAGTTTTTCCTGCCGCTGCTCACCATCGATGATCCAGTCCGCACGAAAGATCTTGTGCCTGCAGTGTTCCGAATTCGCCTGCGCGAACATCATCAGTTCCGCATCCGTCGGGTCGCGCCGCAGCGCACGATAGTTGTCGCTCAGGTACTCGATTTCGTCTTGCGAAAGCGCCAATCCGAGTTCGCGATTTGCCTCGAGCAGTGCAGCATCACCCTGCTCGAGCAAGGGAATCGACTGCACAGGGGCCGGCGCGTGTTCCCGGAACAGCACCTCTGCCGCCTTGCCGGATGCATACTGGGTTTCGGTCATGCGGTCGACGAGCAGCTCTCCGAGTGCCGCGAGATCTGCCGCTGCGAGCGCCTGGTCGCATTCGATGGCGTAACAGGTGCCGCGCTCGATTCGCTCGACGCTCGCCAGCTGGCAGGCGTGTGCGATATCGGTCGCCTTGCTGGACCACGGTGAGATCGTTCCCGGCCTTGGCACGACGTAGACCCGGTGTACGGAATCCGGGAATTCCTCGACCGCATCGTCGGCCAGCAGCAATGCTTCGAGTTTTTGCTGTTCTTCGGGCTGCAGCGAGCGCGAGGCGGCGATGAAGTAGGCGTAACGCGCCCGCAAGCCGCTGACGCGGATGTCCAGGAGACGCAGCTGGCTCAGCAGCTTTTCGAGGCGGAAGGCGCATAACGCGGCCTGTCCAGGCAACTCCAGGATATTCCTGGCGGTTTTTGCCGGCAAATCGGTCGCGAGTGTGGACAAGCTGAATGGGTTCCGGGGCGGCTGTCTGGATGTGCCGGATCATACATGCCGGGACCAGCCTTGTTAACGTGCCGTCCCGGGGTCAGAGGCGAATGCTCTGACCCTGGTCAGGTTTTGCTCTCGCCCCCCGGCGTGTAGACCGGCATCGGAAACTGGGCGACATTGCCCTCGAGCTTCGAGATCTTGCTCGTGCCCTGCTTGTCGACCTCGTCGATGCGCAACACCGAGTGCATGGGCAAATAGGTGCGTTTGACGCCCTTGAACTCGTTTTTGATTTTTTCCTCGGAGGGATCCAGGACCACCGAACTGCGTTCGCCGAACACCAGCTCTTCGACTTCGACAAATCCGAACAACGCGCCGTGACCGACGCCTTTTGCATACACCTCGTAGACCTGTCCCTGGTTCATGAACGTCACTTTGTAGAGTTTCTTGCTGGCCATGCGATTCCGCCTTCAAACGCAAGTATCTAGTTAGTGTACGCAGATAGACAGCAATGTCATCGCACCGGGGTCAGAGCCGGCTCTGACCCCGGTTAGACAACGATCAGTGGCACAAAGGTCAGAGCATTTGACCCTGGTCGGGGCGCCAGATTCTGTCAAATCGGCTTAATGTGACCTGCTTGGCAGCGGCCGCGCCGCCCATGACGGCACTATTTCCGGGTATTCGTCGGCGCTTGTTCACTTCGCGGCGCGACCACCGGACCGAGACTCATCATGCCGCTGCTTCTGGAAATTGTCAGTGACCACAAGGACATACTGGGGGGCGATTGCGTGCGCGAGTTTCGCGAGAACGGCGGCACGATTGGCCGATCCCTGCAGAACGACTGGATCCTGCCCGATCCCGATCATTTCATTTCCGGCCAGCACGCCGCGATCGATTTCAAGTCCGGATCGTATTACCTGGTCGACACCAGCACCAACGGCGTGTTCGTCAATGACGAGGAACAGCCGATTGGCGGCGGCAACCCGCGACGCCTGTTCGATGGCGACACCCTGCGCATGGGCGAATTCGAATTCCGGGTGACGCTCGACGAAGGCGAAAACCTGGATATGCCACCGTCGGAGGCGAGGACCGTCATTCCCGGAGAAGTGGAACGCCTGGTTTCCGAAGAAGTGGCAAAGACCGGCGTCACGCTGCTCGACGAAGAGGAGATGACCGGCGACCAGGAATTTGCAACCGCGCTTTTCGGCAGTGACGCGGTAACGGACGACGCGGCAGAATCCAACGGTCAGGTGAACGACCAGCCAAACCCGTTTGCCCCCGCCCCGTCGCAGAAGGAACAAAAGCACGCAGATGTCGCAAAGTTGCTCGATGCGTTCATGCGCGGACTCGAGATCAGCCGCGCCGATCTGCACCCGACCACCGACCCCTACGAAGTCATGGAAAACGCCGGCAAGGTGCTGAAAGAGTTCGTCGACGGAACCTCGGATCTGCTGGCACGGCGTGGCGGCGTCAAGGCAATGTTCAGGCTCGACCAGACCACTGTCATGCCCAAGCACAACAATCCGCTGAAGGTCGCCGAGAACACTCGCGATTCGATGATGCAGCTATTGATCGGCAAGCAAGGCGAGTACCTGGGGCCCGTCGAAGCGGTTCGCGAAGTCTGTAACGATTTGAAAATTCACCAGGGCGCCATGGTCGAAGCGATGATGAGCGCATTCGTCGAATATATCGAGCGCTTCAATCCGGAAACGCTACAGGAAAATTTCGATCGAACCCTGGAAAGCAGCAAGTTGTTCAAGGCAAAAAATCAGCTCAAATACTGGCAACTGTATTGCGATTTATATCCGATCATGACCGAGCAGAGTATCGGCACGCTGCCGCATCAGTTTGCCGACGACTTCGTGCGCGCCTACGAAAAGCACATTGCTCAAGCGGCAAAGCTGCAGCGCCAGGCCAAACCGAAAAAGAAACCGGTCATCGAAAAGGTCACCGCCAAATACGACAAGGAAGAACTGGTCGACCAGACGGCGGAAGCGTCCTACGAAGATAATTTTTAGAAACGGTCTCAACGATTCATGCGGTTTTCGACCAGGTGCTCGACCACGGCCGGGTCGGCAAGCGTGGAGGTATCGCCCAGGTTGCGGTAGTCGTTTTCCGCGACCTTGCGCAGAATGCGGCGCATGATCTTGCCGGATCGCGTTTTCGGCAGCCCCGGCGCCCACTGAATGAAATCCGGCGTCGCGATCGGACCGATCTCCTTGCGCACCCACTGGCGTAACTCTGCGAGCAGTTCGTCCGTCGCTTCGACGCCATCCATCAAGGTGACGTAGGCGTAGATCCCCTGCCCCTTGATATCATGGGGAAAACCGACAACCGCGGCTTCCGCGACGCACTTGTGCGCGACCAGCGCGCTTTCCACTTCCGCGGTGCCCATCCTGTGTCCGGAAACGTTCAACACGTCATCTATGCGGCCGGTAATCCAGTAATAGCCGTCCGCGTCACGGCGTGCACCATCGCCCGCGAAATATTTACCGGGAAACGTGGCGAAGTAGGTGTCGACGAATCGCTGGTGGTCGCCGTACACGGTGCGCATCTGCCCGGGCCAGCTGTCGAGCAGCACCAGGACGCCTTCGGCCTCACCGTCGAGCAGCTTGCCCTTACCGTCGACGATTGCAGGTTGAATGCCGAAGAACGGCTTGCTTGCGGATCCCGGCTTGAGGTCTGTCGCCCCGGGAAGCGGCGTAATCAGTATGCCGCCGGTTTCCGTCTGCCACCAGGTATCGACGATCGGACAACGGCCATCACCGACCACGTTGAAATACCACTCCCAGGCTTCCGGGTTGATCGGCTCGCCGACCGAGCCGAGCAGGCGCAGCGACTTTCGCGAGGTCCTCTTGACCGGCTCGTCGCCCTCGCGCATCAACGCGCGGATCGCGGTCGGCGCGGTGTAACAGATGTTCACCTCGTGCTTGTCACAGATCTCCCAGAATCGCGAGGCCGTTGGATAATTGGGCAATCCCTCGAACATCAGGGTGATGGCGCCGTTCGCCAACGGTCCGTAAACAATGTAGCTATGCCCGGTCACCCAACCGACATCCGCGGTGCACCAGTAGATATCGCCGGGGTGATAGTCGAACACGTATTCGTGCGTCATTGACGCATACACCAGGTAGCCGCCGGTGGTGTGCAGCACGCCCTTCGGTTTTCCGGTCGAGCCCGAGGTATAGAGGATAAACAGCGGGTCCTCCGCAGCCATTTCCTCGCAAGGGCAATCGGTATCGACCTCGTCTTCGAGCTCGTGCAGCCAGGCGTCCCGGCCCTCGACCCAGCCGATCTCGCCACCGGTATTCCTGACGACCAGGACCTTTTGCAGGGTGCTGACGTCCCCATGTTCTGCCGCCGCATCGACGTTGGCCTTGAGCGGAACCGTCTTTGCGCCGCGCACACCCTGGTCGGCAGTGATGACGATAGTCGATTCGCAATCGTGGATGCGCCCGGCGAGCGCGTCCGGCGAAAAGCCGCCAAAAACCACCGAGTGGATCGCGCCGATGCGTGCGCAGGCAAGCATCGCGACTGCGGTCTCAGGGATCATCGGCATGTAAATCGTGATGCGATCGCCCTTCTTAGCGCCGATTTTCTTGAGGACATTGGCGAATTTGCATACGCGTCCGTGTAGTTCGCGATAAGTGATCGTCAGGTCGCGGGCCGGATCGTCGCCCTCCCAGATCAAAGCCGCGTCATCGCCTTTACTCTGAAGGTGGCGATCGACGCAGTTGTAGCAAACGTTCAGCGTGCCATCGTAGTACCAGCGGATATGCAGGTCGTCCTTGTCGAAACTGACATCCTTTACCCGGGTGAACGGCTTGATCCAGTCAATACGCTGCGCTTGCTCGGCCCAGAAGGCTTCGTTGTCGTCGACGGATCTTCGGTACATCTTTTCGTAGCCGGCCGCGTCGATATGCGCACGTTTCGCGACCTCCGCCGCTACCTTGTGGATCTTGCCCATGTTGATTTCCTGTTGTTGTTATCGCCGATCAGGCGTCATTTGAGCCGGCTCGCTGTTTCCAGGATTCTTTTCGCCTGCAGCCAGTGCGGGCGGTCGATCATTTCGCCGTCCAGCCCGAGCGTACCCGCATCCGGGTTGGCTGCAAAGAGGTCCACGATGCGTTGCGCACGTTCGGTTTCGTCGTCGGTCGGAACGAACGCCTCGTTGATGATCCCGACCTGCCCGGGATGGATTGCCAGCATGCCTTCGAATCCGTCACGCCGCGCAGCGGCCGCATAGGCTGCCAGTCCCCTGGCGTCCTTGTAATCCGTGAACACCGTATCGATCGCGGGTATCGCGGCGGCCGCGGCCGCCAGCAGGCACAGCGAGCGCGCCAGCTGGTACGGAGGCAGCCAGTTGCCATCGCCGTCACGGTTCGCCGAGGCCCCCAGTGCCGCGCTCAGATCCTCGGCGCCCCAGGTGAGCCCGGCCAGCCGGCGTGTCGTATCCGCGTAGCCGTCCATCGAAAACAGCGCCGCGGGGCGCTCCGTTGCAATCGGAAGAATGGCCGTCACACCGTGCCCGAGACCGTTTTCCTCTTCGTGTACCAGCAATAACTTCGAGAGCAGCCTGGCGTCGGCCGCAGATTCCGGCTTCGGCAATACGATGCCGTGTGGCCGCGCCGGCATCACGGCCTGCAGATCCAGCAAGGCATCTTCGCTTGCGAGCGGGTTGATGCGCACCCATGTTTCCGGGTGCTTACCTCGATTCAAGAATTCGGCGGCGAGTTCGCGGGCTTTAGGCCGCGCATCGACCGGGACCGAGTCTTCGAGATCCAGGATCAATGCATCCGCACCGCAGCCGGCAGCCTTGTCGAGTTTCGACTCGCTGTCTGCCGGAACGAACAGGAAGCTCCTGCTCACCTCGGTTTCCGCTTCATCAGCGCCGTGCGCTTGCACTCGCCCACCAGCTCGTCGCGCTGGTTGTAGGCACGATGCGCGAAGGTCACGATGCCGTTTTCCGGACGCGACTTACTGTCCCTGACATCCAGCACTTCCGTTTCGATGTGGATGGTATCGCCGTGAAACAGCGGCTTTGGGAAACGAACTTCGTCCCAGCCGAGATTGGCAACGGTGGTGCCAACGGTGGTGTCACCGACGGATATGCCGACCATGAAAGCCAGCGTCAGGCAGCTGTTGACAATCCGCTCGCCGAATTCGCTGTCCTTCATGTACTCGGCATCGAGATGCAAGGGCGCGGGATTGTGGGTCAGCGCGCTGAACCAGACGTTGTCGGCCTCGGTAATCGTTCGGGTAATGCCGTGCCTGAAGGTCTGGCCTACCGAGAATTCTTCGAAATACAGTCCTGGCATGCATCACCGCCCGCATCGATTCGATGCCAGATAATAATGCCAGCGGGTTGTCGTGTCGCGTCGTGACCGATCAGGCGGCGGGAAGCGAATCGACCAGTTGCTCCATGCGGCGCAGCATGGCCGCATCCGGCAGTTCGCCATAGGCGGCGCCGATGTTGTCCAGCATATTCCTGGCCTTGCTGGTCGCCGGTGTGACCGCGGTTACTGCCGGGTGTGCAGCACAATACTTGATGAAGAACTGCGCCCAGCTCGAGGCACCGAACTCGGCCGCCCAAGCCGGGACCTCGCGGCCGCGAACCCGCCGCCACAGGCGGCTGCGCCCGAACGGCACGTAGACCAGTACGGCGATGCCCCGGTCCCGGGCCAACGGCAGTATTTCCTTTGCCGCCTCGGTGTCGTCGACCGCGTAATCGACGCCGATGAAGTCGATCGGCTCGTTCCTCATTACCCTGGCAAGGTCCGGGTATCGTTCCGCGCCGGTGTAGGTAACGCCGGTGTAGCGAATACGACCGTCCTGCTTGAGTTCGTTCAATATTCCAAGTTGCGTCGGCACGTCCCCCAGGTTATGCACCTGGATCAGGTCGATCGGCTCTTTGCCGACATAACTGAAAGATCGCTCGATCTGCGCGCGCGCCCGCGCCGGATCCGCCGAGCCGCCGCCACGCCCCGCGACATTCACTTTGGTTGCCCAGAATATCCTGTCGGTCGCGCCCAGCTCCTGAACCAGCTTGCCCGCGACCTGCTCGGACGCGCCGTAGCTGGGTGCCGTGTCGAACACGGTGCCGCCGTTTTCCAATAGCGTTTCGAGGACTTCACGCAGTGCCGAAACGTCGTCGCTTTGTGCCACGCTTCGAAATGTCGCGGAGCTTCCGAGACCGACGATCGGTATGCGCTCGCCGCTCGAGGGAATTTCCCGGGTGATGATATCGCCTTCAAGCGCCCTGGCCAGCGCCGGTGGCAGCGTCGCCGCCGCACCGGCAGCAATCGATTTCAAAATGAGTTCACGGCGTGAAATCATGAATGGTGTCCTTGGTTTACCGACATGCTTGCGTGTGACAGTGTCATTCACCCGACTTCACAAAACAAGTTCTGCCCCATGTTGATTCCGTTGCGACGCCGCTCGTGCAAATAATATCTGTGCGTCACCGATCACCCTTTCCAGGAAGGCGCTTTCACAGTAGCAAAAATAGAATCTCCACATACGGATGAACTCGTCGCTATAGCACAGCGCCTTGACGTCATCGATACTGGCATTGAACCGCCGGTGCCAATGACGCAAGGTCGCAGCGTAATGAAGGCCGATGTCTTCCAGGTGGACCATGCGCATATCGGTGTGCTTTGTCATCACCCGGGCCATGTCTGTGACCGACGTCAGGCAGCCGCCGGGAAAAATATATCGCTTGATAAAATCGACATCATTCTTGTATTGCTCATAGCGTTGATCGGCGATGGTGATGGTTTGCAACAGCATCTGCCCATCCGGCTTCAGCAGCTCCTGGCATTTCCTGAAAAAGACCTCATGATATTCATGACCGACGGCTTCGATCATTTCGATCGATATCAGTTTGTCGTAGCGACCCTCGAGGTCCCGGTAGTCCTTGAATAACAGTGTGATCTTGTCCTCGAGCCCTGCGTCGCGAATGGCCTGGCGCGCGTGATCGTACTGTTGCCGGGATATGGTCGTCGTGGTGACGTGACATCCGTAATGCCTGGCAGCATGAATCGCCATGCCACCCCAGCCCGTGCCGATTTCGAGCACTGAATCGCTCTCCCTGAGATCGAGCTTGCGGCAGATACGTTCGAGCTTCGCGGTCGATGCGTGCTCCAGCGATGCGCCGGGCGACTCGAACCAGGCACAGGAGTACATCATCTTGCTATCGAGCCACAGACGGTAGAAGTCATTACCCAGGTCATAATGCGCAGCGATATTCCTGCGGCTGCCACCGCGCGTGTTCCTTTTCAGGGCATGAAAACACTTCTGTAGCGGTTTGCTGAGCAGCGACAAACCGGAATCGATCATCTCCAGCACGTCCCGGTTACGTATCACGATACGCAGCAGCGTCGTCAGGTCATCGCATGTCCAGCAGCCGTGCATGTACGATTCGCCGGCCCCGATCGACCCACCGAAAGCAATATCGCTATAGAACTGCGGCTTTTGCACGACGATTTCCGCAGTCATCGGGAATTCTTCCGACAGCTTTCCGAAGCTCACCAACGAACCCTGCTCACGAACAGTGATTTGTCCTTCGTCGAGTTTTTCGAGACGGGAAAATACGATGCGTCGCGCCATATTCTCCAGGGCGCCTGCTTTCGCAGACCGTGTCTCCAGTCGCGTTTCGGGGGCTGATATCAGTCTCGCACTCATCTGGACATGGCCTCTTTTTGTAACGCTGGATGCTCATAAACCGGGCAACGCTTGAGCCAGAGACGTAACGCCTGCCAATGAATTGCAAGAATTACCTTGCTTGTCATCAACGGGAACCGCAGCAATACGCTCGCCAGTGAGACCGCGTTGATCTCCTTGCGTCGCAGCATCAGCGTAGCCTCGAGTATGCGTTCGCCATCTTTCGAATCGGCCATGAAAACAGACAGATGGTCTGCGGGAGCCGAGAGTGCCCAGGTGTATTCGATGTCCATGGGTATGAAGGGCGAAACGTGCATCTTTTTCAGCGGACGAAATCGCCAGGCCTTTTTTGCCACGACGCCATCGCCGCATTCGAGGACATAACTGTCCTGCTCTCCCCACGGCGTGTTATTGACCTCCGCAACGATGAACTCGACCTTCGCACCATCTTTCGAAAAGCAATAGTAGAAACTGACGGGATTGAAGCAATAGCCGAAATAGGCAAGGTTCGTGAGCAGACGGATGGGACCATCTGGCCGCTTGCCGGTTTCCCGCTCGACCAGCTCGCGAACACAGTCCACAAGCGGTCTGTCGTTTGCTCCGAGGTGATCGCCGCGCCGAAAGCGCGCGATGGCAGGGCGCGTGACCGACCACAACCAGCGCCGCTTGAACAACCCGGGCAATTCGTCCAGATCGAGATACATCATGAACAGCCGATAACTGAACTGATGCCTGGCCGGCTTTTGGCGAGCGTGTTTAACTCGCCCTTCGTAGATACAGCTGTTCATCCAGTAGCCTTTGTTCGAAATGTTGTACGGCGTCGAGCGCGCTGACCACACCGTCCTCGTGAAAACCGTTGCGCCAGTAAGCACCGCAATAAAACGTGCGATCTATGTTGAGTGCAGCCTGGCGCTGCTGTGCCGCCACGGCGTTCCGCGAATAAATGGGATGTTCGTACTCCACCCGTCGAATGACCTTTCGCGGGTCGATACGCTCATCGTTATTCAGCGTGACCAGGTATTGCTTTTCTGCATCGAGGTCCTGCAGGATATTCATGTTATAGGTCACCGCAACGTGCCGTGTGTGATCCTTCGGCAGGTGATAGTTCCATGCAGCCCAGGCGCGACGCCGGCTTGGCATTAACGAATCGTCGGTGTGCAATATCGCTTCGTTGGACTGGTAGCGAATCGCCCCAAGGACGTCACGCTCATTCGGTGTCGGATCGTCCAGCATCGACAGTGCCTGGTTGCTGTGGCAGGCGATGAACACGAAATCGAATCTCTCACGACCGCCTGTCGCCGAGTACAATTCGATGCCGTCGTCGAATCTGCGCACTGATTTGACGGCACTGTTGAGCCGGATGCGGTCGGCGTGACCTGCGACCAGTTTTTTCACGTACTCGCGCGACCCGCCCTTGATCACGCACCATATGGGCCTGTCGCGTAACTGCAGCAATCCGTGATTGGCAAAAAAGCGTACCAGGAAGCGGACCGGCATCTTCAGAATTGACGCCGGTTCTGCCGACCAGATCGCCGCTGCCATGGGTACGAGATAATTGTCTATGAATTCGCTGCTGTAGCCGTTGGCAAACAAGTATTCACCCAGGTTCCCGTACTCATTGAGGCTTGCGGAATTTCGCATTGTCGCTTCATTGAAGCGCAGTATGTCCTTGATCATGCGATAGAACGGGGGTTTGAGAATATTCCTCCGCTGCGCGAACAATGCATTCAGGGACGATCCGCTGTATTCGAGCGCGCCCTCCTCGGCCTGCACACTGAAGCTCATTTCACTCGGCTGTGATTGCTGGCCGATTTCCTTGAGGAGTCGTACGAAATTCGGGTAGGTGCGGTCGTTGAAGACGATAAACCCGGTATCCACGGCGAATTGCCGGCCGTTTTCATAGACGTCGACAGTGTTTGTGTGGCCACCGACATAGCCAGCGGCTTCGAACACGGTAATGTCGTGCTCCTTGCGCAGATTGTAAGCCGCCACGTTGCCGGCGATGCCGGTGCCAATAATCGCTATTTTCATCGAATCACCAGCTCTGCGGCACGCGTTGTAATTCGCTCGTGTCATAACCGATGGATTCGACGAAATTCACCAGCTCGTCGTATTCGGCATCGCCGATAGTCGGCGTGCGAGCCATGATCCAGACGAAGTCCCGTTTTTGACGCGCGATAACGGTCTTCGAATACTCGTCGTCGAGATACACGATGCGGTAGTCCGCTTTGATAGGCCAGACGAAGCGCATGCCCCAGCGCGCATTGGAGTCTTCGTCGAGAACGAACGCTTTGGGATTGTATTCCTTCCGCTTGCCGTCGAATCCGTCCTTTCTGAAGGTAAAGGTCGTCGCTATCGTCCCATCCTCGTTCATGCGATATGTCTCCACCGCGTTGTGTGCGCCTTTTTCCAGGAACGTCGGAATATTGGCGATCACATACCAGCGACCCATGAATCGATCCAGGTCTACGTAGTCAACTGTTTGCATTTCCGGCCCCTTTGCCGCACAGCCTGACAACATCGCGATTGCGCACCCAAGCAGGAAATAACGACGCGCGCTTGCCATGTCAGCTCAACTCATAGCGGATGATGTTGCCGCCTTTGGCGACAGATTCGAGCGCCAGCCACTGCATGTCATCCGAATACCACAAGTCCAGTTCGACGTTCTTTGCCGTGAGCTTGTAGCGGGTAGCAGCGACAGACCGTCCCTGGATCTCGAGCACCTCGTCGCCGACTGCTTCTACGTCAATATCGAGGTATTCGCCGGTCTGTGGATTGAGCAGGCGATTCTGCTCGAGAAAATCCGGGTTCCAGTAGGCGAACGACATGACACATTCGGGAAGCTCGACCTGGCCCTCCTCTTTCTCGATGCGAAAACCGCTGTCGGTGCGTTCGCCGGATACTTCGATTCGGTCGCCGTTCGCATTGGTTTTGGCATCCATTTCCAACAGGCAGTTGCCCGACCAACGCTCGGCGTTGCGGTGCTCATAGCGATATGCCGGAATGAACAGGATCCGGTACTTGAAGCTGGCTTCACTCAAGACCTGGCGGACCCCGTCGACTTCCCGGATCTGATAGACGTGGCTGCCGACTCTCTTGTCATTCAGGTACACATTGAAATCGTACCGGGCAACCTCGTTTGCGGGCGCTTCGGACGCGAATGCGAGCGCGAACAGCCCCATCACCAGAAATCCAAGATACTTGCGCTTCATGAGCTGACCTCCTTCATTGAATTGTTTGTCCGGCGCGGTCCTGGAAAAAAAGCGTTGGTCCTGCTTATGTATTCCGCGTATTCAGGGCGACGATCGGTAATCGTTTTCTCGAGCATGGCGACGCCGGATACCTTGAGAAGCAGGAAACTCATCAGGATCGGCGACACAATGCTCCACCAGCCGCCTGCCGCAACGGCGAACAAGTAGAATGCCCACCAGATACAGAAATCGCCGAAATAATTCGGGTGCCGCGTGTAGCGCCACAAGCCGCTGTCGAGTACGCGTCCGGAATTCGCTTGATCACGCTTGAATCGCCACAGCTGGTAATCGCCACCGGCTTCGAACACGAATCCGACGAGCCACAGAAGCGCCGCCGCCAGATCGATCCAGGACAGCGCGGCCGTTGAAGTGATCGCCGAAAGCAATGGCAAGCAGATGATCCACGCGAGCAGGCCTTGCAGACCGAACACGATATAAAAAGATTTCAGCGCGAATCCCGGTTGGTTATTCTCGCGGATTTTCTGGTAGCGATAGTCTTCCTCTTCGCCCCAGTTTCGCGCCGTGATGTAAGCGGACAGGCGGACAGCCCAGATCGCCACCAGCGACAAGACCAACCAGCCCCGGGCCGACAGCGTTTCTGCATCGACGGCAAACAGCAGCGCGGCGCCGAGGAAAAACAGCGACCACAAACTGTCGACGAAACTGACGTCGTCCTTGTACAAACTGACCAGCCAGCCAGCGACAGCGACGGCAACAATCAGCACCAGGGCATCGAGATAAACGAGACCGGTCATGACACTGGCTCCGCAATCCAGTTTCGCCTGCGCCCAGGCATGCCATCGAGATCCTCCGACAGCCGAACCAGCAGCGGTAATATGGCCGCCCAGCCGAAGCCGAGTGCTGCAATTGCGAGCACGGGCTCGGTCAGCGAAATACCGCCAAGCTTCTCACCGGCGAGGTACGCGACCGGCCCGCCGATGAAACCGACGGCTGCCGCCGATAGCGGCTTGCGACGCAACCAGCGCATCGAAACGTTGAGCGTGGTCCCGAACAGCATCCACATCGTGATGATCCAGTACGGGGTCAAATAGTCGCTGAACACCCCGGATGAAAAAGTAACCCAGCCCGCAGCGACCAGCAGGCTGTCGAAAGTCGCGCCGATAATTGCACAAGCGCAAACCAGCAGCATTTCCTCGAACGGCTTGCGTGCCGCTTGAAAGTGAAACAGCAACACGGCCAACACCGCCAATGGGCCAAGCCATGGCATCTGGTTGGCGCCGCCGAAAACCGAGGCGAACCATGCAACTTCGAAAGCAACGACGTTTGTCAGCAATAACATGTCAGCTGGCCGCCTTCCTGAAACGGTAGTGACTGACGAACCATTCGTTACCTTCGTCGTAATCGAATAGTTCGGCACAGGCCATGAAAAATATGCGCCACCGTTGCCACCACAGGGATGCGTTTTCGCTGCCATAGCACTGTTCGAGTGCGATCATGATTTGCGCCTCCCTGGCGTCCATGTTCTCGAGCCAGGCGTTGCAAGTGCGCGCATAGTGCCGGCCGTTCCATCGCCAGCAGCGATCGATTTTCAGATGCTCGGCAAACCGCAGCGGCAGATCGGCGCTCGGCATGATCCCGCCGGTAAAGAAATGCCGGCTCATCCAGTCGGTCGGCCCATTGTCGATAAACTCATAGGGCGTCGTGCGGTGAGAAAAAATGTGCATAAAGAAGCGACCGTCGGGTCGGAGCCAGTTGTCGATACGCCGGAACAGTTCGCCGTAGTTGCGCATGTGCTCGAACATTTCGACAGAGACCACGCGATCGAAAAATTGCTCGGTTTCAAAGTCGTTCATGTCGCTGACGATCACCTCGATGTTATTCAGCATGCGTTGCTTGGCGCGGGCGAGGATAAAATCCCGCTGCGACGCGGAATTCGAGACGGCGGTGATCGACGCGCGTGGGAAATGTGTGGCCAGCCAGAGGGATAGTGAACCCCAGCCGCATCCCAGGTCGAGGATGCGCATGCCGTCCTTGATGTGGGCCCGCTCGACGGTGACTTCGAGCGCCGCCTGCTCGGCCGCCGAAAGGTCGTCGA
This sequence comes from Woeseiaceae bacterium, assembly GCA_033720315.1. Classification (GTDB taxonomy): domain Bacteria; phylum Pseudomonadota; class Gammaproteobacteria; order Steroidobacterales; family Woeseiaceae; genus SZUA-117. The sequence goes on along the minus strand of JAWWCT010000011.1, from coordinate 9,510 downwards.
CGTCGTTGGCCCAGTAACAGCAGCTGTACTTGAGGTGGTCGCCCATGACCTGCTCGAAAAACGCGGCCGGCACTTCGTAGTGCTGCTCGTTGGCGATGTCCGGCACCAATGCGATCGGTGACGCGTTCATCATTTCGACAAAGCGATTCAGGGCGCTCGCCGCGTATACGACGTCGCCGGAATGAATTTCCTTGCGTTTTGATTCGAGCAGCCGACGGATTCCGGCACGAATGACGGAATCGGGAACCAGGCCCGATTCGGTCCAGTCGACAGCTTTTTCGGTAATGGCGCTCATGGCGGCCTCCAGAATTAATTGCACGCTAATATACAAACGGCAATGAGAGGCAACAATGAGCCAGGCTGTATTGTTACATTCGTTTACATACTGAAACGATTAGGCTTCAGAAGACGATTGCTCATGCAGGGGTATACGAACTTCGAAGCAGGCCCCGTGATCGCCGGTGTCCCGCAAGACCAGCGTGCCGCCATGGGCTTTTGCCACCAGGGTCGCCAGGTAGAGCCCGAGCCCCGTGCCGCCTGATTCCCGGGTGCGCGACGGGTCGCCGCGGTAAAAAGGCTCTCCAATATGCCTCGCCTGTTCCGCCGAGAATCCGGGGCCGTGGTCGGTCACGGTCATGATCAGGTCGTTTGTATCGCTGGAAATTTTCAGCTCGATCGGTCCATCTTCGGGCTTTGAATAGCGCAACGAATTGCTGAGCAAGTTTTTTAGCAGCAGGCAAATACGCGCCTCGTCGATATTCACGCGCAACGGCTCCTCAGGCACATCGACGCGGATCCGCTCCTTGTCCCGGGAAAAAAAATCGTCCATCAGATCATTCACCAGGTCGGAAATCGCGACTTGCGACCGCGAGAGTCGCGCGTGACGGCTGTTTAGTCGCTCTGCCTCCAGTAAGGTGACAACGATCTTTTCCATTTCCGCAATTTCCGCGCGCAGGTTTTCGACGTGTTCGTCGTCGTCCAGGAATTCGAGCGCGAGCCGCATCCTCGACAACGGTGTCCGCAATTCGTGACTGATGCCGAGCAACAAAGCACGTTTTGCATCGAGCATGTTTTCGACGTCGCTCGCGAGGCGGTTGATATCGGACGCCAGGTCGCCGAGTTCGTCGCTGCGAATTCTTTCAATCCGGTGATCGAAGATGCCACTGCCTATCTGTGCCGCGCCCTCGCGAATCTGCCGAATGGGCCGAAACAGCCACTGTACGGCACCGTAAGCAAGCAACAGGAATGACAGGCCAAGGCCGAGAATCAGCGGCACCAGTGCCGGACCCTCCTGCACATCGGAAATTCGCGGCGAGGACACCACGATATCGTAGCCACCCTGCCGCATCCTCAGAAAGTTATGGTCATCGAGTCCCGCAAAATCGACGCCCTGCAACGGGTCTGCCCATGCAGCGGGGTCGTCGCTGAATCGCGGGCTGGGCCCGAAGTCGAGCTGTTCGAGGCGTGGAAAGTTCGGGTCAGAAGCCCAGTCGATGCTGGGCCCGAGAATACGAATGTCGACCGGGACCCGTTCGGTAATGGCGATGGCGCGGTCTATCCTGGGTGGCACACCGATGTCCTCGCGCACGTAATTCACGTGCAGAGAGAGGTGCCCGCTGATCAGGCCGCGGATTTCATCGCTGTTGTAAAACCACTGTATCGCCTTGCCCGTGCCGATCACAAACAATCCGCCCAGCACCAGGAATATGATCAGCAGCCGGAATGAGAGCGAGCGAGAAAGGCTTCTAAGCATCTTGCTGCGGAACACCTACGAAGGAATAACCCCGGCCCCAAACGGTCTGAATGAACCGCGGCGGCTTGACGGAATCGCCGAGCTTCTGCCGCAAACGACTGACCATGATGTCGACGGAGCGGGTTAGAATCGCCGCATCGATTCCCCGCAGCTCACTCAGGATGTCGTCCCTCGACAGCTTTTTTCCGGGACGGCGTGCGAGGATAAGCAGCAATTCATATTCCATGGACGTCAGGTCGACATCCTCGCCATCGACCTTGACCGAACGCGATTCCGTATCGATGGACAAGCCGTGGAAATCGAGACGGCGCATGCTGGCGCCCGTCGACTCCGCGCGACGAAGCAACGCCTGAATTCGCGCGACCAGCTCTCGCGGTTCGAACGGCTTGGCAATGTAGTCGTCGGCACCGATCTCCAGACCCGATACCCGGTCAAACACATCGCCGCGGGCCGTGAGCATGATGATCGGGATGCCGCTGGTCTTGCGGACTTCCCTGCAGATTTCAAAGCCGTCCTTTCCGGGAAGCATCACATCCAGCAACAACAGGTCAGGCTCTTCGCGATTGAGCTTTTTGAATCCTTCCTCTGCTTCATAGGCGCAGATCAAGCTGATGCCGAAGCGTTTGAAGTAGGCCTGCAGTAACTCCGAATGCTTCCGGTCGTCGTCGATGATAAGGACCTTTGTCATAGGACAATCATAACGCCAGATACCGCCACATGCGCAGGCCGCTGCCTGCAGAAACATTTGGAAACAATCTGATACGGCCTCGAAACCCTTTAAGCCTGCGGCTCGTGGAAACTTGCGTCCGACTTTACACAGCCAACACGAAGGAATTCATGATGAAGTTTGCAGGCAGATATCTTGTTGCATGCGCCGCGCTGGTTTTGGCCGCGTGCAGCTCGGACAGCAATCCGGTTGCGCAGCAGCCGCAACCTGGCTCGGCACCGGCAGCTGAGACGACCAGTGTTCAGGTATTGCACGGCTCACCTGACGCGCCGGCGGTCAATGTTTTCGTCAATGGCAACGAAGTTCTCGGCGACGTGGACTACAAGACCGGATCGCAACGCATCGGCCTGCAGGCAGGAAGCTACTCGATTCGCGTCGATGGCATCCTCCCGGGTGGCGACGCGACCGTCATTGGACCTGTCGATCTTGATTTCGCCGCAGACACCGTCTACACCATCGCAGCGGTCAATTCGGTGGCGGACATTGAGCCCGTCGTCGTCAGCCAGCCGGATACCGCAGTCAGTGCTGGCGCGGCGCGTTTGCTGGCATTGCACGGTGCTGCCGCAGCCCCGCAAGTCGACGTGTACGTGACCACGCCGGGCGCCGATCTCGCAGCGAGCGCGCCGGTAGGCACGTTCTCGTTCAAGGAGACGATTGGCCCGGCTGAGGTTACGGCCGGTGATTACCAGGTTCGCGTCACCCTGGCCGGCGATGCTACTACCGTCGTGTACGACTCCGGCACCATCACGCTGAACGATGGCGACGATCTGCTGCTGACCGCAGTTCCCAACACCAGCGGCGGTCCGGCGGCCGTGACACTCGTGGCAATGACTGGCAGCGGCTCACTCGAACTTCTCGATGTGAACACGCCGACGTCATTTCAGGTCGTACACGCATCACCCGATGCGCCGGACGTCGATGTCATCGTCGACGGTAACGTATTGGTACCCGGACTGGCCTATCCCGATGCCACGGGCTTCGTCGAGGTCCCGGGCGCCACGTATAACGTCTCGGTGACGGTCGCCGGAAACCCCGGTGCAATAGCCATCGGCCCTGTCGACCTGACGCTGGACGCGGGCACCCGTTACTCGATCCTTGCCGTCGACGAGTTGGCGAACATCGAGGCGTTGATCCTCTCGGATGACCCGCGGCGCGTGGCGACCAACGCGAAAGTTCGTATCGTGCATGCGTCTCCAACCGCCGCCGACGTCGATATCTATGTAACCGCCGTAGGTGCCGACATCAATGCGGAGGAGCCGACGCTCGAAAACGTTCCGTTCAAAGCGAACACGGGCTTCCTGGCGCTTCCGGCCGGCGACTACGACGTCACGGTAACGCCCACCGGCTCCAAGACCGCCGCGATCGGTCCCGCCACGATTTCGATTGCAGACGGTGGCATTTATACGGCGATCGCCAGGGACCCGCTTCCCGGTGCGGCCGAATTCGGGCTGATCCTGCTGGACGATTTTTAAGAAAACGACCGAATCCCCCAACGCGCAGAGATGCGCGACCCCAAGCTTATCCCCGCTTCGTGCGGGGATTTTTTTATTCGGCGCGACTTCACTTGCATGGTCAGTGAGACCTATAGGCATATCTACTACTTCAAAACCGTACGCGCCAGACGCATAACTAGCCATGACGGCATTCACTGCCGGAGCGGCCTTGCACCGCAATTGACAAGGAGTCGCACATGCGAGCCATCGACATCAGCCCGCCCATGCTGGTGACCATCGACGCGTCCGCGACTTTGCTCGCAGCCGCGAAGGAGATGCGTAAAAAGGGTGTTGGCGACTTGCTTATTATCCGCGCTGACGGTCACAGGGAGCGCCCGGTCGGCGTGATCACCGACCGTGATATCGTCGTACATGCCCTCGCCTGCGATTTGAATCTGGATGAGGTCACGGTTGCAGACCTGAGCACGCGCGCCCCGGTTTCGGTCGACGCAGATGCCGACCTGGTTACAATCACCGAGGTGATGAAGGAGCATGGCGTCCGCCGTGTGGTCGTGATGCACGAGGACGAAATTGCCGGCATCGTTACGCTGGACAACGTCATCGAATCGATGGCGGTGATGCACCAAAACCTGAGCGAAATGCTCACCAGGCAGCTCGACTATGAAGCCGAGCATTTGGTGTCTCGTCACAGCGCAGCGTAGGAGCCTTATTGCGATAATTCAGGTCAATGAAAAAGCCATTCGAAATCACCTTCAGACACATGGACCCGTCGCCGGCACTGGAATCCCAGGTACGCCAACGTGCAGCGAAACTGGAAAAGTTCTGTGACGACATCGTTGGTTGCAGTGTCGTTATCGAATCACCGCACAAACACCACCACAAAGGGAACCTGCATCACCTGCGCATCAAGTTGACCGTGCCCGGCAACGAATTAATCGTGCAGCGATCGGCCGACAAAAATCATTCACACGAAGATCCCTATGTCGTGGTCAGAGACGCATTCGACAGCGCGCAGCGACAACTGGAAGACTATGTCGCCAAGCGCCGTGGCGACGTGAAAAAACACCGAACGACTTGAGGTCGCTTCATACGCCGGGATAGATTGCAAAATCCACAACCCCTGCCGGGCGCCGGCCCGGCTGGGTTACGTAGAAATTTTCCGCGCTTTGTGCAAGCCGCCCCTTCGAGCGTTGATCGTTGCGATACGCAGCATGAACCACGGAGAAGCCGAGGTGCCCGTGGCGCCCCAGGTGATAAGCTTGGGCCAAATGAAATCTTGCACCGGTGCCCGCCTTGACTAAGACATCAGACTGCCCGACGTCGCGTGTTGGTAAATTGATCTTTGCCCTGCTCGCATTGTCTTTGTGCGGCCAGGCTGTTGCCGCCCTCGATCTGCGCAATGCTGAAGTCAGTCAACTGGACAACGGGCTGACCGTCGTACTGCTCGAAGATAGCAATTTTCCCGTCGTCAGCGTACAGATGCTATATCGCGTCGGCGCCCGCAACGAAGTGACGGGAAAGACCGGGCTCGCACACTTTGTCGAGCACATGGCCTTTCGCGGAACGCAAAACTTTCCGGATACGGAAGTTGTCAGCCGAATTTATGCCCGAGGCGGCGAATGGCACGGCTACACCTGGACTGACGAGACCACTTACTACGCGACCGCACCGAAAGAAGATCTGGATCTGCTGCTGCGCATCGAAGCGGACCGCATGGCACGACTCGACATCGATGCGGAGGAAATCGAGGCGGAACGAGGTGCAGTGCTCGCAGAAATGCACATGTACGAAAACGACCCCGGTGCGATGCTGTTCGACGCGCTGATGTTCACGTCGTTTCTTGCGCACCCGTATCGCAACAACACGATCGGTTTAGCAGACGATATCCACAGCATTACGCACGCCGATGTACTTGCTTTCTACAGACAGCACTATCATCCGGCAAATGCGGTGCTCTCCGTAGTCGGCGATTTCGACAGCGACAGTACCCGCCAGCGGTTAAACGAGTTGTTCGGCGACTTCGAACGGAGGAACGCAACGCCATTGCCACATACCCGCGAGCCGCCGCAGGAAGGCGCACGGCGAATCGAAATCGCCGGCGCCGCACCGCGACGGCAGTTCATGATCGCCTATCGCGCGCCCGCGTTCGCAGATGCGGACTTTGCGGCGTTTCTCGTGCTTCAGGAAATTCTCGGCGGTGGCTCCGGCGTCAACTTTTTGCAAAATGACTGGGGCACCCCCGTAAAGCCTTCAGCCTGGCTCCACGGCGTCTGTGAAGACCTGACGACATGGTTGCCGCCGAGCGCGCAGGAATACGTTTTCGTCATCGGCGGCCGTCCGGCGGAAGGGCAGTCGACCGACGCACTGGAATTCGAAATCGACAAACGCCTTGCAGCGCTCGGCGCATCCGGGGTGTCGCAGGAGCGTGTCGCCGCGGCCGTGTCCAACGTTCTGGATGAGCTGATTTTCGACGTGCAAACCACCGAGGACGCCGCCCATCAACTCGCGTTTTATGGGGGTTTCGACGCGCTCGATCGATTCCTCGAGTTGCCGGCACGGCTCGCGTTAGTAACGGCCGATGACGTAAATCGCATAGCCCGCAAATATCTCGACCCGAAACAGCGCACGATTGCCTGGTACCTGCCGGGTGAACGAACGGATGCCGCAATGCGGGACGCGGTTGTTACGAAGCGGAGCGATTTATCCGGCCCCACTCAGCCACTGGCGCGCGATGAGCTGCCGGCCCCGCCACCGGTCGCAACCCGGACCGGCCGCGGGATCCCCGTGCTGATCAGGAACTCGGATCTGTCGTCGTCCGCGTTTCTCAAAATCGTTTTCCCGGGACAGGCGCTCGCGACGGATGAACTGGATCCGGCGGATCCGGTCAGCGGTTACAGTGCGTGGAATCGCCTGGTGCGGCCTGCAGGTTTTCAAATCGCGATTAATGATGCGCGCGCCTTCATGCGCGCCTACCGTCCCGAAGTGCGAACCGCGACGCCGTCTTCCAGCGATCCGCAAACGCGGCTCGGCGAGGAGTTCGCGGCGCTTGCAGGGCCCGCGCCTGCAGAAATCAGCGAGCTTCCGACACCATCGCTCATCGTCGTGACCGGTGATGTCGAAGTGCAACACGCGCGACAATTGCTCGAAGCAGCATTCGGTGATATCGCTCCCGGCAGGCGATCATCGACAGACCGGGTTTCGATCGGCACGGGTGAGCGGGTCATCAACCTGGGTATCCCCGTCGCGCAGGCTCACGTCGGCTACATTGTTGCGGCACCCGCGCCGACCGACACGGACTTCGACGCCTACCAGCTGCTGCTATACGTCCTGAGTCACGGCTACGGCGGTCGCCTTGGCAACGAAGCGATCACCCGCCGCGGCCTGGCCTATTACATCGACGCGCGATACCGGTCCGCCGGAGGGCCGGGCTGGATTACGCTGGCTACGGGCGTCGATCCGGGCAAGGTGGCTGCATTCAAACGGGTGTTGCACGATGAATTGCGGCGCCTCGAAACAGAGCCGCCGACACCGGCGGAGGTCGAGGAAGCGAAGAATCACCTGCTCGGCCGTGCGATCAGCGCCGCACAGTCGAACGCGGAACTGGCATCGTCGCTCGCGCGAGACTGGCTGTGGCGCGGCGAAATAACGACGCCCGATTCGCTGCGCCGGCGCCTCGACAATACCGGCGTCGACGACGTGCGCCGCGCAGCTCTTGCCTTCGCAAAGGGCCAGACGATCATCGTGGTGCCGTAATCCGCGAAGGCTGAGGATGGAATTCAGCGGCTAACGCGCCGAATAGGCTTTCACCAGCCGGTACCAGAATTCCTGTGCGTCATGAAATGCCCGTTCGGATATTCGTTCGTCCCGACCGTGTGCCCGGATGTCGTCCGGGTCCATTGCGATGGCCGACACGCCGTAGACGGGAATACCGACTCTGCGCACGAACAGGCCATCGGTGGCGCCGGTGCTCATCTCGGGAATCACGACGATGCCCGGCCACATTTCGCTGGCCAGCTTCGAGAGAGGCCCTACGATTTTTTCGTCCAGCGGCGATGGCGGGCTCGGCTTCGCTTCCGCAACCTGGGTGACGGTAACTGCGTGCGGCGTCGCGAGTTCTTCCAGCGAGGCTTTCGCGGCCGCCGCGGACGACTGCGGCAATACGCGGCAGTTGACGACGGCACGCGCGGTCTGGGGCAGCGCATTCTCGGCATGCCCGCCGGACAACTGCGTGGCAACGCAGGTCGTTCGGGCGAGCGCATTGTAGTACGGCGCAGCCGCCAGGCGTTCCTCGAATTCATCGTCCCGACGGTCGCCGACCAGCGCCTCGAGTAACACCTTGTCGTCGGGCGACGCGAGCGCTGCCGACCTGGTCAGAAACGCTCGCGTCGTTTCGTTGAGATCGATCGGAAAGCGGTGGTGATGCAAGTCGACCAGTGCGCGGGCCAATCGCGAAATGGCGCTGTCGGCCCGCGGCAGCGAGCTGTGACCGCCCGGGTCAGTTGCTTCAAAGGTAAAACTGACAAATATCTTTTCGGCGGTCTGCATGAGAAAGGCACGCGGTGCGCCGTCACGGAACATGACGAGTCCGCCGTCGGTATTGAGCGCAAATTCCGCGTCCACCAGCGCCCGATGCTGTGCAAGTAACCACTGCGCGGCATTGCCGGTGGACTCCTCGTCAGCGGTGAGCATGATAACCAGGTCCCGATCAGGCTCGAATCCCTCGCGTCGCAGGCGGATGAAATTCGCAATCAGCATTGCGGCGCCTGCCTTGTTGTCGGTCGCGCCGCGCCCGTAGTAGAAGCCCTCCCTTTCGGTCAAGACGAAAGGATTGACGGACCAGTCTTCGCGCTTCGCCTCGACGACATCGAGATGCGCCATCAACAGCAGCGGCTTTTGCGCGGGCTCGCGACTCGGGTAACGAACCACGAGATTCGCAAGTTTTTCCGTCTCCGCCAGAACGAAGATCTCGTCGTCGCCGAAACCGGCAGTTCGCAGGTGTCCGACGAGTGCAGCAACCGCCGCGCGCGTATCATTGCCACCGCTCGGCGCCGTGTTGATTGCAATCAACTCGGCCAGGATGTCGACGGCCAGTTCTTCGTCCGCCGACTCCTGGGTGCAGGCAACAGGGCTGCACAGCAGCAGCGCCAATGCGATGCATCTTAAAGCTGCAATCATTGTCCGTTCCCGGCAGCGACGTTCGCGTCAGCGACATGCGGCATACACCCGCTCCGCACGTTGCAAATTGGCGAGAATGGTTTCCCGCTCCGCGACATTGTTGAAAGCTTCATGCGCATCGACGGATTCCCGCACGCGCTTTATCCAGGCCAGGAAATAATCTGCGTCCGATGCCGAACGCACCGCTTTACCGCCGACCGAAACGTACACCGGGCTGGTCGTGGCATACGGGTACACGTCGAATACGAGCGGATGCGAGGTATCGTTCCACGCGCGCAACAGCAGCCAGCCGCTTGTCTCGATTTGCAGAACGCCGGCGAGATCCGCCGTGCGACCGCCCTCGGTCGAATCGAAGGTCTCGACGACCGCGCCGTTATGGACCAATTCAAGGTGATCGACCG
>JAWWCT010000010.1:0-71393 GCA_033720315.1 Woeseiaceae bacterium | reverse complement strand
CTGAAGCCGCTCCTACGGCGAGATCAACGATTGAAAACTGCGATCGCGGCTGAAGCCGCTCCTACGGCGAGATCAACGATTGAAAACTGCGATCGCGGCTAAAGCCGCTCCCACAGCACCATGTATGCAAACCAGCTCTGGTGGGAGCGGCTTCAGCCGCGATCCTGCAACTTACTTGGCAACCTCGGACAGCGCCTCAAGGCGCGCCGCTTCGAATTCGTCACCCTTGACCCAGGATGGCATGTCATCGGCATTGGCAATCGCCAGCCCGGTCCAGAATCCGAGGAGCGCATCCGCAATCATTCCGTCGAAGTTCCAGCTGTCGTCGTACTCGTCCGACGGCTGGTGATAATTCACGTCGGTGTAGTGGTTGATCTGCTGCTCGCCCCATCCGGCCGGCCGGTCGACGAAGTCGGTGCCCGGATCGAGGTACATGGCCGGCACGCCGATCTTGGCAAAACTGAACTGGTCGGAGCGGTAGAAGTAACCCCGGTCCGCAAACTGGTCGGGTTTGACGACCCTGCCCTGCTCCGCGGCAATCGCCGTGACGATTTCATCGATGGTCGACTTGCCGAGACCGATGTAGGTGACATCGTGGGTATCACCCCAGATGTTGCCGCCGTCGTAATTCAGATTGGCCGCAATCTTACCGGGCGGAAAGGTCGGATTCGCCGCGTAATACGCCGAACCGAGCAATCCCTGCTCTTCTGCGCCCACCAGTGCGACCAGGACGGAGCGGCGTGGCGCTTCGGGCAGTGCCTTGATCGCCCGGATTATGGCCAGTACCTGGGCAACGCCCGACGCATTGTCCATGGCGCCATTGTAAATTGCATCGCCCTCCTCGTTCGGTGTACCGATACCGAGGTGATCGTGGTGCGCCGTATAGATGACCACTTCGTCCTTCAACTCCGGGTCGCTGCCGGGAAGCAAGCCCAGGACGTTCGCCGATTGCGTCCGATCGAGCGATACGTCCATCGCGAGCGATGTCGTTATGCCCAGCGGCACCGGTTCGAAGTCGCGGTTGTCGGCACTTTCGCGCAGTGCATCGAGATCGTGTCCGGACATTGCAACCAGTTGGCGGGCAGCCTCCTCGGTCACCCAGGCCTCGACTTGCAAGCTTGGCTCATCGCCCGCAGGCAGTTCGAATTGTTCGCCGGTCCACGATGTCTGCACGACCTGGAACGGATAACCCGCCGAGGGCTGGGTGTGGATAATGATTGCCCCTGCGGCGCCCTGGCGTGCGGCACTGATGTACTTGTAATTCCAGCGCCCGTAATACAGTCGCGTCTCGCCGGCGAACAACTCGGGGTCCCAGTCGGGATCGTTGTTCATGATCACGAGCACCTTGCCTTCGAGATCGGCATCCTTGAAGTCGTCCCAGTCGTATTCGGGCGCCTGGATTGCGTAGCCGACAAACACAAGCTCGGCGTCTTCGATCGCCGCTCGATCGGCTTGCACACCGCTTGAAACAATAAAGTCATCCCATTGCTCGAGGGTCAGCGACTGGTCCTGGCCAACAAAAGTCCATTCCGCCGGCTGGTCGGTGGTGACCCCGATCAGCTCAAAGGGTTGTTCCCAGTCGCCACCAGGCCCGCCGGGTTCGAGACCGATTTTTTGCATTTCGTCTGCCAGGTATCGTCGTGCGGCGACATCACCGCGACTGCCCGGACCGCGGCCCTCGTACTTGTCATCGGACAGTTCCCGGATGTAATTGCGCATGACATCCGCCGTTATTTCACGCGACGCGATTTCGGCTGCAGTGGCCTCGTTCGCGTCTTGAGCCGGTGGCTCGTCGCTGACTGTCGCCGCACGCTCTCCGCAGCCCGATAGACCCAGGCCGATCCCCGCTACAATTCCAATTAACGCAGTTGCTTTTTTCACCAAACGTTCCTCCGAGTACGGCCTTGATGCCAGTCTCGATCGATTCAAGGGTTCCAGGGAAATACTTAGAAAATCTCAGCGAGAAATAGTTGCAGGCTTTGCCAGGACCGCCGGTCGGCGTCCGCATCGTACACGGTCCCATGCTCACGGTCGTTTGCCGCCGGGTTGGTAAATGCATGCAGGGTATTTCCGTAAGCGTGAATCTGCCAGTCTGCGCCCATCGACGTCAGTTCTTCCGCGAGACTCAACACCTGGTCGGGCGTCGCCATCGGGTCGTCCCAGCCATGCATGACAAGAATTTTCGCCGTTATCGTATTTCCCGCAGTATTCCCGGGTGCGCTGAAAAGTCCGTGGAAACTCGCAGCACCGCGGATATCGGCACCCGTCCGCGCAAGATCGAGCACGCAGAGGCCACCGAAACAAAAGCCCATCGCCGCAATCCGATCGTCATCGACTTCCTTTTGTCGCCGAAGGTTCTCCAGCGCGAGTTTCATGCGACGCTGCAGCATTTCACGATCGTCGAGCAAGGGCTGCATGAGTGCGCGGTTCTGCTCGGGATTGCTGCCCTTGACGCCTTTGCCGTAGAGATCGAGGGCGAAGCCGACATAGCCGAGTTCAGCGAGCTGTGCTGCCTTGTTCTCCTCCAGCTCGCCCCTGCCCCCCCAGGCGTGCGAGATCAGCACTCCCGGCCGGGCGTTCGCCGATTCCTCCCACGCCATATAGGCCTCGAGCAGGATCTCGCCGTCCTTGTACTCGACCAGACGTTCCTGAATTGCCATGTTGCTCCCCGCGCAAATTGCCCCGGCAATGTAAGTCAGAAAATGCTTGCAATCAAAGGGGCACTTTACTATAGTTAACCGATCAGTTAACTATTAGAACGATGCTGCAAGCCAATCCAGACCTCGATCGCGTGTTTTTCGCTCTCTCGGACAGTACCCGGCGAGCCATCCTGGCGCGCCTGTCGCAGGGTTCTACGACCATCGGCGAGCTCGCCGCGCCCTTCGATATCAGCAAACCGGCCATCAGCAAGCACATGAAAATCCTCGAAAATGCCGGCCTGATCGAGAGGAAAATCAGCGGCCGCCAGCACCAGTGCACCTTGACCACCGCCGGGCTGAAGACGGCGGAAGACTGGCTGAATTTCCACAGACGGTTTTGGGAGTCTCGCTTCGACGCCCTGTCGAGCCTGCTCGCAGACGAAAACGCCAGGCAAAGGAGAAATAAATGAATGCAGGCAATTCCCTGGTCCTGAAACGTACCTTTCCCGCCAATTGCGAGCGTCTGTTTGCGATGTGGACGACCGCGGAGCTCATGATGCAATGGTTTTGCCCGAGTGAGGACATGACGGTTCCCGTCGCCGAGGTCGACGCGCGCGAAGGCGGCAGCTATCGCGTCGTCATGGAGGATAAGGACGGCAAGACCTATTCGCCGAGTGGTGTCTACGAGAAAGTCGTGCCGAACCAACAACTCGTCTTTAGCTGGAAGTGGGCGGACTCCGAGCTGATCACCCGGGTCACAATCGACTTCAAAGCGATAAATGACGATGAAACCGAATTGACTCTGACGCACGAAGGTTTTCCCGAAACGGAAATTCGTGACCGGCACAACGAAGGCTGGGAAGATTGTCTTTCTCGGCTCGCCGACAATGTTTGATTTGTTTTACAAAACCGAGGTATACGAAAAATGAAACTCTACCATCACCCGATTTCGAGCTATTCACAAAAAGTCCTGATAACGCTCTACGAGAAAAAACTCGACTTCGAGCCGGTCATCGTCAACCTGATGGACCAACAAGCGCGCGACAGCTATCGTGAAGTCTACCCCCTGGGCAAGGTTCCGTGCCTCATATGCGACGACGGGCACATGATTCCCGAGTCGAGCATCATCATGGAATATCTCGACACTCTTGCCGAACCCACGCTACTCAAAGGCGATGCAGCACAGCAGCGACGTATCCGTTTCAAGGACCGGATGTTCGACCTTTACCTGAACGATGCCGTCGTTACTTTGTTGTTCCAGGAAATGAAACCGGAAAATGAGCGCGATTCGGAACGCATCGAAAAGGCCAGGTTCAATATCCAGGTGATGTACAACTTTATGGAAAACGAGTTCGGCAATCAGCCGTACGCCAACGGTGAGGAATTCCAGATGTCGGATTGCTCGGCCGCGCCGGCATTGTTCTATGCCCAGAAAGTCGCGCCGTTTGCCGACTACAAGAATATTTGTGCTTACTGGGAACGCCTGACGTCACGGCCATCAATCCAGAGGACGCAGCAAGATGCAGCGCCTTACCTGGAGGCCATGAACAAGCAGGACGCTGCCTGAGAATCCAGATAAGTGTGGGAGCGGCTTTAGCCGCGATTCCCTACCCCAGATCGCGACTAAAGTCGCTCCCACGGTCTTTTTTATTGCGCGAAATCAGTATTCGCGCCGGATGACGAACACTTCGTAACGGCCGCTCGGGCCGATGTACCAGGACGCGACGGTGCTGGTCAGGCTGACGATGATCGCGCCGAACATCGCAGACCAGAAGCCGGCGACGGCAAAACCGTCAAGCATCGCAGCGACCAGACCGAACATCGCCGCATTCAGCACGAAAAGGAAAAGGCCTAGCGTCACCAGCGTCAATGGCAGGGTCAGGAAAAATGCGATCGGTCGAACGAATGCGTTGACCAGCCCCAAAAGAATCGCCGCCAGTACGAAACTGCCGGTTCCGGTGATCTGTACACCCGGGATGATGGAGGATGCCAGGAACAACCCCAGCATGATGATCAGGGTTCTGAGGACGATACCGTTCATAGGCGCTTTAGTGGGGCCACATCCGGCGATTTAAAGGCCCTCAGCCGATTTTTCGAATGCTGCGAGCCACTCCCGGCCGAGCCGTTCGGCTTTCTGGATTTCATCGGGTCGCATCGATTGGCTCGCATACTGCCCGTTTTCCCTGCCATCGTCATTACCGAGACGACTGGATATAAAAAACCATTTGTAGGCCTCGATCTTATTCTGCTCCACGCCTTCCCCGGCGTAGTACATGGCACCGAGATTGTTCTGTGCAATCGAGTTGCCCTGTTCCGCAGCCAATGCGTACCAGTGCACCGCCTCGGCATCGTCCTCGTCGATTCCTTCACCCGCGTCGTACATCGCACCGAGATTGTTTTGTGCGTCCGCATCCCCCTGCTGTGCCGCAATCCGGTACCAGGAAATTGCAGCCGCGTTGTCTTCCGCCACGCCCACGCCTTCGTCAAACATCAGTGCAACCGCATATTGCGCGTCGGTCATCCCCTGGTCGGCAGCTTTCCTGTACCAGCGCATCGCCCCGGCGGTATCGACCTCGGTCCCCTCACCGTTTTCCAGCATGATCCCGAGATTCAACTGCGCGCCGGAATGCCCCTGTTCCGCCGCAGCCCTGTACCACTGCAGGGCAAGCGTGTTGTCTTCGGGCACGCCCTCGCCGACGTCATACATGACCGCCAGGTTGAATTGCGCATCCTGCAATCCCTGGACCGCAGCCCGCTGATACCATTCAATGGCCAGCAGGTTATCCTCGATGAAGCCGTCGCCGTTGTCGTACATCAACGCAATGGCGTACTGCGCGTCCGCATCGCCTTGCTCGGCGGCCTTCAGGTACCAGCTCATGGCCTCCTGGTTGTCTTCCATGCCCAGCGAACCGGTGTCCAGCATGTGTGCCAGGTTGTACTGGGCCGGCGCGTGACCCTGGTCGGCGCTCAGGCGGTACCACTTCATGGCTTGTTCACGATCCACCGGCACGCCCTCGCCGCTCGAGTACATCACCCCCAGGTTGAATTGCGCCTGCTCATCCGCCTGCATCGCAGCTTGCGAATACCAGTAGATTGCCTGCTCGTTGTCCTCGGGCACGCCCTCGCCAAAATCATAGATCGTCGCAACATTGAATTGCGCCGCTACGTCTCCATCCTGTGCGGCCGGTAAATACCACTCGAGTGCGGCGGCTTTGTCCTGTTGCACCCCCAAACCTTCATCGAACAGGAGACCGACGTTGTACATCGCGTTCAGGTCACCGCCCTCTGCCAACGGCATCCATTCCGTCATGGCGCTCGAATAGTCTCCGGCTTGAAAGGCCTCGAGGCCTTTCTGAAAATCACCCGCACAGACCGTTGCCGTCCACAGCAATGCACATGCCGGGACCAGCCGCGAGCCATATTCGAATGCGGATTTTGTCAATTCAGGATGACCCAAAGGTTACTGCGGGCAAGATTACTCATCGCGCCTTGCCAAGACAACGGACTGCTTCCAACTTTTGGCCAGTCCCTCGCTATTTGAAGCCGGGCAAAAGTCCGCTCAGCCCGGAACCCGTGACGACCAGCGCGAAAGCAGCCAGGTCCAGCCCCGGCAACGGCCCGCCGCCGTAGCCGTAGCGGGCAAGCAGCGCCACCCCGAGACAAAGCAGCATCGCTCCGCCTACCTGCCGGTAGGCCGACGGGGTCGGCGCATCGGCTGCACGCGCACGACGCTCCAGCGGCGACACCAGCAATGCCACAGGCAGCAGAAACAGGTAGAGAACGGCAATCCAGGGTATTCGGGACAGAAACCAGCCCGGCGTTCCGGGTTCGAGACCCAGGCCGAAGCCGTCGGCCAGGTAGAGCAGCGACACGAGTACCACCATCACGGTGATGTGCCACAGGTAAACGCTCATGATCATGCTGTTGATCAGCACCGTCGCAGTCCACAGCGTCAAGTTGTCGAGAGTCCGGCGCATCGGCGACTCTACGGCCAGCAGCAGTCCGTATTGAAAGACGGCGAGCGCCAGCAAAGTTATTTTCGGTGGCAAGGTGTTGCTCAATCCCTCATCCGGGGAACCCACCATGGCCAGCGGGTAGGGGCCGACAAAAATCAGCAGTGAGAGTGCGATAAGGCCGCCCGCGGCAATAAGCAATAATCGGCCTGGCGTGCCGGCACGGCCGTCCCGCCAGGCGAAGCCGAGATGATGAACCGCGAGCCAGACCCAGAAGTAATTGCTCCAGCCCAGCCATTGCAGGTCGAACGCAAAGAACGCTGTATCCACCGCGATCGCGGCGGCGACGAATATCCAGAACGAGGCAAAGCCGTAGCGTTGCCACAAGCGGTAAGTCAGCGGCGCGAGAATCACCACCATGATGTAGATGGCAAGAAACCAGATCGGTATCAGCGATGCCTGCGACGAGTACTGGATAACGCCGCCACTGACGCCCGCAAACTGCATGATCACGGCAAGCACCGCCCAGAAGATCAGCAAAATCAGCAACGGTCCGACCAGCCGGTTCAGCCGTGCAGCCAGCCAGCCGGCGTAGCCGACCCCCTTGTTACGGGCACTTTCGAGTGACACGGCATTCGAGTAGCCACCGACAAAGAAAAATATCGGCATGACCTGGAATACCCAGGTAAGCCACTGGGTCCAGGTATGCGTCTTCAATAGCTGTTCCTGGACCAGATCGCCATCGACATACCAGGCGGTCGCGATCATCCAGTGACCGGTGATGACCACCAGGATCGACACTGATCTCAAAAAATCCACATACCGATTGCGCTGCTCCGGCGTTTGCTCAGCCAGCGCTTTCGCCTGTGTCCAAAGACTCATCGCCTGTTCTCCCGTCAGCCGGTCGCCATGCGCGCAATCAGGCAGCCGCAAGCGAAAACCGGGATCGGTTTGTAAAAAAGAATTTCGCCCCGTCCTCCTGCTGCGCCCGCCACGGCAATCGAGGTGCGAATCTCCAGCGCACCGGCGCCGGCATCACGCAGGATGTCGGCGTCATCGTAGTCGGTCATGGCGTCGACATCATTGGCACTCCAGCGCTGCAGGAATTCGCGGTCCCATGCGTCGTTAATTTTCCCGCTATCGGGAGTGCACGGCCAGTGCGACGTGCCGCCTGTGCCGATGAGCGCAATTTTTTCCCCAATCGCATCAATTGCCTTGCGCAAGGCCGTGCCGAATTCGTAGACACGATAGAGCGGCGTCAAGGGCGGGGCCTGGCAGTTGATGTTCACCGGAATGATCGGCGTGTCGAACCCGGGCGTCAGGTGATACAACGGCACCATCATGCCGTGATCGAACTTCCACTCCTCGGAAAAACTGACCTCGGCCATGTCCAGAACCTTTTCAATCAGTCGTCGCGACAAGTCCCGATTGCCCGGTACCCGGACCCTGGGAATGCGCAGCCAGTCCGGCTCTTCGATCGGCCCCTCGTAATAGTCGGCCATACCGATCGCAAACGTCGGCATGTTATCGGTAAAGAAATTCCCGAAGTGTTCGGAGGAGATCACCACGATCGCATCCGCCTGCGCTGCTTCGATGTCTCGTTTCTGTACGCCGAACTGCTCCCTGAGAGTAGCGAGATCTTGCGGATCCGCTTTTTCCGGGCGGTTGGTGATTCCCGGAGCGTGGCAGCATATTCCTGCGTAAACGAGACTCATTCAGGCCAGCCAGATGTTGTCGGGTGTCACACCTTCCGTGTTCAGTGCTCGCTGCGTTGCCTCGCGAGCGTACAGACGGTCCCACAGCTGCTTCCAGGCCGGCAGCGGCGGAGAATATTCGACCACATCCTGTCGCTGGCTCCACATGTAAAACACGAACAGGTAAGGATCGACGACGCTGTACTGCTCACCGAGCGCCCAGACCTTGTCCTGCAGGCGTTTCTCTACCTCCAGCAGCGTCTTTTGATAATTCGGTACCCCGACTTCCCGGAGTTTCGGGTACAGCGTCTCGTCAGCGATCAGGTAATACGGCCGGAACAGGGGCCGAAACGCGATATGCACCGTGCCTGACAGGAAATTCATCCATTCATGGGCGCGGGCACGTTGCAAGGGATCGTCGCGCGGAATCATCGCCTTATCGGCCGGCGCCAGGTCGCCGATCAGCGACAGGATAGCGTGTGCCTCTGTCAGTACTTCGTTATCGACCCGCAACGCCGGAATTTTGCCCCATGGATTGATTTTCAGATACTCGTCTTTTCGATGCTCGCCTTCGCGGATCTTCACCATCCTGGCGGTAAACGGCAGCCCGGATTCCTCCAGTGCGATGTGGCAGGCGAGCGAGCAGGCCCGCGGGCTGAAAAACAAAGTGAGTTCCGGCATGCCAACCTCCGATCCCGCAGCAGAGACTAGTTGCCGGCGCAGCGACAAGCAATATCCTTCGGCGCACAATGTTTCGCGGGGCGGCCGCATTGCAGCCGAATTCGCACTAAGATGGGAATATCAGACCGGAGCACAGACAATGCCAATAAAAAATACCTGGACCCGTATCTCGATTGCGGCGCTGATGTTCTCAGTGTTCAGCAGCGCCGTATGCGCACAACCGAAGGACGCAACGCGTGCCACGATCGAGGCCAACCAGAGATTGTCGCAATCACTTGCCTGGCAGGATGACCAGGACAGGGTATTTGCCCAGCGTGGATTCGTCGGCAAATTCGACGGTGTCGTTGTCCGCGATTCGTCTGGCGAACTTGCCTGGAACCTGGAGCCATTTGCCGACCAGGCGCTCGACGCCCCGGCACCTGAGACCGTCAACCCGAGTCTGTGGCGGCAGGCAACACTCAACTCCCTGCACGGGCTGTTCAAGGTCACGGACCGCGTCTACCAGGTGCGTGGATACGATCTGTCGAACCTCTCGGTGATTGAAGGCGACAGCGGTTACATCGTGGTCGATCCGCTCGTCAGCGCCGAGGCCGCCGCGGCGGCGATGCAACTGGTCTACGAGCTCCTGCCGCGAAAGCCGGTCGTTGCCGTCATTTACAGCCACAGCCATGCCGATCACTTCGGCGGCGTGAAAGGCGTCGTTGACCAGCAGGACGTCCTGGCAGGCAAGGTAAGGATTGTCGCCTCGCAAGGCTTCATGCACTTTGCGGCTTCGGAAAACGTACTCGCCGGCAATGTGATGCCGCGCCGTGCCAGTTACATGTTCGGCGCCGTGTTGCCAAAAGGTTCCAGGGGCCTGGTCGACAGTGGCCTCGGTAAAGCCGTGTCGAGCGGCAGCATAACCCTGATCGAGCCTACCGACATTATTCGCGGCGATCAGCAAAAACTCGTCATCGACGGTGTCGTATTCGAATTCATCAACACACCCTTCGCTGAAGCACCGGCGGAAATGATGTTCTACCTGCCACAGATGAAGGCGTTTTATGCAGCGGAGGAAGCTAACGCAACGCTGCATAATCTTTACACGCTGCGCGGCGCCCAGGTCAGGGATGCGAGCCTGTGGAGCCGCTATTTGCGTGAATCCGCCGAGCGGCTGTCACCCGATACGGAGGTCTTGTTCGGCGGCCATCATTGGCCACGCTGGGGTTACGAGGTCATTACCGACTATCTGGTGAAACAGGCAGACCTCTACAAGTACATACACGATCAAACACTGAGGCTTGCGAATCACGGTTATACGATGATCGAAATCGCCGAGATGATGGAATTGCCGGCGAGCCTGTCCAGGGCCTGGTTCAATCGCGGTTATTACGGCAGCGTTAATCACAACGTCAAGGCCGTTTACCAGAAATACCTCGGCTGGTTCGACGGCAACCCGGCCAATATTCACCCGCTGCCACCTGAACCCAGGGCGTCGAAATACGTTGCTTACATGGGAGGCGCCGCTGCCGTCCTGGAAAAAGTGCGGCAGGCATTTGACGACGGGGATTACCGCTGGGTCGTCGAGGTTGTCAATCACGTCATATTCGCAGACCCGGACAACGATGCGGCTCGCCAGTTACAGGCCGATGCGCTGGAGCAACTGGGCTACCAGGCCGAATCGGCGCAATGGCGAAACTTCTACCTGAGCGGAGCTTCGGAGCTTCGAAACGGCGTATTTCGAGGCGGGGCGCCGCGCACTATCAGGA
This sequence comes from Woeseiaceae bacterium, assembly GCA_033720315.1. Taxonomy (GTDB): domain Bacteria; phylum Pseudomonadota; class Gammaproteobacteria; order Steroidobacterales; family Woeseiaceae; genus SZUA-117. The sequence continues at coordinate 60,678 of JAWWCT010000010.1, read as the reverse complement.
CCGATGTCGTGAATGCGCTTTCGCTCGACATGATTTTCGATTTCCTGGGCGTCAAACTCAACGGGCCGAAAGCAGCAGGAAAAAATATGACGCTCGACTTCAATTTCACGGACAGTGGCGATCGATACCGCATCACCATTGCCAACGGCGTCCTCAATTACAAGATCAATACGCAATCGACCGGCGCCGACGTCTCCGTTTCACTGACCCGACGGGCACTGATGGCGTTAGCCGTATTGGCCCACGATGCGTCAAATCTCGTCGAAAACGGCATGATCACTGTTGACGGGAATGTTGCAGCGATTACGGAATTTCAGTCGCTGCTGGACAGTTTCGAGTTCTGGTTCGACATCGTTACGCCGTGATCGCGCAGGGGACATCGACCGTAGTCGTCGCCCGATCCGGATTCATTCCATCTCCGGTTTCTTATCGAGCAAGGGTTGCATCTCGCCGTGATCATCGGCATCCCCACGCGTGCGTTCGTCCAGCGTCCTGACGGTGCGTGAGAACAGCTCGTCGGCTTCCTCGATACTGTTGCCGATGCAGGTCATGCCGAGCTTGCCGTACTGCGACAGCGCGCCCAACATGTAAAACAGGACACCGGTGTCGGTACCGTGATCGAACGAGAGACCGTTGCGCGAGGCAATTTCCAGCAAATCTTCCGGTAGCAGGCCGCGATAACTCGGCGACTTCAGATTGTCGGTCGCCACGTAGAATTTTTGCCTCCCGTCCGGCGCTTCGAAGAGTCCGGTCCCGGTATCGAGTTGGCCGCCCGTCAGGAACTCGAGCGCGTGAAACGGCGGTGTGGTGCCGCACATTCGCAGGTTGATTTCTATTGCAAACGTCGACCATGGCCCGTCCCCCGAACGGCAGACCAGGAAATCGATACCGAAACGGCCGACCACACCGGCACGGCTCAATACGTTTCCGATCTTCTCCGAATCACGCTGTAACTGCTGGCGGTACTCTTCACTGGCCGGGAACCTGCAACCGAGATAGGCCTGCCCTGTCGCGCCGCCCAGTACCTGTTCGTGGCTCGATACCAGGGCACTCTGGCCATCGGGATAGATGCGCATCTGGACACTCGGCGAGCGCACCTCGTCAGCATCGATCATTTCCTCGACGACCCCGCCCATATCGGCGAACTTACTCAGGAAAGGCCGGTATTGCTCCTGGCCGGACGGCCATTTCATCTCCCTGAGCGACGCCGAGATCGATTTCCGTGAAGCCTCGTTGCCCGGGTACTCGAAGACACCATTGCCCTCGCCGGCGAATCCGTCGTTCAGCTTGATTACCGCTTTGCGTATCTCGGGATGACTCGCTTGCAGCTCGGCCAGGGCAGTGATGATCTGCTGTTCGCTGTTTAAATCCTCGACGCCGTCCGGGACGGCAATTCCGATATCACGAAAAATCTTGCGGCTACCGGATTTTGTGCCGTGGTACAGCAAATCGGGATCGACACCATTTAACGGCACATCCAGTGCGACAGCCAATCGCCGTTCCAGATCGGTACAGTTGTAAGCGGTGAGATACGCGCGCTGAGGATCGCCGATCATTTTTCTGAGGCGCGAAAGAAAACGCGGCCGTTCGAGCATCTTCAGGCTGAGCGGCCGCGAAGATGCATCGTAAACCGACAGCATTTCGAGGCGTTTGCGTGCGTGATAACCGGGTACGCCCGGCAGCAGGTCGAGGTAATACTCGACGATATCCGGATGCACAGGCTGGCTGGTCACGTAGATCACGCGCGCGTTCGGATTCTTCAGGCGAATCAATGCAAACAGAAGCCGTTCCTCGTAAAAGGGAGCGCCTGTAATCTTTGCGAGCTCGTCCTGATTGACGCTCAACGACGGCACGATGACCGAGGTGTGTTCGTACGCTTCATCGTTCTGCAAAGATTGCCATATCGATACGAGTCTCGGCTTTAGAGTTTCGAATGCCTGCCGCTCACCGGCAATGTCCTTTACGTTGTTTTGCATCCTGGTGTATTCGATCCGTTCTAACGTCACAGAGCTTGCTTCAATGGGCATGAACCCTGATCGTCTCGCCGATTTCGTTCAGTATCTCGCGAAGCCTGTCGTAATCGGGATGCCGCACGCGCATCCAGGCATTCGCCATGTAACCGCCCTCGATCGGCTGGGTCGGCGTACCCGGCTCCGGAAGATGCGCGGCAACGATACATTCGCCGTACTTTCGGTCGATCGCGGCAATCCCGGAATATCCGCTGATCGTTCCGTCGCGCTCCGGACGCAACGCGATCATCCCGGCGGAGTAACGACGAGATGGCGGAGTATGCGTCCGACCCTGCGTAAGGGCATGCGCCCATTCGAAATACAGATCGAATTCGTTTGCCGCGTTATAGACGTCCCACTGACCGACACCGGGCGGACGGCAGCCAATCTCGGAAAACTTGAGCCCCTTGGGTCCGTAAAACCATTCCATGTGTGTCGCGGACGTTTCGATATTCAACACCTTGATGACCTTCCTGGCCAGTTGCTTGACCTCGTCATATCCCGGCGCATCAACCCTGTTGGTCGCGACCATTTGCGGCGAAATCCAGCGTTCACGCATCGCGACCAGGACATTCGGATAATAATGAGTAATGAATTCGTGCCCGACCTTGCCATTGATTGTCAACGTATCCAGGAATCCCTCGTGTCCCTCGATGAATTCCTCGATGGCGACCTCGGCGCCCCTGTCGAGTCCGGACTCCTTGATGACCCGCTCCAGGTCGGCATCGTCACGTACCCGGTATGTTCCCGCCGCACCGGCGCCGGCTGGCGGCTTGACGATCAACGGGTAGCCGACCCGACTCGCAAATTCGCGCGCTTCCCCAGGCCTTGATGCACGGGTGGACATGGCGCAGGGAATACCGGCCTTGCGTAATACTTCTTTCATCGCCGGCTTGTCCCTGCAAAGGTACGCGGTTTCGGCCGAGGTGCCGGGAATACCCGACGCCTCGCGCACCTTCGCGGCCGGCATGATATGCGCCTCGACCGTGGCCTCGAGGCGGTCCACCCAGATCGATCGCTGCACGGCCTTGACGGCTTGCAGCAGCGAGGGCTCGTGAACCACCGACGATACCTGCACGTAGTCTCCCAGCCAGCGCTTGAGATCGTCACTTAAGTTTTCGACGGGCCGCTCACCGATGCCGATGACGTTTGCGCCGACGGCCGCGAGGGCGCGCACGAACTCGCGCTGGTTATAGGGAAACGACGGCTCGATAAAAACGACGTTCATAAAGTTTTGGTATTACCTCAACGGCATATTTTGCGGAATAGATCGACGTAGTGTGAGCCCTGTCGCTCCCAGGAGAAATCCTTCGACATGCCGTTTTTCATGATTTTGCTCCATGTCTTCCTGTCCTGGAACAGATCCAGCGCCGTGTTGAGCGCCCAGTCGAGTGCCGGTTCATCGTAGTCGCGAAATACGATTCCGGTGCCGCTTCCCGTCGCGGGATCGAACAACTCGACGGTATCCGCCAACCCGCCGGTCGCGCGCACTATGGGTACCGTGCCGTAGCGCAGGCTGTACATTTGATTGAGGCCACAGGGTTCGAACAGCGATGGCATCAGGAACATGTCGGCACCTGCCTCGATCCAGTGAGCGAGTTTATTGTTATGACCCTGGTAATAGCAGACCCGCCCGCGGAAATTCTTCTGCAAGCGGCTAAAAAACTCCTCGTAACGCGGCTCTCCGCTGCCGAGAACGGCGAATGCAAAATTGCGTGACCGCAGGACCCTTGGCATCACACTTTCAATGAGGTCGATTCCCTTTTGCGACGTCAACCGCGACACCATGCCGATCAGTGGTTTGTCGATTCTCCCGCTGAGGCCGAGTTCCTGCATCAGCGCCTTCTTGTTTTCGCGCTTTCCTGCGAGATTCTTCGCGGAGTAAGGATGCGGTATCAGCGCGTCATTTTGCGGGTCCCAATCGTCGTAGTCGACTCCGTTCAGTATACCGAACGTCGACTCTCGCCTCGCTCGAATCAGGTCCTGCAGGCCCATACCATATTCGTCCGACTGGATCTCGCGCGCATAGGTCGGGCTGACCGTCGTCAGCACGTCGGCGTGGAGTACGCCGGTTTTCAGCAGGTTGATCTTGCCGGCGCTGAGGTCGTCCTGGTGCAACTCGTGTTCGCCACCGTTCAGTCCGAGGTCGCCGACACGCTCGGCGCCGAATATTCCCTGGTAACCGATGTTGTGGATGGTCAGGACCGTCCGTGTTCGCGAAAACAGCCGGTCCCAGGCATACACGGTTTTCAGGTACAGGGGTATCGACGCCGTGTGCCAGTCATGGCAATGGATTACGTCAGGCGCGAACCCCAGCCGCTGGCAGACCTCGATCGCGGCCCGCGACAAAAGGATGAAGCGAAAGTGCTCGTCGTCGCCACCGCCGTAGATGCCGTCGCGATCGTAGAGCGCCGGGCAGCGCAGGAAATAAATGCGTTGCGACGAATCCGGCAACTGCGCCTCGTCAATCGAATACCTGACATTGTGCGATCCCAGTCGAATCGGAATGTCCTGGCATCCACGGAGCTTCGAAAACTCCAGGTCGCTCTGCTGAATCCGCCGGTAAAGCGGCAGCAGCACGCGCACGTCGTGGCCCTGACGGTGCAGGTACGCCGACAATGCCGCACAGACGTCGGCAAGACCGCCTGTCTTGGCAAACGGAGCAAATTCGGAACTGGCAAGACAGATTTTTATTGGATTTTTCTCTGCCACGGTCCCGCCGGTAGCCTCGAGGGTTAATGATGCTATTCTACTCGGGCAACTGGCAAGAGTCGTACCCCACGACCACAAAGAATAATGAATGTGCTGATGCTATCCCCCGGCTATCCGGCCGATATCCCGGAATTCGTTCGTGGCCTTCGCGAGACCGGGGCAACGGTATTCGGCGCCGGCGACCAGCACTATGAGAGCCTGCCGAAACTCGTGCGCGATTGCCTGCACGATTATATCCAGGTGCGGTCACTCTGGAATGCAGAAGCGACCGCGGAAGATCTGAGGAAAAAGTTTCGCGGCCGCAACCTGGACCGGATCGAATGCCTGTGGGAGCCCGGCGTCATGCTGGCCGCAGAACTGCGCCGGCATTTCGACGTGCCGGGGCAATCGATCGATCAGGCACATCGCTTCCGCGACAAGGAGGCGATGAAACGGGCGCTGGACGATGCCGGTATAAGGACACCCCGCCATGTCGCGGTCTCGAGCGTCGCTGGAGTTTGGGAAGCCGTCGAAGATATCGGTTTCCCGGTCATTCTCAAACCGATTGCCGGGGCCGGCTCCGCAGACACTTACCGCATTGACGATCGCAACGACCTGCGCGCAGTTCTGCCGCGTCTGAGGCACGTACCGACGGTATCGGTCGAGGAGTTCGTCGATGGCGAAGAATATACATTCGACACGATTACCATTGACGGAAAAATCCAGTACTTCAACATTGCGTGGTACCGGCCTCGCCCTCTCATCGCCCGCAGCAACGAGTGGATCAGTCCGCAGGTCATTGCGCTGCGGGACGTGGAACGCCCTGAGCTTGCTGGTGGCATTCAAATGGGTCGAGACGTCATTGCGGCGCTCGGTTTCGACAACGGCTTCACTCATATGGAGTGGTACCGCAAAGCCGACGGCGAAGTCGTGTTCGGCGAGATCGGCGCGCGTCCGCCGGGCGCACACCAGGTCGACCAGATGAAGTACGCTTGCGACTTCGACGTGTTCCGGGCATGGGCACAGGCAGTCACCGAGAAGCGGATCGATGCGGACATCCGCCGACTGTATAACGTCGCAACCATCTATAAACGCGCTCGCGGCGTCGGCACGATTCGATCAATCGAAGGAACCGATGATTTGCAAAGGCGTTTCGGCAAGCATGTCGTCTGGAATACACTGCTGCCGCCCGGAACGCCACGTCGTGACTGGCGCAAGACGCTGGTGTCGGACGGCTTCATCATGCTACGCCATCCGGACTTGTCCGCAACGCTGGAAATGGCCGATGCGGTGGGTCAGGAACTGCACCTGATTGCATCCTGACGACGCGCGAAGTCCTCGTCAGGCGAATTCGTCGAGGTATTTCGGCAGCATTTCGCGCCAGGTATTCCAGTTATGGTGGTAATCCTTGCCCCAGGGATCGACACGGTTCGGCACCCGTTTTTCGCCGAGCACGCGCGCCATACGCCACGATTCGCCGATGTCTTCATAATCGCCCTCACCGGTCGGCATCAGGATGAATCGTGAACGCAGCAACTCCAATGCCTCGCCCTCGAGCTTCGGCAGGAAGTGCAACGGCGATGAGAAGTAGAAATCCTGGTTGAAGCGGCCTTCGAGATACTTCGACAGGTCGTAGGTACCGCTCATCGCGATTGCCAGCTTGTAGGCGTCCGGGTGGCGACATACCGTGGCAACGGCATTGAAGGCGCCAATCGACGCTCCAGTCGCAATTATCTCGATTGAATCCGACTCGCAATCGCGGCGAATTGCCTGCGTCACCTCTTTGTAGATGAACGCGTCGAACATGTTTTGCAATTTCGAGCAGTACTCGCCCGAATGCTGGCCGGATATCCACGCCTTTCCTGCCACGCTGTCGGTCGAATACACCTTGATGCGGCCCTGCTCCATGAGCGGCTCCAGCACACGGATGAGGTGAAAGCGCTCGACCTCTTCAGCATCGCCGCCTGCGGTCGGGTACAACAGCACGGGCGTGCCGAAATGGCCCCAGCGGACAAGCTGCATTTCCTGTTCTACGTGCGGCGAATGCCACTTGCTGACGTCTTTTGCAATCATGCGGCACGGTTGCTCTCGGAGTTACGCCATGCCTGTACGCGGTTCCAGAAAAGTTCCGTAAACTCGTCGATCTCGTGGTCAGGGAACAATGCCGCAACTTTCTGCCGGATCGCATCCTGCACGGTCTCGGTACCGAAAAATTCATGCGCAACCGCATCCAGGTGTGGCAGATGCCGGTCACAAAACTCGAAGAACCGCTCCGAATCGAAACGGTCCTGCGCTATTTGCACGTATGCATCGAGTTTTTCCTCGAACGAGCGATCCGAATCGGCGATATCGAAATAGGCACGCCAGTTGAGGTCGGTTTTCATACGCCGTCCGGTCGCAGCACAGAAAATCGACCAGCGGAGATTTGCCTTGATCAGCCAGGGAAAGTGGAAGTGCAACGAGGTCACCTGAGAATCGGGGCAGGCATTCGCGAAATCGATCGGGCACCAGACGCCATTGCTGCGCAGCGCCTCGCAGGAATTGAAGTCCCAGCCGAAAAACGCGTTGATCACCATGGTCATCCTGGCCAGGTGGCTCTCTTCGCTTGTCGACAGGAAATCGGTATCCATACCATAACGATCGTGAAGCGGTGCCGACGGATCGTAATTCACGCAGTGCCATTGTGGACCGAGTCCGATACAACGTACGAACATGTCGTGTGGAGATACGCTCTTTTGCAGGTGCATGACACGCGTTCCACTGCTGTCGTAGGCCTTCTGCAGTGCATCGCCATCCTCGATCGACGTGACGCCGACCCAGGCGCCGCCGTCATAAGGTTTCATGAACAGCGGGTAGCCTACTTTGTCGCCAATCTCCCGGAGATTGAACAGCTTTGCATAGCGCCTGAGCGTCGGCTCGAGATCAGCGGATTCCGCATAACTTTTTGGTGGAATGAGCCAGGTCTCCGGGACCGGGAAGCCCAGTCGCATCATGGCGCAGTAGGTCGTCTGCTTCTCCATGGACTGCAGTGACCAGGGGTTGTTGAATACATACAGGTCGTCCAGCAGGATGGACTTCTTAATCCATTCCCGGGACGTGTGATACCAGTGCGTCAGCCGATCGATAACGACATCGTATTTGCAAGGCTGGCGAAGGTTGAAAGGCTCGATGTATATGCGCTCGGCTTCGAAATTCAACGTCTCGCCGTCGATGTCCAGGTTCAGATCGAGATCCCTGAGCAGTGCCTCGTAACAAATCGGCCAGCAGATATCGGCGCCCAGTGACAAGCCGATGCGTAAAGTCCTCTTCCCCACGATGTTTCCTTTTTATTGTCGCTTAACGCCAGTACGCCTCCGTGCGCACTGACTTTTCGATCATTGTCATTCGTATACCATCCAGACCGGGCCCGGAAAAAGCCAGGAGAGCCCGTTGCGCAGGCGGTCGCGCCAGTTTTCCCAATTGTGTGCGTCCCGCGCCTCCTCGAACCTGACGTTGACACCTGCCGCCTGCAGCCGAGGAACGAGTGAGCGATTCTCGTAGATCAGCGATTCGTAGATGCCACAACTCATGTAAATCTTCGTCCCCGGTTGACCCGGATTCTCGCGAAACTCGTTCATGAACCGCACCACCGGGTTAAAAACCGGGCCTCGCTCGTGGGTCCCGAAGTCAGAGAACGCGAATGATCCCGACTGTAGCAGCAAGCTGCCGAATATCCCCGGGTTTTTCCATGCCGCGTGCAATGAAGCGACCCCGCCGAGACTGGCGCCCATGATACCCCGGGCATTGACGTCGTCGACAAGCGGATAGTTCTCTGCCATGGCTGGCAATAGCTCTCCGACGACAAAATCCGCGTGTCGCTCGCTCGCAGTGTATTCCCTGGTGCGGTTGCCCGGCGTGGTCATCGCCACGATCATCGGTGGAATCTCGAGACGGTGGATGAGATTGTCGAGGACGGTCTTCAAGGCAGCGAAGCGCAGGTAATCCTCGCCGTCATGCACCACCAGCAAGGGAAAGCGCCGATTGGCCTTGTACCTGGCCGGCAGGTAGACCTGCACCTTGCGCTGCTCCCTGAATGACTTGCTGCGGAAATCCAGGTCTTCGACCGTTCCCTCTCGGCTTTCGTGGTCGTGCTCGGTCCACACCGGCCGTTGGTATCCGTAACCCTGGCATACCGAATTGGCGCCGAACGGATCCTGCGCAATAACCGGGTTGAGCGGATCAAGCCTGAGTTCACGCAAGCCGTCATCGACGATTTCGAATTTGTATTCAATGCGGGAATTCTCCGGCAGCTCGATCGTTATCGCCCACAGGTCGGTACCGTTAAGACGCTGCAATGGCTGTGCGGTGTTGATGCCAGCGATCCAGCACCGCAGGAATACTTCCTTTGCCGGACCGCGATAGACGAAAGTTACGTCCGTGCCGTCGACCAGTGGAAAACTGGAACTGGCGATGAAGCGGTCGATCGCTTTCGGCTTCGGCGGGCCCTTGCGCACGAGATTTCGCAAAACCGGATTCATACTTTCGAGACCTTGCGCAGGTTGCCGTTCCGCACCAGGCGGCGAACGCCGCTTGCTTCCAGCATGCCGCCGTCTTTGAAATGCAACATCGCGCCATTGTCGAGGGCCATGCAGCTCGCCGGTGCAAACCGCCGGCTAAACAGCGCCACGCCTATCCTGTCGTCGGTTTTCAATCGATGTTTTGCATCGGGCAGAAATACGCTTTCGCCGATGAGCCCCAATCCCTCGTTGAAAACCTCGGCATCGCGATGTCCCTCCGGCGTATTGTCGTGAAACAGCACGATTTTGTCGGTCAGTACCATGGCACCGGCCGACCAGGCGACGATGTCCTTATTCGCCAGGGCCGAACCGAGGTCGAACAACTGCAAGCGATTCAGGAGCACGGCAACGTTGCCGCCGGTGATCAAGACCGTGCCGCAGTCTGCGAGTTGCTCGTTGATTTCCGCACGAACGTCGTCGAGTTCCGTCGACGGCCGATCGGCCAGTTGCGACGAAAACTCGGCGTTGATCGCAGTTATCTTTCGAATATGATGCCTGTCCAGTGCACGCTGCTGCGAAATGGCCTCCCGCTGTTCGTGCCGGAGTAATGCCGGGTTGCCGTCGTCAACCAGCAAATCACGCGCCGCCTGCATGTACCGTGACAAGCGTATTCGGTAAAGGCGCTGCAATTCGATCAATTTTTCCTGCCGCTCTCGGTAACGCTCCTTGAGCCATTGGTCCTTCGCCATCAGTGCTTCCGCACGATGGTAAAGCTGCAGTTCCACGAGCGAACGACCGGCGATTTCCTGAAGCGCCTCCAGGTCGCCCTCGCCCTCCTGCCAACCGGCGGAGATCACCGCTAGCTTTACCTCATCACCAAGCTTGCCGAGCGCCAGGCCAAGATTGACGTCGGGACGTTGCGGACCGAGCACGAAAATGTTCGCCATAATCAGCCGAGTTCCACGCGAATCAATTGCACGATTCGCTTCAAGGCGTTGTCGACAACCTCGGTGTCCGGATGGCGGACGATGATGTAACCATCGCCCTCGTAGCTGTCCGAAGGCGACTGACCCGCCTGCGGCAATTTCGCCTCGACGACAATGTCACCGAATTCGCGTTGCGCCTGGTCGAGCCCCGTTATCCGCCGAACGCGACCCGAGCCCTGACCTCGAATGTAGGCAGCGCCAGTCGCATAACGTCGTTCCGGCGGATCAAATTCATTGAATACGATTATGCGCGGCCACTCCTGGTAAAAATCGATGTCGTGGGCATAGGACAGCAGCGAGGTGATTTGTGCACCGGGCGGACGGGCACCGACTTCCGAAATGGCGATTCGCCCGCCCTTCAGCCGAAACCATTCCATGTGACTCAGTCCCGTCTCCATACCGAGCGCTTTCAAGCCGGCAAATGCGACTTCGACCGTTGGCGCAAATTCTTCCCCGCCGATGTCGCGCGGCAGGATGACGCACCATTGTATCCACGCGTTCTCCAGAACCTCCAGCGGTGACGGATCGTAACGAGAAATCGAGTACCAGACAGGTTTCCCGGAGATCATGACACTGTCGAATGAATACTCCTTGCCGGCGACGAATTCTTCGGCAAGCGTCGGATACTGCTTATCCGGCGGGAATCGCCTCAGGAAGCCAGCGAGATCCTGCTCGTTCTCCAGGCGAAAGGTGCCCTTGCCTCCGGCCCCCGCCGGTGGTTTGACGACGATCGGAAATCCGACCTCGGACACAAATGTCGATGCCACCTCGACGCTGGTAATCAATGCATGGCGCGCGCAGGGCACGCCGGCATCCCGTAACACGCTTTTCATGCGTGACTTGTCGCGAAAGTTCCGGGCCGCCTCGACGCTCATTCCTGGTTTGCCCAGCCTTTCACGGGCGATGGCGAGCGGCACCTGCAATTGCTCGAGTGCGCCGAAGATGTGGCTTGCCGTGCCCAGTTGCCCTTCGAGTTTTCTCGCGCCGGCGACGATCTGCTCCGGATCGAGTCCGTCCTGGACGCGCCAGTGACCTGCAAGGCGCCGCCGCAGGGCCTCGGGCAGTTGCTCGGCGGCATCCTGGCTGATCAGCGACAGCCTGGTTCCCGGAAGCTTGGCCGCGCCATCGATGAAGCGCAGGGTCGCCGCCATGAAAAACGGCGCTACGAAGATCACGTGGTGGTTCATGGGCTGCTAGGAAACCATTGCCGGGGTCCGCTGGCAAGACGTTCGCGGCTGACGGCGTCGAATGTCTGTGGCAATCTCGAAGTGCAACCGGTACACGACCAGATGCAAGGAATCGCGGCTAAAGCCGCTCCCACAAAGGGCCGACGGGCTTCCGACGTAGAATTCCGCTCGCGGGCCGTCATGAGATAGGTACTAAACACGGTATAAATGCAGCATTCCAGGGACGTTTCCGCATTGCCCGGCCGGAAGGCCGGTGTCTGTATGCACCTTACCTCCTTGCCCGGTGATCATGGCATCGGCGAGATCGGCGAAAGCGCGTTGCGGTTCGTCGATCTGCTCGCGTCCATGAACATGTCGGTCTGGCAATTCCTGCCAACCGGCCCGACCGGCTACGCCGATTCTCCCTACCAGGAGTTTTCAACGTATGCCGGTAACGAATTGCTGATCGATTGCAACGATCTCATCGGCCGCGGATTCCTATCGCCCGATGCCGTAACGCCGCTAAAACGATTGCCACTGCGATCGGTTGCCTTCGGCAAACTCACGCCTATCAAGCATGCGTTCCTGAGACGGGCGACAGCCGCATTCGAGACGAGGGCTGACGCCGTCTCGAAAGCCGAGTTCGACGAGTTCGTCGAAGAAAACGATGAAACCTGGCTACACCATTACGCGTTGTTTCGCACCCTCAAAGACAGACACGACGGCAAACCATGGCCGGAATGGCAACAGGATTTCGTTCGCCGTCGGCGCGCCGCGATTTCCAGACTGGAAAACTCAGCGCGATCGGAGATCCGCTACTGGAAGATCTGCCAGTTCTTTTTTGCTCGCCAGTGGAAGACATTGCGCAGGCATGCATCCGATAACCGGGTCCGACTGTTCGGCGACATGCCCATGTACATTGCGCTCGACAGCGCCGATGCCTGGACGAACCCTGAAATTCTTTGTATCGACCGTGCAGGAAAAGCAAGGTATGTCGCCGGTGTGCCACCCGATTATTTCAGTCGCAGCGGCCAGTTGTGGGGCAACCCGGTATACGACTGGAGTCGCCAGGCAGAGGACGGCTTCGCCTGGTGGATTGCCAGGCTGCGGCACGCCGTGTCGCGATTCGATATCGTCAGGATCGACCACTTTCGAGGATTCGATTCCTACTGGGCCGTGCCTGCAAGGTCCCGATCCGCAAAGCGCGGCCGGTGGCGAACCGGCCCTCGCCACGCCGTGCTGGATGCGTTTTACGACGCCATGCCCGGGGCGCCGATCGTCGCCGAAGACCTCGGCATGGTAACGCCGCAGGTCGAGGCGCTCAGAAAACACTATGGCATTCCCGGCATGAAAGTACTGCAGTTCGAAGTGACGGAAAAAGACTTCGATATTGGCGATATTCCCGAGCACTGCGTTTGCTATACGGGTACGCACGACAACGATACGACGCGGGGCTGGTTCGATGCTGGATGCGGCGCGCGCGACCGTAAGCAGGAAATCCGCAATGCGAAGAAACGGGTGCTCGCAGCGACCGGCGGCACGGCCAGAACGATCGCCATTGATCTCGTGCGCCTTGCCTTTCAAAGCAAGGCGCGACTTGCGGTTGTGCCAATGCAGGACTTGCTCGGGCTTGGAACATGGGCCAGGTTGAACACGCCTGGCAGGCGCGATAACAACTGGCGCTGGCGCGTATCTGCGAAACAATTGACGACAAAGTTGCGGGATATCGTCAGCAAACTTGCCGAAACCACCGAACGCGGCCGTGACGCCTGAGCCGATTCCCGGCCTAATCGGCGCAGGATCGGGTTACACTGTCGTCTGCTCCGCCGGCACGCTCAAAGTACAATGACAAACAACAACACAACCGTCGATGCCCGTTACGTCAGCCGGTTTACCCGCGAGACACTCGCACTGATCCTGGCCGGTGGCCAGGGGTCCCGTCTCTATGAACTGACGAAGTGGCGCGCCAAACCATCGCTGTATTTTGGCGGCAAGTTCCGCATCATCGACTTCGCCTTGTCGAACTGCATCAACTCCGGCGTCAGGCGCATCGGAGTCCTTACGCAATACAAGGCGCACTCGCTGATTCGCCACCTGGTCCGCGGCTGGTCGTGGTTCGAGGCCGGTAACCGCGAATTCGTCGAAATCCTGCCGGCGTCGCAACGGGTTGGCGGTGAGTGGTACAAGGGCACGGCGGACGCGGTCTATCAGAATCTCGACATCATTCGAACGCATGCGCCGCGGCTGGTCCTGATACTCGGCGGGGATCACGTCTACAAGATGGACTACGGGCAGCTGCTCGTCGCGCACGTGGAAAAAGAAGCGGACATGACCGTATCCTGTATCGAGGTGCCGATCGAGGAGGCTGCCGGTGCACTCGGCGTGATGACCGTCGATGCCGACGGGCGAGTCATCGCATTCGACGAGAAACCGGACAAGCCGACGCCCATACCCGGGAAGTCGGAACTTTGCCTGGCGTCCATGGGAAACTATGTCTTCAACACGGGATTTCTCTACGAGCAGGTGATCAAGGATGCCGACACCCTGAAAAGCCAGCACGATTTCGGGCGCAATGTCATACCGTCGATCATCGATAAATACAGAATCTACGCCTACCCGTTCCGTGATCCAGAAACATCGCAACAGGCCTACTGGCGCGATGTCGGAACGCTCGATGCGTTCTGGCAGGCAAACATGGAACTGGTTTCGATTACACCGCAGCTCAATCTCTATGACAAAGTGTGGCCAATATTTACTCACCAGCAGCAGGCGCCGCCGGCGAAATTCGTTTTCGACGAGGCGGACCGTCGTGGTATCGCGGTCGACTCCATGGTTTCCGGCGGCTGCGTCATTTCGGGCGCATCGGTCCGCAAATCATTGCTGTTTTCGAACTGCCGTGTGGATGCCTACAGCAAAGTCGAACAGGCCGTGGTCTTGCCGGAAGTCGAAATCGGCCAGCATTGCAAAATTCGCCGCTGCATCATCGATCGTGGCGCAAAGATCGCGGACAATGACGAGATTGGTGTGGATCCCGATGCGGACAGAAAGCGTGGATTTCGGGTTACCGACAGTGGCCTGACGCTCGTAACGCCCGACATGCTCGGCCAGGACCTGCACTTTACGCGTTAGCGACGAAACGGACAACGGACGCCAAATATGCTGCAAGCGGAACTGGCCGCGGACCGGGCCGACAACGCCGAGGCGCTCGATGCGCTCGTCCGCGGCGAAAATCCTGATCCTTTCGCATTGCTGGGCGTCCATGGCAAGGGTAAGAAGCGAATCGTCAGGACCTTTCAGCCGCACGCCGAGTCCGTGACCCTGCTTACAAAAAATGACGGCATGCCGATGCAGCGCATCCATGAGGCAGGCGTATTTGCCGCCTTGTTGCCTGGTCGAGCCGCGCATTACCGGCTGCGAGTTGAAGCGAAAGGCGGGCACCTCGCAGAACTCGAGGATCCGTACCGATTTCAGTCCTCGCTGGGGGAAGCGGACCTGTATCTGCTCGGTGAGGGCTCGCACGAAAAAATCTACGCAACGCTCGGTGCGCATTGCATCGAGCAGGACACGGTACCAGGCACCCGCTTCGCAGTGTGGGCACCGGCTGCGTACCGCGTCAGTGTAGTCGGCGATTTCAACGACTGGGATGGCAGGCGGCACGTCATGCGCCGTCATCCGGGAAATGGCACCTGGGAGATTTTCATTCCGGGCATCGCCCCGGGTGCACTGTACAAATTCGAGCTACTCGATGCAGATCGCAGGTTGTTGCCGCTTAAAACCGACCCGCTTGCACACTATTACGAAGCGCCGCCCGGCAATGCGGCAATCGTATACCGTAGTGAATATCGATGGGCTGACGGGGATTGGATGAAAAAGCGGGACCGGGGAAATCCGCTCGAGCGCGCGATCAGCATATACGAAGTTCACCTCGGGTCCTGGCGTCGCGATAAGGAAAACCGTTTTCTCGGTTACCGCGATTTGGCCGAGCAACTGGTCGGCTACGTTCGTGACATGGGCTATACCCATATCGAACTCCTGCCGGTCAGCGAACATCCCTACGAGGCTTCCTGGGGATACCAGCCCATCGGCCTGTATGCACCTACGCAGCGGTTCGGTACACCCGACGATTTTCGTTACTTCGTCGATCAGTGCCACCAGGCCGGTATCGGCGTCATCGTCGACTGGGTGCCGGCACACTTCCCGCGCGATGAACACGGCCTCGCTCGCTTCGACGGCACCACGCTGTACGAGTACGAGGACCCACGTATGGGCGAACATGCCGATTGGGGCACGCTCGTTTTCAACTACGGCAGGCGTGAGGTACTCAACTATCTCCTCGGCAGCGCGCTGTACTGGATCAGCGAATTTCATATCGACGGCTTGCGGGTCGACGCTGTCGCTTCGATGCTGTACCTGGATTACTCGAAACCTGCGGGCCAGTGGCTACCGAACGAATTTGGCGGCAACGAGAATTTCGAAGCGGTGGAATTCCTGCGTCGGTTCAACAACGCGATTCACGCACGAGGCGCCATATCGTTTGCCGAAGAATCGACAACCTGGCCCGGCGTGTCGCGCGGCGTCGACCAGGGAGGCCTCGGGTTTACCTACAAATGGAATATGGGCTGGATGAACGACTCGCTCAAATACATGGCCGAGGATCCGATCAACCGCAAGCATCACCACGACAAACTAACGTTCGGCCTGACCTACGCGTTCACCGAAAACTTCGTGTTGCCGCTGTCCCATGACGAGGTCGTCCACGGCAAGCGATCCCTGCTCGGCAAGATGCCGGGTGATTCGTGGCAGGCTTGCGCCAACCTGCGCGCGTATTTCGCTGCCATGTTTTGCTATCCGGGCAAGAAGCTGTTGTTCATGGGCAACGACATCGCACAGCGTCGCGAGTGGAGCCACGAGCGAGCCGTCGACTGGGAGCTTTTGCGCGACGCGAATCACCAGGGCGTACATCGCCTCGTCAGGGACCTGAACAGACTGTACTCGGGGACACCGGCCCTGCATCGGCTGGACTGTCATGAAAAGGGATTCGAATGGATTGACTGCGAGGACCGTGACCACAGCGTCTACTGCTGGCTGCGCCAGGATGGGAATGGCAATTTTGTGGTATGCGTTGCAAATTTCACACCGGTAGTCCGTTACGATTACCGTATCGGATTGCCATCAGGGGGACCTTACCTCGAGCTGATCAATACCGACTCCACAGACTACGGAGGCAGTAACGTAGGAAACATGGGCAAGTTAAACGCCTCGGACGAGCAATGGCATGGTCGGCCTTGTTCGCTCAATTTGACTCTTCCCCCATTGGCAACGCTCATACTGGCGCCATCGACCGAGGCGGCAGACGCCTGACGGAGATCCACCGATGGCAAAGCATTCCGGGGATTCCGGCGGGATCGGCGATATCGAACTGTTGCAGACGCCGAGTTTGCCGATGACGGCCGACGCGGTGCTCGAGGACTTTACGCACTATTTCGCGCGCATGCTGGGGCGGCGCACGATACGCGCGAATTCGCCGTTTCTCTACCAGGCTCTGGTATACGCTGCGCGCGACCGATTGATGGAACGCTGGGCGCAGACGCGTATTGCCGTGCAGCGCGCCCACATGCGCCAGGTCTGTTACCTGTCGCTGGAATTCCTGATGGGACGCCTGTTGCGAAACGCCTTGATGTCGCTCGGCATCGAAAACGAGACCCGCGAGGCACTGGGCCGGCTCGGTCTGGACCTTGCCGACGTCTGTGAACTCGAAACCGACGCAGGGCTCGGCAATGGCGGCCTCGGCCGTCTCGCAGCCTGCTTTCTCGACAGTTGCGCGACACTCGGCCTGCCGGTCATCGGCTACGGAATCCGTTATCGCTACGGGATGTTTCACCAGCGCATCGAAGACGGCCGCCAGGTCGAAGAGCCGGATCCCTGGCTGCGCGATGGTTTTCCATGGGAGATCGAACGCATCGAGCTGGCGCAATCCGTCAAGTTTGGCGGTCATACGACCAGCGACACGGATGCGAACGGCAACGTCAGTCACCAGTGGGTCGATACTCACGACGTGCTTGCCATTCCCTTCGACGTACCGATACCTGGCTATCGCAATGGCATCGTCAATACGCTGAGACTCTGGTCGGCGGACGCCACCGATCAGTTCGATCTCGAAGAGTTCAATGCCGGCAGCTACTCGGACGCAGTCGCCGCGAAAAACGCGGCGGAAACGATCACCATGGTGCTCTATCCCAACGACGCCACCGAGTCCGGGAAGGAACTCCGACTGCGACAGCAATATTTCCTGGCGTCTGCAAGCCTCCAGGATGTATTGCGCCGCTGGCATTCCCGCTACGGTGACAATTTCGACGCATTCGCCGGCAGGCACTGCGTCCAGCTAAACGACACCCACCCGGCGCTCGCCGTCGCCGAATTGATGCGCCTTTTGACGGACGAGCACGGACTCGGCTGGGAACACGCCTGGGACATCACCCAGAAGACGATGGCGTACACCAATCATACGCTGCTCCCCGAAGCGCTCGAGCATTGGCCGGTCGACATGTTCCGCCGCCTGTTGCCCCGCATCCTCGAGATTATTTTTCGAATCAATGCAGAATTCCTGGCAGAGGTCGCCGAGCGCTGGCCCGGCGATGCCGAGCGCGCAGCCCGCATGTCATTGATCCACGAGGACGGGGTGTCGATGGTGCGCATGGCCAACCTGGCGATCGTTGGCAGCTTTTCGGTCAACGGCGTCGCAGAACTGCATTCGAAGCTGCTGCGCGAAGGATTGTTTCGCGACTTCGCGGAAATGTGGCCACAGAAGTTCAACAACAAGACCAATGGTGTGACACAGCGACGCTGGCTCGCGAGTTGCAATCCGAAACTTGCCGATCTCATCAATGACGCGATCGGTGACAGGTGGCTGCGGGATCTCGGCGAACTTCAGCAGCTCAAGGATTATATTGGCAATCGCGATTTCGAAAAGCGCTGGCGCGAGGTAAAACTGGCAAACAAGGCGCGCCTGGCGCGAGAGACCGACCGGCGGACAGCCATCACGATCGACACCGCAATGATGTTTGACGTGCAGGTCAAACGTATACACGAATACAAGCGCCAGCTTCTCAACCTGCTGCACGTGATTCACCTGTACGACCGGATATTGCGCGGCGAGGCTGAAGGCATGGTGCCCCGGACGGTCATCATCGGCGGCAAAGCGGCGCCCGGCTATGTCATGGCCAAGAACATCATCAAATGCATCAACGACGTCTCTCGCACGATCCTCACCGACCCGGCAACGTCGGACAAGCTGCGGCTGGTCTTTTTTCCCGATTACAACGTATCTGCAATGGAAATCATCTGCCCCGCAACGGACCTGTCGGAACAAATCTCGACAGCCGGCAAGGAAGCCTCGGGCACCGGCAATATGAAACTGATGATGAATGGTGCGATCACGATCGGTACGCTGGACGGCGCCAACATCGAAATCCTCGAGGCGCTCGACAACGAAAGCTTTTTCCTGTTTGGCCTGACGGTCGATGAGATCGGCGCGCTGAGAGCGAACTACCAACCTGCAGCAATCGTCGACAGCGATACCGATTTGGCACGCGTAATCGAGTTATTGCGGGGGGATGCGTTCCGGCACGACGATTCCGGCGCATTCGACGATATCCTCAACTCGATATTGTCACCGACGGACCCGTGGATGACGGCGGCCGATTTCCGCGGTTACGTCGATGCCCAGCGATTGGCTAACGACTGTTACAAGGACATCGATCGATGGACGGCCATGAGCATCCACAACACCGCCGCGTCCGGTCGCTTCTCGACTGACAGGACGATGTCTCAGTACAACGCTGAAATCTGGCGCCTCAATACGATCGAATTGGATCCAGCATGATCGACAAAGGGCACCCCGCCCCGCTCGGCGCAAGCTGCGATGCCGATGGCACCAATTTCGCGATCTATTCCTCCGCCGCGGCATCTGTCGAACTGTGTTTTTTTGACGCACAGCTTCGCGAGTCGGGTCGCCATGCACTGACCGAAGCAACTGACGGTGTCTGGCACGGCTACGTCCACGGCTGCAAGCCCGGCCAGGCATATGGCTACCGTGTGCACGGACGCTACCTCCCGCAGCAAGGCCTGCGATACAACCCGCAAAAACTCTTGATCGATCCGTATGCGCGAAAACTTTGCGGCGAGTTTTCCTGGTCGCCCGCGGTTTTCGATTTCGAGACGCCCGTGAAAGCCGATTCGATGCAACCCAGCGAACTCGACAGTGCCGATTTTGTCCCGAAATGCGTCGTCGTCGGCCACGAGCCCGCAGGACCGCCCGCGAGACCCAAGGTTCCCTGGCCCGAGATGATCATTTACGAGGCCAACGTCCGGGGTTACACGATGCATCATCCCGAGATCGGTGAGGCGGACAGGGGACGCTTTCGCGGCATGCAGAACGCCGTCATCCTCGATTATCTGAAATCGCTCGGCATAACCTCCATTGAATTGATGCCCGTACATGCGTTTATTGACGAACATCATTTGTACCGACGCGGACTGCGTAACCTCTGGGGCTACAACAGCATAAATTTTTTCACGCCTGCCGCGCGCTACCTCGGTGACGATGACATCCACGCGTTTCGCGACATGGTCAACGCGATCCACGATGCCGGTATCGAGGTCATCCTGGACGTGGCGTTCAATCACACCGGCGAAGGTGACCGCCTGGGCCCGACCCTGAGCTTTCGCGGCATCGACAATCTCACCTACTACCGCACGGTGGCGAACAATCCTGGCGACTATGTCAACGACACCGGCTGCGGTAACACGCTCGATACGAATCACCCGGTGGTCCGAGACCTGATCCTCGACAGCCTGCGTTACTGGGCAAATACCATGGGCGTCGATGGCTTCCGCTTCGACCTGGCCACTGTTCTCGGACGCAACGAGCACGGATTCAGCCCGGACCATCCGATGCTAACGGCGATCGGCGAAGACCCGGCATTGCGGGACATCAAACTCATTGCAGAACCGTGGGATCCCGGCCCGGGCGGCTATCAGCTCGGCAAATTTCCTCCGAGGTGGGCCGAATGGAACGATCGCTACCGGGATTGCGTGCGGCAATTCTGGCGCGGAGATTCCGCTGCCGCAGCAGAATTTGCCCGGCGACTGCACGGCTCCTCCGATCTTTTCGAGGTGGGAGGACGGAAACCCTCTTCCAGCATCAATTTCGTCACCAGCCATGACGGGTTTACGCTCGCCGACGTGGTCAGCTTTGCACGGCGCCACAACGAAGCCAACGGTGAGCGCAACCGCGACGGTCATGCGGAGAATTACAGCCACAATCATGGTACGGAAGGGGCAACGGACGATTCCGGCATCATCGCGATCCGCCGGCGGCAGCGCCTGAATATGCTTGCGACCCTGTTGCTGTCGCAGGGCACACCGATGATTCTCGCGGGGGACGAACTCGGCAATTCCCAGGGCGGCAACAACAATGCCTACGCACAGGACAACGCCATAGGCTGGGTGGACTGGACCGGCGCAAGGGCCGATCCGGAATTTCTCGAGCTGCTGCGAAGCCTGATCAGGCTGCGCCGCGACAACCCGTTGCTGCGCCAGTCCGAATACGTCCACGACCAGACCGGTAGTGAAGCACACAATGGAATCAGCTGGTTGCATCCGGATGGCACACACATTGCGGAAACGGACTGGCCGCATGTTCGGGCGATTTCGCTGGTTTTGTCGACGAAGGACGAATCAGACTCGACGGGTCATCACGGAGTCGCTGTCGTGATCAATGGGTCGGATACCGCACTGGATTTCCGGATTCCCGGGAACGGGTTTGCTCAGAGCTGGCAAGTTGCCTTTACCAGTGGCGGGGATTCGACCCGGGCGATGGGGGGTATCCAGTGGCGAATTGACAAGTTGAGTGTCGCCTGCCTGTTACAAAACGGAGTCGCAGGGAATTAGTGGCATTCATCGGCAGTTGACATAGCCGTTGCCTGACGATGGTCTAGACTTAACGCAGGCTAGCATCACAGGGGGAAACATGATGACGGCACCATTCGAAGGCGGATGCGCATGTCAATCGATCCGCTACAAAGTCAATGCGGAGCCACTGTTCACCGCTCATTGCCACTGCAAGGACTGCCAGAAAATGACAGGGGCACACATGGCGACCATTGCCGGTGTTTCTTCCGATACATTTACCGTTAACGGTGAACCCAAGGTTTATGTCACGAAGGGCGACAGCGGACGTGACGTTCAGCGGTCATTCTGCGCCGAGTGCGGCTCCACGCTGTTTTCGACCTGTGACGTCATGCCCGGACTGCACTTCATCGAAGCCGGAAGCCTGGATGACGCAAGCTGGCTCAGTCCGACCATGCACATCTATACATCCAGCGCTCAACCCTGGGCAGGAATTCCGGACAGCATCGAGCAACACGCAAAAATGCCGCCGGCCGCATGATGCGATAGAAAAAATGGGGCCTTTGGCCCCATTTATTATGGTGTCCCCTGAAGGATTGATGCCGCACATCCCTGTGCGGCACCCCTGCGGGGCGCGCTGCGCGCGTCCAAAACGGCATCCTGCCGTTTTGTCGAACAAAGCTTCTCATCCAGCCCAGGCAACGCCATAAAAAAATGAGGCCTGTCGCCCCATTTTTTTATGGTGTCCCCTGAAGGATTCGAACCTTCGACCTTTGGATTAGGAATCCAACGCTCTATCCGACTGAGCTAAGGGGACATTGTCAGTTGCTGCTTTTTTCCGGCATTGGACGCGCGGATGCGCTGAATCGCAGGAACCAAGTATACAGATCCGACCCTTCGTAGACCCGCTTCCAGGCATCGTGGTCCATGTCCTCGTGCACGGTAAACCGTAGCGACGGGTGCCCTGCTTCCTCCAGGGCACGCGCCATCTCGTAAAGCCAGTGGGGTTTGACCACGGTGTCTTTGCCGCCGCCAAACATCCAGATCGGCAAGCGCGCATCCGCCAGCTTTTTGGCATCGCCCAGCTTGCCGGTGCCGACGATCGTGGCCACCGCCGCCCATCGCTCAGGATACCCGGCAGCCAGATGGAACGCGCCGAAGCCTCCCATGCTGAGTCCGGTCAGGTAAACCCGATCGGGGTCGGCCGCATACTCCTCGAGTACCGTATCGAGCATGCCGATCAGTTCCTCGTCGATGCGATCCCAACCGGCGGGCAGACTGGCAAGATCCGGGTAGTCGCCGATTTGCGTGTGATAGCCGGCCGGAAATTCACCTGCATTGCCACGCTGAATCGGCAAATTCGACGGGAAACCGTAATTCCTCGGTGGCACGCCTTGCGGCAGCCGGGCGGGCTTTACCGGCTTGCGCTCAGCGATCGCTTCGAGCTCGCCGAACAGCGGCAGCTGCGGGCTGATGATAATGAACGGCAGCTCCCGGCGCTGGATCCAGGCCTCCATCAACGGACCGTGGGTCAGCACGTAATCCAGATCGTCGAGCCCGTCACCTCTCTCGCCATTACCGTGCAAGAACAACATGACCGGCCAGTCGCCCTGTTCGCCCTGCGAATAACCGACCGGCAGATACACGAAAAATTCGCGGCGAGCGCCAGTCACCTCGGAGTCATAGGCGAGTCGCAACAGCCGGTCCTCATCGGCGGCAAAGGCTGCCCCACCCGCGAAAAATAAAAGGCCGCAAATCAACCACCGCAAATACCAGCGCGTCATTCGCAGCATACACGTACGCAACCTGTGCAGTTTCCAGTCCATCAAACCAACGTACCCTCGAGTCTCGATGTTGCCAATTGTGCCGAGTTTATCAAAACCTTGTGCATCATCTTTGATGGCTGATTCATGTGCATTGCGGGACGTGCCCGCTACTCCAATGTAAAATCGGCAGCACGGCAAAAAAAGGTATGGGCAATGCTAAAGGTCGGAAGTGTCGCACCCGAGTTTATTTTGACGGATGAAAAAGGTGACGAGGTTGCACTGACAAAGCTGTTGCAGGATGGCCCGATCATTCTGTATTTCTATCCTGCCGACTTCACCCCAGGATGCACCAGGGAAGCCTGTGCGATTCGCGACATTCACGACGACATCGTCACATCAGGACTGAGAATTTTTGGTGTGAGTCCGCAGGACGAGGAAAGCCACGCGAGGTTTAAAGAAGAGCACAACTTGCCGTTTTCACTGATCTGCGACCCGGAAAAAGTTGCGGTGAAAATGTATGACGTCGACGGTCCATTCGGCATCGGCGTGCGACGGGTCACCTACCTGGTGTCGCAAAACCAGAAAATTGCCGATGCCGTAAAGGCGGACATCAACATCAACAAACACCAGGCATTCATCGAAAAAGCCATCGTGTTGCGCGAGTCGGCCGGCTTGACCGGCAGCGCCTGACGCCAGCCGGCTAGTCGCCGGATATCGTCAGCATGATCTTGCGCTCGTGCGGCGCGGTGCGATGCTCCCAGAGGTAAATGCCCTGCCAGGTGCCAAGTGCGCAGCGTCCATCGGTGACCGGTACATTCAGGTCGGTCTGCGTGAGCACACTCCTGACGTGCGCGGACATGTCGTCCGGCCCTTCTGCCGTATGCGTGAATCGCGGATCACCGTCTGGCACCTGGTCGGACATGAAGGTTTCGAGGTCACGCATGACGGCCGGGTCGGCATTCTCACAGATCATCAGCGAAGCGCTGGTATGGCGTATGAAAACGTGACACATGCCGGTGCGAACACCCGACGATTCGACAGCTTCCTGAACCTGGCGACTCAGATCGTAGGTTCCCCTGCCGCCGGTCGATATGCTGATTTCCTGTTGTTTGATCATCGAGGGCGGATGCGCCGGGCCAGCGTTACTTTTTCGTAACCTTCACACCCTCGAAACTCTCTTCCGCCGGCTCGCCCGTATATGGCTCGCCATATCGCAGGCGAATGGTCTTGGTTTTGCCAAACCAGGGAATCGAGATGATGTAGATGTTGTCGTACTCGAACTCGGCGATCGGCGGAACTTTCTTGCTGGCGCCAAGCGCCGCGATCATGACCGGCACGGTGTTGCTGTGGCCGACGACCAGGATGATTTTGCCCTTGTGGTCCCTGACCATCTTGTCGACCACCGGCTCATAGTCCTCCACTGCATCGTAGATATTGATCGGCAGGCCGAGCGCTTCTGCTACAGGCTGGGCTGTTTCCTTGGTCCGACGGAAGGGCGTCGAATAGATGGCATCGATGCCGGCTACCACGTCCGCATCCACCAGTTGACGGGCCAGTTCGGCGGCTCGCCGCTGCCCCGCCGGGGTCAGGCCGGGATCCTCGGCAGACGGTCCCGCGCGTTCCGCGTGACGCACGAATATCATGGTGGTTGTGGCCTGCGACTCGAAGAACCAGGCGAGGCCCACGGCAATGCCGGTATAGATGATAATGGCTAGTGCGCGCCGACGGCGCCGTTTTCTGCGGCGGTCCTTATCTGTCATCGCATTCGCCATGAGACGCGAGCTTACGGTTTTTCGAGGCGTTTGACCACGTGTCAGCTGTCCGGGTCCGACTCCGTATCCCGCGCAACCACGCGGAATTCGCCCTCGATGACGTCGCCCCCGGCAGCGTGCCTTTGCCCCTGCCTGGCCTGCCGATTGTGGGCTCGGCCAAGCTTGCGATTCAGCCACCAGACGCGCGCGGCAATTACCGTGCCCATGATCAACGCCGCCAGGGCCAGCGCCACGAAGGCGACCACCCCGAGCACGATAGAAACGCCGATGACGAGGGCGCCGACCACGAGCACCAGGGCATTCGCCAGCGGGCTGCTCGCTGAAAATCGTCTGTGTCTGAATTGCTCAATCATCATGTAACCGACTATTGCTTACGACTGTAAAAACCTTCGAACCACGGGTTCCAGGTCTTGCCGTCGTCGTTCGACTGCTCGAAATACTGCCGCACCCGCCCATCGGGCAGGGGTGTCCACAGACCCCGGAACGGCGCGGTCGTTTCATTGGCCACATAGTGAATATAGCCTTCGAGCGCCATACCGTCATCGGTTAATCCGCCGCGGATGATGATCTGGGCGCCTGCGGCTGCATTCCACACCTGCACCCAGTCGCCGCTGGCCTTGTCCAGGTAGTTGATGCTCATGCCGGTACCACCGTTGGCGCTGGTCCAGTGCTCCGTCAGGGCACATCCTCTTTCAATCGGTTTGATCACATTGCTGCCGGCATAGGTGCCATTCGCCAGGTGCACATCCCACTCGCCGATCCAGAAATCAAAGTCGCGAAACCCGTCCTGGTGTTCGCAGGGAAAGGCCTGCACCGTCATTTCGTCAATCAAGGCATCGTAATCCTCGCGCCCGGCCATCGAATTGATTAACGGATCGTTTTGCAGCACCCCCACCCCGGTAAACCCGGCCGTAAACACGGCCCGCAGCGCTGCCGTCGCGCCGCCCGGGTCATCGCCCGCGAGCAGGATCCTGGCTTTCTCAATGCCGGCCTGGACCGGTGACAGGCCGTAGCCGGAAGCCCTGTCCAGCGACTTGCTGGCCACCTCGAGTTCGTTGTTGTCCCGGGCCGTGCGTGCGAGCGCGAACCAGGCCTGCGGGTCCTCGCTGCCGCTGGTCTCGAGCCTGGTGAATTCTTTTTCGATGGATTTCGCGTCGGCGGCGAGCGAATCGAGTGATGTCAGCAATGCGCTCATCGCCAGTGCGACAGTGGCAATTCTCAGCATATTCGGCGATTTCACGGCTAGTCTCTGTGTGCTTGTCGGCGGGATGGGAATGTTACCTGAGACCGGCCCCGGAGCCGATGGTTCGCCGCCGGGGTCGGTTGAATCCCGGGCCTGCAGCGCGCAAAATGCGCCCGCGCAAGGCCGGCGTGAGTCGATGCACTGGTCTGACTGGACCAAAGGCACTGAAGATGGAGAGGTGGCAGAGCGGTTGACAAATCGTAAGGACAGTCGATTTGGACGTTCGAGCGCAGCGAGAACGCCCACAGGGCGAGCGCCATGGACGGCGCGAGTCAATGCACTGGTCTGACTGGACCGAGGGCACTGAAGTTGGAGAGGTGGCAGAGCGGTTGAATGCACTGGTCTTGAAAACCAGCAAGGGTTAGTAGCCCTTCGTGGGTTCGAATCCCACCCTCTCCGCCAGTAATAAACAAACGGGGCCTTCAGGCCCCGTTTGATTATTACCAGCAGTGGGTCTGAGATGCAGAACCCTGTTCGACTCACGCAGCGCCGGAGGCGCCTGTGAGTCCGCGACGCCGAAGGCGGAGCGAGGATCCCGCTCTCCGCCAGTAATTGTAAAAGGGACCCTTTGGGTCCCTTATGCAATTACCAACTGAGGGTTTGAGATGGAGAACCCTGTTCGACTCACGCAGCGGCGCAGCCGCCAGTGAGGACGCGCAGCGAGCGAAGCCGAGCGAGCGCCCGCTAGACGGGTTCGCCGCCTTGTTGGCGGCGAATCAATCCCACCCTCTCCGCCAGATCGGTACAATGTACCGGCGATAATGATTCTCTCGATGTCAGAAAAGAATAAGAACTGAGCGTGAGTATCACCCTGAGACCTACAGAACCTGAAGAACGGCTTCGATCTGTCGATGCTATTCGAGGGTTTGCCTTGTTCGGTGTCCTTCTGGTCAACATGTACAACTTCGGCGCGTATTCGCCGGAGTGGACAGGACTTAGTGACCAAATTGCATTCTCGGTCATGCATTCCGTCTTCGAGACGAAATCCTGGCGTCTGTTTTCATTCTTGTTTGGATTTGGCTTTGCCTTACAAATGATCAAGGTTCAACAACAGGCCAATCGATCGATTTGGTTCTACATCCGGCGGATACTGGTTCTTTTCGTCATCGGCATGGGGCATGCGTTGTTTTACGACGGCGATATCCTGATGGAGTATGCGATGCTCGGCCTGGTTTTGATCGCTTTTTATAATGTGCCTTTACGCATCCTTCCTGTTCTTACCTTGTTGCTTCTGGCGGCCTTTCCTATCGGCAATTATTACGTTTCGGCAACTGTCGATGAACCTTTTGCGGACGACGAACAGTCCTTGACGCTTGCCGAACGCCGGGAAGGACATCCCTACTTGGGCAGTGTCGCCGATGTCGTCCGCGCGAATGCTCAGGCCATTCCGCCCCATGTCTGGACAAATTTGCATGGGCCGGAGTCGAGCCTTGCAATCTTCGCAATGTTTCTCCTTGGACTCTGTGTCGGCCGAGCCGGTATCCTGCATGACCTTCCCCGGCATATGCCGCTGATCCGAAAGGTGTTTGGCTGGGGTATGGGAATTGGCATCACGTTTGCGATTGGCGAATGGATTTTGGGGCAGAGATTCGGTTATTCCGTATTTCGCGAGAATGAAGCGACGTTTCAAACCCAGCTTCTGGGCGATTTTTTGTTTGCCTATGGATCCACGATGCTGGCATTGGGGTATGGAGCTGGCATCGTCATCCTGACACAGAGAGGAGCCTGGACATCGGCACTAACGGTCTTGCAAAGGATCGGTAGAATGGCGCTAACGGTGTATTTATCCGGAACTTTGCTGTTTACGCTGCTGTTTTACGGCTATGGGTTTGGACAAATATTTCTGATTGGTCCGGCGAAAACGTCCGCATTCGCCATTCTGTTTTTCTCGATACAGGCGATTTTCTGTAACTGGTGGTTGAAACGATTCCGCTTTGGACCGATGGAATGGATTTGGCGCTCGCTGACTTACGGCACGTTTGCCCCCATGCGCTTGGCCGTTACCCAGCCGTAGCTGCTCCCGACCCTTTACGTTAGTGATACTGTCTGAAAATGATTCAAGACAACAATTCGAAAATGAGGCGTCGTATGACCAGTTCCCCAATTCACTTGAAACGTCAGGTTTTTTATTGCCTGCTCGCAAGCGTTTCGCTACTGGCGATGGCCAATGCGCAAGTCAACGCTTTCGATCCGGAAACAAGGCTTGCCGAGTTGGGCATCGAACTGCCAGCCGCGCCCGAGCCCGTCGCGAACTATGTGAATGGCGTCAGGACGGGCAACCTTATTTTTCTTGCGGGTAAGGGTCCCAAAGCTGCCGATGGCAGCGAGATCAGGGGCAAACTCGGCGCCGATGTCAGCATCGAGGAAGGCTATATCGCTGCTCGATTGACCGCCATCAACCAGCTTGCGGTGCTGAAGGAAATGCTGGGTGACCTGCGCAAGGTCAAGCGCGTGGTCAAGGTACTCGGGATGGTCAATTCGGATCCCGACTTCGTGCAGCAACCGGCGGTCATCAACGGATTTTCAGATTTGATCGTCGAAGTCTTCGGCGAGCGCGGCCGGCATGCGCGTGCGGCCGTCGGCATGGCATCCCTGCCCCGAGGCCAGGCGGTCGAAATCGAGATGATCGTCGAGGTCGAGGAATAAAAAAGGGTGTAACGGCAGTGCGTTACACCCTTGCATCCTATCCAGAGCCGGTTAGTCGGCGCTGCTGCCTTCCTCTGGCGGAAGATGCATGTGTGCAACGGCCTGACTGGAGCTGTCGATATGTGACATCCACTCATCCCAGACCTTTTGCCCGGCTTCCTTACCGCCCTCTTGCTCGTCCAGCGCTGCCCTGAATGCTGCACCCTGGGGCGACTGGGCATATTCCAGCGTTCCGTAACCTTCTTCCAGGGCGATGTAGATGCTCGAGTCCCACGGACCGGATTCCCAATCCAGCGCCACGAAATTTCGGCCCGTGCTCCTGACTGCCGTCGCGATTTTTCCGTACAGGATCGCCCAGGCGGCCTGGTTATGGCCCGGCTTGAAGTTTAGATGCACGACGCGGTAATACCTGACGTTTTCACGCTTTTGAGGTACTTCCTGTGCCCAAGCGACACTGGTTAATGCACTGATTCCAATGGCGACTGCAACCGTCAAAGCGATTGTTGCCTTGTTAATCATTGTTGTTCCCCTTGGTAATTGTCGTTGTTCGCGTTCTTCCCTATGTGAGAAGCAACCGCGGATTTGCGTCCCGCCGATGCGCGAATGGGCAGTGTGATCCCTAAAGGCTTGATTGCGCAAATCTTTCCTTTGTGGTCAATCGACGTTATCCGCTGCACAGGGTGCTGATCCGGATACCTACAGGACGCGAGCGAACTCACCCCTCGCGCAGTAGTCATTGATTTTATTTTTCATCTCACAGAATCTGTGAACTCTGCGCGCGAAGTCCTTATTCAAAACGAAAAAATTTCCGCAACTGGCTTGCTGCACAACACCGGGTCAGACACAATCGACGGGTGAATCAGGCCCGTCCAGGAACCGAAGGAAAACAAATGAAGAACAAGAAATTCAGCCGCCGTGATTTTGTTCTGACGAGCGCCGCAGCCGGGATAGCCGCAACGACGCCGGTCGCCGCGAATGCACAGAGATCTGCACGGAAAGTCACTCCCGGCGTGAAACCGGTCGTCATTGCCTCGCGAAACGGCATCACGATGAAGAACGGCGGCGACATCTCCTGCGTGGAAACCGCATTTGAACGCATGGCCAAGGGCGAGGATGTGCTGGACGCCCTGATCGCCGGGGTGAATATCGTCGAACTGGACCCGGAGGACACCAGCGTGGGTTATGGCGGGCTACCGAATGCCGACGGCGTGGTGCAACTCGACTCCTGCTGCATGCACGGCCCTCGCAAGCAGGCTGGCGGCGTCGCTGCCCTCGAGGGCGTGCGCACGCCGTCGCTCGTCGCCAAAGCCGTCATGGACCACACCGACCACCACCTGCTGGTCGGGCGTGGAGCGCAGCATTTCGCGCGCAACATGGGCTTCAAAATCGAAGACGACCTCAATACGGAACGCTCGCGACAACTCTGGTTGAACTGGAAACGCCGCATCGACCCGCAGCATTACCTCGACCCGGAGAAACGCTTCGAGGCGGGTGCACAGGCCGGGCGAGACATGGTGAAAGAAGGCTTGATCGACGAGAACGATTATTACGGCACGATCAACTGCAACGGCGTGAACTGGCGCGGCGAGGTCTGCGGTGTGACCACGACGAGCGGTCTCGCGTGGAAAATACCGGGTCGCGTCGGCGATTCACCCATCCTGGGCGCCGGTCTGTATGTCGATAACAATGTGGGCGCCGCAGGGTCGACCGGTCGCGGCGAGGCCAATTTGTACGGCCTGATGTCGTTTTTGATTGTCGAAGAGATGCGACGTGGAAAGCACCCGAAGGATGCCGGCCTCGAAGCGTTGCGACGGGTCAAGAACAACACTATCGAGCGACGCTTGCTCAACGAACGGGGCACGCCGAACTTCAATCTCAATTTCTACGTCATCAATAACGTCGGCCAATACGCCGGCGTCGGTATGTATGCGCCGGAAGATCGCTCACAGTACTCGGTCTGTACCGAAAACGGCGCCGAGCTGCTGAAATTCGAGCCGCTGCTCGAGGGTGGCCCTTCAGACAGCTAGAAGCAGTCCTGGGCGAAGTCGTTCAGCGAAATGCAGATCGCGGCTAAAGGCGCTCCCACAGTGTGTGTCACATTTGGGTCATTTGAATGTGGGAGGGGTTTTAGCCCGGATTCACTGAGCCGGGAGTCGCGGCTGAAGCCGCTCCCACACAAAATCTTATGCATCCAGCCGCTTTCAGGTCTCGGCCAATGCACGTCGGATGCCGTCGAGGCCCTTTTCGATTCGCGATCGGGGGCAGCCCAGGTTCATGCGAAAGAACGGCTCACCCTCGAGGCCGAACTCCGAAGCGCCGTACAGCCCTACTCCGCCGATGTCGACCAGCCGTCGCATGAGCTGGTTTTCGTCGAGTCCCGTCGCGCGAAAGTCCAGCCAGGCGAGATAGGTCGCTTCTGCTTCGATCTTCCTGACCTTCGGCAAATGTTCGCGCAGGTATTCCGCGACCAAGCGATGATTGCCGTGCAAGTAGTCAATTAACGCATCGAGCCATTCCTTGCCGCGCGTGTAGCCGCCGATCATCGCCGCGGCGCCGAAGGTGCTGTCGTGATTCAGTTGCATCAGGTCCAGGAACTGCCGGTATCGCTCGCGAAGCCCGGCGTCAGGAATGATCAGGGTGGCCTGCGGGATGCCGGCGGTATTGAATGCCTTGTTCGGTGATATGACGCTGACGGACCGTTCGCCGCCGATGCTGCCATAGGGAATGTGCCGGTGACCCGGCATCACCAGGTCGCAGTGCACCTCGTCCGACACCACCAGCAGGTCCTTGTCTTCAGCCAATGCCGCCAGCGCCTCGAGCTCGGCTCGCGAAAACACCCGGCCGGTCGGGTTGTGCGGGCTGCAAAAGATAAACATGTGGGTATCGGCTTCGAGCTTATTCTCAGCTGATCGCACATCCAGTTCGAATCGGCCGTTATTTTCCTTGAGGGGAATCCGAATGCTGCGACGCTGGTTTTTCTCAATGAGCCCCAGCAAGGGACCGTACGTGGGCACCGGTGCCGCAATGGTCTGGCCAGGCTCGGTCAGGATGGACACCAGGCCGAACATGCCGACGATCGTGCTCGGCGGGCAGAACACCAGCCACTCCCTGGGTACCTCCCAGCCGTGGCGTTCGGCCAGCCAGTCGGTAATCGAATCAAGGTAGGTATCTGAACGTATGCCGTAACCGAACACCGGGTGCTCGAGACGCTCGCGGATCGCCTCCAGCACGGCCTCGGGCGCGGCAAAATCCATGTCCGCAACCCAGAACGGCAGCAAGTCGCGTTTGCCGAACAGCCGTTCATTGGCGTCCCATTTAAAGGAATCGGTGCCGCGACGTTCGATCTCCCGGTCAAAATTCCACTGCATGCCGCCCTCCCCGTGAATTGCGAGGCTACGATGCGGTTTTTCGCAATCGATTACAACGCCGTTACACAGTGCGAGTCGCACTGCTTGCAAAAATGCGCCAAGACTCGGAGACTTCCACGTTGCAAAACAAGAGCGGCGCAGCCGCTGGGACGGCCGGGGGTAACCGGATGAAACAAAATCGAGTCGCCGCTGCTCTGGCACTCCTGATCACCCTGACAATCGGAGAATCACCAGTGGCACAGGAAGTCTCCCGTTACGTGCGTTATGCCCACGACGGTTCGGTCGCCTACGGCATTCAGAAGGAAACCGAGATTCTCGAACTCGATCGCGCGCCCTGGGACGGCGGCAGTGCGACCGGTACGGTCGTGCCCAGCGCCGACGTTACGCTGCTCGCACCGGCCGAGCCGAGCAAGGTCATTGCCGTTGGATACAACTACATCAGCCACCGTGAGGACATGACGCACGAAGAACCGCGCCCGATTCCGGAACATCCTCCGCTGTTTCTCAAGTTGCCGTCCTCGCTGACCGGCCCGGAGACCAGCATTGTTTACCCGAACGATGCCACCGATCTGCATTTTGAAGGAGAACTGGTGGTGGTTATCGGTAAGCGTGCGAGCAAGATATCGGAGGACGAAGCCAGTAACTATATATTCGGCGTAACCGCTGGCAACGATGTCAGCGAACGCAACTGGCAGGCGAACGATTTGCAGTGGCTGCGTGCCAAAGCGAGCGACACTTTCGGTCCACTCGGACCTGCGATCGTGAGTGGCCTGAATTACCTCGATCTGGTGGTGCAGACTCGCCTCAACGGCAAGACCATGCAAAAGCAGAGTTCACGCGATCATATCCACAACGTGCATGCGATTTTGAGCTTTGTGAGTCAATACGTGACGCTCATGCCCGGTGACATCATCTACACCGGGACGCCAGGCGCGACCAGCGCGATGCAGCCGGGCGACGTGGTGGAAATCGAGGTCGAGGGCGTCGGCGTGCTACGCAACCGCGTCGTCGCTGCCGACTGAACACTTGAACGATTCGACGAACTATTATCACAGGGAGTACTGATGATACGAATGCACGCAATTTCCAAAACATTACTCGCAGCTATCGGACTGGCGCTGCTGAGCGGCGTATCGAAAGCACAAAACCATGCACCGAATCCGTATGAAACGATCGAGAACTGGGCGAAATTGCCAGCCGGCCGGGAATGGGGAGCAACGAGCGCCGTGTATCCGGCGAATGATGGCAAGACAATCTGGATTGCCGAGCGCTGTGGCGCCAACCTTTGTGTCGGCAGTGACCTTGACCCCATCCTGCTGTTCGACCTCGATGGCAACGTAATAAAGAGTTTTGGTGCCGGCAAGATCGTATGGCCGCATGGCATTTTCGTGGATGCAGACGACAACGTCTGGATCACTGATGCCGTAGGCTATGCCCCGGTGCCCGACGGCGTCGGTCATACTGTGATGAAATTCAGTCCCGACGGCGAGTTGTTGATGAGGCTCGGCAAGGAAGGCATTGCAGGCGGCGGTACCAACGAATTCAACAAGCCCTCCGACGTCCTGGTTGCCCCAAACGGCAACGTATTCGTTGCCGACGGTCATGATTCCGGCGGCAACAACCGCATCATGAAATTCGACAAGGACGGCAACTACCTGATGCAGTGGGGCGAGACCGGCGGCGATCACGGCCAGTTCAGGGATCCGCACGCACTGGCGATGGACTCGGCGGGGCGACTGTTCGTCGCCGACCGGGGTAACAGCCGCATCCAGATCTTCACCCAGGATGGCGAACACCTGGCGACCTGGACCCAGTTCGGGCGACCGAGCGGCCTGTACATCGACGAAAACGACATCCTGTATTCGGCAGATTCGGAGTCCAACGCCAGCCGCAATGCCGGCTGGAAGCGCGGTATCCGCATCGGCAGCGTCAAAGACGGTTTCGTAACCGCCTTTATCCCGGACCCCGAGCCGGACCAGGACAACTCGGCCACCAGCGCCGCGGAAGGCGTGGCCGTCGACGCGGCAGGCAATATCTACGGGGCCGAGGTCGGGCCCAGGGCTGTCAAGAAGTACGTGAGGCGTTGACCCGGCGCTTGAAATCGAGCGAAATGCCACAAATTACAAGGCTTTCGGCGGCCATAGTACGCTTTTGCATTTGCGGAACCGGCCGCATCAAGCGCAGGTCAAAGATGGTAATATCCGCGACCATCAACACTCTTGGGAGAGACTAGAATGAATGACAACGTCAATTATTTGGCGCCTGTTTCCGAGCTTTCGGTAGAAGATCGCTCGACCTTTATCTGGAAGTGCTATGCGCACGTGGTTGGCGCTATCCTGGCCTTCGCCGCGATAGAGGTTTACCTCTTCCAGTCCGGTATCGCTGCCGCGATCACCGAGCCAATGGTCAACAACTGGTGGATGGTATTCGGCGCATTCATCCTGGCAGGCTGGGGTGCGTCACACGTGGCGCATCGCGTACAGTCCATCCAGGCCCAATACGCAGCGTTTGCAGTGTTCGTCGTCATCGAAGCGCTTATTTTTGCGCCGATGCTGTTCATTGCCTACCTGATGGAGCCAGGCATCATCGACAGCGCGGCCGGTGTGACGGTTCTCGGCAGTGTTGGCCTGATCGCAACCGCCATGGTGACACGCAAGGACTTTTCGTTCCTGCGAGGCATGCTGGTGTGGGTGTTCTTTCTCGCAATGGCTGCAATCATCGGCAGCCTGCTGTTCGGCTTCCAGCTCGGCACCTGGTTCTCGGTAGCCATGATTGGCTTCGCCGGCGCTGCCGTGTTGTACGACACGTCCAACATCATTCACCACTACCCGCAGGATAAATACGTCGCAGCATCGATGCAGTTGTTCGCGTCGATCGCGCTCATGTTCTGGTACATCCTGCGACTGTTTATGAGCAGAGACTGAAACCGGAACTCGACCAACAGCAAGCGGAGACCGGCCACCGGTCTCCGCTTTTTTTATGGGCGCCATACTCTGTATACTTCGGCGAACCTTCGCCGGGAACCCATGATGACCGAGGCTATTCAGACTGACCGACATCTCGTCATTCGGCCTCGTTTTCTCTGCTCGCTGCTTCTCCTGGCATCGCTGGCCCCCGCCGTGTCGATTGCCCAGGAAGAGGAAAGCTTCGACCCCATCACGGTCAATGCGCGGCTCGACGAAATCAGCGAGCAGATAGAAGCTGAAGATGTCACGACAGAATACCTGAACGAAGCCCGCTCGATCGTGGTCGGTATGGACGCCGAGGCGGCAGCCTGTCGCCAGGTCGCGACCGAGGAACGCCAACGCCTGGAAGCACGATTCGAACCCCTCCAGGACATCACCGACGACGTATCCCCCGCCGTGTTCGATCAGCGTGTCGAAGTCCGCCGACTGCTCGATGAGGCGATCGATCGTCAAACCCGATGCAGTACCGTCAAGGATTACACCGAATCCCTGATTGCGCAGATCACCGAAACACAAAATCGTTTGTCGCAACAGTTCCTTTCGAACCGCAGCGAGTCCATCATCGTGCTGCTGCAGCAGCTACCCGAGCGCGTGCGTAGCTGGCCCGCAAGATTGCGTAACTCTGTTGACCTAGAACTCACCGAAGGAGTCACGCCCGCTATCCTGTTATGGGCGCTCGTGATTGCCGGACTCGCGGGCGCAGGATCGGGAATCTGGTTGAGACACCGTTTTACGGAGTGGTACGAGGCTGCCGGCGGCGACGACATGCCGGACCAGCTCAAATACCTGGTCCCCAAACCGATTGCGGAATACGCGCCCCTCATGTTATTCGGGTTCGCGCTGACTGCCGTGCTGTACCTTGCGCTCGTCAACGATCCACTGGATCTCGCAGTAGTCCGCATTGCATTGAGTTTCCTGTTTTTCGGTATTGGCTGTGTCCTGATTGACTGGGCAACCGGACCGATGTCGCCGTCTGCGCGCGTCAAGGGACTGATTCCTCGTCACGTGCGGCCGTTACGACTCCGCTTGCGATTCTTTATCGTGACACTGGTATTGAGTTTCGTCTTTCTCGGCACCGAGTGGCTGGCAATCCGGCGGCTCGACCCTGATGTCAGCGGCCGCACTGCGATGATTTTTCTGGTCGCCACGTCGCTGATATTCGTACTCAATTATCTCGGCAGGATCCCGGGCATCCGTGGCCGAATTCGCCTGGTCCGCTATGCAGGTGCGCTGGCATTGATCGCCGGGATATTCGCATTGATTGTCGGCTACCAGAATTTTGCCGGTTACCTCGTGCACGGCGTGACGCGTACCTTGCTGGCGCTCACTGCTCTGTGGATCCTGCTGTGGCTCGCACAGGTCGTGTTCGACTACCTTGCCGAAGGCGATTCGCCCGGCGCCAACAAGCTGCGCTCCAGCCTGGGCGTATCGCGCCGTGTATCGCGAACCGGACTCGGCTTCATGCAATTGGTCGCCGATCTGCTGGTGTGGATCGGTTTCCTCGTGTTCCTGATTTACGTCTGGGATGAATCGGGTACGACCCTGGACCGGCTTGCGGAACTGGTGGTGCTCGGCGGCACCGTGGGAGACATCCAGCTCGTGCCGCTGAACATTATCATCGGCATTCTGATTTTCGCCGGGCTGCTCGTATTTATTGGCTGGGTCAAGCGCTGGATCGACCGACGCTGGCTGCAGCACATCATGATGGAGCGAGGTGCACGCGAAGCGCTGATCACGCTGATCGGCTACGTCGGCTTCATCCTCGCATTATTGATCGGTTTGACCCAGGCCGGCGTAGACCTGACCGGTCTTGCCATTGTCAGTGGCGCTCTCGCCGTCGGTATCGGCTTCGGCATGCAGGAAATTGCCAACAATTTCGTTTCCGGCCTGATATTGCTGTTCGAAAGACCAATCCGCTCCGGTGATTTCGTCACCGTTGGCAACGTGGAGGGTTTCGTACGCAGTATTCGGATTCGCGCCACTGAAATCGAGACTCTCGACAACCAGAATGTCCTCGTGCCGAACTCGGAACTGATTTCCGGTCGCGTCACCAACTGGGTCTTGAGAGATACCTATGGCCGCTTGCGGGTACTGGTTGGCGTTGCCTACGGCTCGGACGTCGAGAAAGTT
The DNA here is from genome assembly GCA_033720315.1 of Woeseiaceae bacterium. Lineage (GTDB taxonomy): Bacteria > Pseudomonadota > Gammaproteobacteria > Steroidobacterales > Woeseiaceae > SZUA-117. The sequence continues at coordinate 23,530 of JAWWCT010000010.1, read as the reverse complement.
CGGGAGATACTCGAAGCCGTGGCGCAAGAGCACCCCGAGGTCATTACCGACGGTCGCGCACCGGGTCCTCGAGCACTGTTCATGGGTTTCGGCGACAGTTCACTGGATTTCGAATTGCGCGTCAGGATATCGCGTATCGACCGCAGGTTCTCCGTGCAAAGCGACCTGAACTTCGCAATCAACCAGGCATTCAAGGAAGCCGACGTTACCATCCCGTTCCCGCAACGCGACCTGCACCTGATTTCCTATCCGCAGGAACAGCCGCAAGCCGAAGTGGTGCCGGAAGAAAAAGAAGAAGACCAGTCTGCGAGAAGCGGAATCTACGTGCAGCCGGACAGCATCACGCGAACGCACCGCGAGGAAGTGGAACTGCCGCTTGCGATCAACGATGTCTGGAAGGCGATCACGGATATCGAATCGATAAAGGAGTGGCTGGCAACCGATGGAGAATTTGCAGCACACATCGGCGGCAAGTTTTCGCTGTCTCTTCGCGATGAAACGGAGATGTCGGGTCGCATCGACGTTTTCCTGCCGCCACGACGCATGCGGCTCGTCATCGCGTCCAAAGACGGTGACGAACCGTTGGCGAGCGGGCCGATGACCGTGGAGTTTTCGCTGGTCGAGGACGAAAACAAGACCCGCCTGAGCGTGACCGTGTCCGGCATACCCGCGACAGAAGAGTGGCAGGAGGATTACCGCCGCTCGGAGGACCGTTGGCAGAACGGCCTGGTGGAACTGCAGGAATTCCTCGCCCGCAGATAAGCTGCCTTTTGAATTAATCGCCCGGCGCTGACAGCCGCTCGAGACCGCCCATGAACGGCTGCAACACCGGCGGCACGACAATGCTGCCGTCTTGCTGCTGGTAATTTTCCATGACGGCGACCAGCGCCCGACCGGCCGCGACACCCGATCCATTCAGCGTATGCAGCAATTCAGGCTTGCCGGATTCCGGATTGCGCCATCGCGCCTGCATGCGGCGCGCCTGGAAGTCAAGAAAATTGGTGCATGACGAGATTTCCCGGTAGCGCCCCTGGCCCGGTAGCCAGACCTCGAGGTCATAGGTCTTGTGACCGCCGAAGCCGATATCCCCGGAGCAAAGAATCACTTTTCGATAAGCGAGACCGAGCCGCTGCAAAATGGCTTCTGCATGACCGGTCAACTCTTCAAGCGCATCCTCGGAAGTCGCCGGTGTCACGAGTTGTACCAGTTCGACTTTTTCGAACTGGTGTTGACGAATCATGCCGCGCGTGTCTTTCCCGTAGGAACCCGCTTCGGACCTGAAACACGGAGTATGTGCAACATACTTTTTCGGCATGTCGCCGGCATCGACGATGCACCCGCGGACCAGGTTAGTCACCGGTACTTCTGCCGTCGGTATCAGGAAGTACGGCGGCTCACCGGACGTCTTGAACAAGTCGTCCTCGAACTTCGGCAGCTGGCCGGTACCGAAGAGCGCATCGGACTGAACCATGTAGGGAACGTAGACCTCCTCGTAACCGTGTTCGCTGCAATGCACGTCCAGCATGAACTGGACGAGCGCGCGTTGCAGACGGGCCAGGCCGCCCGTCATCACCGCGAAACGCGACCCGGAAATGCGGCTTGCGGCGTCGAAGTCCAGCATGCCGAGGGCACTTCCGAGATCGACATGATCCTTCGCCTCGAAGGAAAATTCCGGAAGCTTTCCCCAGCTCAAAACTTCGGTATTGTCGTTTTCGTCGGTGCCGGTTGGCACATCGTCGTGAATCAGGTTCGGCAGGCCGAGTTCGACATCCCGCAATTCAGCCTGGACTGACTGCAGCTCGGCTTCACGATCATCCAGTCGTTCGCCCAGCTCCTTGACGGCAGCCAGCAAATCCCCGGCGTCCTCGCCTTTCGCCTTTGCCTGACCGACGCTCTTTGCGCTCTTGTTCTTTTCGGCGCGCAGTTTTTCCACATCGACTTGCAGCGACTTGCGTTTGCTTTCCAGCGCAAGGTACGCGTCCGCGTCGAACACGAAGTTTCGGCGTGCCAGATTGTCTGCCACTTCCTTTGCGGACTGCCGCAGCAGTTTCGGATCAATCATCTTGCCGGTCTTTGCCTTTTCGGTTTTTCTCTCTCAAGTTCGCCAGCCTGTCGCCAATGTTGCGCTCGAGTCCGCGCGGCACGGGATGATAATACCTTCGCTCAGGCATGTCCTCGGGAAAATAACGCTCCCCGGCGGCAAATCCGTCGTCTTCATCGTGCGCATAACGGTATTTTTCGCCGTAACCCAGCTCTTTCATGAGCCCGGTCGGCGCATTGCGCAGATGCAGGGGTACTTCGAGCGAACCGAATTCGCGGGCGTCATTGGCCGCCTCCCCGGCCGCCTTGTAAACGGCATTACTCTTGGCAGCGCAGGCCAGGTAACTCACCGCCTGAGCCAGTGCCAGCTCCCCTTCCGGGCTGCCGAGTCTCTCGTAGGTCTCGGCGGCATCGAGGCAAATACGCAGTGCGCCGGGGTCGGCATTACCGATGTCCTCGGAGGCCATGCGAATCATGCGCCTGGCGATGTACAACGGCTCGCAGCCACCGTCGAGCATGCGCATCAGCCAGTACAGAGCGGCATCCGGATCGGAACCGCGAACCGACTTGTGCAAGGCCGATATCTGGTCGTAGAAATACTCGCCCTGCTTGTCGAATCGCCGGCGACTGCCATGGGCGACATTTTCCGCAATGGTCTTGTCGACAAGGCGACCGTCATCCGTTTCCGGCGCCAGGTCAGCGGCCAGCTCGAGCAGATTGAGCACGCGCCGTGCATCGCCGTCTGCAGCAGCCACCAGCAGCTCGAGCGCGTCATCCGCACAGCGAACCGCCAGGTTCCCCAGGCCTTTCGTTTCATCTGTCAGCGCCCGCTCGACGACCTTGCACAATGCGCCGTCATCCAACATCTTGAGCACATATACCCTGGCCCGCGACAACAGTGCATTGTTCAACTCAAACGACGGATTCTCTGTCGTGGCACCGATAAATGTCAGCGTACCGTCCTCGACGAACGGCAAGAAAGCGTCCTGTTGTGACTTATTGAAGCGATGCACCTCATCGAGAAACAAAACCGTCGCCCGGCCACGCATCGACCGTTGATACTTTGCCTCTTCGACGGCCGCACGGATGTCCTTGACACCTGCCATCACGGCAGACAATGAAATGAAATGCGAATCGGATCGGGACGCGATCAGTCGCGCCAGCGTGGTCTTGCCCGTGCCGGGCGGACCCCAGAAAATCATCGAGTGCGCACGGCCCTCCTCGATCGCCCGTCGCAACGGCTTGTCTCCGGCGAGCAGGTGCTCCTGGCCGAAAAATTCCTCCAGCGATTGTGGCCGCAGGCGGTCGGCAAGCGGCCGACTGCTGTCGTCGTGCTCCGGGGCGGCAGTGTCTGAGAACAGGTCAGCCAATTCGCTTATTCAGCCATTCTTCGAAACGCAAACACCAGCCGCCCGCGCCTGCCAGCGCGATGACGAAACCGATGCCGATCCCTACCAGGTCAGCGCCGAGATCCATCCACTCCGCCGAGCGATACGACACCATGCGTTGCGTAATTTCGATCAGCAAGCCGAACGCCGCAAGCCCCAAGGCAAGACGCCAGTAAGACCGCGCGGCGTATTGGCCTGAGAACCACAGCGCCAGCAGCGTGAATGTCGCGCCGTGCAGCCACTTGTCGGAAATTTCCACGAGCGAGTCCAGATTGCGCGATCTAAACCAGTCGGGCGGCGCCAGCGCAAACGCGAGCACCAGCACGAGCAGGAATACGCCGGCGACCTGCCAGCGACGGGCAAAACGCAGTGGCAACATTTAACGCGCCGCAGGACCCGAAGTCACGGGCTGCCCAACAACATCGACATCCGCCGGCGGTGAAAAACTGAAACGCTGCTCGTCAATATCCTCGTTGATTGACAAATCGAACAATGCGATGAGCGTCGTTTGGCCCAGGTTGTCGGAAAAAATCAGGCGGCTGAGTCGGCTCCCATCGAAACCCAGTTCCATCCTGGTAAATCCATTGGCGGTCGACTTTGGCCGAAGCCTAACCCAGACCGTGTCGCGGTCCGTAAAACTGCCGATGTATTCGAAATCTTCCAGAACATTCTGCGAACCGCCGATCAGGAGCGCCGGAGTGCTTGCCAATACGTCGTCCTGTGCCTTGACCGTTACCTGCTCGAGATCGACGTCGTAGCTCCACACGTTGAGGCCGTCAGCCACCAGGATCTGTTCGTACGGCTCGAGGTAGGTCCAGCGAAATTTTCCCGGCTTCTGAATTTCAATGGTGCCGCTGGATTTGTCGACGACGATGTCGTCGGCGTCGACGAGTTGTTGCTCGAACCTGCCGGATATCGTTCGCGTGTCATTGACAAAAGCCTCGAGCAATTCGCGACCTTGCGACGCCTCCTGTGACCAGGACTTGCCCGCGATAGCGAACATCGCTGGCAAAATCAGCGCAATTACCGGGTTGATCTTGCTCAATGCTGCTCCTTGCCTGCTGCCTTTACTTGTCACTGCCGACCGGAACCAGGATCTCGCGCGTGCCGTTCGGCTGCAACGGGCCGACCAGGCCTGCCTGTTCCATGGTCTCGACCATGCGCGCGGCCCGGTTGTAGCCGATCTTGAGCCTGCGTTGCACGCCGGAGACGGACGCCTTGCGGGTGTCGATCACGATCTGTACGGCCTGGTCGTAAAGCGGATCCTGCTCCGAATCGATACCGTCGCCGGGCAACACCTCGAGACCGGCCAGTCCTGGAGTTGGACTTGCCGGCGTCTGCAAAATTTCATCCAGGTAACGCGGTTTGCCGGCTTTCTTGAGATTGCGCACCACGCTGTGAACCTCGTGATCGGCAACGAAGGCGCCGTGTACGCGAATCGGCAGCGCCGTCCCTGGCGGCAGGTAAAGCATGTCGCCGTGGCCCAGCAGGTTTTCGGCACCCATCTGGTCAAGAATGGTCCGGGAATCGACCTTCGCGGATACCTGGAAGGCAATCCGGCAAGGAATATTCGCCTTGATCAGGCCGGTAATCACATCGACCGAAGGTCGCTGCGTTGCCAGCAGCATGTGGATCCCGGATGCCCGGGCCTTTTGTGCCAGGCGCGCGATGATCTCCTCGATTTTTTTACCGACCACGATCATCAGGTCGGCCAGCTCATCGATGATGACCACGATGTATGGCAAGGGAGTCAGGGTCGGCTGTTCAACCGGCCTGTCGGGGTCCTCGAGTTCGGGCGGCGTAAACGTCGGGTCCGGAATCGGCTGCCCAGCCTCGATGGCCGCCTGGACCTTGCGATTGTAGCCGCCGATATTGCGCACCCCGAGGGCGGCCATCAGCCGGTAACGGCGATCCATTTCACCGACGCACCAGCGCAGCGCATTGGCCGCTTCTTTCATGTCCGTCACTACCGGCGTCAGCAAATGCGGGATGCCTTCGTACACAGAAAGCTCCAGCATTTTCGGATCGACCATGATGAGTCGAACATGCTCCGGTTTCGCCTTGTACAGCAGACTCAGCACCATGGCGTTGATGGCGACGGACTTACCCGAACCGGTGGTGCCCGCAATCAGCAAGTGCGGCATGCGCGACAGATCGGCGACCACGGAATTGCCGCTAATGTCCTTGCCGAGTGCGAGCGTGAGCGGCGATGCAAGTTCGTCGTAAACGCGACTCTTGAGGATTTCCCCTAGGGTAACCAGCTCGCGATTTTCGTTGGGTATTTCCAGGCCGATATAGGACTTACCGGGAATAACTTCGACCACGCGAACGCTCACCACCGACAGCGAACGTGCGAGGTCCTTGGCGAGATTCGATATCTGGCTGACTTTTACGCCCGGGGCCGGGTCCAGTTCGAATCGCGTAATGACCGGACCGGGGGACACCTTGACGACCTGCACGTCGATGCCGAAGTCCTTGAGTTTGAGTTCGACGACGCGCGACATCGCTTCGAGGGATTCATCAGAGTAGCCCTTCTTTTGCTCGGGCGGGTCGTCGAGTAACGACAGCGGCGGCAATTCGCCCGCTGACGGCGGATCGAACAAAGGCACCTGGCGTTCTCGTTGTGCGCGGGCACTCGGTTCCGGCGGAGCGATGACCGGGTCGATTCGCGGCGGGCTGCGGCCGGCCGTGCGCTTTTTCTCCGCTTCGAAAAGGTTTTGCCGCGCTGCGAGTTGCCGCTTGCCCTCGGCACGATCGCGCATTTCGTCGATCTTTGCCCTCAGGTAATCCCAACCGCTGAGACACCAGTGTCCGATGCGGTCCATAACCGTGAGCCAGGAAATGCTCAAGAACACGGAAACGGAGGCAACCCAGAAAAAGAACAAAAGCACGCTCGCACCGAGCAGCTTCATTACCGATTCGAGTCCATTGCCGACGACCTGGCCAACCACACCGCCGGCGGTTTCCCTGAAACCGTCCGGCGAGAAATGCAAAGTCGCCAACGCACAGCTGGTCACCAGCGTTGCCAGGAATCCACCGACCTTGAAACCGTAGTCCGCCTTGGTCAGTTCCTCGCGCGTTCGTTGCTCACGAAAAATCATCCAGCCGAGATAAAAGACCATTAACGGAAACAGGTACGCGGGTCGGCCGAACACGACGAACAGCAGGTCCGCGACCATTGCCCCGGCGCGACCGATTGCGTTCTGGATTTCGCCGTCACCACCCGCCTGGGTGAAGCCCGGATCCGCCGGATGGTAGGTGAACAGCGCGAGCCAGAGCATGAAGGCGATCGCGCCGAAGATCCACAGCGCCCCCTCACGCAGGAGGCTCGCAAGCTGCCCGGACAACTTGGCGCCCTGCGAACCCTGACGCCTCGATGGATGCCGTGCCCTAGCCATATTCATGTGCTTTAAACAAAATCAGATATAAAGTATTGAATTTAATACACCTTTCGGCCGAACAATCAACCCTGCGGGACGCCAGCCCCGGGTTTACCGGGTCCTGACGCCTGGTTTTGGCACTGCCAGCGACGCCTTTGCCCGCAGTAGGCCTTTTCCCTACACTTGCCCGGACCTTGAATGCGCCGGATTCGTGCGCACATTCGTAGTTCGTAGAGATTGGTTTTCAGCCGATCAAGCGAATATCTGAGGGCAAATTATACATGAGCGAAACCAAACATTGCCGCATTCTGATCCTCGGCTCCGGGCCGGCGGGCTATTCCGCCGCTGTTTATGCGGCCCGTGCAAACCTGGATCCCGTGATCATTACCGGCATAGAGCAGGGCGGCCAGTTGATGACGACGACCGATGTCGATAACTGGCCGGGCGACGTCGAAGGCCTGCAGGGACCGGAGCTCATGGAGCGCATGCTGAAGCACGTGCAGCGATATGACGTCGAAGTCATAAACGATCACATCAACAAGGCCGATTTGTCGCGGCGACCGTTTGTCCTCAATGGCGATTACGGGCGCTACACTGCCGACGCACTGGTGATAGCGACCGGGGCGACCGCCAAGTACCTGGGACTGGAATCGGAGGAAGCTTATAAGGGTCGCGGCGTGTCGGCCTGTGCCACCTGCGATGGTTTCTTTTTTCGCGGCCAGCCGGTGGCCGTCGTCGGCGGAGGTAACACCGCGGCCGAGGAAGCCCTGTACCTGAGCAACATCGCCTCTCACGTGACGCTGGTCCATCGCCGCGACGAACTTCGCTCGGACAAAATCTTGCAGGACAAGCTGTTCGAAAAAGAACGCGAAGGAAAAATCGACATTCTATGGGATCATGTCGTCGACCAGGTGCTCGGCAATGAATCCGGAGTCACCGGGCTGCGGGTTCGCAGCACCAAGGACGCGTCGGCAACCCGGGATCTCGAAGTCTCCGGTGTATTTATCGCCATCGGGCACAGTCCCAATACAGGCCTGTTCGACGGCCAGCTCGAAATGAGTAACGGCTATATCATCGTCAAGTCAGGACTGGACGGCGATGCGACGGCGACCAGCACGCCCGGCGTCTATGCCGCCGGAGACGTTGCCGACCATGTCTATCGCCAGGCGATCACCTCGGCCGGTTCCGGCTGCATGGCGGCATTGGACGCGGAGAAGTATCTTGACGCGCAAAAGTCGAACAAAACCGCGAGTGACGCTGCCGCATAACAAGGCAATCCTCTCGTGCGCGCCGTAATCGCCGGCAGTATCGACCAGTTCGACGCGCGCGAGTGGAACGCGCTGGCGGGCGACGGATTTCCATTCCTTAAATACGAGTTTCTGCTGGCGGCCGAGCGTAGCGGCAGCGCGTCACCCGAGACCGGATGGTCGCCACGCCACGTCGGCCTGTACGACAAAGCCGATCGCCTGGTGGGCGCCCTGCCGCTTTATGAAAAGACGCATTCGTGGGGGGAGTTCGTCTTTGACTGGAGTTGGGCACAGGCCTATCGCCAGGCAGGCGTGAACTACTATCCGAAGCTGGTATCGGCCGTGCCATTTACGCCGGCGCCGAGCAGTCGCCTGCTGGTCGGCGACCAGGAACTGAAACCCGTGCTGGTGCAAACGGCGCTGGCATTTGCGCAGAAGACCGAACAATCCTCGCTGCACGTCTTGTTCCCCCGCGAAGACGAACTCGCAGTGTTCGAAGAAGCGGGTCTGAAGTTACGCAAAGATTGCCAGTTCCACTGGCACAATCGTGGCTATCGTTCGTTCGACGAGTTTCTCGCGGGATTCAGTTCCAGGAAACGCAAGAAGGCGCGGCGCGACCGGCGGCACGTGAGGGAAGCCGGTATTCGCTTCCGCTGGCTGACCGGACGCGACCTCGATAGTGCTATCTGGGAGGACGTATACGAATTGATCAGCCTGACATTCCTGCGGCGCGGTTCGATGCCCTACTTTAGCTATGACTTCTTTGTCGAGGTCTCGAAGAAGCTGCCTGACAATATCCTGGTCGTGCTCGCGGAGCAAAAACGCGAGGCGGTTGCAGCAGCCGTATTTTATGTCAGCGAAACCGTGCTGTACGGCCGCTACTGGGGAACCGTTGCGCAATACAACGCCCTTCATTTCGAAACCTGTTACTACCAGGGCATCGATTTCTGCATTGCCAACGGCAAGCAGATTTTCGAACCCGGCACGCAGGGCGAACACAAGATCAGTCGTGGCTTTACGCCGGTATCGACCTGGTCTGCGCATTGGCTTGCACGACCGGAATTTTTTGCGGCTGTGGGTGATTATCTGCGGGCGGAGGAACGGCATATCGATCGTTACATCGATGCCGTCCATGAACACAGCCCTTACCGCAAAAGCGAAGCCGATCAATCGGACGAGTCGCCATGAGATCGCCGAATATCGCCTGGATCAGCGGCGACGATCCGCCCGATGCATTTCCCGACATCGAGTCTGCGTTCGAGATACCAAATGGACTGCTGGCCGCGGGGGGCGACCTGTCACAGGAACGGCTGTTGTATGCCTACCGGCATGCGATTTTTCCCTGGTATGACCACGGCCAACCGATCCTCTGGTGGTCACCGGACCCGCGCTGCATCCTGCGGCCGCAGGAGTTTCATGTCTCGCGCCGCATGCGGCGCTGGCTGCGGCAAAGCGACTACGAGGTCAGTTTCAATGCCGCCTTTCCTGAGGTCATCAGCGCCTGCGCACAGCGCCGGGTCGGTCAACCCGGTACCTGGATTACCGGGGAAATGAAGCAGGCCTTCAACAAGCTGCACGCCGGCGGCTGGGCGCATTCGATCGAGGTTTGGCAACGGGGTGAATTGGTCGGCGGGCTCTACGGGCTGGCCATCGGCCGCGCGTTTTTCGGCGAATCCATGTTCAGCGGCAAAACCGGCGCATCGAAGACTGCAATGCTCGCACTTTGCAAGCAAATGCTGCTGCACGACTTTCCATTGCTCGATTGCCAGGTCGAATCGCCGCACCTCATGAGCCTGGGAGCAACGCTTGTGCCGCGGCAACGATTTGCAGCCGAGTTGCGTGTCGCCTGCCACAACGCAAAACCCTTCGCCGAGTGGCCGGCGGAGCGCATCCAGGCGTGCGATCTTGCACCTTGATTACGCGGGTCTCGCGTTGCAATAGCGCCCCTGTTTCTGCACAATTCGCGAGCCGTAGCAATTGGGATCGAAGGCGTGGCGAAAGAAGAAGCCCTTCAAATGGAAGGCGTGGTCATCGAAACTTTGCCCAACACGACGTTTCGCGTCGAGTTGGAAAACGGCCATATCGTCACTGCGCATATATCCGGCAAGATGCGCAAAAACTACATCCGCATTCTGACGGGTGACAGTGTTACGGTCGAGCTGACACCTTATGATCTGAGCAAAGGTCGTATCGTTTACCGGGGCCGATAGCATCCAGGGTCAGAGCCTGCGGCTCTGACCCGAATTCTGCGATCTCCTAGTCTTTTGGCAGCTGCGCAAGTTCCTTGCGCGCCGGTTCGGCGTGCAGCTCTAGGTTGCCGTCTTCGCCGACCCGGATGCGCACGTGGCCGCCTTCAGCCAGGCTGCCGAACAGCAATTCCTCGGCCAGCGGGCGCTTGATGTGCTCCTGGATGATACGGGCCATCGGCCTTGCGCCCATCTTCTCATCGTAGCCACGCTCCGCAATCCAATTGCGGGCTGCGTCGTCCAGCTCCAGCGTGACATTGTTCGTTCCGAGCTTGCTTTCGAGCTCGACGACGAGCTTGTCGACGACGCGTGCGATCGAGTCGGCATCGAGCGCTGCGAACTGGATGATGGCATCCAGGCGATTGCGAAATTCCGGCGAAAACGTCTTCTTGATGATCGCCATGGCGTCGCTCGAGTGATCCTGCGTGGTGAACCCGATCGATGCACGACTCATTTCCTGGGCGCCGGCGTTGGTCGTCATCACCAGCACAATATTGCGAAAATCGGCCTTGCGCCCGTTGTTGTCCGTCAGGGTGCCATGGTCCATGACCTGCAGCAGCAGGTTGAATACCTCGGGGTGTGCCTTTTCGATTTCATCGAGCAATACCACGGCATGTGGATTCTTGGTGACCGCTTCCGTCAGCAAGCCGCCCTGGTCGAAGCCGACGTATCCCGGCGGGGCACCGATCAGCCTGGACACGGTGTGCCGCTCCATGTACTCGGACATGTCGAATCGGATCAGTTCGACGCCCATGACCATGCTCAGCTGCCGCGTGACCTCCGTCTTGCCGACGCCCGTCGGCCCGGCAAACAGGAAGGAACCAATCGGTTTTTCGTCCTCGTTGAGCCCGGATCGAGACATCTTGATTGACGAACTCAGCGCCTCGATCGCCTTGTCCTGGCCGAATATGGTCAGTTTCAGGTCACGCTCCAGCGTTCGCAGCACATCCTTGTCGGAAGCCGATACGCTTTTCGCCGGGATGCGCGCCATCTTGGCAACGATGTCTTCGATCATCCCGACCGTTACGCGATCCTCCCGCTCGGCCTGAGGTTTCAAGCGCAGCTTGGCACCGGCCTCATCGATGACGTCGATGGCCTTGTCCGGCAGGCGCCGGTCGTTGATGTGCTTTGCAGCAAGCTCCGCCGCCGCTTCCAGTGCCTGGACTTCATAACGGACGCCGTGATGCTCTTCAAAACGAGATTTGAGGCCGCGCAATATGGCGATCGTTTCCTCGAGGCTCGGTTCCGGCACGTCGATTTTCTGGAATCGCCTGGCCAGTGCGTGGTCCTTTTCGAAGACACCGCGGTATTCGTTATAGGTGGTCGACCCGATGCAGCGAATTTCACCGTTCGCCAGGACCGGCTTGATCAGGTTGGATGCATCCATGACCCCGCCGGACGCGGCACCGGCACCGATCACGGTATGGATTTCGTCGATAAACAGTATCGCGCCCGGATCCTCGCGAACTTCCTTGATCACGGCTTTGAGGCGCTTTTCAAAATCGCCTCGGTACTTGGTACCGGCTATCAGCGTGCCCATGTCCAATGCATAAATCGTCGCGTCGAGCAGCACCTCCGGGACGCGCTCCTCGACGATCATTCGCGCCAGGCCTTCGGCCAGCGCCGTTTTGCCGACGCCGGCATCGCCGACGTACAGCGGATTGTTCTTGCGCCGCCGGCAGAGAATCTGCACGGTCCGTTCGATCTCGATGTCGCGGCCGATCAGCGGGTCGATCTTGCCGTCGATTGCTTGTTGATTCAGGTTGGTCGCGTATTTCTCCAGCGCCGTGGAATCGGCATCCGCTTCGCCGTCCAGCGAGATTTCCTGCTCTTCGTCCGCGGACTCGCCGGGTAACTGCGGCATGCCGTGGGAAATGTAGTTGACCACATCGAGCCGGGTCACATCCTGCAAACCCAGGAAATAAACGGCCTGGGACTGTTTTTCGCTGAAGATCGCGACCAGCACATTGCTGCCCGTAACCTCTTTTTTGCCACTGGATTGCACGTGAAAGACAGCACGTTGCAACACTCGCTGGAAGCCCAGCGTCGGCTGCACATCGCCCTCTTCTTCAGGCGGCATCAACGGCGTCGCCTCGTCGATAAATTCACTGAGCTGCTGCCGCAACTGGCCGACGTTGCCGTTACAGGCCTTCAGGATTTCGTGGACTTTCGGAATATCGAGCAAGGCGAGCAACAGGTGCTCGACCGTCATGAATTCATGGCGGCGTTCCCGGGCGTTTTGAAACGCCTCGTTGAGACAAAATTCAAGTTCGCTGCTCAGCATTTTCGCTTTCCGAAGGTCCTCTCAATGAATCAGGATTCTTCCATCGTACACAGCAGCGGATGTTGCTGCTGTTTTGCCAGGCTCATTACCTGCGCAACCTTGGTCTCGGCAATCTCATAGGTAAACAATCCGCAGACACCCTTGCCCTTGGTATGCACTTCCAGCATGACCCGCGTTGCCGTATTGCGTTCCATGCCAAATACCGTTTGCAGCACATCGACCACGAATTCCATGGGCGTGAAATCGTCGTTGATCAACACGACCCGGTACAGCGACGGCCGTTTGAGCTTGGGCTTTGCTTCCTCGACCGCCAGGTCGTGACCTTCAGAATGGGGCCTGGATGAGTTTTTCTCCGTCATCGTCCTTGCCGTAGTTCCTTGCAATCGAATTGGACAGTCAAAGCGGCGCATCATTCGCCGTTCGAAGTGGCCATTATATATGGAGCCCAAAAGCCATTCTCCAAGGCTCTGCACACATTTTTCATAAGCCGGGGACAGCGTTACCGCGCCATTACTAAAATTTCATTGAGAAACAGCCGGTATATCTTTGCTACATATAGGTTTTTCTTGTCGATTGGGCTTGTTGGCGGGGCGCCGAGCCCTTATCATCCTCCTGCTGCGTTATTACTTGGGTACGTGGTGAACCTGAGGACTGTTGCCGGAGATGGGTTGGCTCCGGGCCGGACATGACTACCGAAGCAAAATGGTCTGATTTCAGTAGCTTAGACAGTGAGCGCACCCTGGCTGCCGCAAACCAGCTGCTGCCGAAATGGGTGACGCTGGCGCTGGTGGTGGCCATTGCCTGGCAGCTGGCGCGCATTATCTGGCTGTTGATTCCCGGTTCGGCGGGCGACGATGCCGCCATAACGCCCCCGAGCCAGTTGCAGTCGCCGGGTGCCCGCTCCGCCGGACAGGTCGATGTGCAGTCGATTGCCGGCGCGCACCTGTTTGGCCAGGCCAGCGGCGAAGGGCCGGTACAACCGGCCCCGGAAAGCTACGAGGACCTGGCCGAAACGCGCTTGAGCCTGCTCCTCAAGGGAACGATGGCTGCCAATGACCAGAAGTCGGCGGTCGCGTTCATCGAGGACAACCGCAAGGAGCAAAAGATTTATTTCATCGGCGATACGGTAACCGCGGGAACGACGTTGCACGCCGTATACGCGGACCGCGTCGTTCTGAATCGTAGCGGCACGCTCGAGTTGCTGCGGCTTCCCAAGGAATTCCCCAAGGGCAGTTCCGTGACCCGTCGCAACCGGACCGCTGTCAACCGGACCGCCAGCAGCCCGCAAAGTATTCAGAGCGTGGTCAGCGAAAATGCAACGCAGCTGGCCGATGTCATCCGCCCGACACCGTACTACGTCTCCGGTCAAATGCAGGGTTACCGGGTGTATCCCGGACGCAACCGCAAGCAGTTCGCGGCACTCGGCCTGCGGCCGGGCGACCTGATCAAGGACATCGACGGTGCCGCGCTGACGGACCCGCAACAGGCGATGCAGGTATTTCAGAATCTCGGCGACGCGGAGCAGGTCTCCGTGACCGTCGAGCGCAATGGCCAGCCGGAAGTTCTGATCTTGAGAACCAGCCAGCTGAACCTCGACGAAGATCAATGAAGGAACCGAACACAGTGGCCAGATTGCTTTCCCGTAACGGATATTTTGGTGCGCCCGGGTTGATGCTGCTCCTGGCGCTGGCTGGTCCGCTTCAGGCGCAGCAGGAAATCACGATCACACCGAATTATCGTGAAGCCGACATTCGCCAGATCATCGAAGCCGTCGGTGAAGTCACCGGCCGCAATTTCATCATCGACCCGCGCATCAATGCGAACGTGACGATGCTGTCGTCCACACCGATGACGCCGGCTGCATTTTACGAGGCGTTTCTGTCGATCCTCGAAGTGTACGGCTTCATCGCGGTGGAAACCGGGGGTGTCACCAAGATCTTGCCGAACGCCAGCGCACGCCAGTATCCCGGCTTCCTGGGCACCGATGGCGCCGGCGCAGACGACATCGTGACCCAGGTCATCCTGGTGCAGAACGTCGGCGCAGCCCAGCTCGTGCCGATCCTGCGCCCGCTGATCCCGCAATACGGTCACCTGGCCGCTCATCCCGGCTCGAACATGCTGATCATTTCCGACCGCTCGGCAAACGTCGATCGCATGGTGCGCATCATCCGGCGCATCGATCAGTCGAACGACGAGGACATCGAGGTCGTTTCGCTGCAGCATGCGTCATCGGCCGAAGTGGTGCGCGTGCTGACCGCATTGACGCAGGCCCCGCGTGCCGATGGCGTGCCGGTGACCATCAGCATGGTGTCGGATGCGAGGACCAACAGCGTGCTGATCGGTGGCGATCGCAGCGAGCGTTTGCGGTTGCGCGCGCTGATCGCGCATCTCGATACACCTCTCGAAGACGGCGGCGACACGCAAGTGCGTTACCTGCGATACGCGGATGCCGAAGAGCTGTCGACCAAGCTGCAACAACATTTCACGCAGCAGGCGGCGGCTGAAGGTGCGGCTCCGTCGGCATCCAGCGGGACGCAGGTCAGCGTCTGGGCCGACACACAGACGAATGCCATCGTGGTCAACGCACCGCCGAAAATGATGCGCTCGCTGATGGGCATCGTCGACAAACTCGACATCAAGCGTGCCCAGGTACTTATCGAAGCAATCATCGTCGAAGTCCTGGCAGACAAGACCGCCGAGCTCGGCGTCACCTGGGCGACGACCGGATACGACAGCAGCAACACGCCGATCGCCCTGACCAACTTCCCGAGTTTCGGTCCCGGAGTCGTGCAACTCGCCGGTGCCGCCAACGCCGGCGACCCGAGCACCATCGATCCGACCGGCCTGATCGGTGACGGCGTCACCTTCGGCGTCGGGCGCATTTCCGACGACGGCACCAGTTTCGCGGCGATCCTCCGGGCACTCGAAGGAGACGCCGATACCAATATCATTTCGCGACCGTCCATCGTCACCACCGATAACGAGGAAGCCAGTCTCAACGTCGGCCAGGAAGTGCCGTTCGTGACCGGATCGTTCACCAACACCGGAGGCACGGTGGGCGCGGTCAATCCGTTCCAGACCATCCAGCGGGAACAGGTCGGCGTCAAGCTGACGATCACGCCGCAAATCAACGAAGGGGACTCGATGCTGCTGAAAATTTCCCAGGAAATTTCGAGTATCGCCTCCTCGGCCGAAGGCGCGGTCGACCTGATCACCAACGAGCGCACCATCGAAACGACAGTCATTATCGATGATGGAAAGATACTTGTGCTCGGCGGCTTGCTCGAAGACGCGCTGCGCGAAAGCAACCAGCGGGTGCCAATCCTGGGCAACATTCCGGTACTGGGCGGGCTGTTTCGCAGCCAGAAGACCGACTCCGTAAAAACCAATCTCATGGTTTTCATCCGGCCAAAGATCCTGCGCGATAGCGTGCAGGCGGCTTTCGAGACCGATGCCAAATACAATGCGGTGCGCGACGTGCAACTCGAAGGCGGCAATTATGGCCTGATGCGCTCCAAGCAACGTCCGGTACTGCCGCCGCTCGAGTCCCTGGGCAGCGATTCGACCGGTAATGCCACCCTGCCCCCGGATTCCGACAAGTAATCCATTACACTGGTTGCCGGAATGGAAGAAGTCAGCGAAATCGTGCTGGAGACCGAACCGCTCGCGGAACCGGCCGTGGACGTCGGTGGCCGACCCCTGCCGTTTTCATTTGCCAACCGGCACGGCGTGCTGATCCGCGACATCGATGGCGATGCCGCCGATGCGGTCTACCGGGTCGGGGCTTCGCCCCTGAGCCTCGCCGAGGCACGCCGCTTTGCCGGCGTACCGCTGCGGCTGACCCGGGTCAGCGTCGAGGAGTTCGACAGCCTGTTGCAACAGGCCTACCAGCAGGGGAGCCAGATGGCGATGCAGATGGTCGGCGACCTCAACGAGCATACCGACCTGTTGCAGGTCGCGCAGGAACTTCCCGAGCCCTCTGACCTCCTGGAAAGTGACGACGACGCACCGATCATTCGCTTCATCAATGCCGTTCTCACCGAGGCGATCAAGGAAAACGCGTCTGATGTGCACATCGAACCGTACGAAAACCGCCTCGGCGTGCGTTTCAGAATCGACGGCGTATTACACGAACGTCTGAAGACCCGGCGGGCGCTGGCACCACTGGTCGTGTCGCGCATCAAGGTAATGTCGCGTCTCGACATTGCAGAAAAGCGCCTGCCGCAGGACGGGCGGATTTCACTGAAAATTGCCGGCCGTGCCGTGGACGTGCGGGTCTCGACCATGCCTTCGGGGCACGGCGAGCGTGTCGTGCTGCGTTTGCTCGACAAACAGGCCGGTCGCCTCGATCTCGGATCGCTCGGCATGGACGACAAGACGCAGGCCTCGATGGATGAGCTGATCCATAAACCGCACGGCATCATCCTGGTCACCGGACCGACCGGCTCCGGTAAAACCACAACGCTGTATGCCGCGCTCGAGCGCATTAATGACAACAGCCGCAACATCATGACCGTCGAAGACCCGATCGAGTATTTCATCGACGGCATCGGCCAGTCCCAGGTCAACACCAAAGTGGAGATGACCTTTGCCCGTGGCCTGCGCGCCATACTGCGACAGGATCCCGACGTCGTGATGGTCGGCGAAATCCGTGACCTTGAAACGGCAGAGATTGCCGTACAGGCGAGCCTGACCGGTCACCTGGTGCTGTCGACCCTGCACACCAACACGGCCGCGGGCGCCGTGACTCGCCTGCGCGACATGGGCGTCGAACCGTTCCTGCTCTCATCCAGCCTGATCGGTGTCCTGGCGCAACGCCTGGTGCGGGTACTCAACCCGGACACCCGGGTCGCCTTTGAGGCCGGCGAATACGAGGCGCGCATGCTCAACCTGGATCCGGCCGAAAAGACCGTGCTGTATCGACCTGGCGAAGACGACAGCGGTGGCTTCCATGGCCGAACCGGGATCTATGAACTGATCTGTATCGACGACATGATGCGGACCATGATTCACGACGGCGTCAGCGAACAGGAATTTGAAAAATACGCACGCACCCTGTCGCCCAGTATCCGCGACGACGGCCGCCGTCGTGTCCTGAGCGGCAGCACCACGCTCGAGGAAGTCCTGCGCGTCACACGCGAAGACTGATCGTTCGAAGACCCGCCGGTATAATTCTCCCGGGTTTGCAGCACAGGTCACCAGATGGGCGCTTACGAATTCGTCGCACTCGACAAGAGCGGCAAGGAATCCAAAGGATTGCTCGAGGGCGATACCCCGCGACACGTGCGGCAGATCCTTCGCGAACGCCATCTGCTGCCGGTCAGTGTCACCGAAGTCGCAAAAAAGGAATCCAAACGCCAGGCGAGCTTCAGCCTGCGACGCGGACTCTCTGCCAGTGAACTGGCCCTGCTCACGCGGCAACTGGCAACCCTGTCGCAGGCAGGACTGCCACTGGAAGAAGCCCTGCTGGCCGTGAGCCAGCAAAACGAAAATCCCCGGGCGCAAAGCATCCTGCTCGGGGTTCGCTCGCGGGTGATGGAAGGCCATGCACTGGCTGACGGCCTCGCGGATTTTCCGCAGGCGTTCCCGGAACTCTACCGGGCGACGGTTGCCGCGGGCGAGCAATCGGGTCATCTCGACGCCGTCCTGGAACGGCTGGCAGACTTCACCGAGACTCGCCAGGTTCTGCAACAACAGGTCCGGAACGCTCTGATTTATCCGGTTGCGCTGGTCGTTACCGCCATTGCGATCATCAGTTTCATGCTCGCCTACGTGGTACCGAAAATCGTTTACGTTTTCGAGAATTACGATCAGCAGTTGCCGTTGCTGACGCGCATGATGATCGCTGCCAGTGACTTCATCCGCGACTACTGGGCGGCATTGATATTCGGCATCGTGGCGCTGGCGTTCGGTATTCGGCAGTTGCTGAAACAGGAAGGGCCGAAGAAGCGCTTTCACCATTTGCTTCTAAAGCTGCCCGTGGTCAGCAAGCTGACACGCGGCATCAATACCGCAAGGTTCACGCAGACACTCAGCATATTGGCCGGCAGCGGCGTACCGATACTCGAGTCTCTGCGCATCGCCGCCCAGGTCGTGGTCAACGTGCCGATGCGCGAGGCGGTAGAGGAAGCCTCCATGCGCATTCGCGAAGGTGCCACGATCAGCCGCTCGCTTGCGACCAGCCGCTTGTTCCCGCCAATGACCACGCATTTGATCTCCAGCGGAGAGGCAAGCGGCCGTCTCGAAGAGATGCTGGCTCGTGCAGCATTGAACCAGGAACGGGAGGTCGACGGGCTGATCGCCACCTTGCTCGGCATCATGCAGCCCTTACTCGTCATAATCATGGCAATCATCGTTTTGCTCATCGTGCTTGCGATTCTGCTGCCTATATTCGAGATCAATTCCCTGATCGCCTGACCCGCCCTATTCCAACTCGTTGTTTAATAACTGGTTTAGTGATATCGAAAAGTGTCGATAGCGCGCTTGCGCCACCCCGGATTTCGCGCTATATACCAAAAAACGGGTACCGCTTTGTGCCTGAATGATGTTGGTTGATCCGATCATGGCTTGGGGTTTCTGACGATGAACAGCAATATCGGCGATTCGAAAAGACGCATTATCGATGCGGACATTGACGACGATGAGCTGGATGACGACGACGATGTATCCGAGGATACGACGGTCGTGCTCGATGATACCGGCGCGTTCACCGACAATGTCGGTGACGTCTCCGTCGAGATCAATGTCGAGGAATTGATTGCCGAACTCGAAGGCCTCGAGGACAAGGACGTTGCGCGCAAGAAAGAAATACGGCGGCGCCTTGAAGAGCTGGCTGAAAGTCGCGACCTCGACGATACCTACGCCATCGAATTCGACGACTGACTGGGCAAGCGAGTCTCTGTTCCGGCAGGCCAACGATCGCGGCCGCCGCTTTGACAGTCACCTAAAAACCGTCCGGCTAATTCAGAACGTCCAGACCACTGCCAGGGTATTGATTCCCAGGTTGAATTGTCCGGTATCGCACCAGCCATCGGTATTGCAATCGGTAATCGTATCTCCGGTTCCGCCATTGCTCAGGTGACTGACCTTGAGGGAGATACGCTGGGTAATTTCATATTCCAATGATGAACGCGCATTCCAGTGCGCGCTGCTGATGCGGCTCAGTGTATCAACGTAATACAGGCCGAACGCGAACGCCCATCGTTTCCAGCTGAGCCGCCTTTCGCCACCCACCATGACTTGCTGCGAGACATCCCACTCGCAATCGACGTTGAATTCCGCGTTGTCTACGCAATGCGACGTCATGTAGCCGACGCCCAGGATCCATTTGTCCCGCCAGCGCTTCTGCAGCATCAAAGTCGCCGAATCAGAGTAATCCTCACGAACGAAATTGACACCGGCCTCGATGACGAACTCCGATCTTGCACCGTTGCTCACCATCAGCAGGACAAGCGCAGCTGATATCCATTTGCAAATGACGTTTTTCATCCCCCGGCGGGGCTCCAGTGCTTTAATGCACTTGTTCTTATGTCTTTATTGTTGGTTTGCGCCCTATTATACGCCTGCGTGACAAAAGTGCATCGCGAGTTCCGTGCGGCAACCGTGCCTCGGCCTCAGTTCACCTCCATGCCGAATCGTGTCCAGTCGGTCGTCTCCACCAGGCCGTCGAGTTCCGCGACCACCTCCTGGATCCGCACCTTGAGCTCATCGAACAATTCGTAGTCCTGCGCCGCCGGCGGGGAATCGGACATCTCGACCAGGGTAAATAACGTCGAGAGCTTGTCATTCAGGCGTACCGGGTAATTGATGAGGTCCTGGGTCGCCTTGGCCCGGAACTGGATCAGCTGCTCTTCGATGATGAGCAGCTCACGTGCAACACGTTCCCCCTCGCGGCGTGCTTCGGCATCCACCTGATCATCTTCGATCTGCAACTCGAGCCGTTCGCGCAATCCGCGAATGCGAAAAACGGTCTCGTGGGTGCTGGTAATCTCGTCGCGTACGGCGACGAGGAAGCGGTTGAGTTCGTCGAACTGTTCCTGCGTCGTATCGAGCCTCGGGTCCGCAAGAATCTCGAACGGTTGCCGTGCGCTGAATCGCCCGATGCGCAACTCGACTTCGTAACGGCCCGGCGGCGCGATCGGCCCGACGGGATCATAGCGTCGATAGATCGCACCGGGAATCTGCAACGGACCCGGGTAACGAAGATCCCACACGAAGCGATTCAATCCGGCGTCGGCGGAAATCGGATCCGGCGGCGGATTGCGCGGCGTGCCCACCGCGTCAGGATCTTCCACACTGCTGAACGTTGCGACCTCGGTGCCGCTGTCGTCACGGAATGTCAGCGTCACAGTTTCACCGGCTTCCTCGAGGAAATACCAGACGACCGCACCGGCCGGCGGATTCTCGCCGGTCGCGCCCGGCGGACTCTGCCCACCGAGCGGGCTCCTCGATATTCCTTCGCGGAACCGCACCGGATCTTCGGGCTTGAACAGGTGCGCCGAGGCCTCGAACACATCCGGTTCGGCCTGGCGCAGCACCGCGAGGTCGTCAAAGATCCAGAAAGATCGTCCGTGCGTGCCGATGACCAGGTCATCGTCTTTAACTACCATGTCGCGAACCGGCACGACCGGAAAGTTCGACTGCCAGCGGCGCCACGAAGCACCATCGTCGAACGAGACATACAAACCGGTTTCCGTTCCCGCATACAGCAGTCCCGGCCGCGTCGGGTCTTCACGGATGACCCGGGTAAAGTCGTTCGCTTCGATGCCGTCGACGATCAAATTCCAGCTGGCGCCGTAGTCGGTCGTCTTGAACAAATAAGGCGTCAGGTCGTCGAGCTTGTAACGATTGGCGGCGAGGTAAGCCGTTCCCGGATCGTGGCTCGACGGTTCGATGATGCTGACCAGGGTAAAGTCGGGAAAGCCCTCGGGCGTCACGTCCTGCCATGTCTTCGCCCCGTCACGCGATAGGTGCACCATGCCATCGTCGGAGCCCGCCCAGAACAGGCCTTGTTCGAGGGGCGATTCCGCAAACGCGAAGATGGTGGCATACCACTCGATGCCGGTGTTATCCCTTTTGATGGGTCCCCAGTACGGGCCGGTGTCGGGGTCGTCGGCGATGCCGGGTGTCGTCTCGAGTGTCGACGGATCTGCCCGAGTCAGGTCCGGGCTGACGACCTCCCACGAATCGCCGCGGTCCAGCGAGCGATGCACGACCTGCGAGGTGGCGTAAATTACCTCCGGGTCGTGCGGCGAGATGACGATCGGAAACACCCACTGGAAACGATACTTGTGATCTGCTGCTCCCCAGCCCCACCAGATCTCGTTCCACGGCGAGATGAACTTCACCTGCTTGGTGCGATGGTCGTATCGGGTCATCCAGTGGTGATCGCCGGAATAGACGATGTCCGGGTCTTCGGGATGCACGGCGGTGTAGCCATCCTCGCCGCCGCCGATGGTATACAGCTCGGTCTCGTCGATCTCGCCGTAGTCGGAACGGCTCGGCATCGACAGCGTGGTGTTGTCCTGCTGGTTGCCGTACACCCGGTAGGGAAAACGGTTGTCGACGGTGACGTGATAGAACTGCGCGGTTGGCTGGTTGAAGATCGTCGACCAGGATTGACCGCCGTTGAACGTGGTATTGCCGCCGCCGTCATTGCCTTCGATCATGCGTTCGGGATCGTTCGGGTCGATCCACAGATCGTGGCTGTCCCCATGGGGTATGTCGATCTCCGTGTACGTACGTCCCCCATCCTCGGAATGCCAGAGCGAGGTATTCTGCACGTACACGCGATCCGCATCGGTCGGATGCGCGTGGATCCGGTGGTAATACCACGGTCGCTGTAAAAGCTCCGCGCGCTGGCTGACCAGCTCCCAGGTTGCCCCGGCATCGTCCGATCGGAAGACACCGGTCTGGTCGTCCTCTGCTTCGATGATCATCCACACGCGTTTCGGCTCGGCGCCCGACACCGCCACGCCGATGCGACCGCGATTCACCCCCGTCGGCAGCCCCGGGTTGTAGGTCAGCTCCTGCCAGGTATCCCCGCCGTCGCTCGACTTGTATAGCCCGGTGCCCGGGCCTGCCGCCCGCAGGCCCCAGGCAAAGCGGCGCGCCTGCCACATGCCGGCATAAAGCACATCCGGATTGGAGGGATCCATCTCGAGATCGCCGGCACCGACGTCTTCATTCAAATAAAGAATCTTGTCCCAGCTTGCGCCGCCGTCACGCGAGCGATAGATCCCCCGCTCCTCGTTCGGCCCCCAGGCGTGACCCAGCGCCGCGACGTAAACCAAATCCGGATCCTCGGGATGCACGATGACATTCGATATCTGGCGAGTCGCCTCGAGACCCCGGTGACGCCAGGTTTCCCCGCCATCATCCGAGCGATAGACGCCGTCACCATGCGAAGTATTGCCGCGGATCGCGTGTTCACCCATTCCTGCGTACACGATTTCCGGACTCGACGGCGCAACCGCGAGTGCGCCCACGGAACCCGTCTTGAAATAACCGTCCGACACGTTGACCCAGTTGTGCCCGGCGTCCACCGTCTTCCAGACACCACCGCCCGTCGAGCCGAAATAGAACGTCAGGCGATCAGTCGGATGCCCGGCCACGGCAACCGATCGTCCACCGCGAAACGGCCCGATGAGCCGAAACTGCATATCGTCGAGCGGCAGCGACGCCATATCCGATGCCGACTGCCCCAATACAAAACCCGGTGCAGCAATTGTCGCCAGAAAAACAACAAGAACTGTGGTGCGCAGTGTAGTGCTCATAGATTCCCCGCAAGATCTTTGGACTTGTTATCAGGCTTGACGCCCATTTTTGTACGTCCACCCTGAGGCGCTGGCGGACAGTTCGGGACAGTTTAATCGAATGTCCGCTTCCGGGCTAAAGCGGACATGGGAAAGCCTTGGAGTCGATCGAATCCAGGGTCCGCTTTCGG
>JAWWCT010000009.1:0-74116 GCA_033720315.1 Woeseiaceae bacterium | reverse complement strand
GATGTTGTCGGTCGAGCGAATATTGCTGAATGGCGAATCGGCGCTCACTTTTTCCAGTCCCACAGCCGCCTTGCCGTCGTCCGACAAGCGGGCCACATATCGCAACGCCTTGTGTTCGCTTTGCGCATCCCGATACAACGCGAGCATCTGCTCGTCATACCTTGCGAGGTCGCGCAGGAAGTCATCGACCGGGAGTTCACGCAACGCTTCGGGAATCAGGTTCTGAACCGGGAAGTCACCGATTTCGATCGATTGACCGAGCTCGCGAGCCAGTATCGTCAGCTTGCGCGCAACGTCCATGCCGGACAGGTCATCGCGCGGGTCCGGCTCCGTATAGCCGCTCTCCCTGGCTTCAGCAAGGATCGCGGAAAACGGCACGCTGCCATCGTAGACGTTGAACAGGTAGGCGAGCGTGCCGGAGAGTATTCCCTCGATCGAGCGCACCCGGTCACCCGTATCGACCAGGTCACGGGTGGTGCGAATGACCGGCAGCCCGGCGCACACCGTGGTTTCATACAGGCAATGGCTGTTGCCCCTGCGCGCAGCGTCCCGCAACGCCTGGTAATCGCGCATCTTGCCGCTGAATGCCTTTTTATTCGGCGTGATGATGTGAACGCCTCTTTCGAGCCAGCCTACGTAACGGTCGGCAACGGCCTGGTCGGCCGTGCAGTCGATGATGACCGCGTGTGGCAAATGATCCGGGTGCACGTGTTTCTCGAAATCGGCAAATTCGATTGCTGTTCGGCTGCCGGCAACCGCGTCGCGCCAGTTGCCCAACTCGACTCTGCGATCGGCCAGCAGCATGGTTTCCGATCGCGCGATGCCGCGAACCCGCAGGTCCAGGTGAAAATCGCGGCGCAGCCTCTGTGCCTGGCGATGCAACTGGTCCAGGAAAGTGCCGCCAACCGTGCCGCAGCCAATCAGGCCGATGGACAGCGTTTTCGCAGACAGGTAAAAGCCGGAATGCACGGCGCGTAAAGCGCGGGTTGCGTCGTTCGAATCGACGACCGCGGAAATGTTTCTTTCTGACGACCCCTGGGCGATTGCCCGCACATTGACGCCGGCCCGCCCCAGGTTGCCGAATACTTTTGCAGCCACACCCGGCGTGCCCGCCATACCGTCACCGACCACCGCGATAATGCTCTGCGCCGGGGTAACCTCCACTCGCTGTATCTGACCGCCGTCCAGCTCCGCGGCAAACGCCCTGGAAATGACTTGCTTGGCCTGCGCGGCAACCTTGGCCGGTACCGCGATACAAATCGAATGCTCGGAGCTGGCCTGTGAAATCAGCGTGACCGAGACGCCGGCGCCTTTGAGCGCGGCAAACAGCCGGTCGGCAGTGCCGGGCACACCGATCATGCCGGCCCCTTCCAGGTTGATCAGCGCCATGTCGCCGATCGCGGTAATGCCCTTGATCCGTTCGCCGCCGTCCGCCTGGCCGACGATGCGGCTGCCCGGATGCTGCGGGTTGAAGGTGTTGCGGATCGTCACCGGAATGTCGTTTTCGACCGCAGGTCCCAGGGTCTGCGGATGCAGCACCTTGGCGCCGAAATAGGCAAGCTCCATGGCCTCGTCGTAGGACAGGCTGTCGATGATCTGCGCTTCCGGCACCCGGTTGGGATCGGCGCTCATGACGCCGTCGACGTCGGTCCAGATGACGAGCTCGTCTGCCCCGGACAGCGCGGCGAAAATCGCCGCCGAGTAATCGCTGCCGTTGCGTCCGAGCGTCGTTTGCAGGTTTTGCTCGTCGGACGCAATGAAGCCGGTAATGACGGCGACGCCGGAAAATCCTTCGTCGACGACATTTGCGAACTGTGCGCGGGATTCCTCCCACAGGACCGAAGGACCGAGTTCACCATGACGGACGCGGATGACCTCGCGGGCATCGATCCAGGTACCGGCACGCTGCTTGCCGAGTTTGCCCTCGAGGTACGCGGCGAGCAGGCGCGCCGACCAGATTTCCCCGTAACCGGCGACCACGTCCCGGGTGCGCTCGGGCGCCGACTTGATGACGCTGACGGCTTTCAAAACATCGCTGATGTCGTTTGCATCACGACGCCAGGCATCGTTTATCTGCTTCAGCACCTTGCCTGTGACGAGCCCTGCCGCTACCTCCTTGTAGTGCTCGCCGATCGCTGCAAGCTCGTCAGAAAATTTTCCGTCATCATTCTCTGCAAGCTGGGACAGGTGCAGCAGCTTGTCGGTCATGCCGCGCATGGCCGATACGACGACCCCGATAGGGCCACCGGGCATCGCCGCTATGATTTCACCTACGCGCGCGAAGCATTGCGCATCAGCCAGGCTGCTGCCGCCGAACTTGTGAATTTTCCATCGCTCGTGCGGCACGTCTCTACGCCGATGTGTCCGTTTGATGAAATGGTGGGGGCACTAGGAATCGAACCTAGGACCAGCGGCTTAAAAGGCCGATGCTCTACCGACTGAGCTATACCCCCGGGTACAGGAAAAATGCCGGGCGGCATGATACCGGACAAGCCTTAAAACACAAACTGGCTGTACTCTGAAATTTCCCAGGCTCGTACGAGATAAGGCGAGCGTCGGCGAAAAAGCGCAGTGTACACACAGTCTACGCCTTCGGCGCCCCGCATTTTGAGGCGACGCTCAACGCCGAATCGTGCCGTATGGGGAATGTCAGGCAGCTAATGTCCCTCGTCGTCCATGCGGTTCAACCGCTGCTCGGCCAGGCGGGCCGCCGTGGTATCCGGGTAATCGTCCTGGACCCGTCTCAGTGCGCCGCGCGCCGATTCCCAACGCTCGAGTTCGTAATTGCTGTAGCCGATCTTGAGCAACGCATCGGGAACCTTGCGTGACCTCGGGAAGCGGCTGATGACGTTCTGGAATTGCGTCAATGCGTCCTCGAAGCGATCGGTAACGTAGTACGACTCGGCCAGCCAGTAAAGCGCATTGTCGGCGAGCTGGCTGTCGGGAAAACTGACCAGGAATTGCTGAAACGCCATCGCCGCCTCCTGGTAGCGCTGCTCTTTCAGCAATTCGAATGCCGCCTGGTAATTGTCGCGATCCGAACCGCTGGGCACCGGCAGTTGCCCCGGTGCCAGCGAGCCGCCATCGAGAACATTGACCGTTTGCAGGCTGCGTTCGAGCGTCTGCAAGCGGTCGTCGAGATCGACATACAGGTCCCGCTGCCGGCTCGCGGTATTCTCGGCTTCGTATTCCAGCGTTTCGGTGCGTCCCTGCAGCTCCGCGGTCAGCCGCTGCAATTCGTCGACCTGGACCGTGAGTTCAACGAGGCTGCCGCTGGCAACGATGCGCTCCAGCGCAGCGAGCCGCCGCTCGATTTCGGCAAGCTGGATCGCGACCGGATCCTCCCGCGGCTGCATCATCTCGCAAGCCGAGGTGAGAACCAGCGCAGCGAACAGAAATGTCCTGCTTATTGGCACTGATTACCCTCTCTCAGTTGAGGTACTTGATCTCGACGCGCCGGTTCTGCTGGTAGGACGC
Source organism: Woeseiaceae bacterium (assembly GCA_033720315.1). GTDB lineage: Bacteria > Pseudomonadota > Gammaproteobacteria > Steroidobacterales > Woeseiaceae > SZUA-117. The sequence continues at coordinate 70,639 of JAWWCT010000009.1, read as the reverse complement.
CTCGTCGCTGCCGAAGGCAACCGGCCGTTCCTCGCCGAAGCTGACGGTTGAAATCTGGTCCGAAGACGCCCCCTGGATCAGCAGCATCCGGCGCACGGATTGCGAACGCCGCTCGCCGAGGCCGATATTGTATTCGCGCGATCCGCGTTCATCGGCATGGCCTTCCAGTCGCACCATGGTCCGGCTGTTGTTGGACAGCCGTGCCGCATGCCGTGCCAGCACGTCGGCGTACTCCGGGCGCAGGTCGGACTTGTCAAAGTCGAAGTAAATGACCATCGTCATCGGGTCTTCGTCCTCGAAAAATTCACCGCTGCCCAGTCCGCCGTCATCCATTCCGTCCTGCCGCGACATGCCGTCGTCGACGGGCGGCACGCTGCTGCCGCTCTGGGCTTCCGGATCCGGAATCGTATTGCCTCCGCAGGCAGCCAGGAGGCCGGCCGAGAGTCCGAGAATTAGCAGTTGTCTGATACTCATTGCGCTTTCCTTTATCCTTGCCCAAGCGGGGCAAAACTGTTTTAAAACAAACTTTTACGACAATAACTTCTAGTGAAGTCTCACAGCGCCGCTCAGTAACGCGGGAACGGCGACCACACCGGTTCGCGCACGTCGCCCTGGCTCGCTGCCAGGCGTTGCCGGACCAGGCCGTCCGCCGAAACGGTTTCCAGGACCCCGAAGCGGCCGCGGCGCGTGGCGTAAATCAGCGAGTCGCTGTTGGGCGCGAAGCTCGGCGATTCGTCCTGCTGGCCCGCTGACAGCACCAGCATTTCGCGGCTCTCGAGGTCGAGCACCGCGATCCGGTAATTGCCGCGATCGAGGTGCACCATTGCCAGTTTCTTGCCGTCTGGCGACAGGCGTGGCCGCGCATTATAACTGCCTTCGAAGGTGATGCGCTCTGCGTTTCCGCCGTTGGCCGGGATCCGGTACACCTGCGGGCCGCCGCTGCGGTCCGACGTGAAGTAGATGTGCCGGCCGTCGGGCGACCAGCTGCCTTCCGTGTCGATGGCCCGATTCGTGGTGAGCCGCTCGACCTGGCGGGTCGCCAGGTCGAGCACGTTGATATCCAGGTTACCGTCGATGCCGCCCAGGGTAATGACCAGTTTGCGGCCGTCCGGAGAAAATGCCGGCGCGCCGTTGATACCGGCGCGGCTCGAGACTTTCACGCGATTCCCGGTGCGCAGCGTCTGCACGAAGATCGTGGAAATATTGCCTTCGAATGACACGTAAGCCAGCCGGCGGCTGTCCGGTGACCAGGCCGGTGACATGATCGGGTCACTGGATTCCATGATGGTCACCTCGTTTTCGCCGTCTGCATCCGACACGACGAGGGTATACAGGCGATCGTTTTCGGTGCCCTGCTGGGTTACGTAGGCGACCTTGGTGCCGAACACGCCGGGAATGCCGGTCAGTTTTTCGTAAATCATGTCGGCGGCCCGGTGCGCGACCTGGCGCATGGTGCCACGGCTGGCCGGCATGCGGTAACCGACCAGTTGTTCGCGGCGAAAGACGTCGAACAACTGGAATTGCACGCTGTAGACATTGACGTCTGTTTGCGTGAGCTTGCCGATGACCACGGCTTCGACGGCGAGAATCGACCAGTCATCGAAGTCCACATCGACGCCCGACACCGGCTTTTGCAACATGTCGTTTTCGTCGATCGGTGCAAATCGGCCGCTGCGCCGGAGATCGGCCGCGATCACCGCGGCGATGTCGAACGGCGCCTCGCTATCCTGCCCCTCCCAACCGAACGGCACCACGGCCACCGGCGTTTGCTTGCCGGCGTATTCGGTGATTTCGATCTCCAGCTGCGCGTCGGCGGCAAACGCCAGCGGCAACAGGATTGCGCACGCAGCGACCCGTCGGATGAAGACATCCAGCATCGTCAAATCCCAAGCAGTTCCAGAACGGCCCCTATTGTTCAGGTCTGAAGATTAGCGTCAAGTCTCGCTCGAAAATGGCCGGGTTGTCGGGAGATGGCAACGGTGAGGCCTTGTTGACCGCAGCCATGATGGCCCGTCGCACCGCCTCGTCACCATTGCAACGGCCGATGCTGACATCGACCACCTGGCCGCCCGGCAATTGCTTGACGTTGACGATGCATTCGAGGCCCTCTGGCGCGGAGGCCGGCTTGATGAAGTTGCGGGTGATCTGCCGTTGAATGGCGTAAGCCCAGAGCGCCCGGTCGTCGGCATCCAGCGCCGCCAGCCGCATTTCCTCGGCCTCGAGCTCGGCAAGCCGGCGCCGTTCCATTTCCGCCTCCTCCGCCTCACGCCGCAAACGCTCGTTCTCCCGGCGCTGCCGTTCCAGGTCTTCCTGGCGTTTGCGCTCGGCCTCGGCACGCAGGCGTTCGACCTCCAGTTCCCGCTGCCTGCGCCGCTCGGCCTCTTCTGCCTCACGGCGTTTGCGATCCGCCTCCTGCTCCAGGCGTATCCGTTCCTGCTCGGCGCGCAGGTCGGCCTGGCGTTTCTCCTGTTCCTGCCGCAAGCGCTCGGCCTCGTCATCCTGCGGTTCGGGTTCCGGTTCCGGCTCGGGTTCCGCCGCCGCTGGCGGAGGAAGTTCCGCTTCGGTCACCAGGGTTGCGGAAATCGCCAGCGGCACCGCCGGGTAAGCCGGACGGCTGAAATCGATCGCGACAAACAACGCGCCGAAAATCAGGACGTGCACCACCACGGCCAGGAACATCGGAATAATGTTGTACTTGTCGCGTATCAAGGCTTTATGCCCGCACTTACTCGGGTACCGGGTAGGTATCCAGCGGATCGGTAACGAAGCCGACGCTGTCTGCGCCGCCCTGCTGCAATAACACCATGGCACCGACCACGTAACCGTACGGCACCGCACGATCGGCCTTGACCAGGACCGGGGTATCCGGCCGGTTTCTCAGCACGGCGCCGGTGCGTGCCACGATGTCCTTGCCGGACACGGGTTCGTCTTCGTCATCGCCGACATTGATGTAGAGCTTGCCCTCGGCATCCACGCTCAGCACCAGCGGCGGGTGATTCGGTACATCCTCGATCGGCTCGGCGCCGGCTTTGGGTAATTCGACCTTGACGCCCTGGGTCAGGAGCGGCGCGGTCACCATGAAGATGATCAGCAGCACCAGCATGACGTCGATGTAGGGGACGACGTTGATCTCGCCGATCAACCTGCGTTTTTTCATTGCAGCCGGCATGTCACACCGTCCTTTTCTGCGACCGGGAATGCCGCTGCAGGATGCTGGAGAACTCCTCCATGAAGCCGTCGTAGCGGCTTTCCAGGCGCACCACCTTGTCGGCATAACGGTTGTAGAAGATCACCGCCGGAATCGCGGCAAACAGCCCCATCGCGGTGGCAACGAGTGCCTCGGCAATACCCGGAGCGACCATGGCGAGGGTCGCGGACTGTACGTTACCCAGTGCCCGGAAGGAATTCATGATGCCCCAGACGGTGCCGAACAGGCCGACATACGGGCTGGTGGAGCCGATCGTGGCCAGCGTCGCCAGGCTCTGTTCCAGCCTGTCGACCTCGCGCATTTGCGTGACCCGCATCGCACGCCGGCACTCCTCGACGAGCTTGTCCGGCTGTACATCGCCCTGCTGCATGATGCGGTTGAATTCGCGAAACCCGGACTCGAAAATGCTCGCCATGCCGGTGGCGCCGCCCTTCTGCCGGCTGGCGCTGCGATACAGGGTATTCAGGTCGCCACCGGACCAGAAACTCGATTCGAAATCGTCGGATGCGGCCTTGGTTTGCCGCAGCAGCCTGCGTTTCGTGAAGATGATGCTCCAGGAAACGAAAGAGGCGGCAAGCAGGATGAACAGCACGATTTGCACCGCCAGGCTGGCACCCATCACGAGGCTCAGGATCGACATGTCAGTTGTCATTTTTCAGGTCCCTCAAACATTGACGCAGGCACTCTAACGGGTTTGAGTGTATCTGCATTCAGAAAAGCGGCCCGGGTAGTGCCCCGGCACAATAGTTCACTCGCCGCATTTCCGCGGTAAATTTCCTGTTGCAGCAGGAAACTTGCACGCGTCACTTTCAGCAAGGCAACGGTCACCTCGAGTTCGTCGTTGAAGCTTGCCGGTGCGAGAAAGTCGGCCTGGGTGTCGACCACCACGAAAAACCGTCTTTGCTTTTCCAGCAACACGTCCTGTTCGACACCGAGATGCCGTAACCATTCCGTCCGTGCACGCTCCATGAATTTGAAATAGTTGGCGAAATACACCCGCCCCTGCGCGTCCGTGTCCTCGAAATAAACACGGACCGGCCAGACAAAGGGCTTTGCACTGCGAGAGGTGTCCACGGGGGTTACGGACGATCGAAAAGCGGAAGCTCCGGAATGTTTTCGCGGGGCGGCGGCGTCAGGCCGAAATGCAGGTAAGAATTTCGAGTTGCGACGCGGCCGCGCGCCGTGCGCATCATGAAGCCTTGCTGGATCAGGTACGGTTCGATCACATCCTCGATCGTGCCCCGTTCCTCGCCGAGCGCTGCCGCCAGGGATTCGATGCCGACCGGACCGCCGTCGAATTTTTCGATGATCGTCTGTAACAGGCGGCGATCCATCGCATCGAATCCGTGCGGATCGACGTCCAGCATGTCCATTGCATCGACCGCGACAGTTTTGGTCACCACGCCGTCTGCCTGTACCTCTGCGAAATCGCGGACCCGACGCAGCAGCCGGTTGACGATACGCGGCGTGCCGCGCGCGCGCTCGGCGATCTGTCTGCCACCGTCGGCCTCGAGTGGCAGGTTGAGAATCGCCGCCGTACGTTGCGCGATGCGCTCGAGTTCTTCCGTCGAATAAAACTCGAGCCTCTGCACGATACCGAAACGATCCCTGAGTGGCGAGGTCAGCAAGCCGGCCCGGGTGGTGGCGCCAACCAAAGTAAATTTCGGCAGGTCGAGTTTGATCGATTTGGCCGCCGGTCCCTCGCCGATCATGATGTCGAGCTGGAAATCTTCCATGGCCGGATACAACACCTCTTCGACGACCGGGCTCAGGCGATGGATTTCGTCAACGAACAACACGTCATTCGGTTCCAGGTTGGTCAGGATGGCGGCAAGATCGCCGGGCCTTTCCAGGACCGGACCGGATGTCTGTCGCAGGTTCACGCTCATCTCGTTGGCAACGATGTGCGCAAGCGTGGTCTTGCCGAGACCCGGCGGACCGAAGATCAGCAAATGATCCAGTGCCTCGGTGCGATTGCGCGCCGCGGTGATGAAAATATTCATCTGCTCCTTGACCCGCACCTGGCCGACATAGTCGTCGAGCGTCTTCGGCCGAATGGCACGGTCGAAGACCCTGTCATCCTCGCGGGGCGTGGCACTGGTAATCCGGTCGTGTTCGATGGCGCTCACTAGGCTGCAACCTGTCGAAGCGCAAGGCGAATGATGTCTTCCGCGGATTTGTCCCGGGTGTCGAGTTTGGCCAGCAATCTCTTGATTTCAGCCGGCTTGTAACCGAGCGCGACCAGGGCGTCGACGGCCTCACTCCGCGAATCACCGGCCGCCGTTGCACCGCCGCTAGCCAGGGGCTGTTCCGCTGAGGCATCGATCTTGTCGCGCATTTCCACGATCAGGCGCTCCGCGGTCTTCTTGCCCACCCCGGGAATCCTGATCAGCATGGCAGTGTCGTCGTAGCGCACGCAACGCTGGAAATCGCCGACACTCATGCCCGACAGGATCGCGAGGGCCATTTTTGCGCCCACCCCGCTGATTTTCAGCAACAGGCGAAACAGGGATTTTTCTTCCACGGTGGCGAAACCGTACAGCGTATGTGCGTCTTCGCGCACCACCAGGTGCGTGTGCAGAAACACCTCGCCACCGGGCGGTGGCAGATCGAGAAACGTCGACATCGGTGTTTCCACCTGGTACCCGACGCCGGCGCACTCGACGATGATGGACGGCGCCTGCTTGATCGTGAGTGTGCCTTTCAGGGATCCGATCATCTGGGTCAACTCACCATCAGTTTGCGGTGTTGGAATCGTCGCTGATGAGCATGGCACAGCGCGGCGGCCAATGCGTCTGCGGCATCCGGAGACGGTTTGCCGTCCAGTTCGAGAATCGAACACACCATATGCTGGACCTGTTCCTTGGTTGCGGAACCCGTGCCGACGACCGCCTGCTTGATTTCACGCGGCGCGTACTCGAATACCTCGAGATCGAATTCAAAGGTGGCGCAAATCGCCGCGGACCGTGCATGACCGAGTTTGAGTGCGCTACCCGCGTTCTTGTGCACGAAAATGCTTTCGATGGCAATGACCTGCGGCCGGTACTCCGCCACGATCGAATTGACCGAGTCGAAAATGAGGCGGATACGCTCCTTGAATTCGCCGGCAACGGTATTGACCGCACCGCTGGCGACGTATGCCGAGCGGTCCTCGATACAGTCGACGACGCCGAATCCCGTCAGTCGCGATCCGGGATCGATGCCGAGAATTCGCTGGCGATCAGTCAAGCGGCACCTCAAATCTGCGCCAGGATTTCTTCGGAAATGTCGGCATTACTGTAGACATTCTGGACGTCATCCAGGTCTTCCAGCGTGTCGAGCATTTTGATCATCGAGCTCGCCTCCTGCAACTCGAGCGGCGTGCTGGTCGAGGCGCGCATCGTGACCTCGGCGAATTCCGCTTCCAGCCCGGCTGCGGTCATGGCGTCCCGCACCTTTTCAAACTCGGCCGGATCGGTGAGCACCTCGATCGAGTGGTCGTCATTGACCACCACGTCCTCGGCGCCGGCTTCGATGGCCGCCTCCATCACCTTCTCCTCGTCGTTGCCGGCCGGGAAATGCAGCACGCCGACATGGTTGAACAGGAAACCGACGGAGCCGTCCGCGCCGAGATTGCCGCCGAACTTGGTAAATGCGTGCCGAACTTCGGCGACCGTGCGATTGCGGTTGTCGGTCATGCAGTCCACCATCACGGCCACGCCGCCCGGGCCGTAGCCTTCGTAGCGGATTTCCGTGTAATCGGCGCCATCGAGGTCGCCCGAGCCGCGCTTGATCGCGCGATCGATGTTGTCCTTGGGCATGCTTTGCGACTTTGCCTTGTCGACCGCCAGCCGCAAGCGCGGGTTGGCGGCGATATCTGCGCCGCCGGTGCGCGCCGCAATCGTGATTTCCCGGATGAGCTTGGTGAACAGCTTGCCCCGCTTCTTGTCCTGGCGGCCCTTGCGGTGCTGGATGTTCGCCCATTTACTATGTCCGGCCATGCGCTAAAATTCTCACCAGGTTTCCGGATTTTCCTTCAAGCGCGCAGACGCGCCAGCTCCTGCTGCCGCCCGGTAAAGCCTGCATTGACGCCCAAAACCAGCGCGTATGATAACGATTAACGGTTTCCCGCACACCCGCAAAAACTCGCCATATGGCTATTTCTGAACAGGAACTCAAGCAGACGGTCCGCGATTTCACGCAAGGGCTGCCGGAAAACCCGGATCTCGGGGCCAGCCTCGCGGAGGGTGAACTGATCTGCGAGGTCCTCGAGCCGCTGGGGCTGCCGGACCCATTGCTGGCCGCGGTGCGCCTGTATCCGCCCTACCGGCAAGGCCTTATCGGTGCGAAGGAGCTTGGCGAGCTCGAAATCAAGGGGGTGAGCGAACTGGTCGAGGGCCTGACGCAGCTATCGCAGTTTTCCCTGCCCGCGGACTGGCAGCCGGGTGAGGCACTGGCCACCCGCCAGTCTGAAGTGCTGCGCAAGATGCTGCTTTCCGTCGTCTCCGACCCGCGACTGGTGCTGATCCGGATTGCCGAGCAACTGCTGAAACTGCGCCGCGCGAAATCCGCGGACGATTCGCTCAAACGCGCGTTGGCGACCGAGACCCAGGAGATCTACGCGCCACTTGCCAATCGCCTGGGTGTCTGGCAGTTCAAATGGGAGCTGGAAGACCTGGCGTTTCGCTTTCTCGAGCCGGAGTTGTACCAACGCATCGCCAGGGCGCTCAAGGAAAAACGCACCGAGCGCGAGTCGTTTATCAACGACTTCAAGGCGACACTGCAAACAGAACTCGAAGCAAACGGCATCGATGCCGAAATCAGTGGCCGCCCGAAACACATCTTCAGCATCTATCGCAAGATGCAGCGGAAAAACCTGGCCCTGGAGCAGTTGTTCGACATCCGCGCGGTCCGTATCCTGGTCGACGACGTCAGTCAGTGTTACGCGGCGCTCGGCATCGTGCACAACCTGTGGAATTACCTGCCGGGGGAATTCGACGACTACATCGCCAATCCGAAGGACAATGACTACCGGTCATTGCATACCGCGATCATCGGACCTGATCGCAAAACGGTGGAAGTGCAAATAAGGACCCACGACATGCATCGCCATGCCGAGCTCGGCGTCGCCGCGCACTGGCGTTACAAGGAAGGCGGCGGCAGCAGGGCCTCGTTCGACCAGAAGATTCACCTGCTCCGGCAGTTGCTCGAACCCGGCGACCGCGATGGCGATCTCATGGAGCAGATTCGCGGTGACGTCTTCGACGATCGCGTGTACGCACTGAGCCCGAAGGGCGACGTCGTCGAGATGCCGGCAAACGCCACGCCACTCGATTTTGCCTACCACGTGCACACCCAGGTCGGTCACCGCTGTCGTGGCGCGAAGGTCAACGGACGCATCGTGCCGTTGACTTACAAGGTACAAAACGGCGATCGCATCGAGATCATCACCGGCAAGGAGGCGCAACCGAGTCGCGACTGGCTGAGCCCGCAGCTCGGCTACCTGGCGTCAACCCGGAGCCGCAGCAAGGTGCGCAGCTGGTTTCGGCAACGTGACAAGGAGCAAAACAAGCGTCACGGCCGTGAATTGCTGGAGCGCGAGCTGGCACGCCTGAACATAAAAGACATTACTCCGGATGCGCTCGCTCGTCAGCTGCGGCAAGGCAACCCCGATGCCATGTACATCGCGCTCGGCGCCGGCGACATCAGCATGACGGCCATAGCGTCGGCAGTGCAGAAGCTGCGCCGGGAAACCGAGCCTGAGATCCTCGAAACCCGCCGCCCCTCGCGTGCCAAAAAGTCCGGTGCCAGCGATGTCGCGATCAGCGGCATTGGCGACCTGATGTGCAACTTTGCGCGTTGTTGCCGGCCGGTGCCGCCCGAAAGCATCGTCGGCTACATCACCCAGGGACGCGGCGTCACCATTCACCGCCAGGACTGCGGAAATTTCAGGAACCTGCACGGACGGCATCCCGAACGCGTCATCGACGTCAACTGGGGCAGCTCCGCCGACTCGGTGTACCCGGCAGAACTCAAGGTGCACGCGTACGACCGCCAGGGCCTGATACGCGACGTCAGCAGCGTATTCGCCGACGAAAATATCAGCATCGAGAGCATTCAAATGCACAAGGACCCGCAGGCGATGCAGGTGATCTTGCAAATCGGCGTCAACGTTTCAGGGCTGCCGACGTTGAGCCGAGTCATCAGCCGGATCGAACAGCTCCCCAACGTAACCTCGGTTCGCCGGCACAGTTAGCGGCCATTCATAGCCGATGTCATTTGTGCCTTGGTCGGCGATTGCTTGATCGATATCCAGCTGGGCTGGTGCCCGAAGGCCGCTTATCGGGCCGGGACCGGGTTGGCGCCCGTCCCCGTCGATGCGTCAATCGCCTCCTTTGGTCAAATTGCTGTCGATGATGTCGGCAATTGGCGGAAAATAGTCACGCAGACTGTCCCAGAGCTCGCGAGTGCCCGGATGGTCAATGTAACCGGAGGCAATCCCGGCAATATTGGCGAGCTGCTCTTCCAGGTACGGGCCTGGTTTCGAGGTTTGTGTAACCTGCAGGAACCAGGCTTCGAGCGTATTCAGCAGCCGGAGATGAACGTGCTCGAACACGAGATACTCGTCGGCATCGAGTGATTCCAGCGAAGCCCTGCCCTTGTTGATGATCGATGCTTTTTCCGTCGATTCCGAAAATTGGTCGCAAACCTCGTTGAGACCGTCCCAATTGTGGCGCAGCGAGTCGATTTCGCTTTGCTTGTTGGCATCGCGGATCTGTCGCGCAAGATAAAAGAGCGTTATGACGACGGCGATCGAGCCAACTATTTCACCGATGCTGCCTATCGCTTCCCAGTTCATGCTGCTATTTATTGGGGAAATTCAGTGCGCGCCTGTCCACCGCGAGCGATGCCTCGTGCATTGCCTCAGACAGGCTCGGATGGGCGTGTATGGTGCGCTGGATGTCCTCGGTGCTGCTCGAAAATTCCATCGCCAGCACGGCTTCCGAAATCAGTTCGCCGGCCATCGGGCCGACGATATGTATGCCGAGGATCTCGTCGTCGTCTTTCGCGGAAATGATCTTGACCATTCCCGCCGTCTGCTCGAGCGCCTTGGCGCGACCGTTCGCCGAAAACGGAAAACTGCCGATCTTGTAGTCGCGCCCGCTTTTTTTCACCTCTTCTTCGGTCTTGCCGACCCAGGCGATTTCCGGCGCGGTGTAGATGACCGATGGCACGACGTCATAGTTCATTTCCGCGACTTCGCCGGCAATCAGGTCCGCCGCCATGACACCTTCTTCGGAGCCTTTGTGCGCGAGCATCGGACCGCGCACACAGTCGCCGACGGCGAACACGCCTTTGACGCTGGTGCGGCATTCGTCGTCGACCTGAATGAAACCGCGATCGTCCGGGTTGATACCGCAATCATCGGCGAGCAATCCGTCGGTGAACGGCCGGCGGCCGACGGCCACGATCAGTTTTTCGACGTCAATGGTCTCTGTGCCGTCCTTGTCGTCGTAGCTGACCTCGACCTTGTTGCCGGATACTTTGGCGCCAGTGACCTTGGCACCGAGTTTTATCTCGAGACCCTGCTTGCGAAACTCCTTCAATGCTTCTTTGGCCACGTCACGATCCGCCATGAAAAGGAAATCGTCCATGGCCTCCAGCACGGTAACCCTGGCGCCGAGCCGGGCCCACACACTGCCGAGTTCGAGGCCGATCACGCCGCCGCCGATGACGCCGAGGGTTTCCGGCACCTGCTCGAAATCCAGTGCGTCCCAGGAGTCGACGATCATCTTGCCATCGAATGGCGCGACGCTGAGCTCGATCGGTGCCGAACCCGCCGCAAGGATGACGTAGCGGGTATCGAGGATTTCCTTGTCGCCGTCGACGGGCGTGAATTCCACTTTGCGATCGGCCAGCAGCCGGCCGTGGCCGACGAGCCCGGTCACCTTGTTGGCCTTGAACAGGCCGCCGATGCCCGCCGTCAATTGGCGGACAATGCCGGCCTTTCGTTTTTGCATTTGCGCGACGTCCATGGCGACGTCGCTTGCCGTGATGCCGTGCTTTTTGAATTCGTGCTGTGCCCGGTGATACAACTCCGACGATTCGAGCAGCGCCTTCGAAGGAATGCAGCCGGCATTGAGGCAGGTACCGCCGAAGGCGTTGCTGCCGTCCTTGTTGGTCCATTCGTCGATGCAGGCGACGTTCAAGCCATGCTGGCTGGCGCGGATCGCAGCCACATACCCGGCGGGGCCGGCACCGATGACGACAACGTCGAAGCTCTTGCTCATTACGACCTGCCGTTGCCCTAGACTTGCAACAACAGCCGCCCGGGATCCTCGAGCGATTGCTTGATGCTGACCAGGAACTGCACGGCTTCCTTGCCGTCGATAATGCGATGATCGTAGGTCAGCGCCAGGTACATCATCGGCCGCACCACGACCTCGCCATCGACGACCATCGGCCGCTCCTGGATGGCATGCATGCCCAGTATGGCACTCTGTGGCGGATTGAGAATCGGTGTCGACAGCATCGAGCCGAAAATACCGCCATTGGTAATGGTGAAGGTACCGCCCGTGAGGTCCTCCATGCTCATGCTGCCGTCACGTGCTTTCTTGCCGAGTTCGGCAATATCCGATTCGATTTGCGCAAAACTGAGCTTGTCGACATCGCGCAGCACCGGCACCAGGAGCCCGCGTTCCGACGATACTGCGATGCCGATATCGAAATAGTCGTGATAAACGATGTCGTTTCCTTCGACCGAGGCATTGACGACCGGAAACTTCTTCAAGGCCTCGACCGAAGCCTTGGCGAAAAACGACATGTATCCGAGCCGCACGCCGTGTTCTTTCTCGAATGAATCCCGGTAACGCTTGCGCAGCGACATGACTTTCGTCAGGTCGACCTCGTTAAACGTCGTCAGCATTGCCGCGGTGTGCTGCGCTTCGACCATACGTTCGGCAATGCGCGAGCGTAATCGGGTCATCGGCACACGCTGCTCGTTGCGGGACGGGCCGCTTGCCGGCGCTTCGGGGGCCGGATCCGCCGGTGTCACGTTTTCGTCGCTGTGGCTCTTCAGATAGGACATGACGTCCGATTTGGTGATGCGGCCGTCCTTTCCGGATCCTTCGATAATCGTCGCATCGAGGTCGTGTTCCTCCAGCAGGCGACGCACGGCAGGACTCAGCTTCTTTGGCTCGTCATCGCTTTGCCCGTCGGCTGCGGGCTCATCCTGAGTCTCCTGTTTTGCCGATTCGTCAGTCGACTCCTTATCCTTGCCTTTGATTTCGCTCGGCGCTTCGCTAGCCTCGCCTTCCTCCAGCAGAGCCAGCAAGTCGCCGCTGGTTACAGTGGTGCCGTCGACCACCTTGATATCGCTCAGCGTGCCGGATGCCGGAGCGGGCACCTCGAGAACGACTTTGTCCGTCTCGAGATCCACGAGGTTTTCGTCACGCGATACGGGTTCGCCCGCTTTCTTGTGCCAGCTGACCAGCGTTGCATCGGTAACCGATTCCGGAAGTTGTGGAACTCTTATCTCAATCGTCATCGTCGTATTGCTTGTTGTCTGCGTCTTTCTTCGATTCGCTTGCTTTCACTTGCAGATCCAGGGCGGCCTCGACCAGCGCCTGCTGCTCACGTAAATGTAACTTAAAGATACCTGATGCCGGAGCGGCCGCACTCCGGCGTCCCGCGTAATATAGCTGCTGCTCGTCGCTCAGCGGCGCCTGCAGGCGATGCCGGATCTGGTACCAGGCGCCCTGGTTCTTGGGTTCTTCCTGGCACCAGACGATGTGCGTCACCTTTTTGTAATTGCGCACAATGTCCGCGTAGCGGCTGACCGGGAACGGATATAGCTGTTCGATACGCACGATGGCGGTGTTCGATAGCTTGTTGAGCTCCCGTGCCTCGAGCAGGTCGTAATAAACTTTGCCGCTGCAGAATACGATGCGGGTGACGGCGGATTTGTCGCTGATGGCTTCGTCGTCGATAATCAGCTCGAAACGACCGCTGGACAAAGCAGTGAGCGGTGATACCGAAAACTTGTGGCGCAGCAGGCTTTTCGGTGTCATGACGATCAGCGGTTTGCGATAAGCGCGCAGCATCTGCCGACGAATCATGTGAAACATCTGTGCCGGGGTCGACGGCACGCAGACCTGCAGATTGTGTTCCGCGCAAAGCTGCAGGAAACGCTCCAGCCGGGCCGACGAGTGTTCCGGCCCCTGTCCCTCGTAACCGTGTGGCAGGAACAGGGTCAAACCGCAAAGCCGGCCCCACTTCGCTTCACCGGAACTGATGAACTGGTCGATGACCACCTGCGCACCGTTGGCAAAATCGCCGAATTGCGCCTCCCAGATTACGAGCGTGCGCGGTTCGGTCGTCGCGTATCCGTATTCGAATCCGAGAACAGCCTCCTCAGATAACAGCGAATCGATGATCCGGAATGCGTTCTCGCGATCAGAAATGGACTGCAGAGGTATGTACTCCTCGCGGTTTGCCTGGTTGTGCAGCACCGCGTGGCGATGAAAAAAGGTTCCCCGGCCGCTGTCCTGGCCAGTCACCCGGCAGTCGTAACCCGCGTCGACCAGGCTGGCATAGGCCATGGTTTCGGCAAAGCCCCAGTCCATGTCGATGTCCCCGGCCGCCATCTTCGAACGCTCCGACATGATGCGTTGTACGCGGCCATGCAACACGTATCCCGGCGGCACGGTAGTAATTTTTTCGGCGAGTTCGGCAACCTTGTCTGTACTGAGGGTGGTATCGGCCTCCTCGTCCCATTGCGCATCGAGATAAGGACGCCAGTCCACGGTAAATTCATTGCCGATCATGCCAAGTGCGGACTTCGGCACCGGCTCGCCACGGTCCAGGCGGTCGCGATAATTGTCTTTCAACTCGTTAACGCCGGCCGCATCGATGACACCAGCCCGGATCAGTCTTTCTGAATACAGGGCCATGGTCGTCTCGTGCTCGCGGATGTACGAATACATCACCGGCTGCGTCGCTGCGGGCTCGTCGGCTTCATTGTGTCCGTGGCGACGGTAGCAGACGAGATCGATGACGACGTCTTTCTTGTATTTTTGCCGGTACTTCAGGGCAAGCCTGGTTACGAAGATCGCCGCCTCCGGGTCGTCACCGTTGACGTGAAAAATCGGTGCCTCGATCATTTTCGCGACGTCGCTGCAATAGGGCGTCGAACGTGCGTCCGACGGCCGGCTGGTGGTAAAGCCGATTTGATTGTTGACGACGATATGAATCGTTCCGCCGGTGCGGAATCCGTTGGTCTGCGACATCTGGAAGGTTTCGGTTACCACACCCTGTCCGGAGAACGCAGCGTCGCCGTGCACCAGTATTGGAATGACGTCCTGGCGCTCGTGGTCGCCGCGCCGCTGTTGCCGGGCGCGCACCGATCCCTCCACGACCGGATTGACGATCTCGAGGTGCGATGGATTGAATGCCAGTGCAATGTGCACGTTGACACCGGGCGTCTTCATATCCGCCGAGTAACCCTTGTGATACTTGACGTCGCCCGAGCCTTTCATCTCTTCCGGGTCGATTCCACCCTCGAATTCCTCGAACAGGTCTTCCGGCGACTTGCCGAGAACGTTGACCAGTACGTTGATGCGGCCGCGGTGTGCCATGCCGATGACGATTTCGTGGACGCCGGACTTGCCGCCCTGCTGGATCAGGTCGTCCAGCATCGGGATCAGGCTTTCGCCGCCTTCGAGCGAAAATCGTTTTTGCCCGACAAAGCGGGTATGCAGGTAGCGCTCGATGCCTTCGGCGGCGATCAGTTGCTCGAGCAGCCATAGCCGCTCCTGCTCCTGGAGGCCGGGACCGACCATGCCTTTTTCGAATTTGTTGCGCAGCCACAGGCGCTCGCGCGCCGTCGACACGTGGGCGAATTCGACGCCGATCTTGCCGCAGTAGATGCTGCGCAGCAGATCGAGAATATCACGCAGTTTCATACGGCGGTTCTGGCCGCCGGCCAGACCGCCGACATAGAATTCCGAGTCCATGTCGGATTCGCCCAGGCCGAGGTAGTCGAGTTTCAGCACGCCCGGCGTGTGCCGTTCCATGATGCCCAGCGGATCGATATCGGCAACCTGGTGACCGCGCAACGAGTAGATCTGGATCAACCGTGAGACGGCAGCCTGTTTTTCACCGGCGGGCGGGCTAGGCCCAGTTGCCACAGCCGTTGCCCTGCCGTTGCCCCTGGCATAGCGGGTCTTCTCGACCAGCCGCTGACGAATCGGCTCATGCGCCACTTCCGGCTGGCCGTTGTCGAGGCTCGCAAAATACCGGCGCCAGCCGAGGGGGACCGCGTCCGGATTCTTTATATATTGTTCGTACATGGCCTCCACCACCGGCGCATTGCTGCCGTACAGCGGAGACGTGGCGTATTGATCCTGCAGTGACTTGCTCATTTAATCCGACTATGACGTAAAAGGCTGTGCGAATCCGCGAAACCGGGTGCGAAAGCGCCACGGACGGATCGACTCGTCGATCCCTCGCAGCATTGGGCAGCGTGACGCCGCCTGGCAATTCCGTAAACCGGAGTAGCGCAATCGCAATATCAGGAGTTCCGCCGGACCGTTGCCTATCCTAGCTGATGGCTTGGGCCGAGGGAATGCGCAGGACGGGTCTCTGCGTGATCAGTAGTACTGGAGCAGGAACAGGAATTCGTAACAGACGAGTATCGCGTAAAAGCCGAAGAATACGGTCAGCAACACACCGGTTCGAAACCGCCGGACGAACATCCAGCGGGCGAGAAACACCAGCGACAGGATGCCGAAGCTCGTCATGAGCATTTTCACGGTGGCAAAGGTCTGTGCGCCGCGGGCGATCATGGCCGCCATGACCGGATTGATTTCGATGGCGCCCCGCTCGATCAGCGCCAGGGTGAAGGCTGCATCCGCGAAGCTCAAAACCATGATGCTGGTGGCCAGGAAGAAATGCCACGGATGATGGTAGTCGGTAAACAGCGGTTCGGCTTCGCTGTCGCGCCGGGCGCTGCGGCGCCTCGAGCGCAGAAATCCGTAAAACACGGTACGCCATGTGAAGCTGCGGCGATCGCTGCGCGTACGCCGTTCCGCGAGATCCAGGCTTGCCTCAACCGAATTCAATGGAGCCCCCTTGATTTGCCTTTAAATGCAATATGTTAATTAGAATTATTCGAGTAATTTCAACCATACCGGCATTGCTGCCGAACTTAAAGAGTCCGGCCACGGATCCGTCACGAGTCAAAGCGGGACAGGCACTTGCAGGCGTGCCGGGGCCCCGGCGGTCGCTGACTAAGTTAAAAAGCGAGGCCTGCGGCGCCTTCGGGGTTGTATAAATTCCCGACGATTCGGGCGGCTCCCGGCTGCCGGTATCGTTACAATAGGGCCCGAGGCCTGAATTTCGCGAGGCAACCCAATGAAAGGCTATACCGCTGCCCTGCCCTCGGGTGAAGCTATCCACTACGTCGACCGCAAGCGCTGGTTATGGATGCTGTCCGTGGTATGGCCACTGAAACCGTTCGTCGGTATCGGCCTGCACGCAATGACCGGTAACCAGGCCTGGTTGCTGTTGCCGCTGTTTACCGGCTATGTGGTCGCGCCATTGCTGGACGCGCTGATCGGTGAAGATCGCAACAATCCGCCCGAGGAAGTCGTGCCGCAACTCGACGCCGATCGCTATTACCGCCTGCTCACCTACGTGGTGGTGCCGCTGCATTTCATCGCGCTGATTGGCACGGCCTGGTGGGCGGGGACCCAGGACCTGAGCTGGTGGGCCTTTCTCGGTCTTGCCGTGGTCGCGGGCATCGGCTCGGGCCTCGGAATCAACACCGGCCATGAACTCGGCCACAAGAAATCGCGCCTCGAGCGCTGGCTCGCGAAAATCGTCCTGGCCGTGCCGGTCTACGGCCACTTCTGGATCGAACACAATCGCGGTCATCATCGCGATGTCTCCACGCCCGAGGATCCGGCAAGCGCGCGCATGGGTGAAAGCATTTACCGATTCGCGCTGCGTGAAATTCCCGGCGCGTTCCTGCGCGCCTGGGACATCGAGAAACAACGCCTGGAGCGCCGGGGCAGGCAGGTCTGGGACGTCGACAACCAGATTCTGCAGTCGATGGCGTTGTCGGCGGTGCTCCAGGTCGGCCTGCTGATTGCCTTTGGCTGGAAAATGATTCCGTTTCTTTTGGTGCACAATGTATTTGCGTGGTGGCAATTGACCAGTGCCAACTACGTCGAGCATTACGGCTTGCTGAGACAGAAAGATGACGACGGCAAATACGAACGTTGCCAGCCGTATCACTCGTGGAACAGCAATCACCTGTTTTCCAACCTGGTGTTGTTCCATCTCGAGCGGCATTCCGACCATCACGCCCATCCCCTGCGCCGTTACCAGTCGTTGCGACATTTCGAGGAATTGCCGAGCTTGCCGAACGGTTACTTCGGCAGTTATTTGCTCGCCTACGTACCATGGCTCTGGTACCGCATCATGGACAAACGACTCCTCGCTTTGCGGCACGTCGACGGTGACCTGGAAAAAATAAACATCGATCCCGCCAGCAAGGAGAAAATTTACCGGCGATACCAGCCCGGCAACCCCCATGACTGAATATCGATGTCCGGAGTGCGGTTACGTCTTCAGCGAAGACGCCGGCGACGAACACGAGGGTTATCCGCCCGGCACGCCGTTCTCCTCCTTACCGGACGATTTTGTCTGTCCCGATTGCTCGGTGCGTTACAAGCAAGACTTCGAAGCGCTTTGATTGCAGCGCCTGGCGTTTACGCCGGCCACTGACTACATCGACCCGCGAAATCCCTGTCGCGGAATATGTAAAAAAAGCGATTTGCAATTCCGTGTCGTACTTGCACGGATGACTGGCGCGCTTGTGAATTGCAACACAGTCAATCCGCTGCATCCCGTCTACCCTGTCAGCTCTCGAAGCTGGATTCCCGTTTGGGCACATCGGAGTTCCATCATGAAAGGCGTATCCGTCAAATTTGCGGTTCTCGGCATCTCCCTGCTGTTCGCAGGCAACACCTATGCAGACGACGATTTCTGGGTCGGCGTAAAAGCCGGCACCTTGGGGCTTGGCGTAGAAGGCAGCTGGCGACCGATTCCCTGGCTGGACTTTCGCGCTGGCGCCAATATGTTCGACTACGACGATAGCGGCTCCCAGGCCGGCATCAATTACGACGCGGCATTGGCGCTCGAAACGTTCTTCGCAACCGCCAACCTGCGCTTCCCGATGAGCCCGTTTCGCCTGACGGTCGGTGCATTTTCCAATGGCAATGAACTGGAACTGGTAAGCCAGGATGCGAATGCCTATTTCATCGGCGACGATCCGATACCTTACCTTCCCTCCGAGGTCGGCACCCTGTCCAGTACCACCTCGTTCGACAGTACTGCCCCTTACCTCGGCGCTGGTTTTGATTTCAGTATCGCAAACCGTTTTGGGATCGCACTCGATTTTGGCGTCTTGTGGCAGGGCGAGCCATCCGTCACGTTGACGTCCGACGGCACGCTCGCGACCGATCCGAGTGCGCTGGGCGACCAGTTTCGCTCTGCGCTCGAAGTCGAACGCCAGCAGCTCGAAGACGAGGTCAAGGATTTCAAAGCCTACCCGGTCGTCTCGCTCGGCTTCAATTTCAACTTCTGATTGCTGATCTCATCCTTTCAGCCAGTCGGTAAAGCGAAACGCCGCGATGCGTGCCTGCGCATAGAACGGCCGCAGCGCCGCGATCGGGATTCTGTCGCTTAGTCCGATAACCGCGGCCGGCAAGGTACGCGGTTTTCGTCGATCGCCGATCCTGCTGCCGCCGATCCAGTCCGCTAACTGCTTACCGGTCCAGGTCGCCGTGTTCACGCCGTTGCCGTGATAACCGAAACCAAAGAAAACCGAGGGGTCGTCATCGAGCCTGCCGATAGACGGTGTCAACCGCCGTGTCAGGCAGACCAGTCCGTGCCACTGGAAATCGATGTCGACACCGTGCCATTGCGGAAACATCTCGTAGAAATCGGCAACGAGCCGCGAAAAGTTTTTTTCCGTGCCGGCTGGTGATCCGGTCGAACTGCCGCGACCGCCCCACAGGATGCGCTTGTCCGGGAGCAGCCGGAAATAGTTGAGCAGGTCATACGACGTGATTGCCGGCGAGTCGGTCTGCCAGTGATGCGCTGCCAGTTCGTCGTCATCAAGGGGCCGCGTAACCACGATCGAACTGATCAATGGCAATACGCGGCCATGAAACGGCGGGCTCAGGTGTTCCGGCGTGTAGCCGTTTGTGGCGAGTATGACGTAACGCGAACGAACGGTGCCGCTGTGTGTCGTGAGGATGTGATTTGCGCCGTCGGTTGTCCAGCCGATGACCTCACTGTACGGGTGCAGGCGAACGCCCTGGCGCTCCGCGGCAGCCGCCAGTCCGCGCGTATACCGCAAGGGATGCAAGCCAAATGTAGGTCTTAACGCCGATGCGCCAGCGAGCGCCGGAAAATCGAAAAACCGTTGTGCAAATGCCTCCCTGGACAGCACCTCGCAGTCGAGGCCAATCAACCGTTGGCGGTGCTCGGCGTAATGGCGAACTTCTTCGAACGCCTTTTTCGAACACGCGACCTTTAACTCGAATTCGCCCTGTACGGCCGCATCGATTTGTTCCTCGCGAATGATCTCCCTGACCAGGCGTACGGCCTCGACTTGCTCGTAATAGTATTTGCGGGCTTCGTCGAGACCGTATTGGCGAATCATGCGCTCGATTCCCAGCGACGAGCCGCCGATTCCGCAGAAGCCGCCATTGCGGCCCGACGCACCCCAGCCAATGTGCCCTGCTTCGAGAACGCGTACCTCGACCTGGTGATCGCGCGCAAGGTGATAGGCCGCCGACAGCCCGGTATAACCGCCGCCGATGATCGCGACTTCGCACTGTTGCAGGCCCCGCAGTTCCTCGGCCTGCAGCGTCGCCTGTCCAGCGGTCGCCTCCCAGTAGGACGGTTCCGG
This sequence comes from Woeseiaceae bacterium, assembly GCA_033720315.1. Lineage (GTDB taxonomy): Bacteria > Pseudomonadota > Gammaproteobacteria > Steroidobacterales > Woeseiaceae > SZUA-117. The sequence goes on along the minus strand of JAWWCT010000009.1, from coordinate 50,468 downwards.
ATCACGGAACCGGTACATATCGGGGTGGAAAAGCGTTTTGCTCACGACTGTCGGGATATCCGGGGCGAATCGCTGCTTGTGCGGCTGTGTAATATACCAGCGAATGCGGCTGTCTTAACGATAGCGATAACGGGAGCTAAATCAGTGAACACCCTAAAGAACCAGTTGAGCCGACATTCCGTTGCACTGGTCAGCCTGGTGATTGCCCTGACGAGCCTGGCCTATAACACCTGGCGTAACGAACAGACGGAAGAAAACAGAAACGTACGAGCGGCCGGTATCGAAGTGCTGCTGAAACTCGGAGAAGTAGACCGGGTGGTTTTCTACAGCCATTACGATCGCGACGACAGCAAGGAAAATCCCCGCACCGGCTGGGCCTACGTGCTGACAGTGCGCGACATGGCGTCGCTCATGCATGAGCCTGCAAGGACATCAGGAGCCGAGCTCGTCAGCAGCTGGCAGGCAAACTGGAGCGGCCTCGGTAACGACGACAAGGCAGCGAATACGATTTCCGATGCCATCGACAAGGCGAGAAACGACGTGCTTGAAGTGCTTGCTGCGCTGGACTGACGACGCACGCAGATCACGCAGCTCTTGGTGCAAGTCGTTTGACCAGCGGATCGCGGCGCACCAGGAACAAGCTGACGATGGTCAGCAAGAGCAATGGTAACGGTAACAGCACCAGCGTTTGCCAGCCATAAAGATGTATAACCGTGCCAGCCAGCAACGAGGCTGTGGCCGAGGTACCGAATACCGTGAACTCGTTGACGGCCTGTGCCCTGAACCGTTCATTCATCGAATAGGTCAGGGTCAGCATGGTGGTTCCACCGACGTACAGGAAATTCCAGCCGATACCGAGCAAGACCAGTGCGTACCAGTAATGCGCGAAGGTATGCCCCTGCATGGCAATCATTGAAGCTGCCAGCAGGGCAATGCCACCGGCGGTCATCAGACGCACGGTGCCGAATCTTTCGATGAGAAAGCCGGAAAACAGCGACGGCACGTACATACCGAGCACGTGACTGCGGATGATCGATGCCGTCTCCTCGATCGAAAAGCCGTCGTTGATATGCATGCTGAGCGGCGTCGCCGTCATGATCAGGGTCATTACGCCATACGCGGTTACGCCACCGAGTACGGCCACCATGTAGACCGGTTGCCTGACGATTTTGCGCAGCGGTCGTCGGGTATTCAGATGGTGTTCGCTTTCCTCTTCGCGCATGGGCCGCAACGACAGGAGCAATGCAATCTGCAACAGGTACATCAACGCCAGCGCGCCGAGCGTTCCGGCATACTGGATCGACGGAAAAATGAACTGCCCGTAGCGAATCAGTTCCGGTCCGACGAGGGCGCCGCCGATCGCACCGAGCAACACCAGGGATATCGCGCGCGGCGCGTACTGCGGGTCGACGCTTTCGACGGCTGCGTAGCGATATTGCTGGGTGAATGCCATGTTGATGCCGAACATGCCCGATGCCGCAATGAAAGCCGCAAAGCTTGACGCATCGAGCGCATACAGTGCGAGCAGAATCGAAATGACCGAGCACAGCGACGCCAGTGCAAACCCCGCTTTGCGTCCGATCCTGCCCATCAGCACCGTTGCCGGTACGGTCGTCGCAGCGATGCAAATCACCATGATCGATATCGGCAGGGTTGCCAATGCAGGATTGTCGGTCAGTTTTGCGCCGATGATGCCGCCGAGGGTCACGAGGATGATGGCACCAGTGGCTGATATGAGCTGGCACAGCAGCAATGTGAGGATGTTGCGCAGCGGCATGCGCGCCATTTTCACACATTCGTTGCGTGAGGTTTCAATATAATTGCCGCATGCTCAGGATTGACGACAGCCTGGAAATTCCGGGCAAGGAGCTGGTGTTCTCGGCAATTCGTGCACCGGGCCCCGGTGGTCAGAACGTCAACAAAGTCTCCAGTGCCGTCCATTTGCGCTTTGACATCGTTCACTCCGCGGTGCTCGACGACGAGCTCAAGCAGCGTCTCCTGGACTTGCGGGACCGGCGCATCTCGAGGTCCGGTATCGTCGTTATCAAGTCGAGCCGCTTCAGAAGCCAGGAAAAAAACAAGGAATATGCACTGAGTCGTCTCGCGGACCTGATACGCAAGGGGCTGGTCGTCCCCGCAACGCGTAAGAAAACCAGGCCCTCCAGGTCCGTTCAGGAAAAACGCCGGGACGAAAAATCACGCCGCTCCCGCGTCAAAAAATTGCGCAGGCCGCCGCAATCGTGATGCGGCTGAGTGGCCGATCCGTCACTGGCAGCGCAACGCGCCCTGCCCCCAGACGCAGCCGGTACTGGTCCAGTATTCGGCCAGGCCAATCGATTCGAGGAAATTCCCGAACTCCGGATGTCGCCGCATTGCCTCGAATTCGTCGGTAAACACCAGTTCGAGTTCGTAAACACCGACTTCGTTTTGCAAACGGCGCGCGATCTGCAGCGCTCTATCGACCTCCTGGAGCAGCATCCAGAAAAACATCTCGATGTTGGCAGGCAGAACGTCCAGCGAGGAAATCGCGTCCAGCGTCTCGATGGCCACCGGCCGCAGCTCGGGTTGCCAGCTGCCGTCAATGATCAGGTCGAACCAGCTGGCGTCGGCACCATTCAGCATCAGGCCCTGCCTGCCACTGGCCTTGGCCTCGTCGAAGCGTCCCTCTCGATACCTGAGCAATGCATGCGCCAGCGAGTGCTGGTAGTTCTCCAGTCCCATCAGGCTGGCCATCTCGAAATAGCGCTCGGCGCTTGCCAGGTCGTTGTTGAACAACGCCAGTATTGCCACGCGGCTCATCGTGGACGGGTTATCGGGATCCAGTTGCAATGCGAGCAGTGCATTCTCCAGTGCCGCATCGAGGCGCCCAACGCTGGCCAGCAAATAGGAGTACCAGTGATAGGCAATCGGCTGCTCAATCGCGGCGGCCGTCGCCATTTCGAATTCCTTTTGCGCCGTTAGCCAGTCGTTTCGTTTATGGAAAACGAAACCGTAAACGGTTCCCGCCGCTTCCCTGATGCCGGGGTCTGCAGCAATTCCCGCGCCAATCACCTCGAGTGCCTTGTCGTACATCGCGTCGCGATCGACGGACAGATCGTAATCGGGCCAGTTCACGTAGGTATAGGCCAACCCGAGGTAAGCCGCACCGTAAGACCGATCGAGTTCGATGGCTCTTTCGAAATGCTCGATGGCATTGGCCATCGAAACCTGGTCTCGCTTTTCGAAAAAAAATCGCCCCAGCGAGTACGCCATTTCCGCTTCAAAACTCGATGGACTGCTCTGCGCGGCCTGCATGTCATCGCTGTTCGCATTGATTGCCTGAGACAGCGCGTGCGCCACCTGTTTCTGGGCGTCGAAGATATTTCGTTGCGTTGCGTCGAAGGTATCGCAACAGATCGCCAGGCCGCTTCGCGTATCCTCGAGAAACGCGGCAATACGTACCCGCCCGTCAATAATCTGCACGCTGCCGGTGACGATGCCGTCGACGCGATCCGGCGGCGTGCCGCTGTAAGGCAGTCGCATGCGGATGACCCGCAGGCCATCGATGCGCTTGAGCCCGCTGATCGCTTCCTCGGCGAAACCGAAGCACAGGTGTTCACTGGGGTTGGTCGCATCCTGTTTGCACTCGAACGGGAATACCGCGACGGAATCGATGTGCGTGTCAGTCACCGACGGCTCGCGGCCCGTAAACTGGCCGAGGGCCACGATGGCTGCAACGATCAGCGCGAGCACCGCGGCGTGCAGCGGGCGTATCGTAAATCGCCGCTGTGCTTGTTGCGCATCCGGCAGACGCACGCGTTGCATGACGCGATAACCGCGTTTTTGCAGGGTCTCGATATAGATGGGCTGCCTGGCGTTGTCACCGAGGTTGCGCCGCAGTGCGGAGATGCAGCGGGTGATGACCTCGTCCGCTTGCGGGCGTCCGTCCCATACGGCCTGCACCAGCTGATCACGCGTAACGACGTCGCCGTGGTGGCTGGCCAGCACCACGAAGACGTCCATCACCAGCGGCTCGAGATGGCGTTCCTGGTCACCGTTGCGGATGAGATCGCGCTCCGGCAGGACCGTCCACGGACCGAATTCGAAGCCCTTCTGCAGATCTGTGTAGCTCAGCATCCCCCGTCGACTGCCACAGCTTGTTTGTTGAGGTTTTGCCGGCGGATTGTACTTGAGGTCAGGAATTTTGCCCGCTCGCTCAGGCGACCGCGCGCCATTGACAAGGCGGGACATATTGTTATATTGGTAATATTGTACCAACCTACCGAGTGCTGCGATGAATGCGAAACTGGTCGAACGCACCCAGACCGGCGTACGCCTGGAAAAATCCCTGCTCAAGGTCTTAAAGGCGCTGGCCGAGTACTGCGACCTGAGCCTGGGAGACTTGCTGGAGGGCATTGTGCTGCACGCCTTCGAAGGCAAAGCCCCGTTTTCGCCGCAAACGCTCACGGCCATCGACGACCTGAAAAAAGTCTACGGCTGCGAATTGAGCGCCAGCGACAGCCACAAGCTCAAGGAAGCAGCGTCGTGACGCCGGATCCACCACTCGATGAGCTGGTCGAGGCCTTCGAGAACGCTACCCTCGAAGCGGGCGGTTTCGACCACGAGGCGCACATACGGGTTGCCTGGCATTACCTCGAGGAGTTGGGCCTGCTGGGGGCGCTCGAACGCTTCACCGCCGCCATCAAGCGCCTGACGCAAACCCTGGGGGTTGCCTCCAGGTACCACGAGACCATCACCTGGTTTTACCTGATTGCCATCGCCGAGCGCCTCGAGCGCGCAGAACGCGGCGATTGGCAGGCCTTCAAGGCCGCCAATCCCGACCTCTTCGCCCGCGAGCCCGCCCTGGTCCACCGCTACTATTCGCAAACCCTGCTGGCCAGCGAGGCGGCGAGGCGTCGCTTCGTCCTGCCCGATCTGCTGCCAGTGCCAGTCACCGGCCCCGTTTGACATAAGCGGCAAGGCGCCGACTTATGTCATAGGGTCATTCGACATAATCGGGGGCTGGCGCACGCTAACAGGACCTGGGTCACAAATCTGTCGAAAAAAAGCGAAAAAATCGACACATTTAGCGCAAATGTCGATATGATCGACACGTTCGCGAAATATGTCGATTTTTTACACTTCTGTCGACATATTCCGCCCGGCTGTCGATCGCATCGACACGTCCGGCGAATATGTCGATAAAACCCCTGAAAATCGACATGTTTCCCCGACCTGTCGATTGCATCGACGCATACATCAACGAGGAGCACGGCCAGTGGCTGATTTCGATCCTGCCAAACCCTACAACGAGCTGCCGGATTTGCCGCCCGCGGCGGAACTGATTGAAAGCAAGGAGATATTGAAGCGTTGCATCGGCGCACGCGTCGCCCTGGCCGAGCTGAAGCAGGCGGCCGAGCTGATCCCGAACGCCGCGGTGCTGGTGAACACCCTGCCGCTGCTCGAGGCGCAGGCCAGCTCGGAAATCGAGAACATCGTCACCACCACCGACAAGCTGTTCGAGTTTGCCGATATTGCCGAGGACAAGGCGGATGCCGCCACCAAGGAGGCGCTGCGCTATCGCAGCGCCCTGTTCGAGGGCGCCAAGATGGTGCAGCGGGGCATGCTGTCCATCGATATGGCAATACAGATATGCAGTACTATCAAAAACTTGGAGCTGGATGTTAGAGACGATTCTGGAACGAAGCTGACCAATCGCAAGACCGGCGACGTCATCTACACGCCGCCGGTGGGGCAAAAGCTGCTGTTGAAAAAGCTCGAGAACTGGGCCGAATTCATGCACGAGCACACGGAATTCGACCCGCTGGTACGCCTGGCGGTGCAGCACTACCAGTTCGAGGCGATTCACCCGTTTACCGACGGCAACGGCCGCACCGGGCGCATCATCAACATCCTGTTCCTGGTGGAACAGGGCCTGCTGGATTCACCGATCCTCTACCTGAGCCGCTACATCATCCAGAACAAGAGCGATTATTACCGGCTGCTTCTCTACGTCACCCACAAGCAGGCCTGGGCCGACTGGGTGCTGTTTGTCCTGACCGGTGTCGAGGAGACCTGCCTGTGGACCACGGAAAAGATCAAGGCGATCCGCGAACTCATGCAGCACAGCGCCGAGCATGTGCAGCAGCAACTGCCGAAAATCTACTCCTGGGAACTCGTCGAGGCACTGTTCAAGCAACCGTATTGCCGGATCAACAACCTGGTCACGGCGGGCATTGCCAAGCGACAGACGGCTTCCGTCTACCTGAAGCAGCTGTGCGAGATCGGCGTGCTCAACGAATTCAAATCGGGGCGCGATACGCTGTTCGTGCACCCCAAATACGTCGATTTGCTGACCGGTGAGAAGAATTCCTGGGAGCGTTACGAAGCCGCGGAGGCACCCTCCGACTGAGCGCTTGCCGCCGACTCGCGCGTTTTCGGCGTGCACGCGCCCGACTCGACAGGTTCCGGACTGCAGTTCTTCATGCGGCGGTACAGAAGACCGAAGGCATTCTGCATCAGCGCATCCTCGATGATGCCGTCCACGTCGCAATTCTTGGCGAGGCGGCACAGCCGTTCGAAGGTGCGCATGAAGTTTTTCGTGTGCCGGGTCCTGATTTCCGTGCCGTAGAAAAGCTGTTCGAGACCGCCCTCCTCGAGGAATTCCATCGTCATGAACATCCGCGCAAAAACTTCATAGTCGCCTTTGGCGGCCTGTTCGAACAGGGCATCGGACTGCTGGCGGTCGAATCGCCCGCTGCCCACCGGGCCGAGACCCGAGACCAGCAGCATCCCGGAGATGCCGCCGAGCTGGTGGCGGACGCTTTCGGCGATCTTGAAAAACGTCTCCTGGCGGGCATTCATTTCCGTCGCCGCTATCGCCTGGGTCTGTTTCTCCGACTGCTCCGAGGTTTTGCGAATCGCCTCGGTATTGTTTGCCAGTTCCTGCTGCTGGATAAACAGCCCGATAACGAGCCACATGAAAGCCAGCGGCGCGAACGCGCCTTCGAGAAAATTGCCGACCGTGTCCAGGGAGAAAAACTGCGTCGGCGTCGTGTCGCTGACCCGATTGATGTACCAGACACCGGCCGTTATCCAGAGAATCGTTACGATGGCGCCAGCCCAGATGCGCCAGTCGCGATCGGCAAAGAACCTGAGCCATTTGTTTTCGGATGTCACAGGCGAACTGTACTGTCAGATCCGCCTCTTGAACAGCCAGTTCGCCGCTTGCATGCGGACGCGATTTGCCTTCTTGAGCTGAGACGCCGCATTGCATCCCGGCAACCGGCAAACAGACACCCCAATGATTGTGCGATTCGATTGCGAATACCCGCCCAGTGCCCGTCGAGAAGCCGCACCAGCGCCGGGTAGTCGACTTTGGCGCCATGACGCGCGTCCATCGGTATGCGACTGAGCGTGACGATGCGATCGATTTCGAACCTGGCGACACATTTTGCCGCCTCGGCGCAGTGCATTCTGAATTCCCTGCCCGAGGTTTCGAGGGCGAGAATCCGCTCACCGTCTTTCTCCACCAATGCCGCGCGACGGACTCCGCGGACCGCGCCGACCGCGTACTCGACCTGGAACGGATACACGGTGCCACGAAAATCGCGCAGTGCCGCTCCCGCGCGCCCGACGAGCCACAACCGGCCATAGCTATCGAAATATCCGGCGTCGCCGGTACGGTGCCACACCGTGTCATTCACGTGAATCTTGCACTCCGCATCCCGCGCGATGTCCGCATAACCGTTAATGACGTGATCGCCCGATACAACGATCTCGCCGGCAGTGCCATCGGCAACGCAAAGTCGTGCAAAGCGCTTTGGCGTCAGGGCAGCAATGGGCTGGCCCGGGACACTGTCGATAACGCGGACGCTGCAGCCGCTTACCGGCCTGCCGACCAGCAGCCCGGCACCTTCGCGCGTCTGTGCACGGTCGACGACCGATACCTGGTCCGCGTCGATGCTGGCGATGGGCTCGGCCTCGGTGCTGCCGTACACCATCTTGATGGTCGCATTCGGCGCGATTCGCGAAAGCCTTACCGGCAAAGACGGTGCGACCGGGCCGCCACCTGTCGAAATGCATCGCAGGTCGGGAATCACGCGGCTTTGCCGCAGGCAATGATCGGCCAGGCGGTCGAGCAATGCCGGCGACGCGACCATGCGCGTGGCTTTTTCAGCGCAAAGCTGGCCAAGGACGATTCGTGGGTCTGCCCTGCCGGGATGTTTCATGTTGCAGGCCGGCAGCACGCTGGTAATGCCGTTGGCGAGATTGAACAGCACGAACATGGGCATTGCGACGAAATCGATGTCATCGCCAGTCGGCCTCGCGAGCCGCTGCAGAATGTCGAGTTGCTTGCGCAGGAAGCCGTGTGTGCGAATCAATGCCTTCGGCTCGCCCGTGCTGCCGCTCGTGAAACTCAGAATTGCCGAGTCGGCCGATGACCTTTGCGTGATGCGGACAGCGCATGCTGATTCGTCATTGCCGCCGATGGTTGTCGCACCGCACGCGTTGCCACCCACGACGAAACGTTTGGCGATTCTTCGTACCTCGGGAAACAGCATGCCGAGCAGCAGGATCGGTTTGCTGGCAACGATCGCGGCCGGTGGCCAGCGCCTGAGTATTTGCGACACTTGCGCGGCGCCGTGGGCGGGGTCGATATACATGATCACCATTCCCGCTTTGAGCAGCGCCAGCATGACTGCGTAGGTATCGATCGAGATGGGAACCGCAAGCAGCACCTTGTCGCCTGCGCGTAAACCGCTGGCGGCCAGCGTCGCGACGACGCCGTCGACTTTCCGGTCCAGCCCGGCGAAATCCAGGCTCTGTCGTTTGTCGCCCAGCCCGGCTACCAGCGCCGGATGGCCGGCTCGCCGGCGCAGGGTCGCGGCAAATAACTGGTAGCAGTTCATGCTCACAGATCCTTTGCAAACAGCGTGTAGCCGCGCATCGGCCCGGCACAGTCGCTGGAGATCTTCTGGCTGCGATTTTCCACGTGCATCAGCGCGCTGATCGCGGTTGTGAATCCCATGTCCACGGCGTTTTTCAGCAAATCGACGATGAGTACCCGTCCGAGCCCGCTGTATTGCTTGCGCGGCAAGACGGCGATCGTCTTGAGAACGATCGCATCCATTTTGTGCTGGTAGCCGAGTTGCAGGAAATCGGGCGGCGCAATAATAAAACCCACCACCTCGTCATCGTGCTTCGCGACCAGCATCAGGCGCGGATCCACCTGGTCCAGCAGCGGTGCATACAGGCTGGCATAGCTGTCGATATCCAGTGGTGTGTACATGAACGCGTCCTTGAAACTCTCGCAAACGACTTTGTAGATGCCGGCCATGTCGTCGACCGGATCCTCGACGTTGACGGGCGCTATGCGCACGCCCAGGTCCGAGAATTTCCGGCGCAGGTCACCCAGCTCCGGCTGCCGATTGGCCATGTCGTAGTTGATCTCCGACACGTAGTGCGCCAGGGGTGAAAAACCGAGACCGGTGAAGTGCGACGGCCATTCTTCGGGATTATCCGGCTCGAGAAAAAACGGCTTTGCGGTGCCACGCTCGGTGATGAACCGGTAGCGGCGCCAGGTGCTGCCATCCATGGGCCCGACGGCGATGCCGCAGCCGCGATTCTTCAGCTCGCGCAGGGCATGTTGCAAAACCGTGTGGGCGGCAGTGCTATCGACTGCTGCGTAGTGGCCGATGGCGCCGGTTTTTTCCGCCCGGACATTTGCAATATCGCGCCACCAGATCGAACAACGGGCCTTAAGCTTGCCGGTTTCGTCGAGCGTCGCGAAATGCTGGTCCGCACGATCGGCCTCGAGGCGCTGCGCGTCGAACCCGGTCGCGTCGTCTATCCCGGGATAATCCGAAGTCTGCATATCGAAAATGTCGTGCATCGGCCCTCTCCTCAAACCGGCAGTGCATCGAGAACCAACCAGGCGGCAAACGGCACCAGCAAATTATCCAGTCCGTGTCGCGACGTGGCCTCGGTCAAGGTCGTCAGGGTCGCCACCACCAGGGTGACGTAAAAAATCGGCAACGATCCCAGCGGCGATTGCGTGGCCAGGGAAATCGCGCAGACCGCGGCGGCAACGACAAAGAAGGCGAGGCAGCCCGCCAGCGACTTGCCGGCAAAGATGCCGCGCAGTTTTTTCGAAGGCACCAGGCGGCCCGTGATTGCCGCAGCGGCATCGGCCAGTGCCAGGATCAACAACGGCATGCTGTAGCCCAGCCAGTTGTCGTGTGACACGACAAAAAGCCCTGCCACGGCCAATGCGTAATAAAACTCTCCCGCAGACTTTCGCTGGCAGTCGTGCAGTACCGCGCCGAAACGATGCTGCAGGCATGGCAGCAGCCTCACGGCAGTGAGCCAGGCGATGGCACAGACGAGTCCGAACATAGCCATCCAGGTCTCGGTCCACATCGCGGGAAACGACAGCGCAGCCAGCCCGAACCCGACGTGGAACGACTTTCGCCTGATTTCTTCGCCGATGCGGTGGCGGCTGCGGATCATGCTGAGAGCTCCCATTGCCGGAACCAGCAGCAGCGGCGGCAGCACGAACATGAATGTCGATTCGTCCATCAGCGCACCTCCTCCACGACAAAATCGCGATAGAAAAACGCCTTGTCCTGCCGGTGCAACTTGCTTGCCAGCGAGCGTTTCGGCGTCAGTGCCGGACGGAATGAGTCCGGGCTGTGGCGCGCGGTGACGACATTCCAGTACACCAGGCGGCATCCCGGCGCTCCCACGCGCACAAACTCCTGCAACAACTGTTCGTAATCCCGCTGCGACATGTATTCGAAAATGTCACTCAGGTTGCAGGCATCCAGGGATCGGTCGGGTAGTTCCGCGAGTACCTGCTCGACCGGGCCGCAGCGCAATTCCAGTGCGTCGATGTTGTCGCGGATCCTGTCGAAGTTTTCGCTGCGCCAGGCATACGGCAGCGCGGATACGAAGCGACCTTCGAGTATCCATTGCAGGTAGGGATTGTCAGTCGGGCGCTGCGCAATGAAAGCGTTGGGTATGCGGCGTTTGAGGCTGTCCCAGACGGCCTCGTCGGCATACTTCATGAAACTCGGATCGCGTCCGAAGCGCCCGAGCGCTGCACGTCCGAAAAACAGGCGGCACAGGAAATCCCAGCGCCTGTTGTTCCAGCGTTCGTCAAAAAATTTCTGCCTTTCCGCCTCGCTGTCGATGGTAAACAGGTCACGAACGGTTGCCCTGTCGTGCACGAGTGGCAGCAGGAAACGACGAAACGCGCTCAGGTAACGTTCGAACTTGCCGTGCTGCGCGATGCCGAGGTCGATCAGGCGCGGATTGGCGTCCCAGAATCGGCGGCTCGGCTCGCTCAGCCGCGCCCGGCAACGCAGGTACAGGGTGAGCCGATCCCGGCTCGGGTTCTGGCCCAGCAACTCCAGGAACTTGCCGTGATTCAGGGTGCGGATCGCGGCCATTCGCAATTCGAGGCAGGCCATCTGCGCCGGACTCAGATCGACGGCAATTACCCGCTGCGCGCCGGCGGCGACCATGGCCAGCGCGTTATCGCCCGCGGAGGCAATCGACAGGCAGGTGTCCGCTGGCGTCAACGCCAATGCCTCGAGCAGCACATCAGCGTCTTCCCAGCACTGCGCGTAGCGGATGCCGCTGAAATCTGCGCGCTCGGCGATGGTGTCAATGGTCGGCATGGTCGTCCTCGTGCGTTCGGTCGAGGCTTAAATGGTCCCGTTTGCCGGCACTTTCGGCCTGAGCGATCGCTGATGCTTGGCTGTGGAAAACCTGATGATTGGCCGCGGGCGGGATTTTCCGCGAGCTGACCGCCACCAGCGCCGGCAACAGCAGCAAATCGGTAAGAATGGCGACGATCATGGCGAAGCTCGCGAGGGCTCCAAACCAGGCAACCGAGCGGATGTCGGCCAGCGCCAGCACCGCGAATCCGCCTGCCAGCACCACGCTGGTCATCAGCAGGGTGCCGCCCGCGGTGGCTGCCGTCGTGGCAATCGACGTCCTGATTTCCCGCTGTGCTCCCGGCCGCAACAGGTGCACCGAGTCATCGACCACCAGGCCGAGAATGACGGTCGCGATCGTCGCGGTCGCCACATCCAGCGGGATGCGGGCCAATCCCATGACGCCCAGGGTCATCGCCAGCGGCACGATATTCGCCGGCAAGGCCAGCAGGCTGCGCTGCCAGCTGCGAAAGGCCGCGCCGAGCAGTGCCAGGATCAGCAGCATGGCGATACCGAAGCCGACCACCTGCGACCACACGAGCCTGTCGACGATCAGCGTATACAGCGGCGAATAACCGGCGGCCCTGACATCGAGACCTTGCGGCAAGGCCGGGCTTGCCGCGATCTCGTCCACCAGCTCGCGGACGGCGCGTGCCGACATGATCGGCGCGCCGAAAGATACCTTTAATTCTTCGTTGCCGGCGAGCATTGCCGCCAGGGTCACCGGTGAGAAACGGCGCAACCTTTCGATCTTGTCCTTTAGCGCCTGCGACGAGGTGCCTGACAGCGATCGCTCGGGTGCCAGTGCATCGACCAGCGACCAGCTCCAGTTGATGTTCTGCATCCGGGTGACCGACGATTGCCAGCGGCGAACGGCCTCGAGTTTTTCCGCTTGCAGGATGTCCTGTCCACGCAGCGTGAATTCGATGGGGGTGTACGCGCCCAAGGTCGACTCGATGAAATCGGAGTCGAGCCGCACCGGATGCGTGCTTTGCAGGTATTCAATCGAGTAGGTGTCCGTCACCAGGCGGCTGATACCGAGCAGTGCGACGAGTGACAGCCCGGCAAAAATGCCGATGACGGTCCGCGGCGAACGCGTGGCAGCGTGACAAAGTCGCGCGGCGAGCGCATCGATGCGCTGTATGCCGGGCGCCGGCTGCAGGGAAATCCATGAGCAGCCGGCGGTGCACACGACCAGGGACGCCAACCAGGCGGCGATCATGCCGATCGCGCCGAAAACGCCGAGTGCCCGCACGACCGGCAGCTCCGACAGGCTCAATGCCAGGAAGCCGGCTGCCGTGGTCACGGTCGTCAGCGAACACGGGCCAATAACCCTGGCGACGCCCCTGACCACCCGCTCGTCGAGGGGCAAGGAATGATTCTGCCGCGCCACGCTGCGCAGGATGTGCACACCGTCGGCGATGCCGATAACGAGCACCAGCGTCGGCAGCACCATCGTCACCATGTTCAGCTTTTCGCCGGCAGCGGCGTAAAGTCCCATGGTCCACAGCGATGCCACGCTTACGCCCAGCAGGATCAGCAGTACCGGACCCGCGCGGCGAAAGAATGCGGCCAGCAAAATAACCATCAAGCTGTGCGCATATATAAGGAGTGAGGCTGTGCCTGTCGTCGATGCTTCATTCAGCCCGTTGAATATGACGCCGTAACCGGCAAGCCGCGGTTCGTAGCCCGACGTGGCGAGCGTGTTGCGAATGTCGCCGAGAATTTGTGCGCGTTGCGCTTCGATCGATTCGCCGTCCATCATTTGCAGGACAAACGCCGTCGTTTTGCCGTCATCGCTTATGAGACGATTGCGGGCCGCGGTCATTGACGTCGGAATCGTCACCAGCGACGTGACATTCGCAATGCCGTCGACCTCGAGTAAGGCATCGGTCAACGCCGCCACGGTTTCCAGACCGTCGTCACTGCTGAAGTTCCCGTTACCGCTGATCGCCGCGATGACCAGCTCGTCATTGCCGTACAGCTTGCGAAACGAGCGGTAATGCGCGAGCTCGGGATCGTCCTGCGGATACCAGGACTCGAGCGAATTGGAGACTGACAGGGATTGCAGTTGCCAGGCGGACAACGCCGCGCACGCGAGACAGGCGACGCCGAGCGGCAGGCGGCGGGTCCACAGGAAACGCGCTACGCAGACGGCGATGCGATTCATGCCGCGCGCTCCTGCTCGGCGATCCGGGTAATCGTTCCGTTTGCACCGTCGAGCTCCACCCAGTCGCCGTCTTCGAGCCATGAACAGGCATCGTCGACGCCGACAACCGCGGGAATGCCCAGCTCGCGGGCGACGATGGCCGAATGCGACAGCAGGCTGCCGCGTTCCATGATCATTCCGCTAACCAGCGGGAAGATCATGACCCAGCCCGGATCGGTTCGTTCCGCGACCAGGATCTCGCCCTCGCGAACCCGTGCCGTCCTGGGGTCGCGCACGATTCGTACCGGTCCGCGCACCACACCGGCCGAGCATGCCTGGCCGGTTCGGCAATCCGTGTCCTCACGACGGTCGCTGTGCGGTGCCGGTTGCATCGAGGCCGGCAGTTGCGCCGGTCCGCGAGTAATGAAACGACGCGGCGGCGCATCGCCTTGCCGGTAAGCCGCGAACTCGCGCCGCCGGCAGGCAACCAGCGTCGCCAGCTGGCCGCTACACCCGGTCCCGCGCACGATGCCGCGAATTTCTTCGACACCCAGGTAAAAAATGTCATCGGGCGATTCGACAACCCCCAGCTCGGCAAGCCGCCTGCCGATCTCTACAAAAACCGCCCTTACCCGGCCGTAAACGCGCGTGCGTTCGAAGCGCAGGTTCTCCCGGTCGCGCAGCCTGGCGCCGGCAAGCTTGAGGATCGCCGTGAAAATGATCCGGCGCATTGGTGACAGGCACGCCCGAACCCGCTGCATGGCATTGGCTTGCGCATCGGCGCCACGCGATTGGGCATTCTGTTTTGCAAACGCCTTTGCGAGCTGGCCGACCGCCCGCAACAAGGTGGCGGGATCGTCGCCCAGCGTCTGGCTCTCGAGTTTGAGCTCATCGAGGCAGCGATCGCCGAACCGTTCGAGGTAGGCATCGAATTGCTCGCAAAGCCCGGGCCTCGAGCGAATCGCCCGTAACGCGGCATCGGTCGACCCGCTGCACAAGGTCCGCACGAGTTTCTTGTCCCCGGCTGCGTTGGCGGCCATGCGCTGCATACGGGTAACGGGTTCGAGACTGATCATGCCGGGATCGCCGGCAACCAGGTCGTTATGGATCCCGGCGAGTTCCGGCTCCAGCCAGCGTTCACACAGTGCCCTTAACGAGCCGTGGAAAATCATGCAGTAGAGGTCGTTGATCAGGGGCGTGTCCCAGGCCGGGATCACCCGTTTCTCGAGTGCCTCGTAATAGTCCAGCAACCCACCCAGGCTTAACGCGGCCAGCTCCACCGGCGCCAGTGCCGCGTCCAGGCGTTGGTGAAACCGGCGTACTCGCGAGTCGTGGCCGATCAGTCGCGTCAGCAATCGCCTGGCAACCCGCAGCATTCCCACGCTTGCGAAGATGGTTGCAAACGGGCTCGCGTCTTTGGCATCCGGCAACGCATTTTTCGGCAATCCCTGGGTGACGCCCATCATCTGTTCCATGAATTTCCGGTTGAAGCGGAAACCCGGGGTCAGCATGAGCAACCGGTACCAGTTGAGCAGGTTGTAATACACCCGTCCCTGGATCAGCCCGATCATCTGCTCGTAGGTTCGCTGGTGGCGTGCAATATTTCGTTCGCCGACTCCCAGTACCCTGCCGAAGTGTCGATAGGCTTCCTGGTACGCCGAACGCGCAACCGAGAAAGTGAGCGGTGTCGTGACCCCGCCGTAACTCTCGACGATATTGCTGTTATCCCACAGCGCGTAGTCATCGCCGGCGCAATCGAGCGCGGTGATATCGCGGCTCTGCAGCAGCCACAGTCGGCCGTTCGCGATGGCCCATTCGATATCCTGCGGCGTGCCGCAGAAACGACTCACCCTGCGCGCAAGCCTGGCGATCTTGCGCACTTGCCGATCCGTCAAAACCGGCTGAGCCGTTTCGAGTTCCCTGGCGGAGATCCGGCCTCGCCGGCTGACGCGCCAGGTATCGCCCTGGCGTTCGCCGCTGACCAGCACCTCGCCGACACCGCGAACCGCTGCGACCACTGCGGCGTCGCGTTCGCCCGTGATCGGATCCACCGCGAATGCGACCCCGGCTGCGTCGGCGTCGACCATGTTTTGCACCAGCACGGAAGGCGGACGAATCTGCCCATCGACGCCGTTCGCCTCACGGTAGCCGGTGAGTTGCTCGCTCGTCGCCGAGTCCCAGACTTTGAAGGCGTAATCGCACACCTCCGGCGCCGCAATGTTCAAGTAACTCGAAAACTGCCCGGCATAGGAGTGTTCGCTGCCGTCCTCATCCGCGGATGACGAACGCACCGCAAGTCGCTGGCCGTTGCCACCAAGCGACTCGGTCGCCGCAGCGATTTCGGAGCGCAGCGTGGCGCGGCAGATTTCGTGTGCGGCGTGCGGGCCGATGACGAAGAACGACGGCACGCGGAATCCGGCGGCTTTGAGTTCGGCGAGCCGGAATGCCTTGTTACCGGCAAATGCCGGGTCGTTGATCTGTGCGTCGAAATGTATGAATGCCATGTCGATCTCCCGTTCAGGCAATCGCGGCCTGCAGTGGGCCGAGCCCGAGGTAAAGTGCGAGTGCGACGAGCCCGGAACACGGTTCGATGAATTTCTCGCCGGTGCTGTTTGCGGTGTTGCTCTTCTGCAGTAGCAGGAAAGCGGTGGCAAAGCCGAACAAGGCTGCGAATGCGCCAGGCAACAGGCCAGTGAGCGGCAGGCCGAGGTACGACTGCGCGACCGCATAAGTGATCAGCGAGGCAATGAGGGCGGCCGTCCAGACACAGACCGCGGTCCGCACGCCCCACAAAGCGCTGTAGGTCTCAACGCCGGGTCGCTCGTTGGCCGGCAACCTGACTTTGCGTCCCAGTTCGAGCACCAGCCCACTGCAAAAACTCAAGCCAAGCAGCCAGCCCAGGCCGGACGGTACAGCCCGACAATGACTCAGCCAGTCGAATGCGCTGACGTAGAACGCGATCATCGGCATCACCAGCATGTGGCTGAGCAGGTAAACGGTCGGGTGCTTGACGAGCCAGTCCTTGACGAAGAATTCCCTGGTCATGAGCCCCATGTAGGCCCAGACTGCGAACAGCAACGGCACCAGGCCGATGTCGAGGTAGGCCGCGATCAGCAGCTGGATCGCGGCGGCCGCCCAGGCGAGTTTGCCCAGCTCCGCAAGCGAAACGAGCCCGCGCGGTACCGCACGGTGCGGCCTGTATGCCGAGTCGATCGCAAAATCCTTGAATTCGTCGGCAACCCGCAACTGGAAAAACAGCAACAGCGTGCTGATGACGGCAGCCGACAGGTTGGCAAGTCCAGGAAAGCCCGCGACTTGTTGCAGCGAGGAAAACAGCATGACGGCCAGGCAGAAAACGACCACCAGGGGACCGTGCATGACAAGCGGAAATCGTTCTCGCTGGTAGATCCACCACCGGTTAGCCATGTTCGCCTCCCCGTTGCATTTGCAATCCGCGCGACAACGCGTGATGTGCCATCGCGAAATCCCCGGAACAAAATGCGCCGATGATCGACAGCTCGCCGGCAAGCACCAGGGATGCACACACTTCGGCGAGCGCGCCGCTGTTGCCGGGACCGGCCAGGCCGAGGATGTCGAGGCACGCTTTGGCGGAAGGCAGCGCCGTACCGCCGCCCACCGTGCCCACCATGATGTTCGGTAGGGTCACGCAGGCGTGGAGGTCGCCCGTCGATGTTTTCTCGAGGCGCGTGATGCCGGTCGCGGATTCGGCGACGCAGGCAACGTCCTGGCCGCAGGCCAGGTACAGTGCCGCCAATCCGTTTGCGAAATGCCCCTGGATGCCGGTACTGCCGCTCAGCACGCCGCCGATGGCGCCTGCGTACCAGTACTCGACCATGCGATCCACGGTGGTGTGAAGCTGCTCTTCGACCAGCTTGCCGGGCAGCGTTACTTCGGCGATGACGCGTTTTCCCCGCACCCCTGCAAGGCTTTTTGCCGTTGCTTTCTTGTCGCCCGAAACGTTTGCTTCGAGGAACCAGTAGCGGGGGGCGATCGGCGACTGTTGCAAAAGTGCTTTGCAAATAGCATCCGCCGCGAAGGTCACCATGTTCTGGCCGGAGGCGTCGCCCGTCTTGAACCTGAGGTCGAGGTAGACGTTGTTTCCCTCGAGCAGGCAGTGAACGTCGATCAGCCGGCCGTGTGAGGTCACACCGGCAACGATGTCGGAAAACGATGCTGTCCGGCTTTCGACGAATTCCACGAACTCGGAGGCTTCGACCAGGTTCGAGAATGCGAACAGCGGAGTGCGGCTGACCGCTTCATCCACCACCCGGGCGCTGCAACCGCCGGCTGCCGTAATCAGTCTTGCACCGCGGTTGTAGGAAGCCACCAGCGCCGCCTCGGTCGTCGCCAGCGGCACGCGGTACTCCCGCGGCCCTTTGGCACCGTGCACGCGCAGCGGGCCGGCCAGTCCCAGCGGCACGCTGATCGTGCCGATGTAGGACTCGATGTTGTTGCGATAGGTCTCCGCCTGGTCCCGTGCCCTGCGGTCGAACAGCACGGCGCGTGAGTCCGGCCGCTCGAGGCGGCTCCAGCGTTGTGCCGCGGCGAATGCCTGGTCCTGGAACGGATCGGCCCGACCGGCGGTCCTCAATGCTCTCTTGACTGCGTTCATCAGCGTTTTCTCGTGCTTCAGGAAACCAGGCTGCACTATCGGCCGTTACATCGACCGATCCATGAGCAAGGCCCGAGAAAATCCGGATGATTAGCTGATGATTACCTGAGGGGTCGCCGTGTGGCACACTTTGGCCGTTTCCAGGCAGGGACGGAGCGCTTTTGACACTCGACCGCGACAGGATCTTTCAGGCGTTCAAATACGCCGTCTATTTGCTCCTGACCCTGAATATCTTTTTCTTCTTTGCCGAGGAATGGGCGGCCTCCCCGCACCGTTTTGCCGATGGCCCGGCGCTCGGTGACATCATCGAAGGATACGCAGCCACCATCGACACCGCCGCCTGGGTCGTCCTGCTCTACATGTTCGAGCTCGAGACCTACGTACTGCAAGATCGCCACATGAGCAGGCGGGTTATATGGTCCCTGCACGGACTGCGCACGCTTTGCTATGTCTTCATCGTCTATGCGGCCTACGGTTACCTCGTGAAACTGATTTACCTGTACGGGGCGGCACCGCTACCCGGCGTCAGCGACCTTTGCACGCTGGTCGACGGTCGCTGGGCCTACGCCGTCGACTTCGACGAGTACGAAGTCCTGACGACTGCCAACTGCGGGCTGTACTCGCAGGCGAGTTCGTTTCTTCAATATCCGGGCGTGCAGGCTGTCGTCGATGAAGCCGGTCTCCTTGACATAATCAGGCTCGCCTGGACCGATGTCATCAATGCCACGGTCTGGTTACTGGTGGTGCTGATCCTGGAAATCGACGTGCGGCTGCAGGAACGGCAGATCCTGGAGGGGCTGGTGCTCAGGGTCAGCAATCTCGCAAAATACCTGCTTTACAGCATTCTGTTCCTGGCGGCAGCCTACTGGGGATTTAAGGGAGACTTCGTGGATTTCTGGGATGCCTTCCTGTGGCTGGTGGCCTTCATTTTCATCGAATTGAATGTGCTCGAATGGCGGCAGGAAAGCGCCGCGGAACGGATTCCGGCCGCAACCGCCACGCCATGACACCAATTGCCGGGATAAGCGTATATACTCTGCTCTCCTCCCGGTGGAGGAAAACTTAAGAATCACCAAGAAGAAGAGTCTGAACTATGGGAATCGCAGATCTAAGTAACGTTCTTTCAATTTTCGGCGGTGGGGAACCGGACCCGGCGCAGCAGAAGGAATTGTTCAAGGAAGTCCTCTTGATGACGCTGGCACGCGCATCGAGCTCGGATTCGGCCATTCACTCCGTCGAGGTCGAAAGCATCCAGGGCATTCTAAAGCGGGAAACGGGTGAAGAATTCAGCGTTGCCGATGTCCGCAAAGCCGCACGCTCAGACCTCTACGAGAAAGTGCCGCTGGCCAAATACCTGGCCAGTGCGTCCCGCAAGCTCTCTCCGGACGACCGGGTCAGAATTATTCAAACGCTGGCCGAGGTGATTCGCAGCGACACGGAGATCAGCGTGCTCGAGGTGGACTTCTTCAACTCGATAGCCAATGCGCTGAAAGCGACTCCTGCTGAATTGATGGGAATCTCCCCCAAGAAGTAACTCAGCGCCGGCGAGCCGTTGGCGTCAAATGCCCGACCGGGTAACCGGCGGACGGGCGCACGATTTCGAGCTTAAGACATGGCGGCCGACATACAGCCGTAATCAGGCGGTTCGCGTTGCGATCGCCGGCGATACCCGGCTGGCACGGTGCGCGGGCCCGAAGACGGCGAGCTGACCGACCGCCCATAACACCAGCATTGCCAGCGGAATGATGCTCCAGTCGATCGGCGTCAGGCTGAAGGTTTGCACCATCCAGACGTTCAATCCGATCGCCAGCAGCGCGCCGCCCGCTACGCCGATGGAACTGATGAGAAAATTTTCCAGCATGAAATAGCGCAGGATCGCCGGCCGTGTCGCGCCGAGGGCGCGCCGCGTGCCGATCTGCTTGGTTCGCCGGGCGACACTGAAACTCGCCAGGCCGACAATACCGAGACAGGTGATGCCGGTCAGCAGGCTGACGATAAACACCAGCAACTTGATCATCGATGAGTCACCCAGGTAGGCGCGGTGGCGTATGTCGGTCATCGTCCGCGTGTTGCGTATGATCCTGCCGCGATTGTTCTCGGCGAGCATGGACTCGATTTGCGGTATCAGCTCGTCACGATAGCCGGGCTCGGTCCTGATGACATAGCGGACGGAACTCGACGGACGACGCTGCGGCACCAGCATCGCATGTTCCACCTGGTCCCAGTTTTTCCACGATGCCTGCAGGGTCTCGAGGACACCGATTATCGTGACGGGTTGATGGACTTCGATGTAAACGGTCTTGCCGACGGCATCTTCAGGTTCGATATCCGGAAAAAGTGACCGGGCGAGCGCACTGCTGATGATTAACTGATCCGGCCAGCGATTGCCGTCCAGGTCCCAATCGTACCAGGACACTTCGCTCGGCAGAAAATTTCGCCCGGCGATCAGCTTTACATCGAAGGTGTCGATGCCATGTTCGTCGGCGAAGTAAACCCCGGTCGAGATCGCCTCGATTTCCTCGCCCGGTTCGGTCTGCAGGCTCTGACCCCAGCCTCCGCCACGGATGGGCACACTGTTGGAGGTCATTGCATTGCGCACCCCCGGGAAATTGCGTATGGCGATCAGGTCTTCCTCGATCAGGGCCCGCTGATCGGTCGCCGGATCGAAGGTCACGCTTGACAGGATAAAGATGTTGTCCTCGTCGATGCCGGTGGGCCGCGCCATGTCACGGCTGCGTTCCTGGATGATGGCGATGGCATTCACCATCAATGCCATGGTCACCGCGATTTGCATCGCAATCAGGATGTAGCTGGATTTCTGGCGCATCAGCGCGCGCCAAACCGGTCCGATTTCCATGGTCATCTCCGTATCACAATGTCTTGAGCTGGCTGGCGGGCTGGATGCCGCAGGCGCGCCAGGTCGGATAGAGCGCAGCAGCGAGAGCCGACAGGATTGCCAGGCACACGGCAGCCAGGATCATGACCCAGTCCATGCGTGCCAGCCGCTCGACAAATTCGAATTCGCCGTAAAGCATTTTGATACCTTGCAGGCCGAACCAGGTCGTGCCGATGCCAATCAGCCCGCCGGCAAGCCCTATGATTCCGGCCTCGACGATGTACTGCGAGAAAATCGCATCTCGGGAAGCACCCAGCGCGCGGCGTAATGAAATGTCACCGGAGCGGCGCATGATCTTTGCAAGCAGCAAACCGATGGTGTTCAAGAGGCAAACGATCAAAAACAGGACTGCCAGCCCGAGTAGCACCTCGACATCGTCATCGACGACGTTTTCGATCGCCATCCATTGCATGACATTGCTCAGCCGGTTGTTCATCGGCCGCGGGAATCGCCCCAGTTCCTTTTGCGACTCCACGTAGGCATCGAGAAATGCCAGGTATTGCCGTTTCTCCTCCGTGCCGTGCAGCTCGACCCAGAATTGCATCCATACACATTCCGAATTCAGGAACGCCTGCCAGCCTTTGTCGGTAATCGGCTTCCAGCAGTTGGTATTGCCGTCGTTACTCAATTCCTTCGCGATGCTGAGGCTGAACGGGAAGAAAACTTCCTCGACGTCGCCGAACGAATTGTTGTTGACGTCATAAAATTTCGGGGTTGGCTCCCAGGTGTCCATTACGCCAACGATGCGATACGGATCGCCATTCATGATGATCAGCCTGCCGACCGAATCCTCACCGCCGAACAGGGTTTCGTTGATTTCCCGATTGATGACGACGACCGCCTCGAGATTGTCATCCGCAGCCTGGTCCCAGCCGCCCCCGTACAAAAACGGCACGTCGAACATCGGGAAAAAATCCGCCGTCGTGCTGCGGCTCTGCACCTGGAACGGCAACTGGTCCTGCGGCTGGATGACCCGCGTGGTCTTGTAACTCAACACCTGGCGGCGCGCCTGGCGGGCGGCGAGCAGAGCCGTACCGTCGCGGTAGGTGACCTGGCGCGGCGGCAGGTTCGGTTCCACGGCCGCTTGGTACGGATCCCAGTTGTCCAGCTGTACGTGAAACAGCAGCTCTGAGCGGTGCGGGATCGGATTGCCGCTCATCACGTAATCGATCGTAACGATCGTCATGCAGGCGCCAATGCCGACGGCGATTGCCGCGACCATCAAGCCGCTCAGAATCGGGTTCCTGCGGATGCTCTTGAGGCCCAGCTTCAGGTAGTAGCGAAACATGGCGCTATGCCTCAGGACGCGCTGGCGATTTGCATGAGCGGTTCGCCGGCGTCGAGTCGCCCGTCGCGCAGCACGATATTACGCCCTGCCCGTCTTGCGAGGTTCGGCTCGTGGGTCACCATTATGATGGTCGTACCGGCCGCGTTGATTTCCTCGAGCAGTTGCATGACGCTTTCCGCCATTTCCGAATCCAGGTTGCCAGTCGGCTCGTCGGCCAGCAGGAATCGAGGTTCTCCGGCCAGTGCGCGCGCGATCGCTACGCGCTGCTGTTGTCCGCCGGACAGCTGGGACGGCAGATGGTGTTTGCGTGAGCCGAGCCCGACCATCTCGATCACACGCTCGATGCGCCGTCGTCTCTCAGTGGCGGGCAGTCCCCGATAGCGCAAAGGCACATCAACGTTATCGAAGATATCCAGCTCCGGAATCAGGTTGAAGCTCTGAAAAATAAAACCGATCTTGCGATTGCGCAGCCTGGAACGCTCGCCGTCGTCCAGTTGCGTGACGTCTCGCCCATCCAGCTCGTAGACGCCTTCGGAAAATTCCTCGAGCAGACCGGCGATGTTGAGAAACGTCGTCTTGCCGGAGCCTGACGGCCCCGACACCGAGACGAACTCGCCTTCGCCGACGCTCAGGGAAAAGTCCCGAAGGGCATGAGTTTCGACCGACTCCGTTCGGTAAATCTTGGAAACACTCCGCATGTTCAGCATGAATGACAACTCCTTGGGTTGGACGAGAGCTAGTTGGTAATCAGCACGGACTCCGCGCCACGAAATGCCTCGAGACTCGAGATCACGATTCGGTCTCCTTCCTGCAGCCCGGTACTGATCTCGACGGCACCCAGGCTGCGGGCGCCGATTTCGATCGACCTGCGCAGCGCCATACGGTCGCCGTCGAGCACGTACGCAACGCGCCCACCGCCGGACTCGAGGAACTGTCCGCGCTGCACCATGAGCACGTTCGGTCGTTCCTCGATGAGAATTCTCGTCGTCAGGCGCTGGTTCTGACGAATGTTTGCCGGCATTTGCCCGACGAAGCGAATTCGGGTCGCGACCAGGCCGTTGACGATTTCCGGTGATACCGCGACCAGCTCACCGGCATAGCTGCCGTTACCGACGATCACTTCGGCTGCCATGCCGATGCCGAGGTCGTCCGCATAGCTTTCCGGGACCTGGGCTTCGATCTCGAAGCGCGACAGGTCGACCACGGCCATGACCGGCAGGTCGCGCGCCACCGCCGCTTTCTGCTCCACCAGCAGATCGCCGACCACGCCACTGACCGGGGAACGGATCGACAACTCGTCCACCTGTCTCGACAGGTCGTCGACCAGGATTTGCTGCCGCCGGACTTCGAGTTCCTTTGCCTTCACTTCGAAAGCAAGCCGTTCCTCGAAGAGCTCGGCATCCGCTACCGCGTGGGCATAGGCCAGTTCCGCGTTGCGCAGGTCGTCCTGGGCTTTTTCGAAATCGATGACCGAGATGACCGCCAGTTTGTTTGCTTCGTCGGCCCGGCGCTTTTCGCGCCTGGCCGCCACCAGGGCAACGTCGGCAAGATCGGCGGCCTTGCGTTTTTCCAGCGCCTGCTGTCGCGACTCGATGCGTTGCCGCTCGAGTTCGACCGACGATTGTTCGAGGGTCGCCTGCGCCTGTTGCAGGAGGTTACTGAGTGCCGGACTGTCGATGACCGCAAGCACCTGTTGTTGTTCGACCGCGGAACCGGCCTCGACCATGAGCGTGATAGTGCCGGCCGCAGTGGCATACAGGGTTGGGCTGATGGCCGCGATGACACGCCCCTGCACCGAGACGTCACGGACCAGGTCACCGCGATTGACCGCAGCGATCCGCAGCCGGTCGATTGGCACCGTCACGGTCGCCGTTGCCCAGCGCTTCACGGCCGGTGCGACCAGCGAAACGGCAACCAGTGCGAGCAGCACCGCAACACCGCCAATGATGTTGCGGTTGCGTCGGCTTCTCGGCGCCAGCTGTACGTCCTGCGCAGAAGTGTCGGCGATTTTCAGTGTCTTATCCCCGGGAAATCCGATCGTGGACCGGACGCTTGTTTCCTGTTGGATGCGCGAGTTGCGTAATTCGTTTAGGTGACAACCGATTTTGTTGCCGCGGAGCGTCCAACAGGCGAACAACTGAAAAGCAATCGGCAACCGGCGCACTGGATGCGAACCATGAACGACCGTCAGGAACACCAGGAAATTGAAGCCAGCGTCATGGCGCTGGGTGCGGCTTTCGCCGCATTAATGATCGGGTTGATCTTGTTGCTGCTCGCCTGACACCGAAAATCGGGACACCGAAATGCGCGGGTCGCCCGCTGCCCTGGCGAGCATTCGTTGATCATTGTCACGGACTTGCAGGGAAACGAGCTCGAGGCCGCTATCGAGCGCCATGAGAAACGGGCTCCAGCGTTCGGCACCCTGACGTCGGTAGTGTCCCGAGACTTCCCAGCCGGTTTCCGCCGGATAGATGTAGGCCTTGCCGATCGCGCGATCGGGCGCCAGCGGGTCGACGATGTGCAGCGCCTCTCCCGGCGCCACGATCTCATGCAGTATCTCCCGCGCGGCGAGTACGACGGCCTCTTCCCGGGCCCTTTTCATTGCGGGTTCGGGATCGGTCGCTCGGTGATAGGCATAAAGGGCAAGCAATATGCCAACCGCAAAGGCCACAGCCGGCCTGATGATGCGATGATGGTCCATGGCCTCAGGGCAAGCCGATGAGTTTGTGGGATTGCAGGCTGAGTTTCCAGCGCGGATGCTCGAGACAATAGCGGATCGTCGCCTGCACATTTGCCTCACGGTCACGGCAATCTTTCGGCTGCAGGAAAAAATGCTCGAACGCCATGCCGACAAAGTTTTCCGGCTGGGCGGCGGCCTCCGCCTGGGGGTACACCAGCTTCAATTCATCGCCGCTGGTCTGCAGCAGCGGCGCAGACGCTTTCGGGCTGACACAGATCCAGTCCAGGCCATCGGGCGCCGCGAGGGTTCCGTTGGTTTCCACGCCGATTTCAAATCCTTCATCGTGCAACGCATCGACGGCAGCGGCATCCAGTTGCAGCAGCGGTTCGCCGCCCGTGCAGACCACGTACGGCCGGCTGTGGGTCGTGCCGGCCGGCCATGCCGAGCGCACCGCCCTGGCCAGTTCTTGCGCAGTCGGGAATTTTCCGCCGCCCGGCCCGTCGGTACCGACAAACTCGGTATCACAAAAGTTGCAAACGGCCGTCGCCCGGTCCTGTTCCCGGCCCGACCACAGGTTGCAACCGGCGAAACGCAAAAACACCGCAGGCCTTCCGGTCTGCGCGCCCTCACCCTGCAGGGTGTAATAGATTTCCTTTACCGAGTAAGTCATACGCTGAGCAACGGGTCGCTCACGCCCGCTTCCTCGAAGCCCTTCGCACGTAATCGACAGGCTGGGCATTCACCGCAGGGCGGCCGCTTGCCGTTGTAGCAGGTGTGGGTCAATGCCATCGCCTCGAGTGCGCCCAGGTCGCGAGCCAGTTCGACCGTTTGTTTCTTCGATAAGTTCATCAGCGGCGTGTGCACGGTAAATCGCCGTTCCATGCCGAGATGCAGCGCCGCCACCAGCGCATCGATGGTGGCCTGCCGGCAATCGGGATAACCGGAATAGTCGGTCTGTGCCACGCCGGTCACCAGGTCGCTGATGTCGCGTTGCCAGGCAAAGGCCGCCGCAAACGTCAGGAACACCAGGTTACGCCCCGGGACAAAGGTGTTCGGCAACTCGCCCTCGGCCGCATCCTGCACCGCGAGCGACTCGTCGGTCAGGGCATTGCCGCCGAGCGCGGCAAAGGTGTCGATTGGCAGCGTGGTTTGCGGCACCCCGGCGTGTCGCGCAACCTTTTCCGCACATTCGAGTTCGATGCGATGGCGTTGGCCGTAGTCGAAGGTCAGCGCTTCGATTCGCTTTCCGCCAAAGCGCTCGATCGCCCAGTAGAGGCAGGTGGTGGAATCCTGCCCGCCGGAAAGGACGACTACCGCACCGTCGGCCATGATCGCCTCAATTGGCTCGCGGCCTGCGCAGCCCGTTTTCGAATTCGCTCCAGTCGGGCCGTTGATGTTCGACGAGGTAATCCCTGGTCAATTCCTCGGATACGACCCACAGGTGCGACGCCATGTCGCGGTTATGCATGTGATTGTCGCCGATCACCCTGACCGCGTTGCAGTCCTCGAAGTATTCGCCGCTGATATTGCCGAGCAATGGACTGGTCGCCACGAAGCAGCTCGTCGCCGCACCCTGTTCTATGGTTTTGCCGCGGACCCTGGTGAGCAGGCCGAAAGCGTTACGCAGGATTGGAGAAACGTTGCGTGCGATGTTGGTATTGATGACGCCGGGATGCAACGAGTTCGAGGTGATGCGCGTGCCTTTCAAAAGGCGGGCCAGTTCGTAGGAATACAAGACGTTCGCGAGCTTGGAATGTGCATAGGCGCGGCCTGCACTGTAATCATGCACAAATTGCAGATCCGAAAACTTGATGCCTTCCTGCGGGGCGCTGCGATAGGCGGCGCGGCTGCCGACGATGACCACTCTTCCCTGCCAGGCGAAAAACAGGCGGTCCAGGAGCCGGTTGACGAATATGAAATGACCGAGATGATTGACGACGAAGTGTTTCTCGAGGCCGTAAACGGTTTCACGCTCGGCGCCCCGCATGCCGGCATTGCAAACCAGGATATCGATCGGCGAGTTCATCTTGCGAATCTCTTCCGCACAATTGACGACCGAGTCGAAATCCGACAATTCGAGCTGAATCGGCGTGGTGATCCCCTTGACCCGGCTGCAGGCGGCCTCCGCTTTCTCGAGCGTGCGGCCGGTGCCTATCACGTAACAACCGCGCAGCGCCAGCACCCGCATGGTCTCGAAACCGATGCCGGAATTACACCCGGTGACAACCGCGATTTTGCCCTTCAGGTCCATGCCCCGGGTCACCTGTTCCGCGGTCGAATCCTCGTTGAACTGGCTCCTCGGGACATCCGGCGCCGGCACCAGCTCCGGGCCGCCGCAGCCGGCGATTGGCGGTGTCATGGCCGCCGCGGTCGCCGCTTGCAGGAAATGCCGCCGGTTCACTTGAACAGGTCCTCTGCGTCTTGCATCGACGCATCGCCATCCGGCTTCGCTGCGTCGTTTTCGCCGAACAACGAGGTAAGCGCATCGCGTGCGCGGGCATCCTCGGCGGCGCGGGCCGCATCGAAGCGCCGTGGGGCGGGCTTGAAGAAATCGCAGAAGTTGGGCCGTTCCTTCTCGAAGACCTCTTCGGCGTCGTCCTCGGTACACTGACGCGGCACCGCCGGATCATAGAATTGACACATCCGGCATACGTGCAGGTAGTTGGCGCAGGACGGACACTGGTCCTGACGCGATAGTGGCAAGGTCAGCATTTCCAGAGACGTGCCACAGCGATAACAGAGCAGTTGATCGGGCATCGCGGCAGTATAGCCGGTCGGGCGAAGCCCCCGGCTACTATTAATAAATTACAGTAAATATAGTCAATAACTATTTGTTACTACTGCTATTGATGAGCAAGACAATCGCACCCCTGAGGTGCCCGGCGCGCAGCTCGCGCAAGGCCCGATTGGCCTCTTCCAGCGGCAGGCTGCGTACCGCGGGCTTCAGCGGTATGTCCGCTGCGACCGCCAGGAACCGCTCGATGTCCTCTGCAGTGACGTTGGCAACGCTCTTGAGTTCCTTCTCGAGCCACAGCTCATTCGCGTAGTCCAGCTCGGCGAGGACCTCACGGTCGCTCGATTCCTTGCGAATCGCGTTGATCACCAGGCGGCCACCGGGGCGCAGATTGCGCAGTGCCGCACGCACCGGTAACCAGGCGGGTGTCGTGTCGATGATCGCGTGCAGCGCTTGCGGCGGCTCATCCAGGGTATCACCCGCCCAGTCGGCACCGAGTTCGAGGGCGAACGCCTGTTCTCTGGCGCTGCGGGCGAAAACGCAGATCTTGCTGTGCGGGTAAAGGTGTTTCGCAAGCTGCAGCACAAGGTGGCCGGAACCACCGAAACCGGTCAGGCCAAGTGCCTGACCGTCTTCGATGCCGGTCAGCATGAGCGAGCGATAGCCGACACCGCCCGCGCACAACAACGGCGCGGCCTCGCTATCGGAAAACACCGCCGGAATCGGGTAGGCGTAGCGCTCATGAACGGTCATGAATTCTGCATAACCGCCGTTCACGTCGCGGCCGGTTGCCCGAAACTCCGGACTCAGGTTTTCGTCCGTGGCACCGGATGAGTGGTGTATCCAGCCGACACCGACCCGGTCACCGAGCTGGTGCCTGCCCGCACCGCGACCTAAGGCATCGACGATGCCGACCACTTCGTGACCCGGAATAACCGGTAGCCTGGGGGGCGGCGTGCGGCCTTCGATCTCGTCGAGTTCCGTATGGCAGACCCCGCAGGTTGCGACGCGGATTCGGATCTCCTGGTCGGCCGGTTCCGGCACGGCGACCTCGACCAGCTGCAGCGGGTCCGGATTGTCGTCGAATGACGCGATTGTTTGCAGTGACATCGCGCGCATGGCGTCTCGCAAAACCGTTACTATCGGGCCATTGTAATGATTCAGCAGGCATTGATGCCGCGATTACCACTACGCTCTGCACTGCTCCTGATCCTGTGGGCCCTGCTCGCTGCCTGCGGATCGCAGGAGCAGCTCCTTAACAGCGAGCGCATCGAACGCAAGTTCGGCAGCTACGGCCTCGACGTTCTGAAAGCCAATGCCGCTCTCCGCGTGTCGAGCCTGTACAGCGGTTCCGGCGACGCAAAGATCACCCGGACCTTCGCCGTGGTCCGATTTACCCGGCGCACGGTGCGCGCCTACGAGCAGGAGCACGCGCAGATCATGGCCGGAGGGTCGATCGGAGCCGTATTCAAAGCCGCCGATTGGGACATCGAAAAAATCAATGTCTTTATCGGTGAAATGGAAGTGCCCGCAAAGTATCCACTGCTGTCGGAGCTGATGCAGATCGAGTTACCGAAATTTCTCGCGGCGCACGTTTACGTGTTGGTCGTACGCAAGCAAGAACGCTCGTACGAGTACGCAACCATCGTCGAATTGCACCACCCGGATTACCTGACCGCCGATGATCTCCAGGCCATATACGGCGAAATCGTGTTTGACGACTCGCCGCGTTTCACGCTCGACGACTATATCGATCCGGCCATTTGGGAAAATTGAGACCGGCGACACAGGTCACGGACCCGTCACTGACTAGACTCTGAAAATCAGGTAGTTAGCGTTAGCGACGAGGGTCTACGAGATGCATTCCAATCACTGTCTGGGAACACTGCTGGCCTGCACGATGCTGTTTGCCAGCGGCATGGCTGCGGCCCAGGACGACGTGCGGGCTAACGATCAGGCTGCCGTGTGGGCGGCTGTCGAAGGCGTCTGGGCAGCGGCCGAGGACGGCGACAGCACCTGGATCGAAAACATGTTGTCAGCGGACTTTGTCGGCTGGCCCAAAAGTTCGCCGGCGCCACGCAGCAAGGGCTCGATCAGAATGTGGAATCGCTTCGAGCAGGAACAGTTCGAAGGCGTGGCCCATGAACTGTACCCGCTGTCCATCGTCGTCCACGGCGACATGGCTGTCGTACACTACCTGTATACCAATGCAGTGCGTTCCAAAGACAAGGCAACGCAAGTCAGGAACGGCCGTTATACCGACATCCTGGTTCGCGACGAGGGCAGCTGGAAATTCATTTCCTGGCACGGCGGCGACGACGACTAACGAACAATTAAAAAGGGGGGACCGGAGTCCCCCGTCGATTAACGGCTGCAGGGGAGTTTATTGCAGCCTTTCCGTGGCGAGGCGCAACTCGTTGTCCGGTTGGCTTGAGACAGGCTGAGTACTTCGCCCGGCGCCACGCAAAATGAACACGTTTCCGGCCAGGACCAACGCCATTCCGGCCAGGATGCTGTTGCTCAGTTGCAGTCCCTCGAACAGCACCGACAAGATCAGCGCGACGACCGGAAACATCACCATCGCATAACCCGCCTTGTGCGCGCCGATCCGGCCGAGCAAGGTGAGATAGCTGCCAAACGCCAGGATGGAACCGGCAACGCTCAGGTAAAGCAGCGACAAGACGTAGCCCTGCGAAGTGTCGAAATTAAAAGGCAGCCCCTGAACGGCCGCGACGCTGCCGGTCAGCAACGCGCCGTACAACATGCCCCAGGCATTTGACTGGATAATCGGCAGGCCCTGCTTTTGCGATGCCTGCGACACCATGTTGCCGAGTGAGGCCAGAAACGCGCCGCTGACGGCCAGCCCGCCACCGACCAACGTTGCATCCGACAGCGTGAATTCCTCGATCTGCGGCACGAACAGAACCGCGATACCGATGACGCCGAGCAACGATCCGCCAACGACGCGGAAATCGGACCGGGTACCGAAAAACAGGCGCGCGTTGATGATATTCATCCACACCATCGTCGAAAAGCAGATCGCGGTCATCGCCGAGGTGATGTAAATCTGCGCGTGGTATGCCGTGATGTAGTTCAGGGAAAACAGCAGCACACCCAGCATGAAAAATTTTCCGTGTGCCCTGCGATCGAAATCGAGCTTGAGCCCGCGATAGCGACACCAGGAAAACAGCAGCGCCGCCGCGAGCAGGTAACGATAGAAAATCGACACCTCGGGGGCTACGGTTCCCAGTTGAAATTCGATCGCAATCCAGGTCGAACCCCAGATCAGGACCGTCGCCAGGTACAGGAATCCGTTACTCATCAACAGGTCTGCTTGTCGCGATCGATCTCGCCCAGTGCGCACTGCAACAGTCGGCTGTGCGTCGTGCGATAACGGTGCAGGCGAAAAGCCGGTGACAGGATATCGCCGAGCCGGGATACCCAGGTTTTCGCCACCTGTCGGGTCGAGTCGGCCGCATTGGCGGAGACGGACCGCGCGTGATTGTCAAAATTGCCTTGCGAAATCATTTTTGCCTCCCGATATTGCTGCGTTGATTCCGGTGAGGCTTGACTCTACCGTCGCTTTGGGTATATAACAGCGTCAATTTTTCAGAAATGACACATTAACAGTTTATGCTCGCCGTCGACAAAAATGCTGATGACTACCTGTATCGGCAGGTTATTGATTTAATTACCGAAAACATAGAAAAGGGCACCCTCAGGCCGGGTGACCGGCTGCCCTCCCTGCGCCGCATGAGCAAACAGATCGGCGTCAGTATTCCGACCGTGCGCCAGGCGTACATCGAACTCGAGCGACAGCGCCGCGTGGAATCGCGGCCGCAGTCCGGTTTCTACGTTCGCGCCCGCGCCGGCAACCAGATTGTACGGGCCGGTCCGCGTTTCCGCGCTTCGGCGAAGCCGGTAACGGTCAGCACCCGGCCGCTCATGGACCGTGTCTACGAGGGCATCCATCACCCCGATTTCGTGCCCCTGGGGATTGCCAATCCGAGCATGGCCAAGTCGGCTGCCAAATCGCTGCACCGGGTCATGAAGCGGGTCATGGCGCGCGCCGAGGACCGCAGCATCGGTTATGCGCCGACGCTCGGCGAGCCGGGATTGAAACGGCAGATTGCGTTTCGTTACCTCGATACCATCGGCAGCAATGTGGATCCTGACAATGTCTGCATCACCAACGGCGGCCAGGAGGCACTGTTGCTGGCGCTGCAGGCGGTGGCCCGCAAAGGCGATGTGATCGCGGTCGAATCGCCCACCTATCACGGCCTGCTCGAACTCATCGACAGCCTCGGCATGCTGGCCATCGAGATCGAGACCTGCCCCGAAGAGGGCGTCACGCTGTCGGCACTTCGCAAGACCCTCGATGCGCATCCGGTCAGGGCCTGCATGTTTTCGACCACGCTGAACAATCCGCTGGGCGTCAGCATGCCGGACGAGTGCCGCCGCGAGCTGGTCGAGATCATCGAGGAAAGAGACATCGTGCTCATCGAGGACGACGTCTACGGGGATTTGAGGTTCGACGGGCAACGGCCGAAACCGGCGGAGGTCTACTCGCGCAACGGCCGGGTCCTCACCTGCGGTTCGTTTTCGAAAACCGCGGCCCCCGGTTATCGCATCGGCTGGCTCCTGGCGGGCGAGTACCGCGACCAGATACTGCGATTGAAGCGTTCCTATTCCTGCTCGTCCGGCCTGCTGCAGCAACTGACGCTGGCGGAATTCATCGCCAGTGGCGACTACGACCGTTACCTGAAGACGCTGCGGCCGGTCCTGCAATGCAATGCCGAGCGCACCAGCGCCCTGGTCGCGCAGCATTTTCCGGACGGCACGCGCACCTCGAAGCCGGTAGGCGGTGCCGTGCTGTGGATCGAACTGCCGAAAAACGTGAATTCCGAAAAGTTGTTCGACGAGGCCATCAGCAATCGCATCAGTATCGCTCCCGGCCTGATCTTTTCGCCCTGCTCCCGCTACCAGAACTTCATCCGGCTGAGTTACGGCCACCCCTGGTCCGAGGACATCGAGCGCAGCATCGCCTGGCTGGGCGCCAAGGTGCACGAGCTCGCCGAGCGGCCGGCCGCGAAACGCGCCTGAGCCAGGGTCAGGGCCGGCTCTGACCCCGGTTAAGGATGGGTTCAGCTTGGCCGGCGTAGACTCGCCTTCAAGCTCAGGATTACGCCCGAAATAGCGTAATCATTGACCTGGAGGCTCCGATGGAGAGGATTTCAAAGGCAGGCAAGCCAGGGTTTCTGCTACTCGTCACCCTGGTGTTTTACATGCCGTTGCAGCTGGCGGCCCAGGTGCCTATCGACGAATACGGGCAGCCCCTGCCCGCGCTCGAACCCGCGGACGTCGAGCCGCTGGACGGCGACCCGTCCGAGGCGCTTTCCGATGCCGAACTCGAGGAGCTGGTGGGCCCGGTGGCGCTGTACCCGGACGACCTGCTGGCGATCGTCCTGCCGGCCTCGACCTATCCGCTGGAAATTGTCCAGGCGGCGCGCTTTCTCGACGAACTGGCCAAAGACAGCTCACTCGAGCCCGATGAATCGTGGGACGAATCGGTCATCGCGCTGTTGAATTATCCCGAGGTCGTGTACCTCATGGACAAGGAGATCGACTGGACCTGGCGCCTGGGCGAAGCCGTGATCACGCAGCAGGCAGACGTGCTGGCGGCGGTTGAATCGTTTCGTGACCGGGCCTACGCCGCCGGTAACCTCGAGTCGGACGAGCGGCAGACGGTGTCCAACGAGGACGGCGTCATCGAAATCGAACCCGTGGACGATGAAATCATCTACGTGCCGTATTACGAGCCGGAGGAAGTGATCGTCTACCAGCCGCGGCGCGTGTACCACTACTATCCGTACGCCTATCCCGTCTACTACTACCCGTACCCGGCGGGCTACTCGTTTGCCAGCGGTTACTTCTGGGGAGTGACGACGGCGTTCACGATCGGCTGGCACAGCCGCTACCTGCACGTCCATCATCCGAGTTACTGGGGCCACCCGTATTACGGCCGGCGTTACTACGGCCATTACTACCGGCGACCGA
This sequence comes from Woeseiaceae bacterium, assembly GCA_033720315.1. GTDB lineage: Bacteria > Pseudomonadota > Gammaproteobacteria > Steroidobacterales > Woeseiaceae > SZUA-117. The sequence continues at coordinate 16,329 of JAWWCT010000009.1, read as the reverse complement.
GCATCTCGGTGTTCAACTACTGGTATGTCAACAGCAGTTATCGTACCTCGCCCTATCGCTACCGGGACGGTGACTACTGGCGGCCGCGGGCTCGCCACAGTGGCTCACGCCCGGTAACACAGACGGTGCGCAATTATCACTATTCCGGCAGGGACCAGCGCACTGGCCGTTACGACAGGCGCAGCGACAGGCGCAGCGATACGCGGGGAGACACGCGTAACCGAACGGGCTCGCAGTTTGTGGCGGAAAACGACTCGCGAAGCCGACAGGCGCGCAACAGCTCCCGCTCGACGAATACGCGAACCGCTGTCGACCGTGCAGAGCGGACTGCCAGGACTCACCAGCGGCAACGCGAGTCCGCAGACGTCAGCAGCCGTCGTCAACGCCTGGTCGCGCAGGACGCTCGCCCGACGACCCAGAGGAACGTCCGCCAGAGCAACTCTCGGCAGTCCGCGAGCGAGCGCACCTCGAGACGAACGACAAGCGATCGAAACTCGCGGCGTCCTGCAAACGTAAGGCAATCAGCAAACCGTCGCGATGTCGCCCGGCAGGCAACGACGCAACGCACTGCGACACGTCCTGCGACACAGCGCCAGCAGAGCCGGCCGTCAGTCCGGCAACAGGCACCGGCGCAGCGACCGGCATCGCGCTCGTCCGCACAACGGGCGTCGCGAAACTCCGGAAGTTCTGCGGCACCGAGCCGCCAGGTGCAGCGCGCCGCCGCGCCCTCGAACCGGGGTTCGGCACGCGGCCGGAAAAGGAACAGGAAATGAGCGAATGATTAAACGTCAGGGCCTCTGACTCTTGGGCCAGAGGCAAAGGAGCTCCCCGCTCCGTCTAAGAACCGGGTGGACTTTTTGACTCTTTCGGTCCACCTGGTTCTTTTTTCCGGTCATCCGGATCCCAGAACCCGGATGACAACTCCCAGGCGATATAGCAAATCGAACCTGCAATACACAGGGCGAGAAAAATAAGAATCAGCGACAGCAGGTTCACGATTGACTCAGTGTAGCACCCTCGACTTCGCTTGCATGCAATCGGCCATTCGCGGTGGTGTGCATGGACCACGGCCGTTGAACTGTGTATTGCCCTTTTCCGGTCACCGCGGATACTGGTGGTCAATACGACCACCACAGGGGGTTATCGGTGAGTGTCAAAGCAAGCGATCTCGGCGCTGGTAGCACAGAACGATCACTCGATCCGCAGGACTGGGAATCACTTCGTAAACTGGGACACCGGGCGTTCGACGACATGATCGAATACCTGAAGACTGTCGCCGAACGACCGGCGTGGCAGCCGCTGCCTGACGCCGCTAAGCGCCTGTTCGCCGAGGACGTGCCGCGAGACGCAACCGATCTCGACGACGTATACGCACAGATTCGCGAGCATATTCTCGACTATCCCACCGGAAACATTCACCCGCGCTTCTGGAGCTGGGTCGGCGGGACCGGCACACCGACGCAGTTGATTGCCGATCTTGTGGCGTCGGCAATGAACTCGGCGAGCCTGGGCTTCGATGAGGTCGCATCCAGTTACGTCGAACTGCAGCTGCTCAACTGGTTCAAATCGCTGCTCGGATATCCCGGGGAAGCCAGTGGCTTGCTGGTCAGCGGCGGCTCGATGGCCAACCTGGTCGGCCTGGCGGTGGCGCGCACGCATGCGGCGCCGTACGACATCCGCGATGCGGGCGTCAACGTTCGCGACTACCCGCGCCTTGTCTATTACATGTCCTCCGAGGCGCATTCCTCGCTGCGCAAGGCCGTCGAACTGATCGGTCTCGGATCGCAATCGCTGCGGATCGTCCCGGTCCGGGAAGATTTCACTATCGATGTCGCTGCACTGCAAACGGCCATAAGAAAGGATCGCGACGCGGGACACCTGCCTGCCTGCATTATCGCGACGGCGGGCACCGTGAACACCGGCGCCATCGATCCGCTGAATGATCTGGCCGACATTGCCGCAGAAGAAGACCTGTGGTTGCACGCCGATGCGGCGTTCGGTGCTTTTGCCAAGTTATCCGCGAACTCGGCGCACCTGGTGGACGGTGTGGAGCGTGCACATTCGCTTGCCTTCGACTTGCACAAATGGCTATACGTGCAGTACGACTGCGGCTGCATCCTGATTCGCGCCAGCGACACGCATCGCAATACGTTTTCCGTTATTCCGTCTTATTTGAGGAATTTCGAACGCGGCCTGGCGTCGGGTCCGGTCAATCTTTCCGAATACGGCGTGCAGTTGTCGCGATCGTTCAAGGCGTTGCGCGCGTGGACAGCGCTGAAAACCGAAGGCGTCGATCGCTATGGACAGCAGATCGAGCAGAATATTCAGCAAGCCCGCTACCTGAGCGAACGCGTGTCATCTCGGGACAAGCTGCAGTTGCTCGCACCAACGGCACTGAATATCGTCAATTTTCGCTATGTCGGCCGGTCACTCGGTGACGAAGTACTCGACGATCTCAACGCCGAAATCCTCATGCAGCTTCATGAACGCGGTATCGCTGTGCCGTCATCGACCGTTTTGAACTCGAAGTTCTCCATTCGGGTGGCGATCTGCAACCATCGCAGCAAGCGAGCCGATTTCGACGATCTGATCGATGCCGTGGTCGCAATCGGCGACGAGATCAGCAAAAACGGCTGCACTCAAGCGGATCACTTATACTGAAGCCCGGATTGCGCCTATACTCTGGCGTCCATAAACACCAACAAACGACCGTTCCGGGGGGAATATGACGCTACGGATACTGGCCGCTCTTGCAACCTGCCTCACGCTTGCGGCCTGCGGGCAGCAGGAACAGCCGGCTCCTGACGCCGCCGCACCAGACCTGGCCGCGCACGCCGCTGACCTTGCAAGAAATTCAATCATCGTCGATACGCATATCGACGTTCCTTACCGGCTCTACGATGCCTGGGAAGACGTATCGCAGGCGACCGACGGCGGCGATTTCGACTATCCGCGCGCTGTCGCCGGCGGTCTCAATGCGCCGTTCATGTCCATCTACACGCCGGCCGCACTCGAGGCGCAAGGCCGATCCAAGGCCGTCGCCGACGAACTGATCGACCTGGTCAATCGCATCGTCGACGAATCACCGGACAAGTTTGCGATCGCGCTGTCACCGGCCGACGTGGAATCTCAGTTTGAGCGTGGACTGATTTCGCTGCCGATGGGCATGGAAAACGGCTCCCCGATCGAAGGCGCGCTGGAAAACCTCGGCTATTTCCACGATCGCGGCATTCGTTACATCACGCTGGCACACAGTCTCTCCAATCACATTTCCGACTCGTCCTATGACGACAACAAGCGATGGGGCGGCCTGAGCGAATTCGGCGAACAAGTCGTTCGGGAAATGAATCGCCTCGGCATCATGGTGGATATCAGCCACCTGTCCGACGAAGCATTCTGGGATGTCATGGAGATTACTGCCGCTCCGGCCATCGCTTCGCACTCGTCCGCACGACATTTCACGCCGGGCTGGGAACGCAACATCGCAGATGACATGATCGTCGGGCTTGCCGAAAACGGCGGCGTCGTGATGGTCAATTACGGCTCGGCTTTCCTGACCAGGGCTGCCAACCAATACAGCACGGCGCGAAGCGATGCCTTCGAGGCATGGCGCGAACAACAGGGCGTGGCGGAAAACGACGAAACCCAGGCGACGTTCTATGCGTCTTACGCCGAGACCCATGGTCCCTACCCGTACGCAACCCTCGCGGAAACGCTCGATCACTTCGATCACATCGTCAACCTGGTTGGCGTCGACCATGTCGGCATCGGCTCGGATTACGACGGCGTCGGCGACAGCCTGCCGATCGGCCTGAAAGACGTATCGAGTTATCCGAACCTCGTCGAGGGTCTGCTGCAGCGCGGCTACAGCGATCAGGATATAAAGAAGATTCTCGGCGCTAACCTGCTGCGCGTCTGGAGGCAGGTGGAAGAGGTTGCTGAAACGACTTAGTGACAGGGCAAGCTTCATGCTAAACAACTTGAGACGCCTCGGTTGGGCACTTTCTGCGGCGATCGCACTGACCGTCAGCGCCTGCATGCCGGGCCCGGGCGAGACGGATTACGACGTCATCATTCGCGGCGGCAACATTTATGACGGGCTCGGCAACGACCCGTTCGTAGCGGACCTGGGCATCTCGGGCGATCGTATCGCCGCGATCGGCAACCTGTCGGGATACAGCGGCGCCATCGACATCGATGCAGAGAACCTGGCCGTCGCGCCGGGCTTCATCAACATGCTGTCCTGGGCGACCGAGTCGTTAATCGTAGACGGCCGCGGCCTGAGCGATATCAAGCAAGGCGTCACACTCGAAGTCATGGGCGAAGGGCGCTCCATGGGACCGCTCAACGAGACAATGAAAGCCGAAATGCGCGAGCGGCAAACTAATTTGCGCTACGAAATCGAGTGGACCACGCTCGGCGAGTACCTCGAGTTTCTCGAGAACAAAGGCGTTTCTCCCAACGTGGCGTCCTACGTCGGCGCAACCACCATACGCGTGCACGAACTGGGTTATGAGGACCGCCCGCCGAACGCAGAAGAGCTGGCGCGCATGCAGCAGCTCGTTCGCCAGGCGATGCGCGAGGGGGCCCTCGGTGTCGGTTCGTCGCTGATTTATGCGCCGGCGAACTTCGCGGATACCGACGAGCTGATCGCGCTGGTGGCCGCGGCGGCGGAGTCCGGTGGTGGCTATATCTCGCACATCCGTTCGGAAGGCAATCGCCTGGAAGAAGGCGTCCAGGAGCTGATCAAGATCGCCAGCCTGACCGGGGCACCGGCCGAGATTTATCACCTCAAGGCCGCCGGCAAGGATAATTTCCACAAGCTCGGTAACGTATTCGAGCTTATTGAAGCGGCGCGCGCTGCCGGCCTGCAAATCACCGCGGACATGTACAACTACACGGCCGGTTCGACCGGCCTGTACGCCACCATGCCGCTCTGGGTACAGGAAGGCGGACACGATGCCTGGATTGCGCGACTCAAAGATCCCGATATTCGTGCCCGTGTCGTCGAGGAAATGAAGCAGCCGGCGAGCGACTGGGAAAATTTCTACCTAGGTGCCGGACCGGAGAACATCCTGCTGGTCGGCTTCAAGAACGAGCGGCTGCGGCCGCTGACCGGCAAGACCTTGCAGGAAGTTGCCGATGAGCGAAACGCTGACCCGGCCGATACGGCAATCGATCTCGTAATTGAAGACGACAGCCGGGTCGATGCAGTCTATTTTTTCATGTCAGAAGACAATGTTCGAAAAAAATTGCAAAAGAGCTGGATCAGCTTCGGCTCCGACGCCGGCGCTGTGGCGAGCGAAGCGCCTTTCACGGACGTCAATCCGCATCCACGTGCTTACGGCAATTTTTCTCGCCTTCTGGGTAAATACGTTCGCGAAGAAAAACTCATCAGCTTGCAGGAAGCGATTCGGCGGTTGACATCGCTGCCCGCCTTCAACATCGGAATATCCGAACGCGGCGAGCTGACAGAAGGTTATTTTGCCGACATCGTCGTTTTCGATCCGGAGCGGATTACTGACAATGCCACGTTCGAGGAACCGCACCAGTATGCGACCGGCGTCCTGCATGTTTTCGTCAATGGCGAGCAAGTACTTCGCAACGGCAGGCATACGGGCGCGACACCGGGCCGCGTGGTGCGCGGCCTCGGCTGGGAAGGCTGGGGAGTCAGTAGCGCGGGGGACGCTAGACCTTGACCTTCCCTATCGCGATTCCGACGAGCGTCAAACCGATCAGTACCACGGCCGTCGGGCCGAGAATTTCACATACGGTAATGACCAGGTCCACCATGACGTCCACCTGAATTCTGTCCGCAGGCTGGCTATTTTCGGTGGCAGGCGTTCTGGCTTGAATTCGTAAAATTACCTATTTGTTGCGGTAGCGACGCAGTGTGTAGCAACGGCGTCAGCCTGATGCTTTTCGCGAGTGCTAGAAGGAGAACGGGCGCTTGTCCTTGATGTCCTGCGGCAGGTACTTCTTGCGCAGCCTGTCGTGCGCCGTGGGTGGAAACTCGTCGTAAATCACACGACGTACATGGTTCTCAGTTACCAGGACCTTGTCGCCGAGGATCTTTTGCAGCGATTTTGCGTCTTCGAGCGCGTCTTTTGCTTCCTGCAGCAACCGGGGTTTGACCCGCTCCTGTCGCCGGGTCATGCGTTCCAGCCTGGTTTCGGCTTTGCGGCAGGCGCGCGTGGCTTTGCGCAACGCCTTTCGCGCCCTGGCCATATCGCGGGTCACTCGTTTGAGTTTCGCCGACGAGGTTCGCTGCAACAGGCGCGGGACGATAACGGCAACTGCGATCAGGATGGCGCCCAGTGCCAGCCATGCTGCCCAGTTCGACTGCAGAATGTCAGCGTTCACGGTTCATAAAAAAGCCCGGCAGCACCTCATGCGATGCGCCGGGCGTTGTGATCAATCTCCTGGAGTCCCGTTGTGTCAGTCCGTCCTGGATTCCGTCGGCCAGTCCAGATCGAACGGGAACGGCTTTTCGTCCGTGTTGAAGGTCAGGTAGTCGATGACTTGCAGGGAATAGACTGCGAGCGAGTGACCGAACGCGCGTAAATGGCTCCTGGTTTCACCGGTAAACAGCGCGTAGCAAAACTGGATGGCGATTACGACGCCGACCACGAGGCGGGACACGCCGTACAGGAACAACAGCACGAGCATGAAAAACAGCCGTACCCAGGTGGATTTTTCCTTGACGTTTTTCTCGAGTTCGGAGGTAGCTCGATCGTCGTCCGCCGTGTCTTCGGGCGGCGCGTGATCCATCGGTTGATCATTGGTGGTCATATTACGTCCTCAACATTCAGGCCAACCCTGACCATCCTATGATAAACGTAAACCGGTATCCGGAAAACACACACACGCAAGCATGCATCGTCGATGCAATGCTTCAGGCTCAAAAGTTCGAGTCAGAGACCGTAGTAATAAAAATAATAGGCGCTTGCCAGCACCATGATAGCGACGGCGGATGCGACCCAGCGGCCAATCGGCGGTTTCGGGTCAGCGGGCGAATAGATCGGCTTCTTCGGACCGCGGGTTCGCGCCACCCGGTCGACGAGCACTTTGGCGTTGGCCAGCTCGAGCCCGGTGGCCTCGCGCAGTAATTTTATCGCCTCGACTTTGCGCCCTTCTTCGATGGCGCGGATGACCTCGGACGGCAACTGATTTTCAGTGAGTACAAGTTCCCTGGGCATTGGTGGTGTCCAAGTTTCGATCCTTGCGAAACAGCATGAAGTTTACAAAACGGGGACACTGGCGACGTGAAGCGAGGTCACAATTCCGTGACCGGCGCGCGCCATAAATTGAGCACCAGGCCAATTTTATCCTGGCGCGCAATGCCTTGAATCTGCTGGCTTGCGCGGCTATTCGGGGGTGTATCCCCAGACGAAATTGCCACCATTCGGCATCGCTACCGAGGGCAGCGATTCGGCATCGATCTCGAAGTCCTCGGTGATGATGTCATTGATATACAGAAGGTATGCCGTTACCGCGTAAAGCTCGTCATTCGACAGGATCCCGGGCGACGTCAGTGGCATGGCACGCCGCACATAGTCGAATATCGTGGTCGCGTAAGGCCAGTAGCTGCCGACGGTCTTTTGCGGTGCCGGGCCATTGATCGAGCCGTGTCCGCCGGCCAGCGCGTCATTGAGCCCGCCCGTGCCGTTCTCGCCGTGACAGGCGAGGCAGTTGGCCAGGTACACAGCGCGTCCCTGGGCCGCCGTCCCCGAACCCTCGGGCAGGCCGTCGCCGTCCGGCATGACGGTGTAATCGATCGCGGAAATCTCGGCAGCCGTCAGACCCTCGCCGAGTCCCGGGCCGTCATCGGAGACTGCTGCGTTTGCGATAAAAATGCTTGCGGCGACCAGTGTCGGCAGGCTACGCGTAGACATTGCTCACCTCCCCGGCGCTGCTCACCGCCCAGGCCTGGATGCCGTTGTAATGATAAAACTGGCCGGCCGCCCTGCCCTCGAGCACCTGGGCGCGCGTCGGTTGCACGTTACCCGCCTCATCGGTCGCACGGCTCATGATGACCGCCGGTCCGCCATCCCACTGCCAGGCCGCGCGAAAACGCGTCAGGCACTTGGGCAGAACATGCTCATCGAGCGCCGCGTCCGCCCAGCTTTTGCCGCCGTCGACCGAAACTTCGACGCGCCGGATGCGTCCGGCACCGGTCCAGGCGATACCCGAGATGCGGTAAATACCGGTCGGTCCCATGGTCATGCCGTGCGAAGGATTGCTGATGACGGATTTCACACCCATCGGAAACGTAAACAGCGTGGCGATACCTTCGTCATTCAGATCGGAATATTTCGAGGTTTCGTCCTTGGTCATCGCCGGTCGGTCCATCACCTTGATGGTGCGCAGCCATTTCACTGACGCGTTGCCTTCCCAGCCCGGAAGAAACAGGCGCATCGGGTAGCCATTGCCGGGGCGCAGTCGTTCGCCATTCTGGTAAAGCGCAACGATCGCGTCGTCCATGACCTTGTCGAGCGGCACGCTGCGGCTCATCATCGCGGAGTCGGCACCGTCGGCGATAATCCATTTCGCGCCGCGTTTTACGCCGACTTCATCCAGCAACACCGACAACGGCACGCCACCCCATTCGCTGGCGGCGACCAGTCCGTGAATCGCGCCGCAGCTCGCCTGCACCGGCTCCGGGGCAATCGAGCCGCCACTGTTGCCCGAGCATTCCAGGAACTGGATCCTGGACACCATCGGATAGCGCGCAAGTTTGTCGAGACTGAACGACAACGGCCTGTCGACCATGCCGTAAATGGCCAAGCGGTGTTGATCCGGATGGATATCGGGAATTCCGCTGTGGTGACGCTCGAAATGCAGCCGGCTCGGGGTAATCAGCCCGTTCAGGTACTCCAGCGGCGTCCGCGATACGCCGGTGCCGGTGGTGCCCGGCTGGGAGGAGATGGCGATGCGCTTCACATGCGACTCGTGTACCGACGGCGCGCCGTCCTCGCTCATCGGGCCGCCCGGATATTTCATCCAGTCCTGCCGCTCGAGCCCCGCCGCGCTGGCGCTCAACAGCGTTGCCCCGCCTGCAGCGCCCGCTTTCAGGAAGAACCTGCGATCCAGTAATCCGTTGCCTGCGGCTACGCCAAACTCATTTGCACTCATTGATGTCCCCCAACGGCGATTTTTGTGCGTTCATACTAATACGAGAGATGTAAATTTCGATAATTCTTTAATTCTGCCCGCGTGGCGGATACTGCTCGCGGCAGCTTGCGAGCATCGTTTCCATCTTTGCCTGGAACTCGCCACCGGTACCCATTGCCGCGCCTTCGTAAGCCAGCTCGGCTTTCATGCACCAGGCAACGTCGTAGTCGACGCCTCCGAGCATCAACCCATAGTAGGCCCCCTGCGAAAAGCCGAGATAATAATCGTCGTGAAATTCCATCCCGTCATCGGCAACCAGTGCCGCCGGCAGGAGCAGGATTGCGAGATAAGATCGCTTCATAGACTTCTCCAGTTCCCGTATCTCGCACTTTAGCATTCCGGAGTTTTGTTATGCTTGACTGTGTCCTTCGCCAGCAAAACAACAACCGGACTCGAGCGATGATCAAGACTGCGCGAATTTCCGCACTGCCGTTAACCGCCCTGCTGCTTTTGAACGCCTGCGAACAAGGTCCTCAGTATGAAGGTCCAGCGCCCTATTCGAGCCGTTACCAGCCCTTACCGGCGGTAGCGACCCTGTTACGGGGTGCGACCGTCCTGACGGGCACCGGCGAGCGCCTCGACGATGCCGACGTCGCGATGGACGGCGGCAGGATCGTCGCCGTCGGGCAAAATCTCGACGCCGCGGGCATGCTGGTGGTGGATGCGCGCGGTAAATGGATCACTCCCGGCGTCATCGACGTGCATTCGCATCTCGGTGTGTATGCGTCCCCGAGAGTCGATGCGCACTCAGACGGCAACGAAATGACCGCACCCAACACCGCCGAGGTCTGGGCCGAGCATGCCGTGTGGCCCCAGGATCCCGGTTTTGTTGCGGCGCTTGCGGGCGGCGTCACTTCACTGCAGATCCTGCCGGGCTCGGCGAACCTGTTCGGTGGGCGTGGCGTTACCCTGAAAAACGTCCCGGGTCAGTCGGTTCAGGAAATGAAGTTTCCCGGCGCTCCGCACGGCCTGAAGATGGCATGCGGCGAGAACCCCAAGCGTGTCTACGGTAGCAAGGGCCAGGCGCCACTGACCCGCATGGGTAACGTCGCCGGCTACCGCAGCGCCTGGATCGATGCGGAGGATTACCGAAAGAAAAAAGCGGCTGCGGAAAAAGGCCAGGGTGAGGCACCGAAACGCGACCTCAAACTGGAAACGCTCGCCGGCGTGCTCGATGGCGAGATCCTCGTGCATAACCATTGTTACCGCGCCGACGAAATGGCGGTCATGCTCGATGTCGCCAAGGAGTTCAGTTACAAGATCACCGCGTTTCACCACGGCGTCGAGGCATACAAAGTCGCGGACCTGCTCAGGGAAAACGACACCTGCGCCGCAATCTGGGCCGACTGGTACGGCTTCAAGATGGAATCGTTCGATGGCATCCGTGAAAACGCGGCAATCCTCGACCGTGCCGGTGCCTGCACCGTCATGCATTCCGACAGCGAGATCGGTATCCAGCGACTCAACCAGGAAAGCGCCAAGGTCATGGGTGCAGCGGCACGCGCCGGCATCGATATCGCGCCGGAACGTGCAGTTCGCTGGTTCACCAGCAACGCGGCGAAGGCGCTGGGTATCGATGAGGTAACCGGCACGCTCGAACCCGGCAAGATGGCGGACGTCACTGTCTGGAGCGGCAACCCGTTCAGCGTCTACACGCTCGCCGAACGCGTATACATCGATGGCGCACTGGTTTACGAGCGCGGCAATGACGAGATCAACCCGGTGACCGATTTCAGCCTGGGCACCTCCGCGTTACACGGAGGTCCGCAATGAACAAGCTGCTTCGACTTCTTGCTGCATCAATTCTCGGCAGCAGCGCGGCATTCGCGCAAACCGTCGCGATTACCGATGCCACGGTACACACGGTCGGCCCCGGCGGCACGCTGGAAAACGCAACGATCATCATCGAGGACGGGCGCATCTCCGAAGTTGCCCCGGGTGCCGACGTGCCCGACGGGTCCATCCTGATCGATGCCGCCGGCAAGATCGTTACCCCGGGATTCTTCAGCCCCATCGGGCAACTGGGCCTGAGTGAAGTGGGCGCCGTCGCCGGCACCAACGATGCCATTCAGAGAGGCGACGCGTTCTCGGCCGGCTTTGATGTCGCCGAGGCCTTTAATCGTCGTTCCACGGTCATCCCGATTACGCGCATCGAAGGCATAACGCGCGCCCTCATTTCACCGCTTGCAAGGGAAGCCGACGAGCAAGGCCATTCCAGCCGGGTACTTTCCGGGCTCGCATCGGTGGTGCAGCTCGGCGACAGCGGTGACTACCTGACCAGACACGGAGTTGCCGTCGTCACGAACTTCGGTGAAGCCGGCAGCGGCGTCGCCGCCGGGTCCCGCGCCGCGGCCATACAGGAACTGCGCACCGCGCTCAGCGATGCGATGGATTACCGGCAGAACAAAGGCGCCTACGAGCGCGGCGAGTGGCGGGAGTTTTCGGTCAGTCGCACGGACCTCGACACACTGGTCGGCGTGCTCGACGGTGAACGTGCCATGGTATTCAATGCAAACCGTGCCGCCGACATCGAGGTCGTCATCGATATCGCGTCTGAATTCAATATCAAGGCCATCGTCGCCGGTGGCGCCGAAGCCTGGTTGCTCGCCGACGAGCTTGCGCGAGCGGACGTCGCCGTCATTCTCGACAGCGCGGCGAATCTTCCGGGTGACTTCGATTTCATCAATGCGCGCCTCGATTCCGCGAGTATCCTGGCCAATGCGGGCGTCAGGTTTGCCTTCGAGGCGGGCTCTTTCGGGCCCGGAGGCCGCACGCACAATTCGCGGAACATCAAGCAAGCAGCGGGCAACGCCGTTGCGCACGGGCTTTCCTGGGACGGTGCATTGCGGGCCATTACGCTGTCACCCGCCGAAATGTATGGGGTCGACGACGATGTCGGCTCGATTGAAATCGGCAAAGCCGCAGACCTCGTCATCTGGGGTGCAGACCCGCTCGAGCTGACGAGTTACCCGGAACAGGTGCTGATCAACGGCGAGTCGATACCGATGCGAAGCCGGCAGACCTTGCTCCGCGATCGTTACCTGCAAACGGATGACTCAAAGCCGCCGGCGTTTCGCAACTGAGGCGACCGGCACACGCCATTCCTCCACCGGGAACGCAAACAGGATGCCGAGGACGACCCGTTCGACCAGGTAGCCGGCCCAGTCCATTTTGCGGAATTGCGGCATTGCAGCCCCTCCCCGTGGAAACCCGCAAACCCTGCCTGGCCGGGCAGATTTGTGCCAACGGGGGCTTCCGTTTCGATGCAATATGCGTTACATTTGCGTCACTTTTGCGATACATTCGTCCGATGCCAGCGACCAAGGTAGCCACCCTCAACCTCCGGATCGATCCCGGCCTGAAACAGGCCGTGCGTGACGCTGCGGACAGGGAGCACCGGAGCGTGGCCAACATGGTCGAGATGCTGATCCGCCGGCATTGCGATCGCGCCGGGATCGCCATTCCGGAATCGAGCCAGACGAGGAAACCCAATGAATGAAAAAATGCTGAAAGCAATGGTTGCCGCCGGCGCCATCAGGAACGTGCAAATCATCGGCAACGGTGCCCGCTTCCACGTCGAGGCTGCAACGCTCAACGGTTCCGTGACCGCGGAAACCCGCAAAGGCAAGATCAAGACCTGGGTAACGCTCGATGCGGCAGCCAAATGGGTGCGTGGACTGGGCATCGGCAGCGCGCACATCAACCTCGCCCACTGGCAGCCCGGCCAGCGGGGATTTCAACTCTAGGAGCACAAGATGCTGCGTACGTTCGTCGCCAACCTGCGAAAACAGCATTGGGGCCAGGCGTTACTCGAACTGCTGATGGTCGTGATCGGAATTTTGTTGGCGTTCCAGGTCGACCGGTGGTGGGAGGAACGCAAGGACCTCGCCTTGCAGCAGGAATACATTGAGCGACTGATCGGCGACATCGAACAGGACGTCGAACAATTGCAAAACGGCATCATGCTGGCGGAAACGCGGCGCTCCTTTGCGAAACTGCTGATGGATGTCGCCGAAGATCCCGCGATAGCCGTCGACTCGCCGGTGGAATTCACGCTGGCTGTAAACCAGGCGGCGTACACGTACACGCCTGCATTGAGTTCGAACACTTTTGACGAGCTGCGTTCGACGGGCAACCTGGGCTTGCTGCGCGCCCCGGACATCACAAATGCCCTTTTCGATTATTACCGTTACGACGAATCGCAGCGGCAGTACCTGAGCCTGAAGCTGATGCAGGAATTCCGGCATTTTGTGCTCGCTGCCGGGGTGCTGACGAATCGACAGGCGCGACGTGCGGAAGATGACTGGGGAATCGTAAGCGCGAGTGAACTCGAGGCATTCAGGGAGGCGCCGGTGAACCTGGATGACGTGCGCGCATCTGCTGAACGACTAAGCGCTAATGCCGAACTCGTCGCGTGGTTGCCGATCGCTTACGGGATGCAACGCGAACAGGCTACAGAACAGCACGCCCGGCTTGATCGCGCCAGGTCGCTGCTCGATATTCTCCGCTCCGCGGTGCGGACTGCGAGCTGACTCAGCAGCCAAGGAACTGCACCAGCCGCACCAGGCCCTCGGTGTCGAATTTGCAGTAGGCCCGCAATTGTTCTTCGAGCTCAAGTTTTCTCTGCTCCGGGGTAGCCGGCTGTATAGCCTCTAAATAGCCTTCAGAAGCTGCTGTACCTTCTTGTATTCCCTCAAGGTTTTTATAGTGCATGTCGGGTGCCACCGTCGGCAGCACGGCCTTCAGCGACCACGAGCCCGCCATGTCGGGGTGGTAGTAGAACTGCTGCGTCGGCGGGCGCAGGTCGACGAGGCGTTCCACGATCGCCTGCAGCGGCGCCTCGAGCTCCGGATAGCGGCCAATGAGCCCCTCGAGCACGCTTTTCTCGTAGTTCGTGTAGGTCAGCACCGGTCCTTCCCTGCCGAGCACCCGGATCAGCGACTCTGCCAGCATGCGCATCGGCGGAAAGCCGCTGATATCGAGAAAATCGGCGTGTTCGATGACCCCGGGTGCGGCTTCGTAGTGGCAGGACCACTGGATCGGCAGGGTTTCATAGGGGCGCGTGCCGGGCCAGATGGGAATCGCCGGCCCGATGGTTTCGAAATCGAGGTAGTAACGCGGATAGTCCAGCGACCCGACGAACTCGCGTGCGCCGGGCAGCTTTTCCGCTTTACCCGAGCGTGTGACCTTCTGGATCCATCGCTGCTTCTCGCTCAGGCGATCGACGGGGACGTCGCGGATGTCAAGCATACCCTCGGCAATGAATTCGCCCAGTTTCGCCTTGCTGCCGCCCAAGCCCTGCACCGGGTATTCCGCCGAGGACGGCCAGCAGTGCGCGACGAACGGACATGCGTAGGGCCTGAAACAGTGTGCGCCAACGGGGATTTGCGGCTCATCGCCGCTGACGACATTGCTCGCCTCGCTGACCCAGTCGGGAACGATGGGCAACAGCTCCGCCGTGTTTTCGCTCAGGTCGACTTCGTTCAGCAGGCCGTCGAAGTCGCCCTTGCCCTGGTAGACAAAGGTGTTGTCGACGTGCGCGAGCGCGATGGCCGTCAGGCGGTGTCCCAGGCCCTCGAACACCCATCGTTGCGCGGCACAGTCGAATCGGTGCTCCTCCTTGAGCGATGTCGAAGCCTTGACTTCGACGATGCGCCAGGCGTCCGTATCCGGCAACAAGGCATCGACACGCACCAGGACGCCGTTGTGTTGAAAGGTCGCTTCGAAAATCGGGTATTGCGGACCTTCAGCGACCAGCCGCGCGGTTTTCTTCAGGGCGTGCGACAGCCCGCCCTCGTAGGGGATGACGACGGCGTCCTCAGCGCCATAGATCGAGTGGGCGACGGCACCGACGGCGTGCCCGGTAGCAAACGCCGCCAGCGTTTCCGGCGTATGAATCGCGAGTTCCGGCCGGTGAACCTCGAGGTGCAGGCGCTTGAGGCACTGGCGGGCAGCCATGAGCTTTGATTTCGACAGATAGACTCGCTTGGCGCCCATGTTATAACCATTGCCCGGGTTTACTTGGCCCGGTCACATTGACAGACTAGCATCATTAAAAAGCCCCCAGTGTTCGCATGGTGACGGTATGACCAGATTAATCTCCCTCGTGCTTTCGGCATTGCTCCTGACCACGGCGGTCCATGCCCAGGAATTCACGGGCGCGCTCAAGCGAATCGCCGACAGCGGAGAATTTCGCATCGGTTACGTGCCCAATTCGCCGCCGATGTCGTTGGACGGTGATGACGGTAAACCGGTCGGCTACGCCGTTGCCCTTTGTCGCAGCGTTGCCGCCGCCGTGAGGGACGTCGTAGGCCTCGCAGATATTAAAGTCACATATGTACCACTGGTACTGCCGGAAGATCGCATCAATGCCATCGTCAATGGTGACATCGATATCGAATGCGGCCCGACGACGGTCACCCTGGCACGCCGCGAGCGAGTCGACTTTACACTACTCACATACATTACCGGTGGTGCCGTGCTGTCCCGCAGTGACCAGTCGATCAACTCGGTTGCAGATCTGAACGAAAAGACCGTGGCCGTGATTCGCGGCACCACGACGCACTCGGCCATTCGCGGCTTCATCATCAACAATGATTTCAAAATCACCTTGAGAATCGTCGAGTCACGCGCACAAGGCATGGAATTGCTCGACGCCGGCAAAGTCGACGGCTTCGCCTCCGATCGCATCATGCTGATCGGCCAGGTCGTGCGCTCCGCGAACCGGTCCAGTTATTCGATTTCCCGCGACGTCTTTTCCTATGAACCCTATGGATTGATGGTGCCACGCGGCGACCCCGACTTCAGGCTGGTTGCCGACCGGGCACTGGCCCGGCTTTACAGCACTGCGAGAATTCGCCGGCTATACCACGACTGGATCGGGCGTTACGGCGAGCCGCTGCCGCCGATGGTCGAGGCGATGTACCAGTATCAGACGGTCGGCGAATAGATTTCAGGAATCGCGGCTAAAGACCAATCCGCCCGCAAGCCGGAAACTAACACTCCAGATTGGTGCGGATTGATCTTTAGTGGTTAGCAAAAAAGCACGCCTGCTTCAGCAGGCGAATTGTTCAATCGCGGCTGAATCCGCAACCACCAGTTGTTCCAGTTGGAGCGGCATAAGCCGCGATGGCGTGTGCTATTGGGAAAGGGCCT
>JAWWCT010000008.1:0-79953 GCA_033720315.1 Woeseiaceae bacterium | reverse complement strand
TACGCTGCTCGAGATGATGGTCGACGGCGGCAAGGCCGGTTACGAGCAGGGCGCCTCCATGATTTATCACTACATGAGCATGCAGGACGTCGACACGATTTATCGTTACCCGAACGCGGCGGTGGCGAGTGACGGCACCATCATGGCGTTCGGCCGCGGCCAGCCGCACCCGAGATCCTACGGCACCAATGCAAGGGTGCTCGCCGATTTCGTACGCGAGAGGAACATTCTCACACTCGAGGACGCGATTCGGCGCATGACATCGCTGCCGGCGCGCACCTTCTCGTTCCACGACCGCGGTATCGTGCGGCCCGGCTTCGTTGCCGACCTGGTCATGTTCGATCCAAAAAAAGTTCGTGACAAGGCGACTTTCGAAAACCCGCATCAGTATAGCGAGGGCTTCGATTACGTCATCGTCAACGGCGTTCCCGTCGTTGCCGGCGGCGAATTGACGGATGCGCGCCCGGGACGTTTCGTCACCGGGCCCGGCGCCATTTAGAATATTCGATCATGAAGATTTATCGGACTCATGTCGCGGCGCTCCTGCTGCTCGTCGTCACGGGCTGCGGACCGTCATTCGACGACGACCAGCCGATAACGATATCGGTCATCGGCACCAATGACGTGCACGGTGCCCTGTTACCGGTCGACGGCAATCGCGGCCTGACGACGTTCTCCGGTTACGTGAACAATCTCCGCAGGACCCGCGCCGCGGACGGAGGCGCCGTGGTGCTGATCGATGCGGGCGACATGTGGCAAGGCACGCTGGAGTCGAACCTCTCTGAAGGAGCATCGGTGGTCGCAGCCTACAACGCGATCGGCTACGACGCGGCGGCGATCGGCAATCACGAGTTCGACTTCGGCCCGGTCGGCGAACGCGCGACCCCGGCTGACGACACCGACGACGCGCGTGGTGCGCTGAAACTGCGCGCAAGCGAAGCGGATTTTCCCCTGTTGGCGGCGAATATTATCGACCAGAGCACCGGCCAGCCGCTCGATTGGGAAAACGTCCGTCCGTCGGTGCTGTTCGAACGCGGCGGCATCAAGATCGGTGTCCTGGGCCTGCTCGCGGAAAACGGTCTGACCTCGACCATCGCGGCGAACGTCCGCGGATTGAGTCTTGCGCCGCTGGCCCTTACGGCGACCCGGGAAGCACGCAAGTTGCGTGACGCCGGCGCCGAGCTGGTCATTATTACGGCGCACGCAGGTGCCCGGTGCGAGACGTTCGACGATCCGCAGGACCTGACCTCCTGTGACCTGGATGGCGAAATCATGCGGGTCGCGCTCGACCTGCCCGTTGGGCTCGTCGATCACATCATCGCAGGCCATATACACCAGGGCATCGCGCACGAGGTCAACGGCATTGCCATCACCTCGAGTTTTTCCAGAACGGCTGCCTTTGGCCGCGTCGATTTCGTGTTCGACCGGCGCGATCACAGCCTGCTATCGCGCACGATCCATCCGCCGCAGCGTATCTGCGGTTACGTCGATCAGACCTCCGGCGATTGCGTTCCGGCCGACGAGGTGACCGGATCGTCGCAGCTTGCCGTGTACAGCGGTCACGTCGTTGCACCCAACCCGCGAGTCGTCGAGATTGCGGAGCGGGCAGAAGACCGTGCCGCCGCGTTGAAGTCGGAGAAACTCGGTGTTTACCTGGAGACGCCGATTACCCGCGAAGGCCGTGGCGACTCGGCCATCGGTCACCTGTTCACCGACGTGGTGCACGATGCGATCGGCGGTGACCTGGTGATTCACAATGTGGTCGGCGGTATTCGCGCAGACCTTCCGGCAGGCGAGCTCACTTACGGTGCGGTTTACGAGATGTACCCGTTCGACAATCTCGGCGTGAAGCTCGGGCTCAGTGGCGCGGAGCTGCGCGAAGTTCTCGCCCGCCAGGTATTCCGCGGCGACAGGCGCGCCGGCATCTCGGGAATCACGGTGTCCGCGAGCTGCGGGGAAGACGGGCTTGAGTTGACGATGCGTCGTGAGGACGGCTCGGAAATTACCGACGATGAGTCCCTGCGGGTAACGACGACGGATTTCCTGGCGATGGGTGGCGACGACATTTTTACCACGGTCATGCCGGAAGGCGGCTATCCCATTTCGCAGGATGCGGTCCTGGTACGCGAGGCCATAGCGGACTGGATGCGCGCAAATGGCGGCCGAATCAGTGCCGACACCTTTGCCGATGAGGACAATCCCAAATGGGACCTGCCTGAACCGCTTCCGGAAAATTGCAGGCCTGCACAGGCTGCCCCGCCCTGAGACGGGGCAGCCTTCAAGGCATCACGTTTCAGAAACGAAATTCAAGCCCGACGGATGCCATCCAGACCGCATCCACGTCGTCGACGTCGAACCACTCGAACTCCGCGCGAAAGCCGAGGCCGCTCTCCGAGCCGAACTTGGCACCGATACCGAGCGCCAGGTCTTCGCCGTCATCGGTGCCGACCGGAATGCCGTTCAGAAAGGAGTCGGCTTCCCAGGAAATGAATCCGGCCTTGGCGAACAGGTCGAAATTTTCGGACAGGCCGAGCGTGCCGACGCCATACAGGTTCCAGGCCTCGGCATCGATCTGCGCCGTCTGGCCGAGAAAGTCGTCGTCCGGATTTCCGAAATCGATATAGCCGCCCTCAATGCCGAAGCCGTTCCGGAACATGTAGCGGCCAAAAAGCTTGTAACCGGTATCGCTTGCGTCGAGCGAAAAACCGGCTTCCGAATCGTCGATGTTTGCAAAGCCGTACGACGCGCCCAGTGACAGTCCTTCCGCCAGCACGACCGGTGCCGCAAAGAACAGGCACAATGATGTTGCCCAAGTGATTTTTTTCATGAGAGAAGTTCCTTCCTGTGAGATTTTTCGCTGCAATCATGCTTGCTGCAGCGTCGCACGAAGGTACGTTCGTCCCGCTTAATGCAGGCTGAACGCGAAACTGAACGAAGAATATGTAAAAGCCTGTCTTTCAGGCGAGACGCATGGGAATCCGCCGCGTTACGCTGCGGGCAAGCGCGGCGCACGGCGCCAGCACGCCCGTGCTGGCATAAAAACTGGGCCTGTCCATTTTCAGGGTCATAGCTCGCATGGGGTAACCGAATTACGCCTCCTGCAACCGGACTTGTCGCAAGGTGTGTTCGTTCTTGATCTCCCGCGCATTCGGGTCTAGCGTCTGTGACACCCCTTTATTGACCAGGCGAGAACAATGAATAACAAGACCTTCTGGATCGGCTTCGTGGTCGTTTACGTATTGTGGCAGGTGCTCGGCTTCGTCATCTTCGAGACGATGCTGGGCGAAGCGCATTCGCAGATGAGCGGAGTTTTCCGTCCCGAAAACGAATTGAACGACATGATGTGGATGTTACTGGTGAGTAGCGCCGTCATGATGTTCATGTTTTGCTACATTTTCACGCGCGGTTACGAAGGCAAGGGCATTATGGAAGGCGTGCGTTACGGAATCCTCATCGCGTTCCTGATGGCGAGCCCTATGGTGATCGAGCAGCACGTCCTGTACCGCGTGCCGTCGAACGTCGCAAACATGTGGCTGATCGGTATCTTCGTTTCATTCACTATTGTCGGCGCGGCATTTGCCGCCATCTACAAGCCGCAGGCTGCGGCTCCTGCCTGAGCGAAAGCCTCAGGCGGCGCTGGCCTTTTGCTCGCGTAGCTCGCGGATGCCGTTTTCCAGCGTCTCGCAAAACGGTGCGACGTCGGCTGCGTCCATGGCGGTCGAGATGACGCCGATCATCCCGGGCGTCATCCAGTAGCCGTTCTGCACCATGTAGCGGTGCAGGCCGGCGCTGCGGTACACGTGTCCTCGCGCCGCGGTATCGCCGAGTGCGGGATCGGAGAGCGTCAGGCAGAAGATCGAGTACTGGCCGTCCACTTTGCCGTCGGTGCCGGTGCGCTCGAACACCTCACGAATGCCCTTGCGGAATGCCTCACCGAGCTGGTTGATGCGTGCGAATTCATCCCTGGTCAGCATCTGCATCGCTTTCAGCCCGGCGGCCATCGAAACCGGATTGGCGTTATAGGTGCCGCCGTGCGGCAGTTTCGCCCTGGTCTCACCCGCTTCGAACACGGACATGACCTCGGCGCTGCCGGTCACGGCTCCGACGGGGAAGCCGCCGCCGATGATCTTGCCGAGCGTGGTCAAATCGGGTTTGAGTTTGCGTTCGCCCTGGACCCCGGACCAGCCGGCGCGAAACGCCACTACCTCGTCGGCAATTTGCAGGACACCACTCGCGTCGCAGAAATCCTGGATCATGGCGAGGAACTCGTCGCTCGCTGCGACGCGCGCCATTCCCTGGCCGATCGGGTCGTACAGGACCGCGGCGAGCTCCGCGGCATGCTGGTCGAGAATTCGCCGCGCGATCTCGGGTTCGTTGAACGGAATCACGACAACGTTGTCCAGCACACCCTGCGGGGTACCCTTTGCATAAGCCTGCGATCGAGGATCGCCTTTTTCGAGATCGGTCGGCTCCACGCCGAGACTGACTTCCGCGAAATCGTACGAGCCGTGATACGAATTCTCGCACTTGGCGATTTTCGGCCTGCCGGTATAGGCGCGTGCGGCTTTGATGGCTTTCATCACCGCTTCGGTACCCGAATTCATGAAGCGGATCTTGTCGAAGTTCGGACAGCGATCGCAGATCAGCTCCGCCAATGCAACCTCGGCCTCGCTGCCGAAAGAAAAACCGGTGCCGCGACGGATCTGCTGCATGGCCGCTTCGATGATTTCCGGGTGTGCATGGCCGTGGATCATCGACGTGTAATTGTTGTTGAAATCGAACAGCCGGTTGCCATCGATGTCGGTGATGTACTTGCCCTGCGCTTCCCGCACATAGATCGAGTACGGCGAGATGCGGATGGTGCTGCGGGAGCCGCCCTCGGTCAAAACCTTTTGCGCTTTTTCGAATAACGCTGCGGATCTGGAATCTGGATTGGGATATTTCATGCTCGTCCCCTTATCGAAGCCGGCCGGCTACGCCTTGCTGATGCGGTCGTCCCTGGCGACGTACACGTCGGTCTGCTGCGCCTGCCTGGTTGCAAAGTATTTCTCATAATTCTCGTCCCAGGCAACCCTCGCCTGAGTCACGTCGTCGTAACAGCCCATCAGGCCGAGCAGCAGCTCGCATACCTCGCGGACCGCGTGCTCGCCGCCGGTCGCCGCGGTCAGGTAATCGCACAGCCCTTTGCCCCCGATGTAGTCTTCGAACAGCGGTCCGCCGGCGCGCCGCACCGTGAGGCGAAGCCCGCAAATTTCGGCCATCGCGAGGTCGTTGATGTCGTCGAAGACACAGGCGATTTGTCCGGGCTCGACGTCGCAATCCTGGCACAGGTGCTCAATCGCGTCCTGTTTGCGGCGCACCCCGGTGTACACGGCGGTGAAACGTTCGCGGCTGGAAAAAGCCACCGCGGTCTCGTTGTCCGCACCGCTAATGACGGCCGACACGGGAAGCGCTCCTAGCTTGCGCCACAGACCGTAGCGCAGCATGTTGGTGCCCATCGAGTCCGCCTCGGAGAAGCCGCTCGAGATACCGCTCTGCTTGATGCCGTCATTGAACACACCGTCCCAGTCGAATACGACGGCACGGATATTGTCCAGCTTGTCGCTTAGCTCCTGAGCAGAAACGAGGAATTTTCCGCCTGCCGCAGTGAACCGGTCGGCGATGTCACTGAGTGCCAACTACACCACGTCCTGGATATCGAGAATGCCGACGGGCTTGTCGCCGTCCAGCGCGATGATGGTGTCGACCTTGGATTCTTCGAATTTCTGTACCGCGTTGTATAAAAGCGCATCCGCAGAAATCGATACCGGGTTTTCGGAGTAGCCGGCCTTTTCCAGCGTCATGTCAATGACCTCGGCGCCAATCTCCTGGATTTTGCGCCGCAGGTCGCCATCGGTGAATACGCCGACGACTTTTCCCTTGCCGTCAACGACGGTCACCGCGCCGAGTTTCGATTCGGTCATCTTGATCATCGCTGCCTTGACCGTGTCCTTGGGCTTGCAAACCGGGTTCTGTTCCCTGAGGACCTTGCGAACCTTGACGGTCATCAGCTGTGTGTGCTCGACAAACTGGGCGGTGCCCACCGAGGTCAGCGCATTGAGACAGAGTTTCTGCATCACGCCCCAGGGCACGGTGCAGACGTGCACGCCGGCAAGCAACGCCTGGCGGACGTGGTCCGGATGGCGAACGGACGAAAACATGACCTTGGTCTGGTAATCGTAACGGTCGATCACGTCGACACATTGCTCGAACAGCGCGCCGGCATCGTGTCCCTGGTCCTGCATGCGCCCGGCCAGCGGGCAAACGAAGGCGGCACCGGCCGCCATCGCCATGTACGCCTGGTTGAGCGTATATATAAGGTGTACGTTGACCCTGTGTCCCTCTTTGGTGAGCGTGTTGCAGGCGCGCACGCCGAAGTCGGACACCGGGATCTTGAAAACCGGCTCCTTGGCGAGCGGCAGCTCGAGCAGGCGATGCGCTTCGCTGACGATTTCGTCGTGGGTATTGCCGAGCGCTTCGACCTGGAGTTCCGGCACCATTTTCGACAACTTGACGATGGCGCCGTCGATGTCGGTGATCCCATCTCGGTGCATGAATGTCGGCGTCGTGGTCAGCCCGGTCAAAAAGCCCAGGTCGAAGGCATCTTCAATTTCCTGGAAATTGACCGAATCGAGATACAGATCCATTCTTATTCCTTGCAGATCAGTGAAGTTGTGGCCGCACGAGATGGTGTATGTCCAGCAGCGGTTTCAGGAAGTTTTCGAGATCGTCGAGATAGTACTGGCTGGCCGCATCGCACAGTGCATCGGGCGGATTGGGATGCGCCTCGACAAAAATCCCGTCGACGCCGGCCGCGATACCGGATCTCGCCAGCACGTTCAGGTATTGCCGGGTCCCGCCCTTCGGATCCTTGCTCGGGATGCCATAACGCCTGATGGTGTGAGTAATGTCGAATACCACCGGGTAGCCCGCTTCCCGTAACAGGAAGAAGCTGCGGGGATCGACGATCAGGTCGTTGTAGCCGAAGGTATAGCCGCGCTCGGTCAGAATGATCTTGTCGCCGCCGACCGCCTCGATTTTCTTGACCGGTTTCACCATGTTGTCCGGGGCGATGAATTGCCCGTGCTTCAGGTTGACCACGGCACCGGTTTTCGCCGCCGCGGTCACGAGTTCCGTCTGCATGCACAGGTAGGCCGGGATCTGCAGGATATCGACGACTTCGGCCGCGGGCGCCGCCTGCGACGGGTAATGGATGTCCGTCAGCAACGGCAGCCCGACTTCCTTCTTGATGCGGCTCAGGATGCGCAGGCCCTCCTCGAGCCCGGGACCCTGGAAATAGTCGAGCGAGCTGCGATTGTCCTTGGTAAAGGACGATTTGAAAATCAATGGCACCTTGAGCTTCTCGCTGATGCCCTTGAGACGCTCGGCCGTCTTCATCATCATCGATTCTTCCTCGATGACACAGGGCCCGCAGATCAGGAAAAGATTTTCGGATCCGCAGTCGATGCCGGCGACATTTACGTGTTTTACGCTAGTCATGGAATGAATGAATTTCCTAGATTTCGGAACAGGGTATCGTGAACTGCTGCGCCGAAAAGGGCAAGTTCAGACAGCGGAAATATAGGGCTCTATGAGCCCGAAATTGAGCTCCGTCGCGCCGCGACGGTCGAGGATCACCTGCCTTGCCCTGGCGCCCATTTGCGCCGCGGTCCCCGGATTGTCGAGGAATTGCCTCAAGCCTTCGTAGATTTGCTCGCGATCGGCGACCTGCAAGCCGGCATCGCCCTCGAGCAGGGCACGAACCGTTTCCCGGAAACTGAAATTGTAGGGGCCGAAGAGCGGCGCAATGCCGAGGATCGCCGGTTCCATGAGGTTGTGTCCACCCTTGTTGCTGCCGCGGTAGTTCAGGCTGCCACCGACATAGGCGACATCGGACATTGCGTAATAGCGCTTCAGGTCACCGATAGTATCGACCAGCAGCACATTACGGGATTCGCGGAAGACGCCGGACGCATCGTCACCCAGCCGGGTCTTGCGCATGGCCTTGAGATCGTGTTCGCGAAACACTTCGGCAATGGCATCGGCGTCCGCCGGGTAACGCGGTACGATGACCAGTTGCAACTCGTAGCCGTCTTGTACGAGCTTGTCCTGCGCCCAGGCCAATGCCTCGTCCTCGCCACGATGAATGCTGCCACCGATCCAGACCGGCATGTCTTCGCTGATTCCATACTGCTTGCGCAACATATGACGTAGTTCCCTGCCGTCTGCCTCGTCGCTTAGATCGTATTTCATGTTACCGGTGACGTGAACGGACGAGGCTGGCACACCGAGCCCGCGAAAGCGGGTTGCATGGTCCTCGGTTTGCACGGCGAACAGGGTCGCCTTGCGCAATGCCCAGGGTATCAGCCTCGTGATCTTATGATTGCGATACGACTTGGCGGACATCTTGCCGTTGAGAACGCACAGCGGAATATTGGCGCGTTTGGCAACGGCAAAGAAGTTCGGCCAGAACTCCGATTCGACGACCACGATCAGCCGCGGGTTCATGGCGCGAATGAATCGCCTGATGACGACCGCAAGGTCGATGGGAAAATAGATGATGCGATGCTGCGGAAAGGTTTTCCTGGCGAACGCGTAGCCCGATATGGCAAACGCGGAAATCACGATGTTGGTGTCCGGATATCGCTGTTCGATTTTCCCTACGAGCGGACGCAACAGGTCGATCTCGCCGGCAGACGAGCCGTGCAACCAGACACATGGCCCCACTGAGTTGCCGGATAACGGTGGCCTGATTCGCTGCGACATACCGGCGCGAAATGCGGGCTTGACAATGATCAGCAGCAGCCACAGCGGTGACAGCAACAGGAATGCGAGCAAGTAGGCCAGGTCGAGAATCAGCATGTTGCGATGACGCGGTACTTCGTCCCCACACTTTGCCGGGTAAAAATCACGGTCTCAACAAAAAGACCCTGCGCGCTGACATTTTCGGCCGTTTCGGGCTAAGCTGCGCATCACCGAAAAGAGGGCGCCTGACAGGAAACGCCAGCCATCATGAGCAAATTCGTGGTCGTCATCCCGGCCCGCTACGCCTCGGTTCGCTTGCCGGGCAAGATCCTGCGGCCGATTGCCGGCGAGCCGATGATTCAGCATGTGCACCGGCTGGCGAAGAAGAGCCGTGCCGACGAGGTATGGATAGCGACCGACGACGAGCGCATCGCATCCGTGGCAAAAGGCTTCGGTGCAAGTGTCTGCATGACCAGCACCGAACACAGCTCGGGCACGGAACGCATTGCCGAGGTTTGCGAGCAGCAGGCCTGGCCCGACGACCGGGTCGTCGTCAATCTTCAGGGTGACGAACCGCTACTGCCGCCAACGCTGATCGATGAATGTGCAGCCCTGCTCGACGACGAATCCGTGGACATGGGTACGCTCGCGAGCCCGTTCGAATCGGAGGATGAGTTTCGCAACCCGAATTTCGCGAAGATCGTGCTCGACAAGGACGACAATGCCCTGTATTTCAGCAGGGCGTCCATTCCTTTTTCGCGCGATCAATCGACAGACGGGCTGGCGCTCGAGAGCGCGATGCGCCATCACGGCATTTATGCCTACCGGGTGTCGACCCTACGCCGATTGATGGCCGCCGGCCCGAGCCCGGCCGAACGATGTGAAAAGCTCGAGCAGCTGCGAGCCCTGTGGCTGGGCATCAGTATCCGCGTCGGCCGCGCATCGCAGCGCCCCGGCCGCGGCGTGGACACCGAGGCGGATCTCGCAGTCGTCGAAGCCGCACTGGCGGCAGCAGGCGATCATTGAGATCGGCGATACGCGGCTGAGGTCGTCTCGCGCATAGCCGCCATTTGCTCGTCGATGGACCCGGCCAGCGCGAATTGCGCTCGGCAGCGATCCAGGTTGTGGGCTGGTCGTTGTATGCGGAAATAGCTGTCGCCCTCGAGGTAGTCGGTCAGGAACCTGAGGCCGGTTTCAATCGTGATGATCTGCGCTGCAAGCGGCAGCAGTTCGACTTCGGCCGCGGACAGGAATCCGCACGCGGTATCCAGGTAACCCCCGACCAGCGCATCGAAATAGTCCATGCGCATCCTTACTGCGCTCAAATTCGTCTCGTCCTCGGCAGTCCCCGTCGAAGCGGTCCGCACCAGGTCACCGAAATCGTACAGGACGAGCCCGGGCATCACGGTATCCAGGTCGACGATACAGACGGCTTGTTGCGAATCGATATCGAACAGTACGTTATTGATCTTGGTGTCGTTGTGCGTCACTCGAGTGGGCAAGTCGCCCCGTGCATGCAGCGTTGCCAGTGTGCCGGCGGCTTGCTCCTGCGCCAGCGCCCACTCGATTTCCCGATGGCAATTCATCGCCCGCTGGTGCGTGTCGCGACTGACCGCGTCGTGAAAAGCGGCGTACCTGGCGCGGGTGTCATGAAAACCCGGTATGACCTCGTTCAGCGGTGGGCCCGGGAGGTCGTGCAACATGGCCTGGAAGCGGCCGAACTCCGCCGCAGCCTGCCGGGCATGTGCTTTGGATGGCGGGATATCGTAGCTTCGGGTGCCCGGCACTTGCCGGTACATGCGCCAGTACTCGCCGGAGGCATCGACGTGAAAGTCGCCACCGTCGCGGGTGGGCACGAGGTCGAGACTGGTGTGACCCGGCGCACAGCGCGTTTTCAGATGATTCGTAACCCGGCGTATGTTTTCCATCAACGCCACGGGATCGCCGAACACTCCTTTGTTGATGCGTTGCAGGACGAAGTGGTCTTCACCGCCAGCCGCACGGGTAATGACCCGGTAGGTGTCGTTGATGTGGCCGCTGCCGAAGCGCTCTGCCGAGTGAAACTCGGCCTCGATCAGGAATGCGCGCGCAATGTCGCCGAGTTCAGCTACCCCGTCCATAGCGGTGAGGGATAGGAACCCCCGGCGTGCATTTTGCCGATGGTCTGGACGGCGCTTTCGCGGTCTTCCCGGTGCGTCATGCCGAACCAGATGTCCTCGTGGGGCAGGCAATCGCAGGTGACCTCGCCACTCTGCAACATCCGGCCGACGATATCGGGCAACAGGAACTCCGCTTTCTCGTCGTCACGATACTGCTCGGCGAAGGCCTGCATTTCCCTGCGCAACAGCGGAAAGAATGACGGGGTAAACAGCCAGAAATTCATCGATGCGAGCTGCGATTCGGAAAGCGTGGTCGGCTGGCCATCACCGTCCAGCGCCGAAATCTTCTTGCCGTCTGCGGCAACTTTCGTGTGTTCGACAATTGTCGCCAGCTTGCCGTCTTCCGCAAGTTGACAAATGCCCCGGGATACCGTGCCGTGCGCGGACAGTACGCTGCGCAACCGGTAGCCAAGCATGCCGTAATTGGTCGACTCGTTCGCCTGCTTGCGCAGGAATTTCGCGGCGGTCGCGTAAGCCGACTGCCCGTAGTAGTCGTCGGCGTTGATGACGGCCATGGGTTCTGCGATCAGGTGTTCCGCTGCGAGAAGAGCATGCCCCGTCCCCCAGGGTTTCTCGCGCTGCGGCAAATCGAGCCACGGCGGGTCGAACTCGTCCTGGAAGGCATAGTCGACCGCTACATGCCTCGATAGCGGTTCGACGAGTTTTCGGAAATCGTCGATGAACGAGCGCCTGACGATGAAGACTACCTTGTCGAAACCGGCTCTTATCGCATCGAACACCGAGTATTCGATCAGGATGTTACCGTCGTCACTGAGTGGTTCGAGTTGCTTCAGGCCGCCGAAGCGACTGCCCATTCCCGCTGCGAGTACCACCAGCGTCAGTCCATTGCCCTGTTCCATCGTCTTTTCGTCACTCCTCGCCGATAGGCGTGTTGTTCAGTGTTCAAATTTCGTCCGCGACCCTGGCATGTTGATCCATCAGCTCCGGGACGGTCGCAGGATCCCGCCTGCCGAGCCCGCATTCTGTCGCGACGCCGAAGCGATTCACGAACTTCGATGCAGTGTCGATGCGTTTAAGCGTCGCTTCCTCGCCGCCAGTGACATGTACCAGCCCCAGGTACAGTTCGGTCGTTTCGGCAATCCCGAGATCCGCAAGTGGCGCATAGTACGCCGCATCATCACGTTCCCTCGGCACCGGTAAATGGATCCAGGCAATCGCCTTGTCGGCGTTCGCAGCGATGCCGTTGGCGATTTGTACCAGGTAGGAAGCATCGGCAGGCTCGCAAAAATGCTTGTGGCCGGAATCCCCGTAGCACAGATGGATACCGGCCTCGGCCGGCTCCGGAACCATGTCGACGAGGGCCGCCACTCGATTACTGATATGCCGGATCAAGTCACCGTCCAGGTGATTGTCCATGAGCCCCTCGAGCAGCGCGAACTCCGCGACCGTTTCCCACTGGACCGCCAGTTTCTCCGCCGGGATGACCTCGAGAATTTGCTCGAGCTCGTTGCCAATCGCTCGCCGATACGCCTGTTCAAACGTCGGCCGCGACGTCGGCTCTACGTAGAAGACAGCGACCGACAGCGGTGTCGGCAGGCCGACCTGGAATCGCCGGTCCGGCGGAATCACTCCTTCGTCGACCAGTGACTGGAAGACCGCAAACGATTCGATGGCCGCTCGTGCATAGCCGATATCCGGAAACTCGATGTCGTCCGCCGATTCGACGCCTTTCGCAATGCGCAAGGGTTTGCGCGGGACGTAGACTGCCGCGGCATCCGACTCCTCCATCTGCGGACTGGCAAGCAGGCGCGGGTATTGCCAGCGAATCCAGGTATCGCGTTCGCCCACCTCGCCGTCGGGCAGGCGCTTCAGGTGGCGGCCCAAATGCGCCATCGCCAGCCGGAAGCATTCTTCGGCCGTCGTAACCGGCACGCTGCCGACCAGGTGTGCGCCGACAGCTGATCGATTTCTGGACATGTGAGGACTCTTCCCTGCAAAAAAATGCGGCGCCCGCCGCAAGCCGCCATTATTTCACAGGTTTTTCACGACACCCATCAATTGCGGGAACTTTGTCTATTGACATTAGTTCTAATTAGTACTATTGTGCAGCGAACCGAAACGGAGGCCCGAGCGACGTGTTGACCGCCAGGACGGCTGCAAAAGAGGAGTTCCTGCCGCTCATGCGGGAGCTGGTGCGCGCCTACCAGGCGTTTGCCGCTTACGATGCGCTCGGCTACCGGGATTCCGGGCTTACGGTACCCCAGGCGGACGTCATTTTTACGCTCGGTAACACGAGCGGCATGACCTTCCGGGAAATCGGCGAGAGGACATTGATTACGAAAGGAACATTGACGGGAGTCATCGATCGATTGGAGTCGAAAGGGCTGGTCCGTCGAGTGGCGCACCCGGAAGATCGGCGATGTACGACGGTTACGCTGACCGCGAAAGGCAAGCGGGTTTTCGAAAAGGAATTTCCGCGCCAGATTGCCTATCTCAAGGAACGATTCGACAGGCTGACAGCCGCAGACAGCCGGGCGGCGCAGCGGTCGCTCAGAAAAATTCGCGAATTGTTTTAGGTGTTTTTTTGCAGAATTAGTCCTAATTAGGACAATAAGGAGTAGTACGATGGCTTTACCCGAACTGACGTTGGTCAGTCACAAACTGTGCCCCTACGTGCAACGGGCCCGAATCGTTCTCAACGAGAAATCGGTGCCGCACAAGATCGAACTGGTCGATCTTGCGAACAAACCGGACTGGTTTCTCGAATTATCCCCGCTCGGCAAGGTGCCGGTGTTACTGGTGGACGGTAAGGCGATTTTTGAGTCTGCGGTGATCGCGGAGTACCTGGACGAGATCACCGGCGAGTCGATGCATCCGCGGGACCCGCTCGACAGGGCGCGAAACCGTTCGTGGATCGAGTTCGCGTCCAACACGCTGAACGCAATTGCCGGGCTCTACAGTGCGAAGGACAGATCAAGCTTCGAGCAAAATGCAGACCTGCTGAGCGGACGTTTCGAGCGCCTGGAGCGCGCTTTGCTCGGCTCGCCATTCTTCAACGGCGCGCGTTTTTCCCTGGTGGACGCGGCTTTTGCGCCGGTATTCCGCTATTTCGAGGTCATTGAACTGTACCTGGAACTTGGTCTTTTCCGGAACACCCCGAAGGTCCGCGCGTGGCGCGCCGCACTGCACGAACGGAAATCCGTGAAAGAGGCAGTAGTTGACGATTATCACCAACGACTGGAGCAGTTTTTCATGAGCCGCGATTCATACCTGGCGGAAATCATCCGTCGGCAGGTCGCTGCGTAATCGAGTCCTTTAACAAGAGAGGAATTCACAATGCAAATCACACAATCACACATTTACGGTGCATTTTTACTTCGCATAAGTCTCGGCGTCATGTTCATTGCACACGGACTGCTGAAGGTGCAGGTGTTTACACTGCCGGGTACCGCGCAATTTTTCGAAAGCGTCGGCTTCGCCGGCTGGCTCGCTTACCCGGTTGCGATCCTCGAGGTTATCGGCGGTGCATTACTGATTGCCGGCGTCGCCACGCGTACGCTGTCGCTGCTGTTCATACCCATACTGCTCGGAGCCGTCTGGGTGCATGCCGGTAACGGCTGGGTCTTCAGTGCGGCGAATGGCGGCTGGGAGTACCCCGCGTTTCTCACCGTTGCGCTCATCGTGCAGTCCTTGCTCGGCAGCGGCGCCTACGCGTTCCGCTTCCCGCAATCTGCGACGCAAGTCCCCCAAACCTGAAGTGTCGCAGTCACCTCGCTCGCTGTTGCCAGGCGACAGCGGGCGCTTTTTCCAGCAACGCCTGCGTGTGCGTTCGTTTCCCGACGTTTCAAGAATTCCCGAAGCTTGCGCTATATTGTCCTGCCCTCAGCCAACGACGAATGCAAAGCGGCGGGAGAATCAAATGACCATCATGGAACTGGGCGCACTTGGCGAATTGCTCGGCGCGATCGGCGTCATCATCACGCTGGCTTACCTCGCCGTACAGATCAAGCAGAACACGCATTCCATCAACGAAAACAAGCGCCTGGCGCTGGCGCAAACCTACCAGATGCGCGCCGACGCCTTGCAGGCGATGCTGGTACAGGCGGCTATTTCCGAGAGGCTGGGTCCATTGATCGTCAAGCTGACATCTCTCGGCTATCCGACGGATCTGAGCAGCCTCGACAACATCAGCCGCGAGGAACGCGGCATCTTCAGGCAATGGCAGATCGCGCAGCAGACCCACTGGGACAACATGTTCTACCAGTACCAGCAGGGTTACATAGACCCCGAGTATTACGAGAACGAGTTCAGGGTCCGGGTCAAGCGGCTGGCGCCCGTCTGGGACAAGCTGAAACT
The DNA here is from genome assembly GCA_033720315.1 of Woeseiaceae bacterium. Classification (GTDB taxonomy): domain Bacteria; phylum Pseudomonadota; class Gammaproteobacteria; order Steroidobacterales; family Woeseiaceae; genus SZUA-117. The sequence continues at coordinate 64,693 of JAWWCT010000008.1, read as the reverse complement.
GACCGGCGGCCGGCCGAGTTTCAAAGCGGAGATCGAGTCGATTCTGAGCGACCCCTGACCGGGGTCAGAGCCAGCTCTGACCCTGGTTCACTCGTCCGGCGTGATGTGTTCCATGTCCAGCTCGCTGCGACCGAAGACTGTCCGGTTGCGACCGGATTCCTTCGCCTTGTACACGGCCTTGTCCGCAAGCCCCAGCAGATCTTCCGCCTTGTCGATGCCGTCCGACATCGTGGCGACCCCGACACTCAGTGATACGTGTCCCAGCGGTTGCTTGTCGGCGTGTGGAAACGCAAACTCGGCGACTTGCTTGCGAATGTTCTCGGCCAGTTCGCAGGCCTGCTGCTCGCCGGTTTCCGGGGCAATGACGATGAATTCCTCGCCTCCCCAGCGGGCGACGGTGTCCGAATCCCTAGCGGCCCCGGTCATCAGCTTGCCCAGCTGATGCAGCACGTCGTCGCCGGCCTGGTGACCGTGCGAGTCGTTGAAGTGCTTGAAGTGATCGAGGTCGACAAACAAAAGTGACAGCTTGCGTTTGAACTTGCGCGCTCGATCGACTTCCGCAGCAAGCCGGTCCTCGCCGTAGCGGTGATTGAACAATCCGGTCAGCCCGTCGCGAATCGCAAGCTCGCGAAATTTCATGTTCAGCGTGCCGAGTTCCTCGTTCTGTCGGCTCAGCGTATTCAACAGGTGCTGCTGCTCGCGGATCGAGGAGAGATTGGCCATTGCACGATTCGCCGCATCGACCACGATGTCCAGGTCGTCGAACGGTTTCAGGATGTAGTCGAAGGCGCCTTTCTTGAGTGCGGCAATGGAATTGTCGACCGACGCGTGGCTGGTCATGATGATGAATTGCGTGAACTCGCTGATTTCCTTGATTTCGGCGAGTAGCTGGATACCGGTCATCTTAGGCATGCGAATATCGCTGAAGACGATTTCGTGCCATTGGCCCTTGAACTTCTCCAGCGCGTCCTCGCCGTCCTCGGCCAGGGTCACCGTGTGACCCTCGTCGGTCAGCAATTCGCCAACCAGGCTGCGTATTGCCAGGTCATCGTCTGCGACAAGAATATTCATGACACGTTCTCCAGGGTCATCGAGCCGGACGCTTCGGCATCTCTCGAAAACTCGCGTGGCAGTTCGATCACGAAGCGTGCTCCGCCACTCTCAGCCCGCTCGACTCTGATGTCTCCCTTGTGGTCCTGGATGATCCCGTAGGTGACGGAGAGCCCAAGACCGGTCCCTTCTCCCGCGGCCTTGGTGGTGTAGAAGGGCTCGAAAATCTTCTGCGCCACCTCCTCGTCGATGCCGGGACCGGTATCCGAGACACTTATATATACCTTGTGCGCATCGCAGGACGTGACAATGTCGACAGTTCCGCCATCCGGTGCCATGGCCTGCTGGGCGTTGATGGCCAGGTTCATCAGCACCTGCTGCAGCTGGTTGGGATTGCCGATGATCGGGGGAATATCCGTGGCCAGCGACATATTGACTTGTACGTTGTTGAGGCCGAGTTGGTGATCGACGATGCCGATGGACTTTTCGACCACCTCGTTGACGGACACGTCCGTGAATTCCGCCTTCTCCTGCCGGGAGAACTGCATCAGGTTGCTGATGATTTCGTTGCAGCGCCGGGTTTCATTCTCGATGGTATCGAGGTGCTGCCGGACGATGTCCGGCTGCTCGAGCTTGCGCTTGGACAACTGCGCGTAGCCCAGTACGGCCGACAGCGGGTTTTTGACCTCGTGCGCGAGGCCCGCACTCAGGGTGCCGACGGCCGCCATTTTCTCCGACTGCACGAGTGCGAGTTGTGCCGTTTGCAGCGAATGCTCGCGCTCCTTGAGCTCGTGCGCCATCTCGTTGAACGAATTGGACAGCTGGCCGATTTCATCGCGGGACTCGATGTCGACGTTGACCTCGAAATCGCCTTTGCCGACCTTGCGCACGGCACGCGACAGGGTCTCCAGGGGCGCCGTGAATTTTCGCGACACGACGACACCGCTGATGGCTGCCAGGAACACGATGACCAGGCCAACCAGCACCAGGTCGCTCAATAGCTGTCTCGCGGTCAGGTACGCGGCCGTTACGGAGATGCGGGTCACGACGTTCATGTCGCCGAGATCGATCTTGGCTGCACCCGCGAAGTACTCGGTGCCGTCGTCGGTAATGTTGGTAACCCCCGCGGCGCCACCTTCGAGCGACTCGAAATTATCAAGGGTAGCCAGCGCCCAGTGCGCGTCGTCGCTTGCAGAGGACGCCGAGGTTATGGGATTACCCAGTGAGTCGATCAACACCGCCTCGAACGCGTCGGCGCGCTGGATCGCGCGGCTGAACAGGCGCGCGGTGGCGATCGCCGAGATCATCTGCGGCGGTGCATCGGCGGCGAACTGATGTTCGAGTGTCAGCGCCACGCCTTTTATATCGGACGGCAGGGAAATGCCGTAGATGCCGATATCGCCGGGCAGCTCGAGGTTTTCCGGCGCCGCGAAATCCAGCAATGCGTCGGCTTCGATTCCCGCTTCGCGAACCGCGTTGGCGTTGTATATGGAAACCGGTTCGCCGTACTGGTTGACCGTAACCAGCGCCAGGATTTCCGGGTAGGCGACAAACAGCGGCCGCACCAGTTGCTGCTTTGCCGTGGCGTCGAGATAGTCGGCAAACAGGACTTCCGACAGAACCCGGGTTGCACTGACGTAGCCGCCCAGGATGGTGTCGACCTCCGTCTTGATATCGCTGGTGACCGAAGCACTCAGGTCGCGGACGTACGCCGTCTTGTCCTGGTGAAACAGGTCCGCCATGGTCGCGGTAATGAAGCCGACCACCATCATGAGAAATGCCAGGACGGTGATCAGGACTTTCAGTCGTAATGGAAAAACTATCTTGTTCATAGCCATATCACTTCGCATTCACTGAAATTGATTCGTAATTCAGGTTGCCAACATCGTCCATCGCCTTGACCACGATGATGTTGGCACCGGGTTTCAATTCGATCGGGTGATCGAATCGGCCGTTGTCGTGCTCGACCGGGGTATCGTCGACGAACAGCTTGGCGCCGGATTCGGTCTTGCCGTGCAAACGCCACGGGCCGGCCGCCACGCTCGGCGGCGGCGCCTCGAGCTCCAGTGCCGGCGGCGCGGTATCGCGAACGACCACGAGTTTGCGTACATCGCTCATCTCGCTCTGGGTCCAGCCGATGCGACTGCGCACGTGCCAGTAATACGTGCCGGGACCGAGCGCGCCGTGGCGGAATGTCGTGCCGAGCACGTCATCATCGACCACGCGATCGAGAAATTCCGGATCCCGGGCCACCACGAGGTGATAGCGGTCCGCATTGGCCGCCGCTTCCCAGCTGAATTCGACCGTCTCCGGCACGTTTCGGTAGGTGACTTTCGAGGCATGCCGTGGCCCCGTGCTGCGCGGCGCGTCGGGCAGGGCAGCAACCGTCAATTGCGTGCCGGATGCGTCGATGGTGACCGACTGGTCGCTGGATATGCGGGTTCGCTGGCCGTCGCGGCCGACGATTTCCGCCGACCCGCCGTGCAGGTTCACGGTGGTCGACTGGTCGTCGTTGACGGTGACCAGGAACCTGACGTCTTCGTCCTGGTTTCGGCGCACCAGCGTCAGGTCGCTGCTCGGCAACGTCACGCCGAAAGCGAACGGTGCATCGTCGTCGCTGGTGAGCGTGCCGGACAACTCGCCGTTGATCATCACCAGGGCGGAGCCCTGCTGCGATACGAAAGGATCCGCTTCGCGTTTGTCGAAAACGATCAGCGAGTTCTGGCCGATGGTGATGCGGCTCTGATCGTTGACCCTGAGCAGAGCCGTCGAACGGGCAAAAGTCTGCACTGCATCATTTTCGGTAAACGTATCGCCGACGTTGGCATCGCTCCAGGCCAGCGAATGCGCGCCGCGCCTTTGCACACGCCGCTGGATCGTCAGGATCTCGGCGGCGAAAAACTGCGCCGCCAAGGCCGAAGCAGAACCGAATTCGAGGCTGACTTCCGGATCGCCATCGGATGCAGATGCCCACATCTGGTTTTCACCGAGCTTGGTACCCTGCGGAAAGTAGATGCGGATCAGCAGCATCAGGAATACGAAGAACACCGCCACCGAAGCCGCAACCAGCCCCAGCTCGGACGCCGCCAGCAACGCCGATCGGCGCCGGTAACGCTTTGTGCTCTTCAGTCCACCACTATTGCGTGTCAAGTCTTTCATCGTTACTCAGTACAAGCCCTGTAGTCTCAGGAACCATCCGTGCTCGGAGTAGTCGCTGACCGAGCGCAGGTCGCTGGAGAAATCCGTAAAGTTGTAGCCGACCCCGATACCGATGTGTTCCATGCCGTTCCACATCAGTTCGCCGAGCATGCCGGAGCGCTGGTCGGCGGCTTCCTCCTGCCGCAGCAAGCGGTACTCGACGCCGAAGGACAGGTCCAGTGGAATTTTCACGTTCAGGCGCTGGATGCTCAGCGAGGTATTTGTCTCGAATTCGAACGCCGGGTCGAGTTCCGTCAGCTTCTTCTTGAAGGCCTGCTTGCCGACCCACTCGATGCGTGGCGTCAGCTGGTAGGACCAGTCCGCAGAAATGAGGTCGGCCGTGCTGGTGTCGAATTGCGCTTCGGCCTGCCCCGGCGTCGCCTCGCTGTTCAGGCGAGTGACCTTGAGGAGCAGGTTCCAGCGATCGTGTTCGATCGGGCGAAGTGCGAGTCCCAGGCTGGCTTCCTCGAAATCGGTCGACAGCTCCGGTTGCAAGCGATTGTCGGTATTGCTCAACCGGTATTCACCGAGCAGGGTGAAGCCGGACGGCAGCCGGATCTCGCCGTAGTTGAATGAGGCGAACTGCGCAATATCGCTGTCACCCTGTTGCCGGCGCCACTCGTTGCGCGAGCTGAATTTGATGCCATTCTGTTTGTAGCTGAGCCCGCCGACGAACGCGTTCTGTTCGTTCGACCCGCCTGCGGCACCTTCGAGAATCGTCTGCTCAGCCGAGGCCAGCAACGACAGCCCTTTGGTCATACGCCAGTCGCGCCGCATCCCGGCAATCGAGCGCAATCCGCGTTGCTGGCCCGAGTGATCCCACTGGTATTCCGTGTACAGGGTGCCGCCCGCACCGAAAGGCGCTTCCGCGCCGACTAAGGTTCGCTCGCCGGCGTTCCCGGTGCGGGTACCATCGCCAGCCAGTGTCTGTTCCGCGTACAGGCGGCCGAGCGGCGAATCCCAGCTGGCCCCGCCCTGGAACGCTTCGCCGGTGTCGCTCGTCACCAGTCGCGCCGACACTCGCAGATCGTCGTTCGGCGCGTACTCGACTTCTGCGGCCGATTGCGACTCGACATCGCCCGAAAACGCCTCGAGGTGTTCGAGCGAGGTGCTGATCTGCTCCGACCACGCGTATTCGGCGCGCAGCGCGGTGATGGCGGCGTCCTGGTTCGGATCGCTGAAGCTGCGCTGCTGGAACTCGCCCTCGAGCGATAGTTTTTGCCGCTGGTGGCGCCAGTGCAGCGAGCTTTGCATCGACGAGGCGTTGTTGTCCGCTTGCATGTCGTCGATGCGCATGAGGAACGTGTTGCGGTTGTCGTGCTTGTAGGTCAGCGCGGCACCGGCCTGTCGCTGGCCGCCAGCCGACAGGGCGCCGTTCGAGAAAAAGTCGTCGGTAAGTCGCCGGTAGTAGGCATTACCGAGTAACTGGTTCGGCCGGCCGAACCATTCGCCGGCATCGAACTCCGCCGCGATCTTGTACGCTGAACCCTCCTGCACCGGCCCCGAGGTCACCGGCGCGAATTGCAAACCGCCATCCTCACTGCGGAACACCAGCGAGTCGGAACCGGTCGATTGCGCGTATTCGGCGACGATGCGGGTGCCGCGGAAGCGCAGCTCGGCGTCGACGCCGCTCAGGCTATATTCGGAACTGATCCGGTCGTCCTCGATGACGGTGCCACCGATGCCGAAACCGCCATCGCCAAATAACTGCCTGAAGCGGGCACCGCTGACGCTGGCCTCGAGTCCGTCGACCGGCGTCTCGTAGTCGACTCGGATAGTGATCGGGTGGCCGGCGAGCACGTTCGAGCCAATGAGACCCGAATCGTCGATGACGCTGGACACCGGCCGCCGGAACCAGATGCGACCTTCGCGGTACTTGATGTCGTAATCGGTGTTGCGCTGCTGGGCCAGGCGTTGCAACAGCAAGCCGGTGTGCTGGTCGTGCACCAGCAATGAAACCTGTTCACTGCCTTCGATGATTTCGGTGTGGCTCAGGAAGTACAGCGAACCGCCGGTGGCCGCGATCTCGTCGCGCACCGGTGCCTGGTCGATACGTGCCACGAAAGCTTCAGCCTGCGTCTTGGTCCGGTTGTCGCTGGTCTTCGCTTTTGACTCATACCTGGCGCGGGCGCCGTACAGGGTGCGCTGGTAGGCGGTCAGCTCGGTGTCCGTGAAGCTCAGTGCGTAGTTGCCGACGATAGCGTCGAGCTGCTCGCCGTCGAGTGCCAGATAAAGCTTGCCCTGGGTGTCCGCGTCGTAGACCAGTTGACTGTCGTCACCGTAAACCGGGTACACGGTATCGGGATCGATGTTGGTGATCAGGCGATCGTTTTCGATCGCATCGAGATCGCTGAACAGTTCCCCGATTTCTTTCTGCCCGCTGTCGAATGCCGCGGTGATCAGGTACTTGCCGAGTACCTTGCCCTTCATGTACAGGGCGACCCGGCCCTCGGTGAGGGTTTCCGATGCGCTTTGTGCGCCGGCCGCGGCGAGATTGCCGCTGCGTTTGATCTGGCTGATCTTGCCGTCGGCAAGCGCCATGATGAACATCGAGTCCGGCGCGTAATCGACCTTGCGGCGAAATTCGCCGCTATGTCCCTGCGGATCCGTGACCCCGACGACGATGTCATTGGCGCCCGGTCGCAGTGCAACGTCGGCGATGAAGCGGCCGTGATCGTCGACCTCCACCAGTTCTTCATTGACGGTGATCGCGTTGCCGGGACTGGTAAAGCCCTGGACCACGAGGTTCTCGTGGCGCATCGGGATACCTTTCGGCGGCAGGCGAAGAATCATCGTCGGCACGGGCGCGACCGCTACCACCGGCTCGCCGTCCACGCGGGTGGTCACCGCAAAATGCAGGTTGGCGTAGCGCGTGAGTCCCGCCGGGTTCCTGGTGCTGACAACGTAGCGATTGCTGCCGGACTGAAGCCTGAGCGGTATGTCGAACGTGCCGTCCGCGGCAACGGTGAGCTGCTCGTTGTCGAGCGTGACGACGTTGCCGGCATCCGTGCGGCCGCTGAGCCGGTATGCGTATTCGCTGTCGACAACCTCGGATGACGGCGCACTGCGGCGCGGATCGTCTTCGGCGTACGGCTGGTACGCGGTATCGGCGGCAATCTGCAGGTCGAGCCGCGGCAGGCGTACCGACGTTTCGATGCTTTGCCCGACGGGATCGATCATGTGCAGGTCGACGGTTTCCGATGTGCCGCCATCCAGCGTTTGCGAGAACTGGCCATGCTCGTCGATGTCCAGTTCAATACCGTTCATCGCCACCAGTAATTCGTTGGTGCGGGTCTCGTAGAGTCGCGCACGCTCGACGCTCGTCAGCTCGCCGACGATTTCGACCCTGCGGTTCAGTTCGCGCCCGGTTTCAGTCTGGTTGCTGGCAATCGGGCGATCTTCACCGTAGCCATTGACGACGAATCGCTCCGCGGCGAGTTCGTGCTCGGCGACGAGATATTCGAACGCTGCATTGGCGCGTGCTTTCGACAGTGCGAGATTGCTTTCCCGGCTGCCGACGGCGTCCGTGTGGCCATTGATGAAAATCTTCTCGTCCGGATGCTCGTGCATGATCTTCGCTGCGCCGCTCAACAGATCCCTTGCCTGGTCCGTGAGTTCGTGCGATCCGGACGCGAATGCGCCACCGCGTAGCTCGAGCGAGATCGACGTTGCCCGGTTGACGCCGAACATGCGGCGACTGCTGGTAATGCGCGCGGCGCCGAGCTGTGCTTCGAGCTGGTAGAAATAGACCTGGCCGGGCATCAGTAACTGGACGATCTCGCCGGTATCCGGCCAGTCGATCGCCGGCGGCATCTCGCCGCGGCCGCGAATGCTTTTGACGTTGTCGTCCTCGTCGTGCCAGACGCGCAACGTCCAGGCGTCCGTATGCCGGCCGACGAGCGTGCCGCCGACGCGGAACCGCATCGGCTCGATACTGCCGCCCTCGCCCATGTGCACGATGGAATTCGCATCGACGTTCCCGAGCTCCACGCTGGCGTCGGCAAAACCGATCTGCACGCCGTTGACCACCAGGCTCAGGTCGCCGGCGCTGCCGGTGATCCTGTCCGGCAGCAGCTCGGCGTCGGTGTCTATGCGGATGCCGTACACCGCATCCGAGCCGATGCCCTCGGTGTCGACGTCGTATTCGACGCCGAAGTTCGCCTTGGCGAGCAATCCGGGAGTAACGCTCAGCACCTGCCTGTCGCGACCGGTTGCCCTGGCATTGCCGGCGATCGATGCAACGTTGAGTTTGACCATGCGCTGGCCCGGCTCGATTGCGGGAAAATGGAATCGGCCGTGCATATCAGTCAGCGCGTACACGCCATTGTCGAGTGCCACCATGGCGCCGCCAATGCCGCTCTCGCCCGCATCCTGGAACCCGTCGCGGTCGAAGTCGCGGAACACCTTGCCGATGATGGTGCCGAGATCGAACAGCGGATCCGACGTGATCTCGAGCAGTGCGCTGGCCGGCGGAGACGCTGCGCAGACATCACAGACGTCTACGGCAATCGCCACGTTCGAGTATTCGCCCGGGCGTGCACCGGCACCGACGACCATCGAATAGGTGAGCACCATGAAACCGCTCTCCCCCGGATCGGCAACGCCGTTGCCGTTCAAGTCGACCAGCGGCGGTACGTCGCCTACGTCGAAGAACTGCGGTATGGAGCCGCTCGGGTCGGGGATTGCAACACCATCGAGGTTTGCCGTGCCCGGCACGTACGCAAGCACCGGGGCGGCACTGTCGCTGATGCGCACGTCACCGACGGTGCTGTCGGTCGTATTCTGGATCTCGATCGTGTAGGTAACGAGATCGCCGATCATCGCCCTCTCGGGACGCACCGTCTTGGTCAGTTGCAGCACAATGCCACGCGAGAATCCGACGTCCGGCTGGTCGTCAAGCAGCACGGACTCGACGACGTCGGTTGCCGACACTTGCGTCACCCCCGAGTTGACCGAGCGGATCTCGCCGGTGGTCACACCGTTCGCGTCGGTCGCACCGAGCGGCTGCGTGATGACGTCGAGCGCGCCGCGACTCGATGCCAGCGACACGGTCCTCCCGGGCAGCGGTTGATCGTTCGCGTCGCGCATAGTCACGGTGATGGTGCTGAAGGCGACACCATCGGCAGCAACGACCGGCGGATCGACGGTCACGGAAGAGTTCGTCGCGTCGACGACAGGCAAGCGGTTGAGGGTCACCGTCGCCTGTGCCTGGTCGAGAGTCACACCGTTCAGCTCGCCGCTTGCGGAGTTTTGCAGCGTTTGCGCACCGGCCACGGCAGGCAGCAACGCACAGCCTGCGGCGAGAATAATTAATTTGCGGATGAGGCAAACCATCAGTTCACCCTCACCCGGAATCGAATCGCCCATTGCGTCTGGGCGGGAACTTGCAGGAGCGCGTTCGCCTGTCCTGCAACATTGCCGACGGTCAGCAGGTCCCGGTCAGCCGGGCCACCGGTGTCGAGTATCGATGCCTCGTCGTCCGGCCCGCCCAACGTGTCCGTCAGCGGCGTCCATGCGCCGCTCCAGCGGGTCGCGGCATTCGCACCGCTCGCCACGCTGGTGGTCTCGAGACTGTCCGCAATGTAAGTAAACTGGGTTTCGTCCAACGCGTCCCGAAGCGTCAGGTCATAGCCCGGGACGTCAGTGACGTTATCGACAAAAAGTACGAAATAGATTTCCTGGCCGGGGTTAACGTCGGCATTCGTGGCCAATACGTTTCCGGACAGGTCACGCGCTTCCTTGACGAGCGCGAGTTGCACCGAACCGATTTCTATGCGCGCCGGTCCTGTGCCGTCGCCATTGGCGACAGTGCCGTTATTCAGTCCTCCGATCCCGGCGGTCGCGGAATTGGTCTCCGGATGCGCGCCGAGCGGCACCAGCAGCAGGAGGATCGGGATCAGATACAGAACACGCAATCTGCGCGGCGTGGTGTTTTTCCATCGCGCACAGAGCACCGTCGCAAACTTCTGTTTGCGCATGCTTGTGATCAAGCCTTGCAGCAAGCGTTTCAACCTGGTCTCGACGGCTGTCATCGCGCTGCGGCGCGAATGCACAGCCGGGATGCCGTATACGGACGGTGAATGTCGTTTCAGAAAGGCATCCGGCAGGTACGGCCAATTCGGCCGCACCTGCCAGACGTCACGTATGAAACGGCAAATTCAACGTGATTCCGTTACTGCACCTGCACGGTGAAGACCATGGCCAGTACCGTGTTCGCCGCAACATCGAGTTGCAAGTTACCCACGCTCTGGTCACCTGCATCCACGGTTACGCCGGCGAAACTCGAGGTATCGCCGTCCACACCGTCCGTGTTGGCACCTGCTGCAGAAGCAGCCGCATAGATTGCGGCTTCCTCGGCCGGTGTACAGGCAGCGGCTGCACAGTTCGCAACCGAATTATCGATACGAATCGTGCCCGCCTGGTAGACGAACAACGGATCCAGGACGTCCTGAATGCTGATGTCGTTGATGTCGACCGACCCCAGGTTGTTGACGTAGATCATGAAGTCCACGTTCGTGCCTTGCGGAACGGTCGAACCGGTCGCGATGGGCGAACCGTCGCTGGTCATGAATGCCGTCTTGACCAGCGCCAGGCCGGCGCCGGTGCTGAACAGCTGGAAGACATTCGAGTCCGCCAGCGCATTCGTGTCACCGGCAACGTCGCCGGTACCGGTGTTGTTTTCGGCGAATGCCGTCAGCGGGCTGGCGACAGCCAGGATGGCTGCGACTGCTGTGACGGCGAGACGCCTCAGGGTTTTGAGTATTTGCCGTTTCATGGTTTTTTCTCCTTCAGAGGGGTCCTCACCCCGTTCACAAATCTGGTCATGGCAATTTCACTGAGAAGAGAATTGCCCAGACCGAATCTCCATTGATGTTCAGTTGCGCGTTGGCGCTGTTGCCGTCTCCCGCATCGACGGTCGTTCCAGCGGTGAAGCTGGCGACGTCGCCGTCGACGGCATCCGTCAGGAAAGGCGCCGCGTCGACGGATGAGAAAATCGTTTGTTCTTCCGCTGGCGTGCAGCTCGCTGCCGCACATTCACTCACCGTGTTGTCCACCTGGATCGTGCCCGGCTGGTAGACGAACAGCGGATCGAGCACGTCGCGGACGCTGACATCGTTTGTCGCAGCCAGCTGGTTGTTGATGTACAGCAGGTATTTGAACTCGACGCCCGGCGGGATCGTGGCCCCGGTCGGTATCGGCGTGCCGTCGGGCCAGAATGCGCGCTTGACGATATTGAGATTTGGCCCGGCGGGCGGCGTGCACGACGCGAGAGCCGTGATGTCGGCCTGGCTCAGGGCGCCGTCATAAATCCGCACGTCATCGAGAAAACCGTTGAGGTGAAATTCCGTTGGCGTAATGACGAGGTCGCCCGACTGCCTGGTTCCTGCGCCCAGTGCGATCGGCTCGAAGTTGCCGGCGCCGCCCGAGGTCGTCCCCAGCCCGCCGGTGTAGGGGTCGGTCACCGGCAATCCGCCATCGACGTACAGCGCCATGCCATCGGCGCCCCAGCTGAAGGCGACGTGGAACCAGTCACCGGCAGTAATCGGTGCGCTGTTGACGAAATAGCTGAGCGTCGTGCTTTGCAGCCGGACCTGCACGTCGCCGCCCGCCAGCACCGAGATCGTCAGGTGCCCGCCCGTGTCCAGGCCTTCCGAGTCCTTGGAGAAGAGGGTCTCTTCGTCACCGAGCGCATCGACCTTTGCCCACAGGGTGACGGTGCCATCGTCGAGCAGGTAGTCGGCCGAGTGCGGAATTTCGACGTAGTCGTCGACGCCATCGAAGTGCACCGCATTGCCGGTGTTCGCGCAGGCTGCGGTCTGGTTCAGCGATACCCCGTTGGTGTAGGTGCCGTTATTCGAGGCGACGATGTCGAATGCCGTGGTGCCCGAGGTTTCGTCGAGCGGCCAGCGGGCGGCGATATCGCCGACGGCGATCTCCGCGTTCGAGAACTCGGAGGTGGAGCCGTACACCGGGCCCGGGGATTCTTCGGTCGCGGTGGAGGTGATGACGTCGCCGGCGGCGCCTGCGAACGAATGGCTGAAAATCTCGAGCCCGGTGCCGCCATGCGTGATCGTGTGCGCGCTTGCGAACGACTCGCCGCCGCCGTTGCCTGTGCCGTGTCCACCGCCCGGGTTCCTGAAGAACTCGATGCGGTAATCGCCTGCCGGCACATCCAGCGTGTAATCGACCGTCAGCGTGCCGCTGGAGTGGCTGACCTTGGTGATGTTCGGATAATTGAGGATGTCATTGGGACCCGGGTCAGCGTCGTTAGCGTCGTTAATGCTTATACCGTCGTCGTTCAGGTCGATGTCCAGCGCTACGTTTTCGTAGATGCTGTTACGAAGGAACGAGTTGCCGGTGCTCGCCGGTTCGCGAACCTGGACGCCGTAGATGCTGTTGCCGCGAATCAGGTTGCCTTCGTTCGCTCCGCTACCGCCGATAAGATTCCCGGATGATCCGTCACCGCCTTCCTCGTTGATGTCGATACCATCGCGGACGTTCGGTATTACGAAAACGCCGGTGACGTCGGTGCCTATGTAATTGTTCTGCACCACGTTGTCGTCGCTGTCGTCGATCTCGATGCCGTCGCTGTCGTTACCGGAGATGATGTTGCGCTGACCGTTCAGTGGTCCGCCAATGGTGTTGTTGTCCGCGAACTCGAGGTCGATGCCTTCCTCGGTGTTGCCGCGGTCGAGGCTGCCGCCGGCATCGAGGCCGATGTAGTTGCCGTAAATATCGTTGCCGGTGGCTCCTGCGCCGATCAGCAGGATGCCCGATTGCAAGTTTCCTGATACGACGTTGCGATCGGCATCCACTGTGCCGCCGATCGTGTTGGATGCCGATTCGATCAGGAGTCCGCCCTGCTGCGCGGTGTCGTTGGTGTTGTTGGCGGCGACCGTCGTGCCGTCGGCGCTCAGGCCGAGGTAATTGCCGGCGATGGTGTTGCTGCCGCCCAGCAGGTGGATGCCGTTATCGGAGAAATTGCCGATGGCAAAGCCACGAATGGTGTTGCCGCTCGAACCGCCGGCGATGACCAGGCCGTCGGCGGCAGCTCCTGCGCCAATACCGTCGAGTTCGATCTCCGGCCCGCTCGAGTTCGTATCGCCCTGGTTAGTGGTCTGCGTCGAGGCATCGATGTCGATGTTGACGGCGGTGACGGCGGGCAACGGAGTCGTCGGGGAAATGGCCCACCAGTCGTCCGCGCCGGCGGAGCGGTTTGGCGCCGTAGCAATGTCGAAGCGAATCGTGATGCCCGGATTGCCGTTGGCGTAATTGATGCAGTTGCGCAGCGAGCCGAGACCGGAGTCTGCGGTAGTCGTCACCGTGCAGAAGGAAACGGCCGCCGCCTCGTAGGCGCCCACGTCACAGCTCACGCCGACCGGTCGCGCTGAACCGCGCTGGTCCGTGTCGTTGTCGGGAGCCACGCACACACTGCTGTCGCCGGCATCGACCGCGCGACTCGTGTCGGGGGGCGCATGCGTGAACGTTGGCCCGCCGTTGTCCTGCAGCGCACCCAGCTGCGGGTCGGTGTTCTGCTGGTCGCCGGTGTTCGTAAAGTCGCAGCTCGAATCACTGGAGATGTTGTAGCCGTTCGAGGTCAGGTTTGCGGCCGCACCGGCACACTCGTCCACGGCACCGGACAGGTTGGCCGCCACGATCGAGTTGACGAAAGTAATCGTCCCGGCACCCTGCTGGCGCACACCGTCGCCGGCGGTCGGTGCGGTGTTGCTGGTCACGGTGACATTGGTCAGGGTGCAGGCACCGGCGCAGTCCAGGCCGCCACCCCGGTCAGCCGTATTGGTACTCAATGTGACATTGGTCAGATCGACAGCGCCGCCGGCTGTTGCGATGCCGCCGCCGTCCGCGGATACCGTATTACTGCTTACCGTCGAATGCGTCAGCGTCAACGAACCCGTTGCGTCGACGTCGATGCCGCCGCCATTACCCGTAACGTCTCCGCCCTCGACAGTTACGTTGGTCATCGTGACGTCGGCGCCGATGATGTCGAACACGCGATCGAGCGAATTGCCGTCTATAACCGTCGCGGCGGCCGCATTACCGTTGATGATGACGTCGTCCGTGATATCGAGGTCGCCGGTAGCCGCCAGGTCTTCTCCGGGCCCGCCAATTGTCAGCGTATAGGTGCCCGCGGGAACCGTGATCGTGTCCGTGCCGGCATTGGCATTCGACCAGATGATGCAGGCGCGCAGAGAACTGTTGTCTACGGAGTCGGTCGTGGTCGTAACATTGCCGCCGGGACAGATGCCGGGCGTCCAGTCAACGGTGAGCAATGGGCGATTGACCAAGATACCCGCTTCCGAGGAATCGACATCCCAGCCGTCGGCGCTGTTGCTGATCAGCGTCCAGCCGTGGTTCGGATTGCCGTCCGACCAGTACTGCAATGCCGCCGCCAGCCCGGTGATGACTTCGGGTCCGCTGCTCGCCGGGTCGGCGACCTGCGCATCGTGTGCCGACATCGCCTCACTGTCGTCGGTCTGGATGCCGTTGGTCATCGAGTTCCAGGTGTCGGCCTCCGACCATCCGACCAGCATGCGGTGCAGCCGGATCTGCGCCCCCGACGACGAGGTGTTGTCGACCTCGACGGTCAGTGTCGCCGAATTGATGATCGAGCCGAATGGAATCTGTCCAACGCCGTTGCCGAAAATGTTGTCGAACCGGATCAGGCCGTGTTGAACCTGTGGCGGATCGTTTTCGACCTTGACCAGGCTTTCATCGTGCGGGGTATCGGGCGTGTTCTCTTCGAGAAACGTGTCCTCCGTACCGCTGTAACCGGCAACGCCTTCCTGGAACGTGTTGACTGCTGCGTAGGCGTTGCAACCATAGAAAGCAAGCACACAGAATATTGACGCGCGCATTAGCGATGTCGGCGAAAAACTCCGCGAAGATCGATCCTTGTCGAACAGAAACTTCAAATACTTTTCCTCGTTCACCCAAACGTTGAGGTGAGGACCATCGGTAACCGCAAAGCTTTCGATACACACAACAGCGCCCCGGCAAGGGCGAGCCTCGCCAGGGACGATTACTTTCGAAATATTAGAGAGTTACGTTAATTCGGAATGTGATGCGAATACCGGTTGAAATGCCGCCCGGCACCTACAATGTGACCTGCGTCACAAGATCGGCAGCGTTTTTCCATAACGGCTTCAAATCGGTGTCTTGTGGTGGTCTATTAAATAAGGAGTCAACTTGCCGGGCCGATTGATACACTGCGCACTGCAACAGGCTTCGGAGGCCGCTGAACGTGCGCCGACTACAAGTATTTTTGCCTCAATCGTTGATTGGTTTACTTATTCTCCTCGGTTGCACGTCGGTGCATGCACAGGAGCGGACTTATAATTTCGAATTGACGCCGTACGGTGCCTATCGTGTCGGCGGCGAGTTCGATGAAGCCGACAGCGATCGGTCGATCGATATCGATGACAGCGAGAGCTTCGGGCTGGTATTCAACGCCAGGCACTCACCGGTTACGCAATGGGAAATCATTTACTCACGCCAGGCATCGAATGCCGACACGAGCGGTCTCGCATCGAGTAACCCGTCGCCGGAGTTGACGATCGAGTACCTGCAGGCCGGTGGTACCTACATCTGGGAAGGTGAGCACGTGCGGCCGTTCCTGGCCGCGACGATCGGTGGTACCCACGTCGATGTCAGCAGCCCGGGTTTCGACAGCGATACGTTCTATTCGTTTTCGCTGGGGCTCGGCCTGCAAATCAGCCCGAACAGCCGACTCGGCATACGACTCGAGGCGCGCGGTTTCGCGACCTTGCTCGACTCCGATTCCGATTTGTTTTGCGAGTTTGGGCCCACCAACAACATATGCGCCGTGCGCATCGACGGAACTCTGATGTGGCAGACCGAGGCGATGGCCGGGATCGTGTTTCGTTTCTGAGCCGCGGGTTTGGAAACTGAACTTCGGCCGGTGTTTTTCCTGCAGTCCGTGTGGGGCGGGAGCGCTTCCGATCGACCAGGCGCGTGTTGTCGAGCGACTTGACCGTGTTCCTCGCGTGCGACGGGGAAATGAAGGTTTCCCTGGTGAAGTGTTAAGCTGGCAGGCCTTCGCAAAAGGAGCCGCCTCGCATGCGTCTCATCATCGGCATAACCGGCGCCAGCGGCGCCATCTATGGCATCCGCCTTCTCGAAGCCCTGCGCGATCAGGACAATGTCGAGACTCACCTGGTGATTTCCGCGACCGGGCGCATGAACATCGGTATCGAAACCGACTGGAAAACCGGGGACGTCGAAGCACTTGCAAACGTCGTGCACAAAAACAACGATGTTGCCGCGATGATCGCCAGCGGCTCCTGCCAGAGCGACGGCATGATCGTCGCACCGTGCTCGATGAAGACCCTGTCGGCGATCGTCAACTCCTATGCAGACAACCTGCTGTGCCGGGCCGCCGACGTGATGCTGAAGGAACGCAAGCGATTGATCCTGGTGCCGAGGGAATCGCCATTGCACAGCGGCCATTGCCGGCTCTTGTACGAGGCAACGCAAATGGGTATCGACATCGCCCCGCCGATGCCCGCTTTCTACAATCGACCCGAAACCGTTGACGACATCGTGAATCACACCGTCGGGCGAATCCTCGACCTGGTCGGCCTCGATTCGGGTCTTGTCAAGCGCTGGACAGGTGTTCGCGACAAATAGCGCGCCCGTCAGGCATCGAAGGCAGCCGCAACCAGCTTACTGTCGATGTCCGGAAACGCTGCGGCGACGATAGTGATCAGTTTTTCGACAATGTCACCGACTGGCTCGATGTCCAGGCTGACCAGGTACAGCATCAGATTCGCGCGAACATTGCCGATTACCGACTCCGGCGAGACCGGCGGCTCATCATCGACGGTTACCAGTGACTCAAGCACTTGTTGCTGAAGTTTTTCCGAGCCAAGTTCGATTGATTTGATTTCTTCGCGCAGGGCCATGCACTCCTCGCTCGGCATCGGCTCCGTATGACAGCCCTGGTGTTTCATCCAGGTACGGGCCTCGCGCAACGGGATGACGACATTTTCGGCCCACTGGTTTGAGAATTCGTTTGCCTGGTTAAAGAGCTCGCCGTCGAATTCGCCGATCGCAGCCCCGACCCAGGCGCAGAAAAGCAACATGTTGACGTCGACATCGTGGTCGTTCTGCAGGCTGAGACAGGCATCCGCGACCCCGGTGACGCGGTAGGTTCTGACCGAGAAATCCCAGAATTTTTGCACTTGTGAGGTTCAAGCCTACGGGGCGACGGTGACCACGATGCTATCCAGTTCGGCTTGCCATTGTATCTGACAGGACAACCTCGAGGTCGGCCGGATTTCGCTGCCTTTGCTTTCGAGCGTCGCGAGTTCAAAATCGGTCTGCGGTTTCAGCAGGTCGAGCCAGGGTTGCGCGATGAACACGTGGCAGGTGGCGCACTGGCAGGAACCGCCGCAAAGCGCCTCGACCGCGTATTGGCTGTCGACGCGATCGGTTGCGAATACTCTCGCCAGGATCAGCGCGCGCTCAGGCCGCCTCGGGCTGCACGCTGCCAGCCGGTTCGCCGTAAATCTCACAATTCGGGAAATAGTCGGACCAGACGAACCAGAAGATCTTGTTGTAGTGGGGTATCGCAACCAGCTGCGTCCCCTCGTGCTTGCCCGCCGTGCAGAACCCCGTCACGGACCAGGTCGAGCCGCTTTCGCTATCGGTAAAGCCGTCCGCTGCCTGTTCAAACGTCAGCGTTGCGCCCACTACCCGCCGGTCATACACCTGCATGAAATCTTCTTCGCAGATAATGGCGAGTGGCGTATCGCCCAAGCGGTCATTGATGACTTTGTGCTGCGCGACCAGCTCTGTCGGGTATGCCCTGGCCTCACCGTCGACGTATAGCCCGAGCACGAACGATTTCATCGGCAAACGCTTGTCGACCTCACGCTGCAGCGGGTAAACCATCACGGGGCTTGCCGGGTCTATGACATCCGCGCGCGCCAGCATTTTCAGGTAAAACGTATCGCGCCATTCCATGGACCGCGTCCACACCGGCGATTCGGGATACAGCCGTTTCCAGGTGCGCAAGCTGGTCATGACCGTCGGTACGGTCGGCAAGGGCTCGTTGCGACCTTCAAGGCGATTGTGTATCTGCACCACCGAGCAACGATTGCTTTTCTCGTAGAACACCATGTTGTTCGCAAGCGCCGCCGTTATTGTGATATCGGGGTTGGAGAAATTCCCCTCGAGCGCATAAGACATCGAGCTGTGCGCCAGGATGCAATGCGTCATGATGAATGGCGACTCGCCATCGGGCTGGTAAACGATGTGCGGCCGGCGCGCGAGCCTGGCAATGAATGCGAACGGTTTGCCGTCGCGGTCGATGACACCGACCACTTCCTCGTCCGGTCCGAATTTTTCGATTGCTTCTTTGATGGGAATGAATTTCGGCTCGGTTACCGGGCGAAACAGCAATTTCGCGTGCATCAGGAATCCGTAGACCAGCAGCAAACCGACGGCGATCGCGGAGCCGACCACGACCAACGACCAGGTGCCACCCGTCGCATTCCGATACAGAGCGTATGCCGACAATGCGATGGCCGCGACGATCAGTATCCCCGACTGCGAGTAGATATAGCGGGCGCCGGCCGGCGATGCCGCAATCCTGTTCGTCAGCATCAGGATACCGAGCGTGCCGGGCAAGACCGCCAGCGCCGTCAGCAGCACCGCGATTATTGCGATCACATCGGTCATGTTCATCGTTGGCAAACCTGCCTGGCACGATTTGTACTGTACCGTACATTATCTTCCAGGCCGCAGAATAATGCCAGTTTGAGCCGGCGCCGATCAGGCGTCATCGCTTTCCTGGTAAGCCTCGAGGAATCGGTCGACCACGTGGCGTGCCTTGACGCCGATTTCCTCGGCAGACAGCGGGCTCGACTCCAGGAACAGTTGCTCGAGGTACAGCTGGTGCATCAGCATGCCACGAAAGAATTCGGCGGCTTCGTCTGCGCTGCGGATATCGAGCAATCCCTTCTCGATCAGGATTTCAAAATAGTCGCGCAACAACAGGTGACCGTGCAGCGGGCCTTGCTCGTAATACATCCGCGCGATATCGGGGAAGCGGTCGCGCTCGGCGATGATCAGGCGTATCAGCGAACGGTAATTGCGCGAAAACACCACGCTCAGCCGATGTTCGGCGAAATTAACCAGGGTTTCGCGAACGTTGTCCGTCGATTCGAGAGTGGGCCCTGCGTGGGTGGTGAGGATCGAATCGATGACCGCCCGGAATAGGTCGGCCTTGGTCGGATAATAGCTGTAAAGCGTCGCCTTCGAACCGCCCGACTTTTCGACAATCGCGTCGATCGAGGTCTCGCCGTATCCCTGCGACAGGAAAAGCCTGGTCGCCGCCGACAGAATCTTCAGCTTGCGTTGTTGGCCGCGGGACGATGATCGCTGCTTCGTTTCCTTGTTTCCGCTGACGGTCTTCAGTGCCGCCTTGCTGCGTCTCGCTGTCACCTTCGTTCCTCTGCCTGCTCATCCCGCGTCACCACACGGCAAGGCTGACCTTACCATATCGCTGTCCGCAGCAGTTCCCGGCATGATACGGTGACCAGCAAATGTTGCTGCGACTCGCACTGCAGACGAGTATGAGATTTTGCCAAGTCATGTTGCTGGTTTTATGCGGTCATGCCGCATCGGCCGAGGTCACCAGCGTCGCGGCATCGACCAAGGGAACCCTGTTCGATCAGGCCGGCACCGCTATCGCGAAAATCGCAACCAATCACGGCAGCCTCCGTGCAACGGTACGTAATTACACCAGCGCCAATGTCTACCTGCCGGCGATCTCACGTGGCCAGGTGGATTTCGGTGTTGCGAACCAGTACGAAGTGATGCTGGCGTTGACCGGCCGCGAGTACTTTCGCGGCCGGCGCCAGCCTGAATTGCGTGCGATTGCAGTGCTGTTTCCGTTGCGTATCGCGACCTACGTGAAACTCGATTCGCCGGTGCGGCGTATCGCCGACCTCAAAGGCCGCCGCATGCCCGACGGCTACGTGGCGAACAAGATCATCCTGCCTCTCATCGACGCAACCCTGGCCGCCGACGGGCTGTCGCGCAGCGACCTGGTCTCGTTGAACGTACCCGGTCTGATTGCCGGGGCCGACGCGTTTATCAGCGGTCGCACGGAGGGCTTCATCATGGCGCTGCGCTCGCCGAAAGTGCGCGAAGCGGACGCGCGAATCGGCATACGCGCCTTGCCGGTCACCAATACCGAGCAAGCGCTTGCGGCGGTACGGCGGCACATGCCGGTGGCGTATTTTGCTCTCGAACAACCCGGCCCGGGCAATCCCGGCGTGGTCGAACCGACCTGGGTCATCTCCTACGACACCTTGCTGGTTGCCAGCTCGCAGACCGATGACGACATCGCCTACCGCATGGCCCGTGCGTTATATCTGAACCGGGATAAGCTCGTCGCGGCATCTCCGGCTTTCCGACTGTTCGACATGAACCGCAAGGCGAAAGACCTCGCCCCCGTTGCCTATCATCCGGGTGCGATTCGCTTTTACCGCGAACAGGGATTGTGGCCGCCCGGCGACTGAAGCGGCCATCCGCTCATTGCCGGTTCCGGGCTGCGAATTCGAATCCTGCCTAGGTACCGGTCGTCCGCCAACCTTCCGCGTATTCCTCGCGGGCGATTCTCGAATACGGTACCGGGCTTACGATCGCGCGTATCTCGGCTTGCTTGTGCGGTCGTTCGACGGTCGTCTTTTGCGAACCGCCGTCCTCCTCACCCCACACCAGTGTCAGCTCGCTGCCGATTTCCACTTCGGGGTCGACGATTCCGAGTGACAACATCGAGCGTTCGTTGTAACTGTAGCCGCTGAACATCGAGAAACCGACGACCTTCCCGTCCAGCAGCACCTTGTCGTAGTTGGCCGAAGCGTAGTTCGATAACGGCAGGTCGATGTATTTGTAATGCTCGCCGTCGGGCTCGAACAACGAACGAAATACATTACCAACGTCGTCGCTGTTCCAGGCAAAGGTCACCTTTTTGCGGTGCGGCTTGTCGGCGATTTTTTCCAGTGCTTCGCGACCAATGAAGTCATGGTCGAATTTAACGAACGGGCCATAACCCATTTCGTACGGCGTTACGTAGTAGTCCTCGATGTTGTCGGAGTAAAAACTGCCGCCGAGCGAGCCGGATCCCTCGTAGCCCGCTGCCGGCAGCCACTCGCGGTAGGCCTTCATTTCCTTACCGGTATAGACGGCAGGCAGTGGCGACGGGATCCAGCCGGATTCCAGGGTATTTGTTGCGTATGCCCTGGCACCGACCTGGCGCATGCCGAAGTCCTTGCCGACCTCGACGATGGCCGCGCGAATTTCCTCGCCTTCCTCGTAAGGGCCCCAGATCTCCAGGCCCGGCGCGCCTGCCATGCCGTGCCGCAACGCCCGTACCTTGCGACCGCCGATATTGATCGAATCCATGTTGAAGAACTTGACGTCCGGCGGCGGCCCGCCATTCAGCTTTTCGATGACCTGCCAGGCGTTCGGTCCCTGGATCTGGTAGCGATAGCACTTGCGAATCGCCGGCTTGCCACCGAGGATTCCGGGCGACCGGTCATCTTTTTCGATCGAGACGTCGTAACCGCCGGTTGCGGCGTGGAATTCGATCCAGTTGGCGGTCGGTGCGCGGCCGACGAACACGTACTGGTTTTCTGCGAGATGAAACAGGATGCCGTCGCCGATTATGTGGCCGCTGTGACTGCATGGAATGAACTGCTTGGCCTTGTCGACCGTGAAATTTTTGAAGGTGTTGACGGCGAGATGAGACAGCATTTTCAGCGCATCCGGTCCTTCCACGTAGATATCGACCATGTGGTGCGACTGGTCGAACAGCACACAGGTTTTCTGCCACGCACGCTGCTCATCGCGCCAGTTGGTGTATTCGGGCGGCACGACCGGATAGATATAGGCACCGATCTGCGAGTTTTTCAGCATGTCAACCGGGTTGCCGGTGCTTTGCAGCAATTGTTCCAGGTTCTTGTCAGTCATGATTCCGTGAATCCTCATTCTGTATCAGCGATGGCAGGCACGAACGGACCCCCCGCATCGATCAGGCCAGCCAATAATATTATCCGACGCGGCGAACGCCGTTATCGCCCGAGAGGGAACACGTTTTCGATCTTCGGGGCCGCGCGGATTACCCCTGTTGCCGGGCAACGGAGTAGAAATCGTAGGCCGCGGAATCGGCACCACGGTGGTAACGTTTTATCCTGGCATCGACAAGGTAGGGCCGGCCGTCTCGCATCGCCTTTTTGCAGCGTTGCAATGCCTGAGCGAGCTGCTCCGGCTTGTCGACCGATTCGCCTTCGATGCCGTAGGCAGCCGCCATCTTTGAGTAGTCGATATCAGGGTGGCGCAGATTGGTGCCGAAATATTTTCCTGACTCATAGATGCGGCCGCGCAGGCTGTTCTGCGCCATGCGGTTCGCCTGGTACTCGCCGTTGTTGAAAATGACCACCCCGATCGGCACCTCGTAACGCGCTGCCGACCACAACGCCTGGCTGCCGAAGTTGAAACAGCCGTCGCCCGTCAGGCACCAGACTGCCTTTTGCGGATTGCCGATCTTGGTGCCGATCGCGGCGCCGACGCCCCAGCCGAGAATGCCGCCGGTGGTGTAGTGCTGCCTGCGGCGTTGCGACGCCGGCCTGGTGTGATCGAAGGTCAGATACTTCCTGGGATAGGCGTCCGAGGTGATCAGCTCGGAGACGATTTCGGCATCGTCTTCGATGACTTTGTCGAGTTCGAGCATCAATCGCGAGGTCGACAGCGGGCTCGAATCCCACTCCTGCCTGGCGATTTCGGCATGCTGCTCGCGCTGCTTCGCCGTGTAATCGTGCAACCAGCGCCGCCGGGCGGAGATCGCCGAGTTGTCGAGCTTGCGCCGTTTGAGTTCCTCGAGCACCAGCACCGTGGTTTCCTTGATGCTCGCGATTGCCGCGACGTCGACCGGGTAATTGCGACCGACGTCTGCGTCGGCAAGGCTCGTATGCATAATCGTCGCATCGTGCGAAACGATCGGCTTTTCGGGCAGGAAGAACGTCTTGATCATGTGCGCGCCGATGCTCCAGAAACAGTCGATGTCCGGCATCAGCGCGGGATCGTCGAGAATTTCGCCGACGAAATTCGGGTGTGTCGTCGGGAACACGGCCGGGATTTTGACCGAGAACATGACCGGCGCCGCCAGTAATTCTGCAATCCCCGCTACCTCCGCACTGATGTCATACTTGATGCACTCATTGCCGAGATACAAGGTGGGTAACTCCGCGTCGAGCAATTGATCGACGATACGTTCGATATGCTCCGGCGGCGGCGCCACCTCGCCGTCCACTCGCGATCGCGAGCGCGGAATAATTTCGACGGAATCGACCTTTTGTTCCCAGAGGTCCTTGGAAAATGTGACGAAGGTGGGTCCGCCCGGCGGCGCTTCGGCCAGCAGGAAAGCACGCCGCAAAACCTCGGGTATGGTCTCCACACTCATGACGTCCCACACCCACTGCGCGTAATCGCGCGGCATTTCGGCGAGATTCGGCGACTCCAGAAACCCCATATGGCCGCGGAAATTCGTCGACTGGCGACCTGCCGTTACCACGACCGGGATACGGTCGCGGTAGCTGGAGGCCATCTGCCCCAGCGCATAAGCCACTCCTGCAACCGAGTGCAGCTGTACGATCGAAGTCCGGCCAGTCGAGCGTGAATAGCCGTCAGCCATTGCCATGGCGGCATTTTCGTGCAGGCAGGTCGTGTACTTCATATCCGGCCGGTCGACCAGCGCATCGAGCAGGCCGATCTCCTCGGAGCCGGCCAGGCCGAACATGTATGGTATGTCCCAGTCGAGCAAGAACTCGACCATGACTTCGCCGCCGCTCATGTCGCGCACGACGCGGCCCTTTTCGGGACTGAAGCGGCCACTGTTGGCTACTGCCGGTTCGCGGGCTTCGAGATTGTTGGCAATCGCAGCCGCGCCCGTCAGCGATACGCCGGCTTTCACGAGGCCGTTGATGAATGATCTTCGGTCGATCTTCCCGTCAAGCAATTGTTTGGATAATTCGTACATTCTGAAGTCTCGCTTTGGGCGCCCTCGAATCACCGCCAATGCGTTAGCGCTCGCTGCAGTGCCGGGTCCTGTACAAACGCCGCGCCGTTTCTCATTATTGGCTGCCCGACGATCCGTGGATGCAGATG
Source organism: Woeseiaceae bacterium (assembly GCA_033720315.1). Lineage (GTDB taxonomy): Bacteria > Pseudomonadota > Gammaproteobacteria > Steroidobacterales > Woeseiaceae > SZUA-117. Next base: position 40,228 of record JAWWCT010000008.1, on the reverse strand, counting down.
AGTTCCGAAGTATTCAGCAATTCTACACTGAGCGACTGTCCGGTTGTGACGTCAACACTGAATTACCTGGGCGACATGAACGTCCGCCCGGTTTTTCACGCCCGGCAGCGCGAGCGCGACAACCTGGTCCTCGAGCCGCAGCGGGTAAAAATCCGTGACATTCGCTCGTTGAATAAGCAAACCTCGCTGGAAACCAACGGCTTCACCCTGGTCGATCACGTGACCAGTGTCGCCGATTTTACCGAGGACCGCGCACTACCGGTTTATCAGCGGGAAATCGACGAACTAATCCGCGCTGTCACGGGTGCGGAAAAGGTCGTGGTCCTGAGTACCGTGTTGCGCTGGAGCGAGCGTGCCGGCGACAAGAGCGCGTTCGTCAACTCGCATCCTGCCCGCTTTGTGCACGTCGATTACAGCCGCAGGTCATTCGAGGAATTCGCAAGAGATCATGCCGCCGATGCCGGCGAGGACCAATCGCTGTTGAATCGCCGCTTCGTTGCCTACAATATCTGGCGCGTAACCACACCGCCGCCGCAGGACGTGCCGCTCGCTGTGTGCGATGCGCGTTCCGTCAGCCTGTCCGATGTAACGGTCGGCGACGCGGTGATCGACGCGCCCGAGCAGCCGGAGCGACGCTTCGAGTCATCGCTTTACCATGCCAACCCTGAGCATCGCTGGTTCTGGTACTCCAATATGCACCCGGGCGAGGCGCTGGTATTCAAGGCATTCGATTCGGATCTCGAACGCGTGCAGGGTTGCCCGCACAGCGGCTTCGATAATCCGGATTGCCCGGCCGGCGTCACGCCGAGGGCCAGCGTAGAAATTCGCGCTTTCGCTTTTTATTGAAAATGCGCAATCGCGGCTGAAGCCGCTCCCACGTTACCAGTGGCAATTGTGGGAGCGGCTTTAGCCGCAATTCCTTTTGCCCTCAGGCAGCGACCCAATGCGCGGCGAAAAACAACAATAACGTCGTACTGACAACCCCGACGGCGACCGATACTGACAGCGACGACGCTGCCTGCTCCGTGTCGAGATTGCCGATCGATGCCAGCGCCACGGTATTGAAGCCGATGGGAGCGGCGGCCGACACCGCAACGACTGCTGCGGTCAGCCCCTCGAAGCGAAATAGCCATGCGATGACAATGCCAACAACCAGGCCGAGCAACATGCGTAACAGTATGGTGATCATCGCCAGGCGGCCGGAGACGCCTTTGGTGGAAAACGTCATGCCGATAGCAACCAGCACCAGCGGAGTCGTTGCAGCCGCGAGCGGCGACAGCAGACTGTTAGCTAATGCCGGCACCTGCATTTGGCCCGCGCTCACGACCAGCGCGGCGACGACTGCGATGAAAATAGGCGTACGAATCGTCCGCAACACGTTCGTCAATGTCGAGTCCGCGGCAGCATTGCCGAAATACATCGCGATCGAGTAGGTGCCGATACTGAAAAAAATCGAATTGCCGAGATCGAACAACACCGCGTCCGCGAACGCCGCCTCGCCGAGGATTGCGAGGATGAACGGGTACGAGAACATCATGTTCATGACGCCGGCGCCGAGCACCACGACGCCGGCACGTCGATTGTCGAGGTGGGCGGCACGCACATAGAAAAACGCAGCGGCCGCGCAGACCAGGTTGACCAGGATGCCGGCGACCGGCAACAACACTGTCTGGCGACTGATCGCGGTCCCGGCAACGGACGAAAATACGAGCGCCGGCAGGGTCACATAGAACACCAGGCGCAGGAGAAACGCCGCCTGCTCGCGACCCGCAACCCCGAACCAGCGCAGCAGTAGTCCGATCATGAAGTAAGTGATGATCGGCGTGAGCGCTGCTAAAGGCGTATTCATGTTCCGTTTCGCTCGGACCGCCGGCCCGGAGATTCAGGCTTATGCGTCGCCGCTTTTAGCCGAGCAGCGTGGGTCGGTTTGCTGCAGCTCGAGAATGCGCTCCGGCGTCAGCGGCACCGGATCGCAGCCGTGGTCCTTTTCGCAGATCAGGTCCCACTGGGGTTCGGCCTTCACATGGCAGGCAAAACAATTGCCGCCGAAGCGGTTGATGACGTCGACAAAGCCGCGATTGCGGATGCTGCTACCCTCCTCGGAAACGTCGAGCTCGAAGAACTCCCAGTCGCGGGTCGCGGCATTCCAGCCCTCACCGTGCTTGATCATGACTTCTGTCGGCACCAGTTGCACGACGGAGCCGGGCGGGTATTTGCCGCCGCTTTCGGAGTCGGCGACCGCCAGCGTGCCTTCGAGATTACCGAGCAGGTTGTCGACATAGAAATGTCGCACCGGTGTCATGTCCGTGATGCAGCGGAAAGTCTCCTCGGTGATCTCAAGTTCCACCGGGTCTTCGTCTGTTGCATCCTGAGCGATCAACAACACCGGCAACAGCGCGATCGTCATCAGCGCATACGTCAGCTTCTTCATGTTCTCTCGTCCTTTCACACGTTGGAAAAGTCGGCGATGGTGGTACCGCTTCGGCTCAAATCCCGTAGCAGCGTTGCCGGCTGCCAGTATTGCGGATCGAGCGCAGCGGCAAACTTTTCCATTTTCGAGCAAACCGTGTCCAGGCCGAGCGTGTCCGCGTAAAACATCGGCCCGCCGCGGTGTCTCGGGAATCCGTACCCGGAAGTGTAGACCACGTCGACGTCAAGCCCGCGCAACGCGACCTTTTCTTCCAGGACCTTCGCGCCCTCGTTGATGAGCGCGCAAACGCAACGGTCAACGATCTCCTGGTCGGAAATGTCGCGCCGTTCGATGCCGAGCCGATCTGCCTCGGCGGCAAACATGTCGAGCGCTTGCTGGTTATCGAGGCGCTCACGTGAGCCCTTCTCATAGCGATAGTAACCACATCCGGTTTTCTGCCCGAGCCAGCCGCGTTCGACCAGCAACGCCGAGGCGCGATAGAAACCCGGGTCGTCGGGCAGCAGCGCCTTGCGCTCTTCGCGGACCTTGTAGCCCACGTCGACACCGGCCATGTCGAAAACGGCAAGGATGCCCATCGCCATGCCGAAGCGCTCGAGCGCGCTGTCGATCTGTCGCGGCGTTGCGCCTTCGAGCAGCATGTGCTCCGCCTCGCGCCCGTACGGGTCCATCATGCGATTGCCGATAAAGCCGTACTGGTTGGCAGACAGCACGCCGACCTTGCGTAGCCGGCCTGCCAGCCTCATGGAGGTGGCAATGATTTCGTCCGTCGTTTCCCCGGTGCGCACCACCTCGAGCAGGCGCATGACCTGTGCCGGACTGAAGAAGTGCAGGCCCACAACGTCCTGCGGCCTGTCCGTCGCGCTGGCGATCTCGGCAACATCGAGCGTCGAGGTATTGGTTGCCAGGATCGCTCCCTGTTTGCAGGTCTTCGTAAGCTTCGCAAAGATTTCCTTTTTCAATGCCATGTTTTCGAACACGGCTTCGATGACCACGTCGGCGTCCGCAATGTCGGCGTAGTTGGTGGCCCCCGTGATCAATGCCACCTTGCTGTCCGCGGACTCGGCGGTCATGCGTCCCTTATCGACCCGCCGCTGGTACTCACCCCGGATCGCATCGAGTCCGGCATCCACGGCTTTCTTGTCGACATCGAGAAGCCTCACCGGGATGCCGGCATTGGCGAACGCCATCGCGATGCCGCGCCCCATCGTGCCGGCTCCGATGATGCCGCCGGACGCTATGTCCTTCGCCAGAGCGGGATCGATGCCGGGAATCTTCGACGTCTGGCGCTCGGCGAAGAACAGCCGCATCATGGCCCTGGCTTCGAGCGTGCGCAGCGACGCGTCACTTATCTCTTTTTCGCGCACCAGCCCCTTGTCGAAGGGCAAGTCCACCGCAGCTTCGACGGCGTCGATATCCATGCCCGGGACTTCGCGGTCGGGCATCTGCGCCGCGACCCGTGCGCGCTCGGCTTCGAGAAACGCGTCCGTTTCGGCATCGCGTTTCAGCTCGACATCACAGGCGCGTCGCGGACCGTTGCCGTCCTTGACGAGTTTGCCGGCGAAGTCGATAGCAAATTGTCGAAGATCGTCATCGGTCACCGCGTCGATGAGGCCGCTCGACAGCGCATCGCTCGCATCGACGGGGCGGCCACTGAGCAGCATGTTCAGCGCGCCCTTGACGCCGATGACTCGCGGCAGGCGTTGCGTTCCGCCAGCCCCCGGCACGATGCCGAGATTGATTTCCGGAAAACCGATCTTTGTCTTGCCGTCAGCGACCCGGTAGTGACATGCCAGAGCCGCCTCGACCCCGCCGCCGAGCGCCGTGCCGTGCAGCCCGGCGACGACCGGTTTTGCCATGCCCTCTATTTGCGCAAACAGTTCGTGGTAGCTCGTATCGCCAATCACGTCGTCGAGTTCGGCAATGTCGGCGCCCGCAATAAACGTCCTACCGTCACACATGAGGACGATAGCCTCGATCGATTCGTCGGATGCAGCTTTACGGAAACAGTCCTGAAGTCCCAGACGTACCGTTTCGGACAGGGCATTAACCGGCGGACTGTCGATGATGACCAGGCCTACCATGCCCGATTTTTCGAGCCGCACTACTTCACTCATAGATACCTCATGATCAGGGATTGATTCGATGATTCGCCGCCGTCGCGTCAAGCGGCGTCATTCAAGTTTCTTCACCCGCAGGAATCTAGACCGTAAGTAGTCAGTCCTGTTCGGCAGCAGCGTCGCTTTGCAAATGCCACCATTCGCGAAGTCGTCGGCACCTGCCATCTTCATCGAAATCGAGAACGAATACCCCGTTCAGGTCGATATTCGGCCCACCTTCGACGTCGAAATTCGCAGTCCAGTGCGCGATCCCGGTATTGCCGGTCACAGCCAGGACCTGGTAATCGAACTGTACGTTGCGCTGGTTTGCGGTAACGCCTGCCCAATAGCTGCGTACGCCGTCCTGCCCGACGTGCGGTTCCTCGTAGGGCGTCACCTGGTAGGTCGCGTTTTCAGAAAAAATGTTCGCGGCAGCATCCGCATCCCTCGTTTCCCAGGCCTCGCCGTACGCATCGAGCCAGGCCGTGAGGGCGGGCACGGTCAGGTCGTCGGCCCGCGCGGACGTCGTAACAAGAATTAGTGAAAGCAGGCATACGAAGAAAATCGGCTGCTTGCTGCTTCTGTCGGCAGAATCCATCTCATACCCCCTGGTTGGCGATCAGTCTTCCGTGACTGTCAGCGAATACCTGTCATCCGCAGCGAGGCATTCCGCTTGCGGAAGCCCCAGTTCCTTGCGAACGATATTGGTGCCCTGCACGAGCGATGCCATCTTGTAACGCGCGTGACGCCTGCTCATGCCTTCGCGTCCCATACCGCAGTCGGAGCACAGGATCAGCCGTTCGGCCGGGATGTGTTTCAGCGTCTCGCGAATGTTGGCGGCAATTTCGTCGGGCCTTTCGACCTGCAGCGAATGATGGTCGATCATTCCGATTGCAATTTTCTTGTCCGTTATCGTCTTGCCGATCGCAGGAATATCGATCATGCCCGAACTGCAGGACTCGAAAGTGATCACATCGGCGTCGACCTCGTTCAGGTGCTTGAGCGACGGTTCGTAGCTCTGTATCTCCTTGAACATGCGCTGCTGTGACGGATTGCCCCAGCAGGTGTGGCACCAGACCTCGGTCTTGGCGGTCAGTCCTTTCGCCGTGTTGTTGAAAATGTCTGCCATGTCGCCCATGTCGAGCTTGCCGAACAGTTTGCCGCGCGCCGGGATCATGTGAATCTGCGGCTCCTCGATCTGGATTACCGGGCACCCTGCGTCCGCCAGCTCGTTCAGTTCCTCATTGATCGCATTGCTCAGCGCCATGATGCGTTCCACGGGATCCTTGTAATACGTGTCGTCGACCGCGGCAGCGAGAATCTCCGGTGTGACGGTGCCGAATTTCACCGGCTTCGATGTCATGCGCTGCGCCGCTTTCCACATCGCTGTGTATTGCAGGTCGCCACGACCGATCGGCCCGACGATCCTCGGCATGATGCGCGCCTCGAGATAGTCGTGAAGAATATGCCCCATCGGAAACGCGACGCCGCCGGTGCGCATGATCGCCGGCTGCGGATCGTCGCGGCTGAATCCTTGCATGTGAAACAATGGATAACTGGTCCAGCTCTGGCCACCCACTTCCTCGTCGTAGTGGGCATCACCGTCCGTACAGATGTCGAGGCCCGCGGCTTCCTGGTCTTTCAGGTGCACGGCGACCGCGTCCGTGTACTGCTCGCGAAACCGCGAATTCATCATGCGGCGGAGGAAACTGTCGGCGCCGATGTTTTCGGTGAACCAGCTCGGCCTGGGCAACGAGCCAATGATTGCGGTGGGAAGCGTGAGGTCTGCAGTTGCCTTGAGCATGCTGTGAATCTCCTTGCGTTCTTATTGATCCGCATCGCGACCCGAGAGCGCAATTGAAGGATCCGGCGCAGTTTTTTCGGGACAGCAAACGAGCGTACAACCGTTCAAGGCGACGCGGCAAGTCCTGGGCATTTGCCGCTACGAACTGCACACCGGCTTATGCCGCGGGTGGGCAATATCCCCTGACTCAGAATCGATGGTCATATCACTAATGTTTGATAGAGGGCCCAGAGCGCGTGTGCTAAGATTTTCCTTAAAACGGCTGGTCTTCTCTGGCTGCGGGGGTGCATCATGAGAATACGTTTCTGGAAGATATTTCTGCTTCCGTCGATTTCGTTTGCGCTGTGTTTCAGCGCACCAATCGCCAGCGCACAAACCGGATCATCCGGCGTCATCGAGGAAATCGTGGTTACTGCCCGAAAACGCGATGAGAGATTGCTGGACGTACCGGTGTCGATGACGGCTTTCACGTCTGAGGAAATCGCGTCCGCCGGCATTGAAAATCCTCGGGATTTCGTTGCGCTGACACCGAATGTGACGCTCGTCGAGACGCAAAACGTGGGCACGTCTTTCTTGACCATTCGCGGCGTCTCACAAGCTCGAAACAGCGAAATGTCGGCTGCAGTCCTGGTTGACGGGGTGCTCATGCCACACCCGGCCCAGTTCACGCAGCAACTCTACGACATCCAGCAGATCGAGGTGCTCAGAGGGCCGCAAGGCGCGCTGTACGGCAGAAACGCGATAGGCGGCGCGATTACCGTCGTCACAAAACCGCCCGGCGACGAATTCGAAGGGAGAATCGAACTGGGTGCCGATTCGGGCCCGGGTTATAGCGTCCGTGGCATGGTTAGCGGTCCGTTCGGAAATTCCGAAACACTCAAGTACCGCGCGGCCATTTCCTATTTCGATACAGACGGCTATATCAATAACGCATTTCGGGGTGAAGAGGCCGACCCGTTCGAAGAACTTGCCGCAAGGCTCACATTACTATACGAACCGAGTGACCGATTTTCTGCTGATTTCCGCGTCAGCACGTCGTTGGTGGATACCCAGTCGCTTTACTTTGTGATCGCGGCAGAGGCGGACGATACGAGCCTGCCAGTCGAGGCCAATAACGACGGGGTCAACGAGCGCAATATTTTCAATGCGAGCCTGCGGCTCGCATGGACCGGCGACGCGGGCACGTTTACCTCCATTACCGCGTACGACGATCTCGACGAGCTCTTGACCGGCGATCAGTATGACTTCCTTCCGCGGCCCAGATCCTGGCTGAACGGTCCATTTACGGGTGGTTTCGGCGATTTCATTCGCTTCCTGACAGGCGATGCGACCGTTGACCTGAGCCAGACCCAATACCTGGAATCCGACGCGCTGAGCCAGGAGTTCCGTTTCGTCTCCCCGGCGGACAGGGATTTTCGCTGGATAGCCGGTGCCTACTTCATCAGCACCGACCGTTATATCTCCACCGGTAACCAGATCGATCGCGGCAATGGCGTTTTTGACGTGAAAAAAGTACCAAGGGCATCCGTTTTTGTCGATGGAATGACCGACCCCAGCCCGCAATTGGGTTTGCTCGTCGATGCGCAAGACAACTTCGCCTGGGCGGTGTTCGCGGAGGTGGCTTATGATTTCAGCGACAACTTCGAGGCATCGGTATCGCTGCGGTACGACGAGGACGAGCGCGAGAATACGACCCTGACCGAGCCGCTTTATGACCCGACTTTTGGACTGACGACCTTTGGTGAAGTCCGCAAAAACACCTGGGACTCCCTGCAGCCGAAAGTCACACTTCGCTACAAGCCCAGCGACGCACATACAATTTGGGGTGGTTACAGTCGTGGTTTCCGCAGTGGCGGATTTAACCAGAGTGGCGTCGGCGTGGCCGTTCCGGAGCCGGGCGTAGAGGATCTGTTCGAGGAGCAGATTGCCGATACCTATGAAGTGGGTCTCAAATCCATATTTGGCGGTGGCCGATTCTCGACTTCCATCAGCGCGTACTTCACGGATTTCGAAAACGCGTACTTCTTTTTCTTTGACCCCAATACGAGCACGCAGAACCTCGGCAACATTCCCGAGGTCGAGTACACGGGACTGGAGCTCGAGGCCAGCGCACAGTTCAACGACTACTTCAGCGGCTATTTCGGCCTCGGCCTGACAGACAGCGATATCAAGCGAGCAGCGGATCCGGCTGACAACGGCAATAACGCGCCGCTCGTATCGGATTACACGCTGAATGTGGGCGCACAGCTCCGCTACCCGATGAACCTCTTCGGCGGCGACGCCTACGGGGTGTTCCGGATCGACTATCAGCAGATTGGCGATACCTGGTGGGAGCCAGGCAATATTTCCAAGCGCAGCGATGTAAACCTGGTCGACGCGCGCCTGGGCATAGAAGTCGAGGACAACTGGTCTCTGATTCTCTGGGGTAAGAATGTTTTCGACGAGGAGTACAACTCCGAGTTTTCGCCGGGGCCGGCACCAGGCTCGCACTTTCTGTGGAAGGCGCCACCGGCTCGCGGCGGCCTGACCTTTACCAAGCACTTCTGAAATCCGGCAGGGAGAAAACTGTTCGATGTATACAGCGACCAAGGACATAGTAATTCCGACGACCGTCACCGGTTCCTGGCCACGACCGGCATGGTACACGGGTAATCTGTATGGTCAGCCGTTCTCGACGGCGATGTCCGATGTCGCTTTTCGCGAGCAGTTTACGGATGCGGTGAGTTCGATTCTGAGCGACCAGGACGCGGCCGGGCTGGACATACTGACGAACGGGGATTACCACCTCGATGCCGACCTGGCCGGTCGTTCCTGGTTCTCCTATCCCACGCAGCGCGTCACCGGCATTTCCGAGCACGAGTCGGAAAGTACCAACGCGATGTGGCAGTATCCCGTCGGCACCTGGCTCAACGAAATCGTCGGCGGCTGGAAGTACCCGAAGATCGTCGGCAAAGTCGAGCCGAAGATTCCCCTGGAGTTCGACAAGATCTGGCGCATCGCCCAGTCGCGCACGGAGAAACCGGTCAAGTTCGGCACTATATCCGCCGACCTCGCCGCCGCAGTCCTGAATCTCGGCACGGACGTTTACGCCGATGACAAGCGCGAACTCATGTGGGATCTCGCAACGATCATCAACGCCGAACTTCGCGCACTCGCGGCGGCCGGCTGCCAGGTGATCCAGGTGGAAGAGCCGGCGATCCACAGCACGGCCGTCTACACCCAGGACAAGGACACGCTGCAATTCTACGTCGATCTTTTCAATCACCAGGTTGACGGACTCGACGACGTGGAACTCTGGATCCATACCTGCTGGGGCAATCCCGGCGCCCAGCACTGCTTCGACCCGAACGTGAACTACGAGCACTCGATCGACCTCTACCTCAACGCCTGCAAGGGCGACGTCTGGACGATCGAGTCCAAGGACAACGGCCACAAGAATCTGCCGTTTTTCAAACAGTACAAGGGCAAGCTCAAGAAGAAGATCGCATTGGGGTGCATCAGTCATCGCGCATTGCAATGCGAAACCGCGGAGGAGATCGCTGCGGACGTGCGCGAGGCCCTCAAATACATCGACGCGGAACACCTGATCCTGTCATCGGATTGCGGTTTTGGCAGACAGGGCGTGCCGCGTCCAATCGCCTATTACAAGGCAGCCGCGCTGGCGCAGGGGGCCAATATCGTGCGCAAGGAACTGGGCGCGGAAGAGACGCGTATCAGGGCCGCCGACCCTGCGCTACAAATCGACATAAGATCCTGATCTAGAGTTCGTTCTTCCAGTCCGTTTTTTCGATGACGGTCTTCAGCCGCCTGAGGAACGCGGCTGAATAAGCACCGTCGAATGCACGATGATCGAATGAATGCGCCAGGATACCGACGGGTCGTATCTCGATCGATTCACTCTTTTTCGATTCGATCACGACGGGCCGTTTTTTCACCGCGTCCATCGACAGTATCGCAACCTGTGGCTGGTTGATGATCGGTGCCGTGAACAAAGTGCCGAACGGACCCGGGTTGGATAAGGTGTAGGTTCCGCCGCGCAGGTCGTCGGCTTTCAGCTGACCGAACCTGGCCGCATCTACCAGGACCTGTATTTGTGCCGCGAGCTCCGTGACGTTGAGACTCGCCGCATCCCTGATCACGGGCGCCACCAGCCCTTCGAAATCCAGGTCGACGGCGATCGCGAGATCGATATTCGGATACACGACGAGTTCATTTCCGTCGACACTCGCATTCACCCACGGAAAGTCTGGAATCGCAATGCACAGTGCGCGTGCCATGAACGGCAGGTAGCTCAGGGATTTGCCTCTCGCACGTTCAATCGCGCTGAAATCGGCATCGATGGTCTGCAGCACGTGCGCGGAAGTTGTTATGGAGCGCAGCATATGTTCGGCAGTAACCTTGCGAACGCGATTGAAGGCAATGCGCTCGACCCCGGGTTGCTCCGTATCGCCCGATTCGAGGTGTTTGAGCACGTCGCGGCGGGTCACCCGCCCGTCCCGCCCGGTGCCGTGGATCGCGGCAATATCAAGCTTGTGTTCCCTGATCAGCCGCCTCACGGCCGGCGACAGGCGGTCAGCGACGGACGCTTCGGATTCGCCGCTTCTTGTCGGCGCCTGCTTCGATGCAGCGGGCTGCGCCGGCGTCGCATCAGTAACTTTTTCGTCTGTGCCGTCTGCCGCGATGACGGCGAGCACCGTACCGACTTCCACGGTTTTGCCTTCGTCTACATTGATGTTGGTAATGACGCCCGATGCCGGCGCTTCGATCTCGGTGGCGACCTTGTCTGTCTCGATATCGAGGAGCCGCTCGCCTTTTTTGACGGCATCGCCGGCTTTCTTGTACCAGGCAGCAACCGTACCTTCCGTGACGGTCTCGCCGAGTTGCGGCATCAGGACGTCCAAGGATTGCCTCCTAGTCCACGAGTTTCACCACGGCGTCGACAATGCGCTCGACGCTCGGTATGACCGAGTCTTCGAGGGCGTCTGCCGCAGGCAATGGAACGTGCGGTGTTGTGACACGGACGATCGGTCCTTCGAGGTCCCAGAACAGTTCCTCTGCGACCAGTGACGAGACCTCCGCACCCCATCCGCAAAGACGCGGATTTTCCTCGACGGTGACGAGTCGTCCCGTCTTCGATACATTTTCGAAGATCGTAGCCGTATCGAGCGGTACCAGGGATCGCAAATCGATTACGGTGACGGAAATCCTGTGCTCGCTCTCGAGCAACTCCGCCGCGCGATACGCTTTGGGGACCATTGCGGCCAGGGCCACGATCGTGGCGTCACCGCCTTCGCGCAGGACCCGCGCCTCGCCCAGGGTTTCGACGTGCTCGTCATCCGGCACTTCTCCCCTGGTCCCGTACAGCGATTTCTGTTCGAAAAACAACACCGGGTCCGGGTCACGGATCGCTGCTGCAAGCAGTCCCTTGACATCAGCCGGCGTGGACGGCGCCACGACCTTGAGGCCGGGTACGGCCATCGCCCAGTTTTCGACGCTCTGCGAATGTTGGGCACCGAAGCGAACGCCGCCGCCATTGGCGCAGCGCAGTACCAGCGGAAAACTGCATTGGCCGTCGGACATGAACCGCGTTTTGGCAATCTGGTTGGCCGCGATGTCCCAGCAGACGGCAAAGAAATCGGAAAACATGATTTCGGCAATCGGCCGCAGCCCTGTCATTGCCGCACCCATCGCCGCGCCGACGATCGCCTGCTCCGAGATCGGCGTATCGCGTACCCGCAAGGCGCCGAATTCCGCCTGCAGGCCTTCGGTGGTCTTGAACACGCCGCCCGCCGCCGCGACGTCCTCGCCAATGAAGATTACCGAATCGTCGCGGCGCATCTCCTGTGCAATGCCGGCAGCGACGGCTTCCCGGAAGCTCAGTTCCGCCACGTCGAACTCCCGTCGGACCAGACGTCGGTGTCCGCGATCTCGACCGGCGGCGGCGGGCTCGAGCGGGCGGTCTGCTCCGCCTTGTCGACGCGCGCTTCGGTCTGCTTGTCGATCGCGTCCAGCTCGGACGCGTCGACCCCGGCATCAAGAAGTTTCTTGCGGTAAAGCTTGATCGGATCGCGTTCGAGCCAGGCGGCAAGCTCCTCTTGCGGGCGGTACTTGCCCGGATCGGCGCGCGAGTGACCGCCGTGACGGTAGGTCTGGCACTCGACCAGGCTCGGGCCGCCCCCGTCGCGTGCTTTTTTGAGCGCCTGCGTCGCCGTCGAGTAAACGAGGTCGACGTCGTTGCCATCGATCAGAATCGGCTCGAGCCCGTACGATGCCGCCCGGTCCGCGGCAGGGTTCTTTACCGCGGTAACTTCGCCGATCGGCGTGTACTCCATGTACAGGTTGTTCTCGCACACGTAGACCACCGGCAGTTTCCAGATAGCGGAGAAATTGAGTGCCTCGTGAAAGGCGCCGATATTGGTCGTGCCATCGCCGAAAAAACAGACCGCGACCTGCCCCGAGTTCCGGTATTGCGCGGACAACGCAGCACCGGCGGCGATCGGCATGTGCGCGCCGACGATCGCGTAGGAGCCGAGGACGCCGTGCTGCATGCTCATCAGGTGCATCGAACCACCCTTGCCGCGCAGCAGCCCGCACTCGCGACCCATGAGTTCGCCGAGAATGCTGGTGATCGACACGCCGCGCACCAGCGTATGGTTGTGGCCGCGATAGGTGCAGAACGTGTAATCGTCCTCGCGCATGGCTGCACCGAAACCGGCGGCGACCGCTTCCTGGCCGAGCGCCAGGTGGGTGGTGCCCTTGACCAGGTTCTGCATGAACAGCTCATACGCGCGCTGTTCCATCATCCTGCATGCCTGCATCAGGCGATACAACTCGAGGCGAGTCTCGGTATCGGCAAGTTGTACGCTGTTGTCGTTCAATGCCTCATCTCGTCGATGCCTTGCGCGTCATTCAAATCACAAGTTTCCCGGGCCCGACGGCAGCCAGGATGATCAAACCGCCGACCACCGCAAGGTGCGCCATGGCGATTCTACTCCGTGCGAGCCGCTCGGTTCCCTCCATGCGCCAGAAGCAATGTACTTTCACGGTCGCGATGACGGTAAACAAGGCCAACGCGAGCGCAGCTTCGCGAACATGTACACCGAGCACCAGGGCAAGTGGCGCAACAAGGTGCAGCGCGATCGTCAGCGGCAGGAAGAATCCGACGGCAGGTACTCCGGCATCTCGAAACTCCTGTACGGCCTTGTCATGCCAGATACCCTTGTGAATGCCGCTCACCAAAAATACCGTCGCCAGGCACAATCGGGCAAGCAGAATCATCCACGAGCTGAAAGGCTCCTCAACAGGCATATATCAGATCTTTCTCCCCGCCGGTTTTGCTTGCCGATGGGCGTTTTCCCACGCATTCGCCCTTCATTGCCTTGACGGAACAATTGTGAAAAACTCGTTAGCGCGCACAAAAAATCAACCTCTCGCGAAAACGATCAAATCAAGACCCGCGTCGCGCGTGTGCTGAGAATAACACGGCGAAAAAAATACATGGATGACTACGATGATTGACGCTGCCATCGTTGGCCTCGGCTGGTGGGGCAAGACGGTCGTGGAATCGGTATCGGGTGTCAGCGATGACATTCGATTCATAGCCGGTGCAACCGGTACCGTTACGGACGATGTCAAGGCGTTTGCAAAACAGCATGAGTTGAAAATGCATTCGTCCTACGACGGGGTGCTCCAGGATCCCGACGTGGACGCGGTCGTGCTGGTTACCCCGAATTCGATGCACAGTTCGCAGTCGATTGCCGCGGCGGAGCACGGCAAGCACGTTTTCTGCGAGAAGCCGTTCGCGATGAGCAAATCGGAGGCCGAAGCGACCGTAGCGGCTGCGGAGAAATCGGGTATTACCCTGGGCGTCGGCTACAACCGGCGACTGCATCCCGAGATGATGAAGCTGAGGAACATGATCCGGTCGGGCGAACTCGGAACAATCTTGCACCTTGAATCGACGATGACATTTCCGAATGCCCTGTATCTCACGCCGGATGCGTGGCGCGCGAACCGCGAGGAAACGCCCTGCGGCGGCCTGATGCCGATGGGAGTACATGCAATCGACGGAATGATCGACCTGTGTGGCGAGATCGAGCAGGTCTTTTGCCAGAGTTTCCGGCGCGCGGTCGAAATCGACGGCGATGACACGACCTCGATCCTGTTTCGCATGAAGGAGGGCATGTCCGGCTATCTCGGCACGATGACGGCAACCGGCGGCGGCTTCGATTTCCAGGTCTACGGCTCGAAAGGCTTCGTCAGGCTGGAGGGCATGACCCACATCGCCGGTGCGCCTTCGGAGGAACGCCGTTTTGGTCTTTTTGGCAAATGCACGTTCAAGCCGGCCAAGGGCCCGGCCGAAACGTGGGAGGCGGCAAAACATGACGTCAGCCGTGAAGCGCTGGAACGGTTTGCCCGCGCTGCGGCAGGCGGTGAACCTTTCCCGATCGCGACCGCCGAGATGATTCACGGCACAGCCGTGACAGATGCGATAATCAGGTCCGCGGCAAGCGGCCAAGCGGAACAAGTAGAAGCCTAAGCTGGAGTACACGACGTGAGAGAAGGCACCCATGGAATGATGCAGGTCGATTACGAGCAGCGTATCGATTTCGACCGTATGCGAGAACACCGGGTTGGAAGAATCAAGAAATACATGGACGAGTTCGACATCGAGTGCCTGTTGCTCTTCGACACCGGCAACAAGCGCTATTCGACCTCGACGGCCGTTGCCTCACCGGAAGTCGACAACATGGGGCGCTACGCGATCGTGCCGCGCGACGGCCCGCCGCATATCTTCGGCTTCGGTTCCGAGGTTGCCGCCGAAAAACTGTACTGCCCCTGGATCGCCGATTACACGTTTCCGGCACACGGCACGATGTATGGCGCACTGCCGATGGAATGGAAGTGCTACGAGGGCTTTCTCAAGGACCTCGACATGGTCCTCGACAATTACAAGCTGGACAAGAAGAAGATTCGCATCGGCGTCGACATCGTCGAATCGCAGATCATCCTCGCCATGCTCGAAAAAGGCTATACGATTGCCGACGGCCAGGGCGTCATGCAATACGCGAGGGCGATCAAGAACGAAGACGAGATCATGTGCCTGAAGCACGGCGCTGCCATCGTCGACGCGGCATTCCACAAGATCGCGTCCACCATCGCGCCCGGGGTCAAGGAAAACGACCTGCAGGCCGTCGCGTCCCACGAGATGCACCGATTGGGCGCGCAATGGGTGCACAACGTACAGGTGACGACCGGCAACCGCACGCATCCACACCCGCACCTGAGCTCGGACCGCCTGATCCAGCCGGGCGACATGATATTCATGGACGTCGTGTGCATGTTCAACGGTTACCACACCTGCGTCTATCGCTGCTTCTGCTGTGGCAAACCGACGCAGAAGCAAAGGGACATACACGCGCGCTGCCTCGAGTACCAGCTCGGCGGCATCGAGGCGACAAAGCCCGGCGTGACCACGGCCGATGTCGCCACGACCTGGCCCGACTACAAGAAGATGGGCGCAAAGAACGAGCACGAGATCTTCGGCCTGCAGTACGGGCATGGCCTCGGCGTCGGGCTCTGGGAGTTCCCGATCATCTCCCGTGCCTACAGCGTCGATCACCCGGTGGTGATCGAACCGGGCATGGTATTCGCGCTCGAGACCTATGCCGGCGTCGGCTACGACGGCGTGCGTCTCGAAGACGAGGTGGTCGTGACCGAAACCGGCATCGAGGTCATCACCAAGTTTCCGACCGACGAGCTGTTCGGTTGCGGCATGAACTACTAGTCGGCAGCCCGGGTCCGTGCCGGTGGATCCGTTGATGTAAGGGTAAGGGTCAGTGTCGGTGGACCCCTTTTGTCTTTCTGGATTCCGATGTTGATCAGTACTACCAAGGTTGATTCGAGCGAAAGACAAAAGGGGTCCACCGACACTGATCCAGGCAGCACTGAACCAATGAAGACATGACCGCGCCCATTCGTGTTGCAGTGATTCCCGGCGATGGCATCGGCAAGGAGGTCATACCGGAAGGCATGCGGGTGCTGGAGGCCGCGGGTCGCAAGCACGGCATCAGTTTCGAGTGGCGGGAATTCGACTGGTCCTGCAAGACCTGGCTCGAAACGGGGAGCATGATGCCGGAAGACGGCATCGAGCAATTGCGGGAATTTGATGCGATCTATCTCGGTGCCGTTGGTGATCCCGGGGTTCCCGACCACCTGTCGCTCTGGGGGTTATTGATCCCGATTCGTCGCGGCTTTGACCAGTATGTCAACCTGCGGCCCGTGCGTCTGTTCGAGGGCGTGCCCTGCCCGCTCGCCGGCAGAAAGCCGGGTGATATCGATTTCCATGTCGTACGCGAAAACAGCGAAGGTGAGTACTCGACGATCGGCGGCATCGAGAACGAGGGATCGCCGGAGGAGCAGGTTGTACAGCAAAGCGTCTTCACTCGCCGCGGCATCGATCGCGTGCTCGAATACGCGTTTGATCTCGCACAAAGTCGCCCGGCGAAACATCTGACGTCTGCAACCAAGTCGAACGGCATATTTCACACCATGCCCTACTGGGATTTGAGGGTAGCGGCAATGGCGAAGCGTTATCCCGATGTCGACGTCGACCGCTTCCATATCGACATACTGACGGCGAACTTCGTGCGCATGCCCGAATATTTCGATGTCGTCGTCGGCAGCAATCTTTTCGGCGACATATTGTCAGACCTCGGTCCGGCCTGCACCGGGACGATCGCGATTGCGCCGTCGGCGAACCTCAACCCGTCGGGAGAGCTGCCGTCAATGTTCGAACCGGTGCACGGTTCCGCGCCGGATATTGCCGGCAAGGGCATTGCCAACCCGATCGGCACGATCTGGGCGGGCGCGTTGATGCTCGATCATCTCGGCCATCGGCAGGCGCACGACGACATCATCACCGCGATAGAAAACGTTTTGCGCGAAGGCAAGCGGCTCACGCCCGACATGGGCGGCAACGCCAAGACTGCTGCGCTTGCGAGGGCAATCGAAGCGGCCGTTTGAATCAGAGACCCACGCTCAGTTTTGGAAAGGCGATCAGCAGGATCAGCACAAACAGCATGATGACTGCGAATGGGAATGCGCCGGCGAAAATGTCTTTAAGGCTTACCCGCTCGTCAGTCAGGGTCGACTTGATGACATAACAGGAAATGCCGAGCGGTGGCGTGAGTAATCCGATTTCCGCGCCGACGACCGTGATGATGCCGAACCAGACCAGGTCGATTTCGTAAGGCGTCACGATGGGCAGAAACAGCGGCACCATGATCAGGATGATCGAAGTCGTGTCGACCAGTGTGCCGAGGGCAATCAAAAGCGCGACATAGATGGCGAGAACCCCATAGAGGCCGATATCGGAGCGGCCGATCCATTCCCCGAGTTCATTGGGTAACCCCGAGATGCCGAGCATCCTGCTGTACATCGTAGCGGCGACGATCAGCATCAGGATGGAGGCGACGATATGTCCTGTTTCGACCAGCACGGCCCAGAGGGCGCTGCGATCCAGTTTCCGTTTCGCGGCGGCAATGATCAACGCGCCCAGCGCGCCGACGGCGCCGGCCTCGGTCGGCGTGAAGACACCACCGTAAATTCCGCCGAGGACCAGCAATACCAGTGTCACGAGAGGTGCCGTTTTCGCAACAATTTCACCGGCCGGCAAATGCGACGGTGAATCGCCTTGGTCGACGATTGCACGGCCGGCGCCGACATAGCCCGGCGCCAGGTAAGCCATGGCGACAATTGCAGCAATGTAGGCGAGGGACAGAATCACCCCGGGAACGATGCCGGCCTTGAAAAGCGCAGCGACCGACTGTTCGGTGATAATGGCGTAGACGATCAGGATTACGCTCGGCGGGATCAGCATGCCGAGAACCGAGCTTCCCGCCACGACACCGACCGCAAATCGCGGCCTGTAGCCGAATTTCATCATCTCCGGTACTGCGATGCGTGCGAAGACCGATGCGGACGCGATGCTGACGCCGGTGATCGCCGCAAAGGCCGCATTGGCAGCCACGGTCGCCACGCCGAGGCCACCACGCACCCTGTTCAGTAGCTGGTTTGCGACCTGGTAGATGTCGCGACCCATGTCCGAATGGCTGACCAGCAATCCCATCAGCACGAACAGCGGGATGACACCGAATACGTAGTCCTCGAGGCTGTTGGATGCCGCCAGCGTCACGAGGTACACCGGTGCGTCTGTGCTACCCCTCAGGAACCACACGGCGACAAAGGATACGAGGCCGAGCGCGATCGGCACGTACAGTCCCGCGTAAATCAGGACGACGATCGCGAGCACCGATACGAGCCCGATGTCGATGCCGCTCACGGCTGCTTACCCAGTACGCCCTTCAGGTTCCGAAACGCGAGCAGCAGAAACACGACAACGGCAGACAAAGCGCCGATCACGACCACGAGTCGCACCGGCCAAACCGGGACGACGAAGACGCCGGTAATGCCGGAAAAATAGCCGCGCTGCCAGGCATCGACCAGGCGCGGAATTCCGCCGATGACGATCGTCACGAAAAACATTGCGCCGGCGATATCGAAGACTGCACCCACTCCGTGCCCGAGACGCGGGTGCCTGATGCACAAGCGGGAATACAATCCGTCGGAACGGGTCAGGCGCCCCGCGCGTATCGCGTCCGCGATCTGCAGGAATACGATCGCCACGATGGATAACTCGACGAGCTCGGTAACGCCGCCGATCGGCGCGTTGAATACGAAACGCGCCACGATGTCGAGGTTGATCAGCACGACCAGCGCGAAAATCAGCACGCTGCCGGCGCCGTTGAGAAAAGACAGCAGCACGGAAAAAGGTTTGCCTGTCATGCCGACCGTTTGCCGTGCAGGTTCATTCACGGTCCCAGTGCCTCACGATCGGTTGGCCATTGGCGCGCATGATTTCCATGTAATCCTCAAGGATCGCGTGTCCGGGCAGGCCGCGTGCCTGCATATCGTCAGCCCATTCCCGCGCGACGTTGGGCAGGCTTTTCGCCCAGGCGCGTCGTTGCATTTCGTCCAGGGTCACAATTGTGCCGCCGAGCTGCTGGAACTCGATCGTGCTCTTGGCGGCACGACGATCGACCTCGCGCGCCAGTTCGTCGCGGTACGCCGCGGCCGCTTCCCTGAGCACGGTCTTCACTTCGTCCGGCAGCCGTGACCAGGTGCGGGAATTGACGTTGATGACTTTGGTGCTGACCGCACCCAGCCGCACATCAACCAGGTACGGCGCAACTTCGTAAAGTCGATAGGCGACGCTGCCCTCGACCCAGCTGATGACACCGTCGACCAGTCCCGTTGCCAGGTTGTTGTACCAGTCACTCAGGCCGCTGTTGACGGGTGTCGCGTCCAGGCCGGCCAGGTATCGCAGGTTCGGTCCGACGCCGGCAATCTTGCGGCCGCGAAAATCGTCGAGCGTGGCGACCGGGTGGGCGGTCAGTATCTGGTAAGTGTCGATGGCGCCGGCCGTCACCAGGTACACCTGACGGTAGTCTCGCCATTCAGCCGCCAGCTGTGGATAGCGCTCGACGAGTTGCGACATGGTGCGCGACACGAGCCCGATATCCGCCGATACGAATGGCGTCACGTAGGGCAGGTTGTAGAACGGTACTTTGTCGGAATGATACGGCGTGGTAACGATACCGATGTCGGCCAGGTCGTACTGCAACGCATCGAGCACGCCCCTGGTTTTTGCGATCGTGCCACCGAAAGCCTTGTTCCAACGGATCTTGTAATCGCCGTTTATTGCAAGGCGCCGGTCGACCTCCGGTATGAAGTAGTCGATGAACACCTGCGTCCACAAGGCGGTCGGTGCATAGGAATCGATGGCGATCAACGGAATGACTTCCGTTTCCCCGCTATCCGGGGCGGACGCGGCCAACGTCGACATCAGCAGCAAGACCGTCAGCAGGGTGCAATCGCGTCGTACCGCGGACATGGTGATAGGCGCTTTAGAAAGAGTCGGGGTTTGGCCACTCCGATGAACGATTATGTTAGCTTGGATCGGTCAACGCCGACAAACCGCAAAAGGACAGGAAAATGAAAGTGGGATTCATCGGCCTCGGTCGCATGGGCCAGGGCATCGCCGGCCGCATCCGATCCGCCGGTCACGACATGCTGGTTTTCGACCCGGCGCCCGGGCAAACGGAGTCGCTGGTAAAGGCCGGCGCTGCAGCGGTTGACTCGGTCGCATCGGTCACTGCCGGCAGGGAGGTCGTGGTATCGATGTTGCCGAGTGACGAGGCATTGCGCAGTGTGCTCGACGGTGAGGACGGCCTGCTGGTGACGATGCCCGCCGATTGCGTGCACATGGCCATGGGTACGCACGGAATCATGGCCATCGACACGGCGACCAGACTGCACGAGGCTGCCGGGCAGCACTTCGTCGCCTGCCCGGTCCTGGGCCGGCCGAACCTTGCGGCGGAGGGACTGTTGAACCTGATACCCGCCGGTTCTCCGGATGCAGTGGGCCGTGTCCGGCCGTTGTTCGACGTGATCGGCAAGCAGACGTTCGAGGTGGGAAGCGAACCGCGGGTCGCGACGACGATCAAGGTCGCAAGTAATTTCATGCTCGGCTGTGCGATCGAGGCAATGGGCGAGGCGATCAACCTGGTCGAAAAGCTCGACGTGGATCCCTCCCTGTTCCTCGACGTGACCCTCAAAGGCCTCTTCGGTGCGCCGGCGTACGAAACCTACGGCAGGATGATCGTCGACAAGGCGTGGCAGGGTCATGGCGCGACGGCAGTCATCGGCCTGAAAGATGCGGAACTTGCGCTCGAAGCGGCCCGGCTTGCCGACATGACCCTGCCGAGCACCTACGTCTGGCGCGATTACCTCAAGGCCGCCATCGAGCGCGGTGACGGCAAGCTGGACTGGGCCGTCATGGCTCGCGAACACGCCCGCGACTCCGGCCTCGGCCAATAAGATTTCCGTTTTCCTGGGAACGTTGCCCACTCCACGCCCCTTTATCTGCCGATGCTTTTGCTTGCCGGTGGGCAGTATTCCGCGTTTGGCCGCACTACAAGCGCCGTTCCAAGCCCTTTTCCGAAGTTTGTGGGATAAATCCCAATTTCTATTGCTTGTATAAAAATGGGATAATCCGCAGCCCTCGGCCGTGGACGGGGCAGCCATGCAGAAATCGACCCAGGCGTTGCTGGACGAGATCGAGAATTACTGCCAGCGCGCCGGTATTGCCGAATCGACTTTCGGACGGCATGCCATTAACGACGGCAAGCTGTGCTCTCGCCTGCGCAGCGGCAAGAACGTGACGCTGGCCACCGCGGAGCGGGTCAAATCCTACATCCGGGAACATCCGGCAAGCGGTGGCGACGGGCGTGCCGAGCAGGCACCGTCGACGCAGCAAGCAAGCGCGCCGGCGACGCCTGCCGCATCGGTGACACGGCCGTTTCGCTTCTACGACAATCGGCAGAAATACCTGGCCTTCGTTAACACCTGCAACGAAAAATGGGTGGTCGCCGAGCGGGCGTCGCGCGAGTTTGCGCACGTGCGGCCGAATCCACCGGCCGTGCGACTCTTCGATGCGGGCATGGGCGACGGCACGGTGCTCGGCAATGTCATGCGCGCCATGCACCAGCGCTTCCCGACCATGCCGTTCTACGTCGTTGGCAAGGAGATCAGCCTCGAGGACATCAGGCTCAGTCTCGAGAAACTGCCGGATCGTTTCGTGGAACACCCGGCCAGCGTGGTCGTCTTCACCAATCTCTATTACAAGGAAGCGCCGTGGCTGATGCCGCTGGACGTTGCCAAGGCGGCGGCACTCAACTGGCAGATCGTTGAACTCGAGGGCACCTCGGCCTACGAATACGGCCAACAGTTGCGCTCGATGGATGAAGTGCTCGTCGACGCATGGCAGGCCACGGCAAGTCCGAAGACCGGCAATCCACAATACGTGCGGCCGTCCGTCCTGATCATGTACCGCAAGGATCACAAGTTCCTGCTCGACTCGGTCATCCCGAAACCGGGCCATGCGGGTGCCAACTACGACCTGGTCATTGCGTCGCAACCCTGGCGCGCACGCATGAATGCCGATTTCAAAGTTAAATACGTGCTGTCACCGCTCGTGCGAAGCCTCGGTCCGGGCGGCCGTGCGCTCGTGGTCCAGTCCTTCGGCCGTGATCCCGGACTCGAGATCATTCGCGAGATCTGGCCTGAGGAAGACCCCTTTACCGTCAGCCGGCACGAGTTGATAAAGACGCTCAAGACCGAACTCAGGCACGAGGCGCGCAGTTACAATTTCAACGCCTTGTCCGATTCCAAAGCCATACTGCGTTACAAGATGCACACCTTGCCGGAAGAGATTGCTGACAGTATCGGCACCTCGACCCTGCTCGCCGCCTGGAACGCAGCCATATACGTTGCGCAGATCGACGACCAGAAACTCGAGAGTGTTCTCGAGTCGCGCGATTACGTCGATGCGACCGCGCGTATCCTGCACAAGCACAACGGTCTCTGGTTCAATGACGAGAGCTTCGTCATTTCGAGGCGCGCCAACTAGACTTGCCGGTCACTCCTGCGACACTGAGTGTGACAATGTCATCACATGAGGATATTGACCAGCGCACCGGATTGCCCGACGAACTGTGTGTGCTGCTAAAAGAGTACCCGCGGGCAACGTGGCAACAGGACATGACACCGCTCGCGCAATTCTGGATTGACAAGCACAATGATTTTCGCAGACTGTGCGCGGCGCTTCAGGCAGCGCTTGACAAGCACCGGAGTGACGCGGGTGAAATGGCGGCGTTCGCGAACGAGGTCGCTTACCTCACACACTTCCTGATCTCGACGTTGCAGGGACATCACGAGGTCGAAGATCATCATTATTTTCCGGCCTTTCGCACTGCCGATCCCCGCCTCGGGGCAGGTTTCGACGTACTGGCAAGCGACCATGGATTGCTGCGCGGCAGCGGCACCTCGGCCATTGAATCGCTGCATAGCCTGCAGCATTGCGTCGAGGCACCGGGCCGGGCCGCCGGCGATGCGCAAAAGCGCGCCGCTGACGCCTGTATCGAGGCAAGTGACTTACTGTGTCGCCGCATCCTGCGGCACCTGGATGACGAGGAGGACCTGGTGATTCCGCTGATGCTTGCGCATCGCTAGGGGTCAGAGCCAGCTCTGACCCTGGTTAGGGGATGTATGGTTGCGCGAGCTGTTTATTGCTTGCAAATCCCCCGCGCGCGGCTGTTGTCGATCTTAACCAATTTGCCGCTTACCCGGTTGATGCGAACCCGGCATAGCCAGCTACATGGAATAGTCGGCCTGTTCCTCGGCAAATCGCACGAAATAATCCAGCGATGCCGGATTGGCCATGACGTTGCGATTCGCCGCTTTCTCCTCGGGCACACCCATCAGGATCTTGCGAACCGGCACCTCCATCTTTTTCCCGGTGAGCGTGTAGGGAATTTCCTCGACCTGGTAGATCTTCTCCGGTACGTGCCGCGGCGAATACATCTCCTTCAGCGTTTTGCAAATCTTGCCTTCGATTTCGTCGTTCAGCTTGAGCCCGCTCGCCAGCTTGACGAACATCGGCATGAAGAAATTGCCGCCTGGCAGGTCGAGATTGACGATCAGCGCATCGTCGACTTCGTCGAGGGTGTCCATACAACGATAGATCTCGGCGGTGCCGATACGAATGCCGAACCGGTTCAGCGTCGAGTCGGAGCGCCCGAGAACGAAGCACGCGCCGCGCTCGTTGATCTTGAAAAAATCGCCCTGCCGCCAGATGCCGGGATACATGTCGAAATAGGTTTCCCTGTAGCGGACGTCATTCTCGTCGTTCCAGAAATACAGCGGCATGGACGGCATCGGTTGCTTGATGACCAGTTCACCGACTTCGTTGACCAGGGAATTTCCTTGCTCATCGAATGCATCGGCATCGACGCCCAGGTGGATACCCTGGATTTCTCCCGCGTAGACCGGGTCCCCCGGCACACCGCCGACATAGCCGGCACAAACATCGGTGCCACCGCTCCCGGGCAGCAGCCACAGGTCGTCCTTGACACTGTCGTAGAACCACGCCATGCATTCCGCGGACACCGGCGAACCGGCGAGCATGATGGATGTCAACGAATCGAACCTGAACCGGTCCCTCGGTACGATGCCGGCATTTTGCTGCATCTGCACGAACGCCGGGCTGGCGCCGAAAAGCGTTGCGTTACTGTCTTCGGCGAGTTGCCACAAAGTCCAGCCGTCCGGGTAGTTTGGATTGCCGTCGTAGAGCACCGGCACCACGTCGAGCAGCATCGAGCTGACCAGGAAATTCCACATCATCCAGCCCGAGGTCGTAAAGAAGAACAGCCGTTCACCCGGCTTCAGGTCGAAGTGCAGTGACGAAAGCTTCATCTGTTCGAGAAGAATTCCGCCATGACCATGCACAATCGCTTTCGGCAGCCCGGTCGTTCCGGACGAAAACAGTATCCACAATGGGTGCGAAAACGGAACTTGCCTAAATTCGATATCGTCCACCGATGTGCCGTCGAACAACTCATCCCAGAACACGCTTTCCGCAACCGGGCCCTGTTGCTCGTCCCCGTCGAGGTTCCTGATCACCAGTACGGACTCGACCGAGGGCAGCCCGCCTGCCAGGGTGCGAAGCTGCTGTTCACGTTGATACGTCTTACCGCCATAGCGATAGCCGTCCACACACACGAAGAATCGTGGCTCGAGTTGCGCGAAACGATCCAGTACGCTCGGCGTTCCGAGATCCGGTGAGCAGGCCGTCCAGATGCCGCCCGCGCTGACGGTCGCCAGCATGGCGATGACGGCTTCCGGGCAATTGGTGATATAGGCCGCGACCCGGTCTCCCGGCTGCAATCCCGAGTCGCGGAACCATTTCGCAAGCACCGCCACCTTGCCGCGCAACTCTGCCCAGGTCATATCGGTGAGTTCGCGATTCTCGCTGGCGTACACCAGCGCCGTTGCTTGCGGATCACGATTGCGAAAAATGTGTTGTGCGTAATTCAGTTCGGCGCCCGGAAACCAATCGGCACCCGGCATGCGCTTGTCGCGTAATACGCATTCGTAGGGAGTCGACGACTGAACGTCGAAGTATTCCCAGATCGCCGCCCAGAAATCCTCCAGGTTTTCGACGGACCAGCGCTGCAGTTCACGGTAATCCCCGAACGTCGTGCCGCGCGTCTCTGTCAGCCAGTTGGCGAACGCGTCGATATTCAAGTTGGCGAGGCGGTCTTTCCCGGGTTTCCACAGGAGCTGGCCTTCTTCTACCATCCTTTTTTTTGCTCCGGAATTCCTGATATTGGGTTCGCAACCGGACGCAAGCCGGTTCAGGTGGCCTAAACTAACACAACAGCATGCAGCCCGATCATGAGTCTGTTCGCGGTAATCATGAGATTTACCGGGCTTCGCTGGCGATCACGCGCCAACGAAAACTATAATCGATCGAACGCTGTGGCCGGGTAATCCGGCTGGAGGCACCGACATGAGCAACAAGAAAGCCAGCCGGCCGTTCCCCCTGGCCTCCGAAATCGAAGACATTCCCGGCACCGAAGGCTGGGAAGAAATGTATCCCTACTACACGCGGCGTCAGCCCGAAGACGACGAAATATTCTGGTTCTATAACTCGATGCATTTTCCGGAGCCGATGCCGGCCTTCGACGCGCTTACGGCGGAAGTGCCGTACACTGCAATGGGCGCCAACACCACCCGTATCTTTGCGTTTCCGGCAACGCTGGGGGTCGAGCACCGCATCATCAACGGCAGGGTTTATATCACCGCCCACGCGGTAACCGACCCGGACGAGATCGCCCGCCGCACCGAGATATTCAACAAGCGCGCCGGCCATTACTTCGAGAACTGGGACGAGCTGTACGAAAAGTGGCACAAGAAGATGCTCAAGCTGATCGAGGACATGGACGCGATCGAGATACCACAGCTGACGGAATTCGACGATGAGAGTTCAGTCATAGAAGGCCGAGGCATCGGTCAGAATCATTTCGTCCGAGAGGGCTATCACCGCTGCATCGACCTGTTTTCGATCATGTGGCATCACCATTTCGAGTTCCTGATGCTCGGTTACGGTGCTTACCTCGTCTTCTTCCAGTTTTGCAAAAAAGCGTTTCCGGAAATCCCGGACCAGATGGTCGCGCGCATGGTTGCCGGCATCGATATCCTCATGTTCCAGGCCGATGACAAGTTGAAATCACTGGCGCAAACCGCAGTCGATCTCGGTATCGGCCATGTATTCGCCGACGGCGAGGACCCCGACGCCGTTATGGCCGCCATCGACGCATCGGGAGACGCGGGCAAGAAATGGAAAGCCGCTTTCGACGACATTCGGCATCCGTGGTTCAACGTGTCGGTAGGCGACGGCTTTTATCATTATCACCGCAGCTGGGATGACGATCGCACCGTGCCGTTCTCTGCGATCTCGCATTTCGTCAAACGCATCGAGTCGGGTGAAGACATCGTGCGGCGAACCGAAGAACTGCGCGCCGAGCGCAAGCGGATCGCCGATGAATACCGCTCCCTGCTCGGTACCGATGAAGAAAAAGCGGCATTCGACCAGATGCTCGGGCTTTGTCATCACGTGTTCCCGTACGTCGAAGACCACAAGTTTTACTGCGAGCACTGGTTCACGACCCGTTTCAACGCAAAAATCCGCGAGTTCGGCGATTTGCTGGTGAAGTGTGGACTGCTCAAGGACCGCGAAGATATCTTCCAGCTCAATCACCGCGAAGTCGACGAGGCGCTGACCGACGCGATGCTCGCCTGGGCCGCAGGATCGCAACCGCTCGGGGCGGGCCGCTGGCAACCGCTGGTCGAGAAGCGTCGCGCCATTCTTGCGAAGTTCGCCGAGTGGGATGCGCCGGTTGCCATCGGACCGATGCCGGAGCACCTCGAGGATCCCGCAGTGCAGATGCTGTGGGGCATTACCTCGGAAACGCTCGATCTCTGGTCGCTGCCCCCGGACCAGGTCAACGACAAGGAATTGCACGGCTTTGCCGCCTCTCCGGGTGTGGTCGAAGGCATTGCACGGGTGTTGAAAAACGTCAACGACATCGGCCAGATCCGCGAGGGCGACATACTCGTCTCGCCGGTGACCACGCCGAGCTGGGGACCGGTATTCCCGAAGATCAAGGCGGCCGTATCGGATATCGGCGGCACGATGTCGCATGCGGCGATCGTCGCCCGCGAGTACGGAATGCCGGCTGTCGTCGGAACCGGCAGGGCAACCAAGCAGATCTCGACAGGGCAGCGGATTCGCGTCGACGGCGACAACGGCATCGTCACCATCCTCGAGTAACGCGGGGCACGCGTGTCACAGAAAGCCCGTCAATACATCAGCCGCATCGCCGACCTGACGCTGGCGGATCGTCCCCTGGCCGGCGGCAAGAGTGCGAGTCTCGGCGAGTTGATCCGGGCGGGTGTCAGGGTGCCGCCGGGCTTCGTTGTCCTCACGCGGGCATTCGACGCTTTCTTGCGACCGGCCGAAACCGAAATCAGAAGTGAAATAGCGAAACTCGAGCTGCACGATGCCGCGCAGGTTGCTGCGGCATCGGAACAAATACGCACGCGCATTCAGGCAATGCCGGTGCCCGACGACATCGCGGAGACAATTCGCCGGCACTACCACGAGTTGTCTCACAACGGTGCGGGATGTCCGGTTGCAGTCCGCTCAAGCGCCACCTGTGAGGACTCGGAGTCGGCAAGCTTTGCCGGGCTGCAGGATACCTACCTCTGGGTGCGCGGCGAGGAAATGCTGATCGAGCAGGTGCGCGCCTGCTGGGCCAGCCTTTACAACAGTGAATCGATCACCTACCGGCGACGGCTGGATTTGCCCGAGCAACAAATCGCGATGGCGGTGGTCGTCCAGCAGATGGTGGATGCAAAGTGCGCCGGCGTCATGTTCACGCGCAGCCCGACCACCGGTGACAAGTCGGTGATCGTCATCGAGGCCAGCTGGGGCCTGGGCGCCAGCCTGGTCAGCGGCGAAGTCACGCCGGACCGTTTCGTTATCAACAAGGTGACCGGCGAGGTCGTCAAAAGCGACATTTCCGACAAGCAACTCGAGCACGTCGCCGAGCCGTCCGGCATCGGCGTGCGTGTGCAGGCAGTCGACGAAGCGAGGCGGCGCGTGCCCTGCCTTGCGGATGATGACCTGCGTGAGCTCTGGCAAACGGCCAGGACCGTGGAACAGCATTACGGCACACCGCAGGACATCGAATGGGCCATTTGCGTGCCGGCGGATTCCGGCAAACGCACGGTGAACCTGCTACAGAGCCGTCCGGAAACCGTATGGGCCGCCCGCGACGCGGAGCCCGCGGCGCGACCTGCGGCAAAAGACTTCGACCACGTTCTGCAACTGCTCGGTGCAGGGAAGAACCGGTCGTGAACCTGACAGACAAAGACGTTCGCGAGATTTTGAAATTGCTGGACGAGTCCGGTTATGACGAACTGAAAATTGAAACCGACAGTTTCAACATCACGCTCCGGCAGAGTGCCGGCCCGGGTGCCGAGCCTGTGCCTGGTTCCGAATCGTCCGGAGGCGATGCCGGTAAGCGTCGGGCTGAGACTGCTGCATCGCCATCGGACACCGGCGGTGACGATATTCGCGACATCTACCCGCCGCTGCCCGGCACCTTTTATCGTGCGCCGAGCCCCGGCGCACAGCCGTTCGTCGACGTCGGCAGCCCCGTAAGTGAGGACACGGTGGTCGGCCTGGTCGAAACGATGAAACTGATGAACTCCGTGATGGCGGGTTGCACGGGCGAGGTCATCGAGATCTGCCAGGAAAACGGTGCAATGATCGAGGCGCACGACGTGTTGTTGCGCATTCGCGAGGGCCGCGCATGACCGACATCAGGCTCGTTGACGTCTCGATTCGCGACGGTAACCAGAGTTTGTGGGGCGCCACCGGCCTGAACACCGCACAAATGCTGTCGGCCGCGCCCATGATGGCAAACGCGGGCTTTCGCGCCATCGATTTCAACTCCAGTACGCACATGGGCATCCTGGTGCGCAATTTCCGGGAAGACCCGTGGCGCTGCATTCGTCTCATGCGCGAGGCGGTTCCGGATACACCGTTGCAGTTCATCGGCACCGGCTTTCGGTTCATCGCCTGGGAAACCGCCGGCCCGGACTTCATGCGCCTTGTGTACCGCTGCCTGATGGCGAACGGCATCTCCCGTTTCATCGTGCTCGACCCGATGCACGACGTCGATGCTTTGCTGCGAGTGGCGCGCATCATTCGCGAAGAGGGCGATGCCGAGATCATGGCCGCGCTGACCTACACGCTCAGCGAAGTGCACGACGATGAGTTTTATGCGGACGTCGCATCCCGGGTTACAGCATCGCCCGATGTCGATGTCGCCTACCTGAAAGACCCATCCGGCCTGTTGACGCCCGACCGTGCCCGAACGCTGATACCGGCAATCCAGCGATCGATGCATGGCAAACCGCTGGAGTTGCATTCGCATTGCACCATCGGACTGGCACCGGCGACTTATGGGGTGGCAGCCGAACTGGGCGTCGACTGCCTGCACACCGGCGCCGGACCACTGGGCGACGGCACCTCGCTGCCGTCTGCGGAAAGCATGATTGCGCAACTGCGGGAAGCCGGACATACCGTCGACGTCGACGACCAGGCCCTTCACGACGTTTGCGATTACTTCGAGCGACTGGCCGATGCCGAAGGACTGCCCAAGGGAATGCCGCGCGAGTATGACGCCGCCTTCTTGAGGCACCAGGTGCCGGGCGGCGTGATGACCACCCTCAAGCGGCAGCTTGCCGAACTTGGCCTGGAAGATCGTCTGGTCGCAGTCATCAGCGAAGTCGAACAGGTGCGCGCGGAACTCGGCTATCCGATCATGGTGACGCCGTTCCCACAGATCATCTGCGCACAGGCGTTTGCCAACGTGATCGGCGAGGAACGCTACCAGCAGATCCCCGACCAGGTCATTCGCTATGCACTCGGGCGCTTCGGACGGCCCACTGCCCCCATGGACGCAAACGTCAAGGACCGCATCCTCGCGCAACCGCGCACCAAATCGATCAAGGCGGAACCTCCGGCGCTCTTGCTGGACGATATGCGCAAGAAACACCCGAACGTGAAATCGGATGAAGAATTCCTGCTGCGCTGCGTCATGCCGGCGGCAGAAGTCGATGCCATGCTGAAGGCACCGCAAGCGGATCCCCACTACAACCCCGACGCGCAACCGATCATAAAATTGCTCAAAGGACTTCGCGATCGACCGGCGGGACGCGAACTGATCGTCGAGAAGCCGGGCTTCAGGCTCGAACTGCGCAGGAACGGCCAACACGCCGTTGCCCGGGGTTGACCTCGGCGTGACCGCCGCACGCGTAAAGCAAAGGCTCGGTGCTGCGCGCGGCTTCCTGTTCGATCTCGACGGCACGCTGGTACTGGGCAACAAGCAGAACAAGGACCTCGAATGCCTCCCGGGCGCGGCCGATGTGCTGCAATTGCTCGCCTCCCGTAATGTGCCGGTTGCCGTGCTGACCAATGGCACGGTGTGCCCGCCAGCCGAATACCGGGTCAAGCTCGCGACGGTCGGACTCGATCTGCCGGTGCAGCGAATCATGACGCCGGCCGTGGTCGCTGCGGATTACTTTACGCAGCGCGGTTTCAAAACCGTGCTGGTGCTGGGTGTCGACGGCGTATGGAAACCGCTGCGCGATGCCGGGCTCGAGGTCATCCGGCCTGCCGAGGGTGGCGACCCAGAATCGGCCGACGCCGTTTTTGTCGGCTGGTATCGCGAGATTCACATGGACGAGGTCGAGGCGGCATGCCATGCCGTCTGTAACGGCGCCGGGTTGTTTGCCGCCTCACTGGTGCCCTTTTTCGCGACACGCAGCGGCCGCGCGCTCGGCACCTCGCGCGCCATTTGCGCAATGATCACGAGCATCACCGGGCGGCGGGCGACGGCACTCGGTAAACCGTCGCCGCACGCCCTGCACAGCGCCGCCAGGCGGCTCGGTTGCAAGCCGGCAGACATGGTGGTGGTCGGCGATCAGCCGGAGCTGGAAGTCAGAATGGCACTCGAAGGTGGTGCGCTGGGGATCGCTGTGAGTTCCGGCATCGTCGACCCGGAAACCGCAAAAAAATACAAAGCCGACATTACGCTCCCGGGTGTTGCAGACTTGCTCGAACTACTGCGCTGAGGCCCGTATCGTCAGGCCGCGTTTTCCAGTACGAGAAGCCCCGATGCGGTATTCGAAATCGGGATGTGATAGTTGCTGTGCACCTTGCGGACTTTTTCGCTGAGCGCGCCGCGCATCGTCAACCACAACACGAGCTCCGCCCCCTGCGCGCCGGCATTGCGCACGATGTCGAGAATGCTGTACTCCGTCAGCGCTTCGGGATCGTTAACGATCTTGTCCATGCACATCAGGTCGAATTCCTTGTTGATGAAACCCGCCCTCTCGCCGTCAAGCTGGTGCGACAAACCGCCGGTACCGACGATTACCACCCTGGCATCGCTCGAACTGTTGCGAATCGCCTTGCCGATCGCCTGACCCAACTTGTAACAGCGTGCCGGCGACGGTAACGGATACTGCACGGTGTTGATCTCCACCGGTATGGCGCGAACCGGGATGTCACCCCTTTGCCCCCACAGCAATGACATCGGTACGGCGAAGCCGTGATCCACTTTCATGTCCTGGCAGATCGTCATGTCGAACTCGTCGGCGACGAGTGATTCGATTATTTCCCACGACAGGTCGGGATCGCCGGCAAACGGCGGTAAGGATTTGAGCCCCCAGCCTTCGTCGGCATTCTCGTATTGCGCGGCTGCGCCGATTGCAAACGTCGGTATCTTGTCGAGGAAGAAGTTCAGGCCATGATCGTTATAAATGACCACGGCAACGTCAGGCCGTACCTCGTCCAGCCATTCATGCACCGGCGGGTAGCCGTCGAAGAACGGTTTCCAGTAAGGTTCATGCTCCAGGTTATTGCTGATTGCGTTACCAATAGCAGGGATGTGCGAGGTCGTAATGCCGCCGACGATGCTGGCCATCAATCTTCTCCTGCGGCGACCAGCATCGCTTTGAAATCGTCGACGCTCATCCCCGTCTGTTGTGCGCCGACGTCCTGCACGTCGAGCCCGAAGATGCCGGCGAATTTCGCCAGGTAGTAAATGTTGCCGCCGGCAGCGATGAGTTCCAGCACATTGCGTGATTTGATGGCGGCTTTTTGTTCCGCGGTGAGTCCGAACTTGTCGCAGTACGCCTGCTCGTCCTCGAGAAACGCTTCGCGGCAGGCGGCCTCGTTGAAGGAGTAACACATCTTGTTGAGCGCGTAGCCTTTTTGCGCCATTCGGCCGTCGAAAATCGTGGTGCCGGGTATCGCTGTCGTATCGTTCGTCTTTGCTGCCATCAGCTGCGCTCCGTGAAGCACATCGGGTGCCTGGCTCCGTAATCGTAAGGGCACGTTATTGCTGCGTTTTTTCGCCAGCAATAGGCACAAACCGAGAGCGATTCCGGTACCCAAACCGGCCGTCATGAATTTCGCTTGCGGCGCCATCACTAGACAGTTCTCGCTTTTACTTGTCAGCAGCGGCACCTATAATGATCAAACCGAACGGTTCGGTAAGGCTGGGGGAAACAGGAACACCGTCCGCGCGAGTCATCTGAAGCCAGAATCGCCGGACCTGAGGCAATACAACGACGCTTCGGAAAACCGAAACGCTATTGTCGCTTGCATGACCACGCCCAGTGTCCCCCACCGCTGCGGCTTCTTTGGGAGCCGTGAAATTACAGCTATTGGCTCGCAAGGGGGGGTTCAAAGATGTCTCTAATCAATTGCGCCAAGACCCGGATTCTGTCCGCAGGTTTACTGGCAAGCTCGCTTTGTGCGGGCACGTTGTTTGCCAGCGGAACGGCGCTCGCACAGGAAGACAGAGCGCTCGAGGAAATCGTGGTCACGGCCACGTTCCGTGAAACGCGACTGCAGGATACTCCGATCGCGATCACAGCAGTGACGGGCGACATGCTCGAGAACCGCGCACAGACCAACCTGTACGAGGTGGCCAACCAGGCGCCCAACGTCACGCTGAAGCGTGGTGGCCAGGCGCGTTCCGGAATGATCGCCTTCATCCGCGGCATCGGCCAGTACGACTTTATCGCGGCGCTGGAACCGGGCGTGGGCGTGTACGTGGACGACGTCTACTACGCGCAGCTGACCGGCTCGCTGCTGGAACTCCTGGACGTGGATCGCGTCGAGGTACTGCGCGGCCCGCAGGGCACGCTCTCCGGCAGGAACTCGATCGGCGGTGCGGTCAAGTTATACACCAAGAAGCCGGGACAGGACGCCGGCGGTTTTCTCAGGGTGGGATTCGGCACCTATGACCAGGTTGACTTCCGCGGCGCCGGCGACATGACGCTCGTCGAGGACAAGCTGTTCGCACGATTCTCCGCGGCCGGTAAGACTCGCGACGGTTACGTCAGGGTCCTCGATTACGGCTGCAGCCACCCCGCATCCGGTTTTCCGGCGCAACAACTCGGTGACACCTGCGACATCGGCACCCAGGGCGAACAGCGATACGGCACCGGCCGGGTCCAGCTGCGCTGGATCGCGAACGACGACCTGGAGATCAACTTCGCTGCCGATTTCCTGGACGACAAGTCCGGCATAGCGCCCGGCGTTGCCCTGTATGCCGACCGCACGGCGATAGAAGCCAATCCGGCGAATCCGGCGGTTGTGTTCACAGACCAGGAGGGTAACCGGTTTTATTATCGCGACCACGTTTTCGTGCCGTATGGCGTGAACCGTAATTCGAACGATCCGATCAACGATCCATACGTGAGCTATGCAACGGCCTCCGACTTTGGCGAGATGTACATGCTGGGCGGCGATCCGGCGTTGACCGCGCCGGCCCCATGGAAACCCTCGGTCATCCCGCCGCGGAATTACATCCGCCAGTGGGGCACCATGCTGCGCTTTGACTGGGCCATCTCCGATACGCTGTCCTTCGACTCGATCACGTCCTATCGCGAGTACGACAGCCTGTTCACATGGGACGAAGATGCTTCGCCGGTCGCACTCAACCAGCTCGACAACCGGCTGGATAACTGGCAGATCACCCAGGAGCTCCGCCTGAACGGCTCACTCGAGAATATTGACTGGACAGTGGGTGGTTTCTACCTAAAACAGAACAGCCATTACGAAGCGCGAGTGACTTTGAACTTTGCCTTGATCGACTTCATCCACGGTCCGGATCCGACGCCCGCCGATACGCAGGCCGTGTTCGCACATGCGGACTGGCAAGTTAGCGACAACTTCGGCATCGAGGCCGGCGTGCGCTATTCCGAGGAGTTCAAGAGCTACACCCACTTCCGCCGCAACCCCGACGGCTCGCCCATTGTCCCCAGCCCGCCGGTTCCCGGCCTCGTCGATTACAACTGGCGGCTGGCCGGTATCAACGGGCTGACCGCCGTGTT
This sequence comes from Woeseiaceae bacterium, assembly GCA_033720315.1. Taxonomy (GTDB): domain Bacteria; phylum Pseudomonadota; class Gammaproteobacteria; order Steroidobacterales; family Woeseiaceae; genus SZUA-117. The sequence continues at coordinate 5,451 of JAWWCT010000008.1, read as the reverse complement.
CGAGGACGAGCGCACCGACTGGCGCCTGGCCGCCCATTTCAACCTGAACGATAACTCGATGGTTTATGGCAGCGCCTCCACGGGCTACAAGGGCGGCGGCGTCAACCCGCGGCCGTTCTTCCCGGACCAGTTGAAGACGTTCAACTCGGAAGAGCTGACTTCCTACGAGCTGGGCTTCAAGTCCGACCTGTTCGACGGCACGCTGCGTTTCAACGCCGCTGCGTTCTACACGGAATACGACGACATCCAGCTGGTCCTCAAGGCTTGCGAAAACCCGTTTGCCCCGCCGACCTTTATCGGCCCGCCCTGCCTGAAGCCAGCCAACGTGGGTGACGCGGAAATCACGGGCTTCGAGGTGGAAGGCACCTGGTACATGAGCGAGAACTTCCTCGTGGATATCTCGGCCAGCACCCTGGATTTCGAGTACCAGAACGTGGATCCGAGCACTGGCGTGACGCTTGACATGATCTCGCCATATACGCCGGAGAACCAGTGGAGCCTGGGTGCGCAGTATTCCTTCCCGCAGACGAGCGTCGGTGAGTTCATGGTCAGGGTCGACGCCAATTACGTGGACGAGTACTTCGCCGATCCGACCAACCGGGTGGTCAACAAACTTCCCGACTACACCCTGGTCAATGCGGTTGTTCGCTGGACCGCGCCGGAGGATGACTGGCGAATCGAACTGGCGATGCTCAACCTGACCGACGAGCTGTATTACATCGACGCTTACGATGTACACGACAGCCAGGGCACGGTCATCGCACAGCCGGGAGTGCCGTACACCTGGAACCTGAGTTTCCAGCGCAACTTCTGATCGCGCGGAAACCATTGTCAGAAAGGGCCCTCGCTTGTCGAGGGCCCTTGCCTGCGATCAAGCGCCCCGGGTCGTTTGCCGGAGAAAACGATTGGGGGCTCCCCCAGGCGCGCCTCGTCAGTTGCATGGGGCGCGCCGTTTTATTCGCGTTTGCAAATACTATTAAGAATGCCTGTGGGAGCGGCTTCAGCCGCGATCTGCATCCGAATTGGTACCGGGTACTTCTTGGAAGCCAGATCTTCAGGGCTGGCGGCAATCGCGGCTGAAGCCGCTCCCACATAAATACTCTGAAAATCTCAGCTGTTAACGGCGATGACGACCTTGCCGAGGTGTTTGCCGGCAAGCTGATAGGCGTAAGCGTCTGCGGCCTTCTCAAACGGGAAAACCTTGTCGACGACCGGATGCATCTGGTTGCTGGCGATGGCGTCGTTCATCTGTTCGAACATCACCCGGCTGCCGACAAAAATTCCGGTCATGCGGGCGTTCTTCAGCATCAGGCCATGTGGATTGGTATCCCCTTCCCTGCCCGACAAAACGCCGATCAGCGAGATCTGACCGCGATAGCCAACGGCCTGGATCGACCGGCTGAGGGTACCCGCACCGCCGACTTCGACGACGTGATCGACGCCCTGGCCGCCAGTCATCTCCAGGACTTTTTCGTGCCACTCCGGCGTCGTCTGGTAATTGATCGTCAGGTCGGCGCCGAGCTTGCTGGCTTTCTGAAGCTTGTTGTCATTACGGGACGTGATGATGGCGCGCGCACCGCTCATCTTGGCAAACTGCAGCCCGAAAATGGAGACACCACCGGTGCCGAGCAGCAGCACGGTGTTGCCGGGAAGTAACCTGCCGCTGACCATCAGTGCATTCCATGCCGTCACCGCCGCGCACGGCAGGCAGGCCGCCTCCTCGTATGACAGGTGGTCGGGGATCCTGACCACGCCTTGCTCGTCGAGTACCACGTACTCTGCGAGCATGCCGTCCGCCGGCGAGCCGAGCGCATTCAGCGCCGAGCGATCGGGAATGCCGTCAACCCAGCCCTGGAAAAAACTTCCTGCAACCCGGTCCCCGGCCTTGATGCGCTCCACGCCGGGACCGACGGCAACAACCTCTCCGGCGCCGTCGGACAACGGCACCGTATCGCGCTTTAATACGCCGCCAAAATATTGCCCGGTTACCACGGCGTGGTCGCGGTAGTTCAGCGAGGTGGCATGCACCCTGATCAGGACCTGCCCGTCGCCCGCAACCGGTTGTTCGCAGTCGACCAGCTTCAGGCTGCTCATGTCAGTGCTGCCCGCAAGTAATTGATATTTTCGCATCGTCAGTATTCCGTCATTGGTGATGGTCGCGAAACTCCGCCGCCGCGGCCCGAACCTTTTCTGCAAACTGCGTCGCCGCCGGAGACAGCGATCCATTCTTGCGGCAGGTCAGACCGATCGGCCGGTCCATGCCGCTCAGTTCGAAGCTAAGCGCGGCAAGCAGCCCGGTTTGTTCCTCGAAGCGGACCTGGTGTCGCGAAAGGACGGTCACGCGATCGCTTTCCAGGAGCAAGCCGCGCAACATAACCAGCGAACTCGTTTCTATGACGTGCGGCGGAACATCCAGGCCCCGATCGACGATCGCCGCCTCGAACAAGGTGCGGGTCGGCGTACCGCGCCGCGGCAAAATCCATTGAAAGCGCAGCAAATCCTGCCACTGTAACGATTGCTGGTCGAGCAAGGGGTGACCGGCTCGCACTACCGCCGAAAGACTGTCGACGAGAATCTCTTCCTCCCGCAGATCTTTGTCTGCCGCCGCGCCGCGCAAGGCGCCAACCATGATGTCGATGTCGCCGCAACGCAGCCCGGCCACGAGATCGTCATACGGTCCTTCGATCGTCGACACGTCAAGGTAGGGATGTTCCTCGAGCATGCTGTTGATTGCCCGCGGCACGATAATGGTCCGAACGAAGGGCAAGGTGCCAACCGTCAGTTGACCCGTATTGACGCCGCGCAGGCCGGCAAGCTCGTCGCAAGCGTGACGCAGGTGACTGCGAGCCAGCTTGACGTAATTCGCCAGGGCTTTGCCGAACGCCGATGGGATGATCGCGGTTGGCGTTCGTTCGAACAGCACCGTGTGCAAGGTGTCCTCGAGTTTGCGCAGCGACGACGAGATAGCAGCCGGCGTAAGCTGCAAGTGCTCTGCCGCGGCCGCGACGCTTTGATGCTCGTAGGTCGCGAGAAATGCATCCAGCCACTTGTCCGACACGTCCATACGAAAAAATCTTGCCGTGCTGCTGGATTCCTGCATCGCCGCCGGCGGCACGAGTTCGCCGGCTCTTGCGAATGCATCGGCAGCCTCCCGTGCACGCGGCAGCAGGCACTCGCCGAAGGCGGTGAGGCTGACGCCCTTCGAGGACCGGTCGAACAACTCGACGCCAAGCTGGTGCTCGAGATCGTGCAGCGATTTGGTTACCGAGGTCTGCGAGCGGTTTAGCGCGCTGGCCGCACCGGTAACGCTCAACGCATCGGCGACGGCGAGAAACACGCGGGCCTGTCGAATTCCAATCGAATGCATGTTGTCCGGACGGTCAGGAGATACCGGGAATTCTAGCGGAGATTGCATGCTAGCCCGAATGTTGCACCACTACGGAGTGCGGTGCGCGCGTAAGGTCGGTTAAGGATTTGATCGCCTGACGGATTTTCCGACGGAGCGGAATAGCAAAGACTATTTCCGACGGAGGAAAATCCGTCAGGCGATCAAAGACTAAGCGAGAGCGCGTCATACTGGTGCAACATTCGGGCTAATGTTCGAGGTCGTCTTCGCTGTCCACATAGACCAACCCGGCTGCTTTCAACTTGTCGCGCATGTCGTACAGATCCAGTCCCAGCTTGCCGGCCTTGAACAGCTCGCGTTTTTCCTGTTCGTTCTGTTCGCGCTTCGCGCCTGCCTCGGCAACCACTTCCGCTGAAGAGCGGGGGACAACGACAACGCCATCATCGTCAGCTACGATGACGTCGCCTGGATTGACTTCGGCACCGGCACAAACGATTGGAACATTGACCGCGCCGAGCGTCTCCTTGACTGTGCCTTGTGCCCAGACAGCCCGCGACCAGACAGGGAACCCCATTTCCTTCAGGTCGCGGATATCGCGCACGCCGGCATCGATCACCAGCCCTTTTACTCCGTGTGCCATGGCGGATTGCGCCAGTAGATCGCCGAACATTCCGTGTGTGTCTTCGGCTGTCACCCCCACCACGAGGATATCGCCTGGCGTCACCAGTTCCATGGCGACATGCAGCATCCAGTTGTCACCCGGCTGGGCAAGTACGGTTACGGCGCTGCCGCCAATTCTTGCCCCGGGATAGATCGGGCGCATATAGGGCAACATCAGACCGCAGCGCCCCTGTGCCTCATGTACCGTTGCCACGCCCTGCTGTTCCAGCGCTGCAATATGCGCTGCGTCCGCCCGCTCGATATTCTTGACTGCGACAGTTTTCATTGTTGGTGTGGTGTCAATTCGTGTCCTTGCTATCTGAACTCGTCCGTAACCAGTGGGAATATTCTCTGGTATGCCTCGCCGTATGTCATCTGCCGGCCGGAATTGCGCTTGCCCTGCACGCCGCGCTGCAGCGCAACGCGGGTGTAGTACTCCCACAGGTGCTCCTGGCCCGCCATGGCCTGGATCGCCGCGAGTTTCCTGTCCCATACGTCGGTGATATCGAGAATCACCTCGGGTTTCCAGTTGCATTGTTCGGGCTGGTGCGGCTCGAACAGGAAGACCCCCGGCGCACCCAGCACTTTCTGGCCCGGATTGTGGCCCCAGGCCTGGGCGATGATGCGCGCTTCCTGGGCGACGTGTGTTGCCAGGGGATGATCGAAGTTATAGGGATCGTGCAGTGAGTGCGACAGCACGAATTCGGGATGGTGCTCGCGGTAGATGTCGACCAGCCTGTACAACGCCTCGTCGGGGACTCGCATCGGGTAATCGCCGAGATCGAAGAACACGGTTTCGCCACCAAGGATGTCTGCCGCCTGTTCCGCCTCCGCCTTGCGTTCGGCTTTGACCTTGTCGAGCGTGTAGCCTTCCTGTTTCCAGAGCTTTGCCGATTCGCCGCGTTCACCGAACGACAGGCAGACGATGATCACCTTGTAACCGCGACTCGCATAAAGCGCGATCGCGCCGCCGGCCCGCCACACAAAATCGGCCGAGTGTGCACTGACCACCAGTGCTGTCTTCGATCCCTTGCTCATAGTTGCACCTTCAAACTTCGTTTCCGGGCGGCGGGAATCCGAACAAGCGTTGCGGATTCTCCACCAGCACCAACCTTTGTGTTTTTTCGTCCGGCATCATCGCCGGTATCAGGTCGACGAGGTCGCCATCGTTCGGCATGAATTTGCTGATGTTGGGGTGCGGCCAGTCAGTGCCCCAGATGACGCGGTCCGGCGCAGTCCCGATCAGGGCTTTGGCGAACGGCACCGCGTCGCTGAACGGCGGGCCGGCCGCCGAGATGCGTTCCGATCCCGATACCTTGATCCACAGATGATCGCTGTCGGCAAACTTTTCCAGCAGTGCCTGAAAGGGGGCCTGCTCAACGCCATCGGCCACCGGAACCCGGCCCATGTGGTCGATCACCACCGGCAACGGAATATCGTCGATC
>JAWWCT010000007.1:0-92138 GCA_033720315.1 Woeseiaceae bacterium | reverse complement strand
GCTACTTTATTGGTCCTCGCCGGGCGGAACTTCTTGCGGCGTTTCCTCATCGAGTGACGGCAGGCCCGGTACCTCGTCTGCCTGTTCTGCATCGTCGAGATCAGGCAACGATGCCGGTATTTCTTCCTCAACCGGATCCGTGGCGGGTGCTGCCTGCTCGGCTTCGACCGCCGGCTCGTCTTCGAGCAGGCTCTCAGGGCCACCGCCCGCGCGTTGGCTGCTGATGTAGGCGAGCGTCAGGCTGGTTGCAAAAAACGCCGTCGCAAGGATCGCGGTGACCCTGGAGAAGAAACTGCCGCTGCCACGGGCACCGAACACGGTTCCGGATGCGCCCGCACCGAAGGCTGCGCCGGCTTCTGCGCCTTTGCCGCGCTGCAGGAGCACGAGGCCGATGATCGCGAGTGCAATCAGCGTGTGAATGATCAGAATTGTCGTCTGCAAATTTTCCATTTAATCAATCCAGTGATGCGGCCGCGTTGGCAATTGCCAGGAAATCGGCCGCTTTCAGCGATGCGCCGCCAATCAATCCGCCGTCGATGTCCGGTTTGCCGAAAAGGCCGGCCGCATTGTCCCCTTTTACGCTGCCGCCATACAATATTTTGACGCCATTCGCGGCGTCCTCGTCTTTCGACGCCAAAAGCTCACGAATGTGCCGGTGAACTTCCTGTGCCTGGTCCGGCGTGGCCGTCAGTCCGGTGCCGATCGCCCATACCGGCTCGTAGGCGATGACGGCAAGCCGAAACGCCTCGATGCCGGAGTCCCCGAGCACGGCATAAAGCTGCTCATCGATCACGGCACTGGTTTTTTCCGCTTCCCGCTCTTCGCGGGTCTCGCCGACGCAAAGGATCGGGATCAGGCCCGCCTCCTGTGCGGCCTTGAACTTTGCCGCCACCAGCGGACTGGTCTCACCCATGCCGTGGCGCCGTTCCGAGTGCCCGAGGATGACGTATTCACAGCCGACGTCCTTGAGCATCGACGGCGCCGTCTCGCCGGTATAGGCACCGGAATCGTGCTGCGAGGCATTCTGTGCGCCCAGCCCGATGCCGGTGCCGGACAGTTTCTCGGCAACGGCGGCCAGGTAGGGAAACGGCGGGCAAACGAGCAGCGACACGGCCTCGGATTTCGGCATACCCGCGATGATGCCGTCCAGCAGCTCGGCATTGGCAGCATGGCTGCCGTGCATTTTCCAGTTTCCAGCGACCAGGTAATTGCGCATGGGCCCGTTTCACCCGCTTGAAAGGCGCGCAAGGATACCGGGGCAATCCCGGCAACGCAATGCGGTTTGCCCGGTGCCTAGCGCGGTTTTTCCTTAAAAGTCAGGCCGCTGCCTCGGCGACCACGGAGGCCAGCCGCTTCGCGACGGTCAGCACCTGGTTTTCGTCCCTGCCTTCCACCATGACGCGAATCACCGGCTCCGTACCCGATGCACGCAGCACCACCCGGCCGGCGTCGGCGAGTTCGGACTCGGCCTGGCTCACCGCATCGCGAATCGTGGGGTGACTGTCGATATCCAGGCGTTTGCCGGTGGGCACGTTGAGCAATTTTTGCGGATAACGCGCCATGCCGGCCGCGAGCTTGGACAACGGGGCGCCGGTGCGCTTCATGACTGCGAGTATCTGCAGGGCGACGACCAGGCCATCGCCGGTCGTGGTCTGGTCGAGGCAGATCATGTGGCCGGAGGTTTCGCCGCCGATAATGCCGCCTGTCTGGCGCAGCGTTTCCAGCACGTAACGATCGCCAACGCTTGCGCGTTTGAATTCGATGCCGTGGTCTTTCAGCGCATGCTCGAGGCCGAGGTTGCTCATGACGGTGCCGACAACCGGACCTTTCAGCTTGCCCTCTTCTTTCTTCGCCCTGGCGAGGATGTAAAGCAACTGATCGCCGTCGACGATCTCTCCCCGTTCATCGACCATGACCACCCGGTCGCCATCGCCATCGAGGGCGATGCCGACGTTGGCTTCCACGGCGGGTACGGTTTTTTGCAGCAGTTGTGGTGAGGTGGATCCACAACCGTCATTGATGTTGCGGCCGTTGGGCGAGCAGCCGATGGTGACCACGTCCGCACCCAGATCGTTGAGCGTGCGCGGACCGACTTTGTAGCCTGCGCCGTTGGCGCCGTCGAATACGACTTTCATACCGTCGAGATCGAGATCGGCGGGAAACGTCTTGGCGCAAAATTCCTGGTACATGATGCGCGCGGAGTCGATCCGCTTCGCCTGCCCGAGTTTGCGGGATTCCAGGGTGATTGCCGGCTTCTTCAGCAGCTTTTCGATTTTCTTTTCGACCTCGTCGGACAGTTTCGAGCCTTCGCCATCGAAAAACTTGATGCCGTTGTCATAGTAGGGATTGTGCGAGGCGCTGATGACGACACCGAGATCGGCGTTGAATTTTTGCGTCATGTAGGCAATGCCCGGCGTCGGCAGCGGCCCGAGGAGCAGCACGTCGGCACCGGCTGCGACGAAGCCGGCTTCGAGCGCCGACTCGAACATGTAGCCCGACAGCCGGGTGTCTTTGCCGATCAGCACCGAGCCGCCTTCCGGCACCAGCACCTGGGCGGCCGCACTGGCCAGTCGCAGCGCAAACTCGGCGCTCATCGGATCGGCGCCTACCGATCCCCTGACGCCGTCAGTACCGAAGTATTTCTTGCTCATTGCCGTTCCTGCTCTGCCGCACGTACCGCATCAAAAACCTTCAGGGCATCCACCGTGGGCGCCACGTCGTGCGTGCGCACCATGCTGGCACCGTTCGCTACCGCGATGACCGCGGCGGCGAGGCCCGCCGCCAGCCGTTCGCCAGCGCCCCTGCCGGTCAGCTTGCCGAGGGTTTGTTTGCGCGACAAGCCTACCAGTATCGGCAGTTTGAGAGCACGGAACTCGTCGAGATTTGCCAGAATGGCCAGGTTATGCCGATCGGTCTTGCCGAAGCCGAAACCCGGGTCGACCAGCAGCCGCTCGGTGCCCATACCGGCTTCGCGGCAAACGCGGACCCGTTCGGCGAGGAAATCGATGATCTCTCCCGGGAGATCCCGGTATTTTGGCGCATCCTGCATGGTTTGCGGTGTGCCCTGCATGTGCATCAGGCATACGGCGGCGTCCCCTTTCGCTGCCGCTTCGAGCGCCCCCTCCTTGCGCAGGGCAAAGACATCGTTAATCAGCGCCACGCCGGCCGCCACCGCCTCGCGCATGACCTCGGGCTTGCTGGTGTCGATCGAAACGGCGATGTCCAGGCGCTGCACGATACGCTCGATCACCGGCATCACCCGGTCCAGTTCCTGCTGCACCGGCAACTCCTCGGCGCCCGGGCGGGTCGATTCGCCGCCAACGTCGATGATGTCGGCGCCTTCGGCTGCCATGGTCTCGGCCTGTTCGAAGGCCGCATCGGCCGACTGGAACCAGCCACCGTCGGAGAACGAGTCGGGCGTGACGTTCAGAACCCCCATGACCCGCGACCGGTCGAATGACAGCGTTCGATTCCGCAGCTGCAATTCCATGGTCGTGTCCGTCAGAAGCATGTGCCGATAATAAAACGGCAACCCGAAGGTTGCCGTGTTGTTTACGATGGATGCGATCCGTCAGTGCTCGCTGGCAGGGCCACCGATCGGCTTGACCGATCCGGAATCCTTGGATTTCTTGCCCTTGGCGGGTGTCGAGGTATCGTCCGAATCGTCCCAGCCTTCCGGCGGCGACGGCTCCTTGCCTTCCATGATTTCCCTGACCTGGTTCTGATCGATGGTTTCGTATTTCATCAGGGCCTTGGCCATGATATGCAGCTTGTCCTCGTGCTCCTTGAGGATCTTCGCCGCACGCTCGTAGTTGCGGTCGATGATCTTGCGCACTTCCTCGTCGATCGTGTGCACGGTGACGTCTGAGACCTGCTTGTGCTGGGTCACAGAACGGCCGAGGAACACTTCGCCGTCGTCCTCGCTGTAGGTCAACGGACCCAGCTTCGCAGACAGTCCCCATTTGGTCACCATGTTACGAGCAATTTCGGTCGCGCGTTCGATGTCGTTGGCTGCTCCCGTCGTCACGTGATCAACGCCGAGCGTCATCTCTTCGGCGATCCTGCCGCCGAACAGCGTCGAGATATTGCTCTCGAGGGCGGTCTTGGACACGCTGTACTTGTCTTCCTCAGGCAGGTACATGGTCACGCCGAGTGCCCGGCCGCGCGGAATGATGGTGACTTTGTAGACCGGGTCGTGATCGGGCACGCAGTAGCCGACGATGGCATGTCCGGCTTCGTGATAGGCGGTATTCAGCTTTTCCTTTTCGCTCATGACCATCGAGCGGCGCTCGGTGCCCATCATGATCTTGTCCTTGGCCTTCTCGAACTCGTCCATGCTGACGACGCGCTTGTTGGCACGTGCCGCAAACAAAGCAGCTTCGTTGACGAGATTGGCGAGATCCGCCCCGGAGAAACCGGGCGTGCCGCGCGCGATCACCGACGGTTTGACGTCGTCGTCCAGCGGCACCTTGCGCATGTGCACCTTGAGGATCAGCTCGCGGCCGCGGATATCCGGCAGCGGCACCACGACCTGGCGGTCGAAACGGCCGGGCCGCAACAGGGCCGGGTCGAGCACGTCGGGACGGTTGGTCGCGGCGATGACGATGATGCCTTCGTTGCCCTCGAAGCCGTCCATCTCCACCAGCATCTGGTTCAGCGTCTGCTCGCGTTCGTCGTGACCGCCGCCCAGGCCGGCGCCACGGTGGCGGCCGACGGCGTCGAGCTCATCGATGAATATGATGCAGGGCGCCTGCTTCTTGGCCTGCTCGAACATGTCGCGCACGCGTGACGCGCCGACACCGACGAACATCTCGACGAAATCCGAACCGGATATCGTGAAAAACGGTACCTTGGCTTCTCCGGCAATGGCCTTGGCGAGCAAGGTCTTGCCGGTTCCCGGCGGTCCGACCATCAGCACGCCCTTCGGAATCTTGCCGCCGAGGCGCTGGAATTTGCTGGGATCTTTGAGAAAGTCGACGATTTCGGCGACTTCTTCTTTGGCCTCGTCGATGCCGGCAACGTCGGCAAACGAGACTCCGACCTGGTCCTCGCCAAGCAACCGGGCCTTGCTCTTGCCGAAGGACATCGCGCCACGACCGCCCCCGCCGCCCTGCATCTGGCGCATGAAATAGATCCACACGCCGATCAGCAAAAGGATCGGGAAGGAGCTGATGAGCAACTGGCCGATCAGGCTCTGCGATTTCGGCTCCTTGGCCGTGAAGTTGACGCGGTTGTCTTCCAGTATGCCGATCAGGGTGTTGTTGTCGGTCTCCGGGCTGATCGTGTAGTACTGCAACGGCTGGCGATTACCGTAGGCGATGCGCTCGCCGTCGAATTCGACGCGCTGGACCTCGCCTGACTTCACCTGCATCAGGAATTCGGAATAGTCTCGTCTCTCGGGCGGCTGTCCGCTGACACCGCTCAGCCCCTGTACGACGGACAACAGGACCACGATGATGACGATAAAAACCAGGATGTTTTTCGTTAAGTCGTTCACGCCGTTCGGCTCGCTCCAAGCAATTCTTAGACTGTGTCTAACGGATTAGACACTACTACAGTTGGTAGTTTCTTGCTACCAAGTAAACCTCACTACTACGCGGCCTGGAAGCCTTTGGCTTCACGACTTTCACCGTTTTGAACGATTCCCTGGCTGCCGCAATGAGCTCGTCGGTGCCCTGCCCCTGGAACAGCTTGCAGACGAAATTGCCGCCCTCGCGAAGCGTGCGCCGGGCCAGGTCCAGGGCCAGTTCTGCCAGGTAGCTGGATCTGGGCTGGTCGACCGCCTTGTGACCGCTGATATTGGGTGCCATATCGCTCATTACAAGGTCCGCTCGCCCGCCATTCAGCTTTTCCAGCAGGGACTCGAAAACGGCGTCTTCGGTGAAATCGCCCTGGATGAATTCGACCCCCGGCAGGGGCTCGACCGGCAACAGGTCGACGGCGATGATCCGCACCTTGTTGTTGAGCCTGCGAACGACATACTGGCTCCAGCCGCCCGGCGCCGCGCCCAGGTCGATGCACAGCATGCCCGGTTTCAGCAGTTTTTCCTTGTCGGCGATCTGCTCGAGCTTGTACACGGCGCGCGAACGCCAGCCGTCGCGCCGCGCCCTTAAAACGTAAGGGTCTTTTTCCTGGCGCTGCCGCCAGCCATTTTTCGAGGACCTGCTCACAGCCTGGCATCCCTGGGCTACAATCCGCCGCCATGGCGCTGACCGAACCCCAAAAAAAATACCTGCGCGGACTTGGCCATCAATTGAAACCCGTGATCATGGTCGGCGACGCCGGGCTTTCCGATTCGGTCTTCAAGGAATTTTGCTCGAGTATAAGCCACCATGAGTTGGTCAAGGTCCGGGTACGCGCCGGCGATCGCAAATCGCGCGACGATATCATCGACGCGCTCTGTGATCGCGGATCGGCCGAACTGGTAACGCGTATTGGAAACGTGGCACTCGTCTATCGTCGCAATGACGAGGATCCGAAGATAACGCTACCCTCGTAGCACCAGGGTAAGAGCCCGGCTCTGACCCTGGTGCGCTTGTGGGAGGGGCTTTAGCCCCGATCGAACTATGGAATCGCGGCTAAAGCCGCTCCCACATTCCGCTCCCACAAGCTGTTCGCACGAATCAGTCGTGCTACTCATACCGGACTTCGATTACTTCGTAATTTTTCTCGCCGTTCGGCGCCGAGAAGGTAATTTCATCTCCTTCGCTCTTGCCGATGATTGCGCGTGCGATGGGTGAGGTATAGGAAATAAGGCCGGCATTAATATCAGCTTCGTCCTCGCCGACTATCTTGTAGGTGGTGGTTTCGTTGCTCGTTATTTCGAGCAGATCGACAGTGCTGCCGAAAATAATCTTGCCGTTGTTGTCGATCGTCGTAACGTCGATGATCTGCGTGTTCGACAGTTTCGCCTCGATGTCCTTGATGCGCGCTTCGATGAAGCCCTGCTGCTCCTTTGCGGCGTGGTACTCCGCATTTTCCCTGAGATCACCGTGGGCACGTGCTTCGCCGATTGCCTTCGAGACTTTTCGGCGATCTTCGTATTTCAGCTTGTTCAATTCTTCCCGCAACAACTCTGCGCCGCGAACTGTCATCGGCACTTTACTCACGCCGCCACCTCGTCGTGCAGGTCCTGCAAGCGGTTCACGTCGCTGTCGTCGAGATGCTGCAATGCTTCGCAGGTTGCCATCGCCGCGCCGAGCGTCGTGTAGTAAGTAATGTTCCTGCGCACGGCTTCCGCGCGTATCGAATGCGACTCCTGGATGGCTTGCTTGCCTTCCGTCGTATTGACGATCAGGCTGAACTCGCTGTTCTTGATCATATCGACGATGTGCGGCCTGCCCTCGCGCACCTTGTTGACGCGTCGGCATTCGACCCCTTTCTCGTTCAGGTATTCCGCCGTCCCGTGCGTGCCGGCGATGTCGAAGCCGCGTTCGACCAGAATATTGGCGAGCGCGAGTGCACCTTTTTTGTCACGATCACGCACGCTGATCAGCGCGGTACCGCCGGTTGGCAGCAGCACACCGGATGCCAGTTGCGCTTTTGCGTAGGCTTCGCCGAACGAACGGCCCGTACCCATGACTTCGCCCGTCGACCGCATCTCGGGGCCGAGTATCGGATCCGAGCCGGCAAACTTGATGAACGGGAAAACCGACTCTTTCACTGAAAAATATCCGGGAACGCGCTGGCCGACGAAACCGAGTTCCTCGAGGCTTTCGCCAGCCATGACGCGCGCCGCAATCTTGGCCAGCGGTATGCCGATCGACTTGGAAACGAACGGCACCGTTCGAGAGGCACGCGGATTCACCTCGAGCAGGTAAACATCGCCATTTTGAATGGCAAACTGGGTATTCATCAAGCCGACGACCTTGAGCCCTTTTGCCAGCTTGACGACCTCGTCGACCAGCGTTTCCTGAATCTCCCGAGGCAAGCTGAACGGCGGCAGGGAGCAACCGGAATCGCCCGAATGAACACCGGCCTGCTCGATGTGTTCCATGATGCCGCCGATGAGCACGTCCTTGCCGTCGCAAATCGCGTCGACGTCGACCTCGGTCGCCAGATCCAGGAATCGATCGAGGAGCACGGGGCTCTTGTTCGAGACGCCGATTGCAGCATCCATGTAAGACGCGAGATCGTCTTCGGAATGCACGACCTCCATCGCCCGACCGCCCAGTACGTACGACGGACGGACAATCAACGGATAGCCGACCTCGTTGCCCATCGCAATCGCCTGCTCCACGTTGCTGGCGGTGCGATTCGGCGGTTGCCGCAGCTCGAGTTCATTGACCAGCCGCAGAAAGCGCTCCCGGTCCTCGGCGAGATCGATGGAATCGGGCGAGGTACCGATAATCGGTGCGCCGGCTGCCTCCAGGTCGCGCGCCAGTTTGAGCGGCGTCTGGCCGCCAAACTGCACGATCACTCCGTCGGGTTGCTCCTTGTCGATGACCTCCATGACGTCCTCGAAGGTCAGCGACTCGAAATACAGCCGGTCGGAGGTGTCATAGTCGGTGGACACCGTTTCGGGATTGCAATTGACCATGATGGTCTCGTAGCCGGCCTCCCGCAGCGCCAACGCTGCATGCACGCAGCAATAGTCAAACTCGATACCCTGCCCGATTCGGTTCGGTCCGCCGCCCAGGATCATGATTTTCTTTTTGTCGCCGGGTTCGGCCTCGCACTCCTGTTCGTAGGTGGAATACATGTAGGCCGTGGTGGTCGCGAATTCGGCCGCACAGGTATCGACGCGTTTGAAAACCGGACGTACACCGACGTCAATACGCAACCTGCGAATTTCCTGCTCATCCTTGCCCAGCAGTGCGGCAATGCGGGCATCGCAAAAGCCCTTGCGTTTGATCTCCCTGATCCTGGTCGCGTCGAGGGCATCGATTCCATCGTTGGCGATGCGGTTTTCCTCGCGGACGAGGTCGGCAATCTGCTCCACGAACCACGGATCGATGCCGGACAACTGCGCGACGCCGCTGACCGGAAACTCGTGACGCAATGCATCGGCAACATAAAGAATTCGTTCCGCACCCGGCAGGCGCAATTCGTTGCGCAGCCGCACCCGGTCTTCGTCCTCACCCAGCTTCTGCAGCCGCTCGTCCAGGCCGATCACCCCGGTTTCCAGGCCGCGCAGCGCTTTCTGCAACGACTCCTGGAAAGTCCTGCCGATTGCCATGACCTCACCGACCGATTTCATCTGGGTCGTCAGGCGATCGTTGGAGCCCGGGAACTTCTCGAAGGTAAAGCGCGGCATCTTGGTCACGACGTAGTCGATCGTCGGTTCGAACGACGCCGGCGTAGCGCCGCCGGTGATGTCGTTTTTCAGTTCGTCGAGCGTGTAACCTACGGCAAGTTTCGCGGCAATTTTTGCGATCGGAAATCCGGTTGCCTTGGAGGCGAGCGCAGACGACCGCGACACTCTCGGGTTCATTTCGATGATTAACAGCCGGCCGTTCTCGGGGTTGATCGCAAATTGAACGTTCGAGCCGCCGGTATCGACGCCGATTTTGCGCAGCACGTCGATGGAGGCGTCGCGCATGCGCTGGTATTCCTTGTCGGTCAGCGTCTGCGCAGGCGCGACCGTAATGGAGTCGCCCGTGTGCACACCCATCGCATCGACATTTTCGATGGAGCAGATGATGATGCAGTTGTCGTTCCTGTCGCGAACCACCTCCATCTCGAACTCTTTCCAGCCGATGACCGACTCCTCGAGCAGGACCTCGGTCGTCGGCGACATTTCCAGGCCGTGGCTGACGATGTGTTCGAATTCCTCCAGGTTATAGGCAATGCCGCCACCCGTGCCGCCCAGCGTGAATGAAGGCCGAATGATGGTCGGAAAGCCGATCGCGGGCTGGTACTCGAGCGCTTCCTCGAGCGAGTGCGCCAGCACCGCCACCGGCACCTCGAGGCCGATCTCCGTCATGGCATCGCGAAACAGCTCGCGGTCCTCGGCCATGTCGATCGCCTGCCGGGACGCGGCAATCAGTTCGACCCCGTGTTCCTCGAGTACCCCCTCTCGCACCAGGTCGAGTGCGCAATTGAGGCCCGTCTGGCCACCCATCGTCGGTAACAGCGCGTCGGGCTTTTCCTTGGCGATGACCCGCTCCAGCGCCTGCCAGTTGACCGGTTCGATGTACACGGCATCGGCCATCTCGGGGTCGGTCATGATGGTCGCCGGGTTCGAGTTGACCAGGATGACGCGATACCCCTCGTCCTTCAGCGCCTTGCAGGCCTGGGCGCCGGAATAGTCGAATTCACAGGCCTGGCCGATGACGATCGGGCCGGCACCAATGATCAGGATGGACTCTATGTCGCTGCGCCGGGGCATCTCAGTGACCGTGCCTAAGAGTAATAATCCACATTAAGAAAAACTTATTAGTAATTGTTTTAAAACGCATTAATTAAACTGCAATCGTCCTCGTGGTGGCGCTGCGCTTGTAGGTGTCCATATCCGCGATAAACCGCTCGAAGAGCGGCAACAGGTCGTGCGGCCCCGGGCTCGCCTCCGGGTGGCCCTGGAAACTGAATGCCGCCCGGTCCGTGAGGGCGATGCCCTGCAGCGAGCCGTCGAACAGCGAGCGGTGCGTGACCCGGGCATTTTCGGGCAGGGTTTCCGCATCGACGGCAAAACCGTGATTCTGGCTGGTGATGATCACCCGCCCCGTCTCCTCGTCGAGCACCGGGTGGTTGGCGCCATGGTGGCCGAATTTCATCTTGACGGTCTTGGCACCGATTGCCAGCGCAAGTAACTGGTGGCCAAGGCAGATACCGAACAGCGGCACGGAGGTGTCGAGGATCTCCTGGATCGCCTTGATGGCATAACTGCAGGGACCCGGGTCCCCGGGACCGTTGGAAAGAAACACGCCATCGGGGGCCAATGCGAGCACCTTGGAGGCCGGGGTGGTCGCCGGCACCACCGTCATCCGGCAATCGAGGTCCGACAGTATGCGCAGGATATTGCGCTTGATGCCGAAGTCGTAGGCCACCACATGGTACGGCGCAACTCGCCGGCTCATGATGCGACCCTGGTCTTCGAAGGTCGTGCCGAAACACCACTGGTAGGCCTTGTCCGTGGTCACGAACTTGGCCAGGTCCATGCCGGCAATCCCGGGAAACTTGTTGGCGTGTTGCACCGCCAGCTGTGGATCCGCATCGCCGGTCATGATGCAACCCGACTGTGCACCCTTCTCGCGCACTATGCGCGTCAGCATGCGCGTGTCGATATCGCCGATGGCAACGGTGCCGCCCTTTTTCAGGAAATCCGCAAAGCCTCGCTCGGATCGCCAGCTACTGGCAATTCGCGAACAGTCGCGAATGACCAGGCCCGATGCGTAGATACTGGACGATTCCATGTCCTCGCAGTTGGTGCCGGTATTACCGATATGCGGGTACGTGAGGGTTACGATCTGGCGGCAGTAGGACGGGTCGGTGAGAATTTCCTGGTAACCGGTCATCGCCGTGTTGAACACGACTTCGCCGATCGTTTTACCGTCGGCGCCGACAGAGGTGCCATGAAATACCGTCCCGTCGGCGAGTGCCAGGATGGCAGGTGTGGTCAAGCGCTGTCCTTGTATGTCACTGGTGCAATACCCGGGCTAGATGCACAAAAGCGGAAGGACAGGGCCTTCCGCTCATGGATACGCCGGCCACGCGGCGACCCGCTGCAGTTTACTGAAGCTTTAAGGTCTGTGCCAGACCCTATCGAATAGCGGCCCCAGCCAGCGGGCAGCGTCAGGGCCCGATATCCGACATCCGGTAACGACCGCGCGGCTTGTCGTGCAACCAGCACGCAGCGGCGACCGCGCCCTCGGCGAAAACGCGGCGCCTGGCGACGCTGTGTGCGACTGTTAGCGACTCCGAGTCCGAGGAGAAAATGACGGTGTGATCACCGGCTACCTCGCCTTCGCGGCGCGAGTGGATGTCGATCGAGGGATCGCCCAGCGCCTCGCGCAGCGCGATGGCCGTCCCCGAGGGGGCGTCCTTCTTGTGGCGATGGTGTGTCTCGCGAATCTCGACCCGGAAATCGCTTCCCAGTGCCTGCGCGGCAGGGCCGAGCAGTTGCAACATCACCGCGATACCGCGGCTCATATTGCGCTCGTAGAGTATCGCGATGCTGGCCGCCACCGTGTCCAGCAACTGCTCGGCTTCGCTGTCCAGGCCGGTCACGCCGCAAACCAGGGGGGTACCGGTGGCCGCTGCGGTACGCAGTACCTCCGCCGTCGCCCCCGGCAAGGTGAAGTCGATGGCCACATCCGCGTTACCGAGAAGCGTCGCGAGCTCACAATCCGCACTTCTCGACCACACGCCGGCGAGCTCACACTCGCCTTTCGCGTCGATGACATCGCAGACCTCGCGCCCCATGCGGCCGGCACCGAGTACCGCAATCCGCAATGCATTGGCAGCCATAAGCGTTTAACCCGAGTGTTGCATCGGTGGGCGCGAAAGGTCGCTTAAGGATTGGATTGGCTGACGGATTTTCAGACGGAGTGGAATAGCAGTGTCTATTTCCGACGGCGGAAAATCCGTCAGGCGATCAAGGACTGAGCGAGAGCGCGTCATATCGGTGCAATACTCGGGTCAACTGATGCGATCGAAAAATCGCTTCACGGTATCGAACCAGTTACCGGCGCGTGGATTGTGCCGGTCACCGCCCGCGCTCACCGAGGCATCGAATTGCCTGAGCAGGGCTTCCTGTTCGTCGCTGAGATTGACCGGCGTCTCGACCGAAACTTTGGCGAACAGGTCGCCGGGGCGCTTGTCACGCACCGTGGTCACGCCTTTGCCTCGCAGTCGAAAAACCTTCTCGGATTGCGTCCCTGGCGGGATTTTCAAGGACACGTTACCGTCTAGCGTCGGCAGTTCGACCTCGCCGCCGAGCGTGGCGGTTGCAAAGCCGATCGGCACCTCGCAGGACAGGTCCGCCCCGTCTCGTTTGAAAATCTTGTGCGGCTTGACGCGAACCTCGACGTAAAGATCTCCCGGTGGCCCACCGTTTCTGCCAGCCTCGCCCTCGCCCGACAGGCGAATACGATCGCCGTCGTCGACACCAGCCGGTACCTTGACGACGAGTTTCTTGCGCTTGCCGACACGGCCACGGCCGTCGCATTTGCTGCACGGGTCCGTGATTACCGTGCCGGCACCCTTGCAGGCAGGACAGGTTTGCTGGATCGAGAAGAAGCCCTGTTGCATGCGCACCTGGCCGACACCGCCGCAAGTGTTGCAGGTTGTCGGCGAGCTGCCTTTCTTGGCGCCGCTGCCGTCGCATTCCTCACAGCTGACCTGGGTGGGCACCTCGATGGTGATCGAATCGCCGCTGACCGCGGTTTCGAGATCGAGTTTCAGCTCGTAGCCCAGATCAGCACCGCGATACACCTGGCTTCGGCCGCCGCGACGGCCGCCGCCAAATATGTCGCCGAACACGTCACCGAAAATATCGCCGAAGCCTTCCGCGCTGAAGCCGCCGTAGCCCCCGCCCTGTGCACTTGCGCGCACGCCTTCATGACCAAACCGGTCATACGCCGCGCGCTTGTCGGAGTCCTTCAGGACGTTATAAGCCTCCTTGGCTTCCTTGAATTTTTGCTCGGTGCTTGCGTCGTCCTTGTTGCGATCCGGGTGGTACTTCATGGCGAGGCGACGGTACGCCTTCTTGATTTCGTCGTCGGACGCATTCCGGGTCACGCCGAGTACGTCGTAATAATCGCGCTTTGCCATGATGTTCCCTTATCTACAATAAACCAGGCGCCGTTACCGGCGCCCGGTCCACATTTTCCGGCAACGGGTCAGCTGGCTTTTTTCTCGTCGTCGTCGACTTCCTCGAATTCCGCATCGACAACGTCGTCCTTGCCGGCATCGCCGCTGTCCGCATCCGCATCACCCTCCGCGGCTGCCGCCTGCTCCGCATACATTTTCTGAGCAATACCGGCAGACGCTTCGGCCAACGCTGCAGCCTTCTTCTCGATCGTATCCTTGTCGCCACTGTCGAGGACAGCCTTCAGGTCCGAAATCGCCGATTCGATTTTGTGCCGTTCGTCGCCGCTGACCTTGTCACCGGCATCCTTGAGAGTCTTCTCGGCGGCGTGAATCAGCGCATCGGCCTGGTTACGCGCGTCGACCTGCTCACGGAACTTACGGTCTTCCTCGGCATGGCTCTCCGCGTCGGCCACCATTTTCTCGATCTCGTCGTCGGACAAACCGCTCGACGCCTTGATGACAATGTTCTGGCTCTTGCCGGTCGCCTTGTCCTTTGCCGACACGTTCAGGATGCCGTTCGCGTCGATGTCGAACGAGACCTCGATCTGAGGCATGCCGCGCGGCGCCGGCGGGATGTCCGCCAGGTCGAAACGCCCGAGCGACTTGTTGTCCTGCGCCCGCTGCCGTTCGCCCTGCAGCACGTGAATCGTCACCGCTGTCTGGTTGTCGTCGGCGGTCGAGAAGACCTGCGTTTCGTTTGCTGGAATCGTGGTGTTTTTCTCGATCAGCGTCGTCATGACACCGCCGAGCGTTTCGATACCCAGCGACAACGGCGTAACGTCGAGCAACAGCACGTCCTTGACGTCGCCCGCGAGCACACCGCCCTGAATCGCGGCACCCACGGCAACCGCCTCATCGGGATTGACGTCCTTGCGCGGATCCTTGCCGAAGAAGTTTTTGACCTCCTCCTGGACTTTGGGCATGCGCGTCTGACCGCCCACCAGGATGACGTCGTTGATTTCGTTGACCTTGAGACCGGCATCCTGCAAGGCGATCTTGCACGGACCGATCGTCTTCTCGATCAGGTCATCGACCAGTGACTCGAGCTTGGCGCGCGTCAACTTGATGTTGAGGTGCTTCGGCCCGCTCGCATCTGCCGTGATGTACGGCAAATTGACTTCGGTCTGCTGCTGCGTGGACAGCTCGATCTTCGCCTTTTCCGCCGCTTCCTTGAGGCGCTGCATCGCCAGCGGATCCTTGGTGATGTCGACGCCGCTCTCGCGCTCGAATTCCTTGGTCAGGTATTCGATGACCCGCATGTCGAAGTCCTCACCACCGAGAAAGGTATCGCCGTTGGTCGCGAGCACTTCGAACTGGTGCTCACCGTCGACTTCGGCGATCTCGATGATGGAGATATCAAAGGTACCGCCGCCGAGGTCGAATACGGCGATTTTCTGGTCGCCGCGCTTCTTGTCCATGCCGTAAGCCAGCGCCGCGGCGGTCGGTTCGTTGATGATGCGCTTGACGTCGAGGCCCGCAATCTTGCCGGCGTCCTTGGTCGCCTGGCGTTGCGAGTCGTTGAAATAGGCGGGCACGGTGACCACCGCCTCTTTTACCTGTTCTCCCAGGTAATCTTCGGCGGTCTTTTTCATCTTCATGAGGACCCGCGCAGATATCTCGGGCGGGGCCATCGCCTTGTCGTTGGCTTGTACCCAGGCATCGCCGTTGTCGGCCTTGATGATCTTGTAGGGCACCATGCCGATGTCCCGCTGCACGACGTCGTCCTCGAAACGACGACCGATCAGCCGCTTGACGGCAAACAGGGTGTTGTGCGGATTGGTAACCGCCTGGCGCTTGGCGGACTGCCCGACCAGCACCTCGCCGTCCTTGCCAAAGGCGACGATCGAGGGGGTCGTTCGATCACCCTCGCTGTTTTCGATCACCCGGGGCTTGTCGCCCTCCATGACCGCAACGCAGGAGTTGGTGGTACCCAGGTCGATACCGATGATTTTTCCCATGACTCGATTTCTCCGAAAACTCTAAAAACTAGGCTGTAAGTGGGGTTAGCGTGGCCGGTTTCAAGGACTTTGCGCGGCCGGATTTGGCCCGACAATCCCGGCTACTCGTGAATTATTCGGGCTAGCCCGCGTCGGCGCTGCCCTCCTGTTCCGCAGCAACGACTACCCGCGCCGGGCGCAGCAGCCTGCCATTGAGGGCATATCCTTTCTGGAATACGGTGATGACCGAACCGGGCTCGACCGTCTCGGACGGCTGCACGGTCATCGCCTCGTGCAGGGCCGGGTCGAACGGCTCGCCCTGCGGATCGAGCTCCTCGATGCCGAAGCGCTCGAGGACTGCGAGCAGCTGTTTCAGGGTCGCCTCGTTGCCCTCGAACAGGGTGCTGGCGCCGGCCTCCTCGCCTGCGGCCTGGCAAGCCTCCAGGCTATCCAGCACCGCCAACAGTTCGCCGGCAAAACGCTCCAGCGCAAATTTGTGGGCGTGCTCCACGTCACGGGCGGCGCGTTTGCGCACGTTTTCGAGTTCCGCCGCCGTACGCAGGTACTTCTGCCAGTTCTCGTCGGCTTTCTGCTGCCAGGCGGCGGCATCCACGACATCTGCCGCCGGCACCGGGTCCGCTTTGCCGGTGTCCTCGGCGGCGGCCTGTTTTTCGTCGTTCCCGTCGTTCTCCGCGGGACGATCGGGCTGTCCATTCATATTGTCACAAACTCCGAAAATCAGTGCTCCGGGCAATGCCGCACAACGGTCGCCGGATCCAGGGTTGGGTGGATTCTGGGGGTCTTCAGGAAAATATCAAGCGCCCGAGCGGAATGCAGAAGCCAGCAATCTTGCCGTCAGGTCGACGATGGGAACGACCCGGTCATACGCCATGCGGGTCGGGCCGATGACGCCAAGCACGCCGACATGGTCGGAATCCACCTTGTACGGCGCCGTAACCACGCTGACGTCATCGAGGATCTGGTAACCGGATTCCTCGCCGATGAAGACCTGAACGCCCGTCGCATTGATGCTCTTGTCCAGTAACCTGAGCATGAAGCGTTTCCGCGAGAACGTCTCGAACAGCCGCCGCAGAGTTTCGATGTCGGACAGCTCGGCAAAATCCATCAGGTTGGTCTCCCCGGACAGTACGAATTCGCCTTCGGAGGTAGCGGCGCCCTCCATCGCCGACTGCGCGACCGAGATGATGTCGTGCATGGCCTGGTTCATCGAATCGCGAGTCCTGTCGAGGTCATCGATCAGTCGCTGGCGAATCTGGATCAGATCGTTACCGACGTAGTTATCGTTGATGAAATTTGCTGCCTGCTGCAGCTCGGAGGCGGTATGCGGCTGTTCGGTGTGCAGGATGCGGTTTTGCACCTCGTGATCGTTGATCACGAGGATGGCCAAAACGCGATTGTCGGCCAGCCCCAGAAACTCGATTTGCCGCAGAATTGCCCGCTTGCCGCGCGGCACCGTGACCACGCTGGCGAGACTGGTCAATGAGGACAACATGTTTGAAACGGAGTCCAGCATGGCCTCGGTGTCGCCCTGGCGTTCCGAAATCTGCGAGCGCAACTTGCGAATCTCGCCTTGCTTCGGTTGCTTGTAGCGGACCAGGGTGTCAACGAACAGGCGATATCCCTGCGGCGTCGGGATGCGCCCCGCGGAGGTATGCGGTGCGGCCACGAGTCCCAGCTGCTCGAGGTCCGACATCACGTTGCGGATGGTTGCCGGGCTGAGGTCGAGACCCGAATCCCGCGACAGGGTGCGCGAACCGACAGGCTGACCGTCGCGGATGAAACGCTGGATCAAGGTCCTCAGAAGGAGCTGCGCTCTTTCATTGGGGACACTGCTGCCGGTTTCCTTGGTCATTTGGCGGAAATCTCAAAATGCACTGCAAACACAAGGTGTTATTGTGGAAACGGCTTGGCGGTCGGTCAAGGGTCTGTAACAATCACCGCGGCACGCCAGCTATCGCAAACCGGTTACAGGCAAGGGCATCCGCAGAATTCGCACATGAGCAAAGCTTTCCAAACCGTGGCTGTGTTGGGCATGTTCGCGGATCCGCGGGCCGCGGAGCCGATGTCGCTGCTGGTTGCCCATTTGACAAAATCCGGCGCCAACGTCATTGCCCGGCCGGAAGTGGCACAGGCACTGGGCGTAACTGCGGTCGAGGACGGGGCGATCGCGGCACAAGCGGACCTGATCGTCGCGGTGGGTGGCGACGGCGCCATGCTGCACGCGGCAGGCCTCACAGGACACGGCAAAGTGCCGTTGCTGGGAGTCAACCGCGGCCGGCTCGGCTTCCTGGCCGACATTTCACCCGCCGAAATGCTGGAGAACCTCGACCAGATCATGGCCGGGGATTATTCCCGGGAGCAACGGTTGCAGCTCGAGGCATGCATCACCGCAGCCGACGGCAGCGAATCGCGCGCGGTCGGATTGAACGACGTGGTGGTGCAGCGCCAGGAAAGTGGCCGCATGCTGGACGTTGAAACGCGAATCGCCGACCACTACGTCAACACCCACGCGGGCGATGGCCTGATCGTTGCCACGCCCACCGGTTCCACGGCCTATGCCCTGAGTTGTGGCGGGCCGATCATCGAACCGGTACTGGATGCAGTGGTCGTGGTGCCGATTTGCCCACACACGCTCAGCGATCGCCCGATCGTGGTTCCCTCGAACCATTCGATCGTTGTGAAGATCTTGCGCCGCTATGACACCTCGGCCGAGGTCTCCGTGGATGGGCAGTCGTTGGGCTCACTGGATCCCGCCGACACGCTTGAAATCAGCGAATCGAAAAAACGCATCACGCTGATTCATCCACCGGGCTACGACTATTACGGCATACTGCGTTCGAAGCTGCATTGGGGCCGCGACAGCCGCGCACGCTAACAACAAGGAAGCCGCAGATGCTGACCAGTTTGCAGGTCCGTAACTTCGCCATCATTGACCAGGCCGACGTGGAATTTGCCTCCGGCATGACCGTACTGACCGGCGAAACCGGTGCCGGCAAGTCGATCCTGGTCGATGCGCTAGGCCTTGTGCTCGGCGAGCGCGGTGGCACGGGCCTGGTGCGCAGTGGTGACAAACGCGCCGAATTCACCGCTGCTTTCGATCTGAAAAACCTGAAACACGCACAACGCTGGCTCGAGGAGCAAATGCTCGACCAGGATGACGAGTGCATCCTGCGCCGGGTCATCAACGCGGACGGACGCTCTCGCGCCTTCATAAACGGCAACGCGGTGCCGCTACAAAGCTTGAAGGAACTCGGCGAGCTGCTGCTGGATATACACGGCCAGCATTTCCACCAGTCGCTGGGTCGCCGCGACGTGCAGCGTAGCCTGCTCGACTATTTCGGCGGCCTGGACGATCTGCGCGCCATGACCGAGACTGCGTTCCACGAATGGCAGGCGGTAGCCAGGCAAATATCGGACCTCGAGGCCGCGGATGCCGATCGCGCATCGCGGCTCGAATTGCTCAGATTCCAGATCGCCGAACTCGACGCACTGGCGCTCGCAGACGGCGAAATCGCCGAGCTGACCCGGGAACGCCAGAAACTGCAATCGCGAGGCAAGCTTGCCGAATCGGTGGCGACGGCGCTCGAACGCCTGTTCGACGGCGAACCGCAAAATGCACAAAGCCTGATAGCGGAAGCCATGCAGGC
Source organism: Woeseiaceae bacterium (assembly GCA_033720315.1). Classification (GTDB taxonomy): domain Bacteria; phylum Pseudomonadota; class Gammaproteobacteria; order Steroidobacterales; family Woeseiaceae; genus SZUA-117. The sequence goes on along the minus strand of JAWWCT010000007.1, from coordinate 72,781 downwards.
CATCGAACACATGTGCGAGATCGATCCGGCGCTCGACCCTGTCGCCAGCCTGCTGCAGGACGCCAATATCCAGGTATCTGAAGCCCAGGATATGTTGCGACGCTATGGCGACTCGCTCGATATGGACCCCGCTCGGCAGGACCAGGTCGAGGAGCGGCTGGACGCCATTTATTCGATTGCCAGGAAACACCGCGTCGATGTTAACGAACTCGGCGATCTGCACCGGCAACTCAAAAGCCAGCTCGATGATCTCGAGCACGTCGAGGAACGAAGCGCCGAGTTGCAGCACAAGGTCGATACGCTGCAGAACGAGTACCGGGGGCTTGCGGGCAAGCTGTCAGCAGGCAGGAACAAGGCCGCCGGCAAGTTTGCCGCGGCCGTGACGGACGCGATGCAGGGCCTGGGCATGCCGGACGGGAAATTCAAAGTAGGCCTCAACCTGCGCGACCAGCCGCGCAGCTACGGGATGGATGAGATCGAATTCCTGATCAGCGCCAACGCCGGGCAGCCGGTAATGCCGTTCTCGCGTGTTGCATCCGGAGGCGAACTATCGCGCATGAGTCTCGCGATCCAGGTCATTGCCAGCGACGGAAGCGCCATTCCGACCATGGTGTTCGACGAAGTCGACAGCGGGGTCGGTGGCGGCATCGCGGAAATGGTCGGTCGAAAACTTCGTGATCTCGGTAAGACCCGCCAGGTCTTTTGTGTGACACATCTGCCACAGGTGGCGAGTCTCGCGGATCATCACTTCCGCATTTCCAAGATCAGCGACGGCAAATCGACCAGGACCGTCGTGAGCCACCTGAATGAGAACGAAAGAGTCGAGGAGATCGCGCGAATGCTCGGCGGCATGGAGATCACGGATCGCACGCGGGAACATGCCGCAGAAATGCTGGCCGCCAAGCGGCGGGTCGAAGCGGGCAACCTGCGGGCGTAGGGCGCAAAGACCTCAACGAAGCTGACAACCCGGCATCGGTCGGCTTACCTGTTGTATCAGCCGCCCTTGCCTTTCTTCAACGGGCGCACATACAACACGAGGCTGTGATCGACGAGTTCGTAGTTGTGTGAACTCGCGATTTCTTTTTGAATGCGCTCTATTTCGTCGTTCCTGAACTCGACGACTTCGCCGGTTTCGATGCAAACCATGTGATCGTGATGTTCGCCGTCATCCACCTCGAACACGGAGTGGCCACCCTCGAAGTTGTGACGCGTCACCAGTCCGGCGGACTCGAACTGTGTCAGCACCCGGTAAACCGTGGCCAGCCCGATATCCTCGCCGGTTTCCAACAGCTGCCGGTAAATATCCTCGGCGCTCAAGTGGCGGGGCTCGCTGTGCTCCAGAATCTCCATGATCTTGAGACGCGGCAGGGTGACCTTGAGGCCGGCCTTTCGTAATTCCTGACGCTGTGCCATCGTAATTGTCTCGTATCCGGGGACTGCCTGCGTCTACCGCGCGAATGGGCAAGAAGGTATGATGCGCGCCTATTATGACCCAGTTGGGTTAGCCGCTCCAATCGACACTGCAGCCGATTGAATCAATGCGAAAAATTTTCTCCATAGCCGTGATTTTTGCGGTCGTGTCGCTGGCAAGCGCCTGCGTCTACCAGGCGACCCTGTCTCAGGGCAATCTGCTCGACCAGGAGGATGTCGACCAGCTCGCGGTCGGCATGACCCGTACCCAGGTCCGCTTTTTGCTCGGCACGCCGATGATCGACGATCCGTTCCATGACGATCGCTGGGATTACGTGTACTACCTGCGCGTCGGCCGGGACAAGGCCATCTTCAAGCGCTGGGTATCGGTGTTTTTCGAAGACGAGGTCGTGTCGGAAGTTATCAGGGACCAGGAACTGCGGCCCGACCTCTAGGCATCGCTACCGTCGCCCCATCGATTTGCCCTGGGCTGCCAGTTTCCTGCGGGCATCCCGCGGGTCTATTTCGAGCTGCCTGTAGATCTCGACCCGGTCACCCGCTTCGACGACTCGATCGCGATCGACGATTTTTCCCCAGATACCCAGCGGGCAGGACGACAGATTGTGATCCGGAAACTTGTCGGCGATGCCGGAACGTTCGATGACCTCGGCAACGGTGGTCCCTGGCGCAACGCTCAGCGCGATGAGCACCTGCCGTTCAGCAAGCGCGTAGACAACCTCGACCTTGTATTCACTTGCCATGGACGACGGCGGCTCGTGTCGCGAACGCGTCGATCAGGGCGTTACAGACCTGCTCGAAAAATGCGCCGAACATCAGATCTGCGGAACGGCTCTTGAATTCGAAGTCGAGCTCGAGCGAAACCTTGCACCCGGCATCACCGAGGTCCTCGAACTTCCAACCGCCCTGCAAATGATTAAAAGGCCCGTCCACGAGCTCGAGGTCGATGGATTCGAATTCGCGGCGCCTGTTGCGCGTCGTGAATGTCTTGCTGAGCGAGCCTTTCTGTAATTCGAGTGTGGCCTCCAGGTGCTCCGGCGACCGGCTGATCTCCCTTGCTGAATTACACCAGGGGAGAAACTCCGGATACGCTTCGACATCGTCGACCAGCAGGAACATGTCACGCGCCTTGTACGGTAACAGCGCACTGCGCTTCACGCTCCGCATTCAGTGCTCCGGTTCGCAAGCGCTGAATGCTGCAAGCCCGTGGCTGTTACCGGCTTGACCGCCGTCGGGCGCACTAAGCGAACAATCCGACCGCGCGCAGGAACACCAGTGCGATGGCTAGCGGTGCGACGAAACGCGCGAGAATACGCCACAGCCGATAAAAGGTATTGGCACCACCGAGTTCCTCGGAACTCGAATTCCGGCACATGACCCAGGAGGCAAACACGGTGATGAACAGGCCGCCGAGCGGCAACATGACGTTGCTGGTAATCCAGTCGAGGTTGTCGTAAAGCGTGCCGCGCAGGAAACGAAAGTCCGACAACGAATTGAATGACAGCACCGTGGCAAAACCAATGAGCCAGATGCCGGCTCCGACCAGGCAAGCGGCCTGCACCCGGCCGCATTGATACTGTTCGATCAGCCAGGCGACCGCAGGCTCCAACAGTCCGATTGCCGACGTCCAGGCCGCCAGCGCCAGCAGGACGAAAAATACCGTCGCGAAAAATGCGCCGCCCTGCATCTGACCGAATGCCAGTGGCAGCGTGTCGAAAATCAATCCCGGACCTTCCGCGGGACTCAGGCCGTTGGCGAACACCAGCGGGAAAATCGCCAGGCCGGCGAGCAATGCAAACGCCGTATCGGCCAGGACCACCGCCGCGGAGGTGCTGCTGATCGAGGTTTCCTGCGGCAGGTAGGCGCCATAGGCCATCACGGCGCCCATGCCGAGGCTGAGCGTAAAAAACGCCTGGCCCAGTGCCGCCAGTACGCCATCGATCTTAAGGGCGGCAAAGTCCACGTGGAACATGAACCCGAGCCCGGCCTGGAAACTGCCCGAATTGACGGCGTAGAACAGCAAAATCAGCATCAAGACCAGCAGTGCAGGCACCATGAACTTGACCGCCTGCTCCAGGCCACGACGCACACCACGAGCGACAAACGCAACCGTGATGGCCATGAACAGCGTATGGGCGAGCGACGATTGCAGGAAACTGCCGGTAAACGCCACGAATACCCCGCGCACCTCCGCGGCGCTGGCGCCGGTAAAGTCGCCGGACAGGCTTTTTTGCGCGTACGCCAGCGTCCAGCCCGCCACGACGCTGTAATACGAGAGGATCAGGGCCCCGGCAACTACCCCCAGGACGCCCAGCCATCGCCAGTGCGACAAATGGCCTTCCTCCTCCCCCAGCAACGCCATCGTGGCAACGGGATTGCGTCGGCCGCGGCGGCCGATCAGGATCTCCGACATCATGACCGGCATGCCGATCAGGAATACGCACAGCAGGTACACGAGCACGAAGGCGCCGCCACCGTTTTGCCCGGCAATGTAGGGAAATTTCCAGATGTTGCCGAGACCGACGGCTGAGCCGGTCACGGCGAAGATGAATGCCATCCGCGACGACCAGTGGCCATGTAGTGACAACCGTGGCGACCGCTGAGCTGTGGCCTCTTGTTGCATGTCGATTCCGGGACCGCGCGGAAGGCGGATTTTGGATGAATTCGGTAGGGCTTACAACAAACGGCAACGGCCGACTGCCGTATAATCGCGGCCCATTTTGGAGCGCCGCCGCGGGATGAGTAAGCCAAAGAAAAAACCCGAGTCGCCACCGCCGATCGCCCGTAACAAGAAGGCACGCCACGAGTACTCCATCGAGGAGACCTTCGAGGCCGGCCTCGTCCTGGAGGGCTGGGAGGCCAAGAGCCTGCGTTCCGGTCGCGCCCAGCTCACGGAGAGCTACGTGCACCTCAAAGACGGCGAAGCGTGGCTGCTGGGTGCCCATATCACGCCGCTGCTGACGGCGTCGACGCACGTGCAGGCCGACCCGACCCGCACCCGCAAGCTACTGCTGCACCGCCAGCAGCTGGATCGGCTGGTCGGCGCCGTCGAACGCAAGGGCTATACCCTGGTGCCCCTCGACCTGCACTGGAGCAAAGGAAGGGCCAAACTGAGCTTCGGCCTGGCCAAGGGCAAGAAACGCCACGACAAGCGAGCAGACCAGAAAGAGCGCGACTGGAAACGACAGCAGTCGCGAATCCTCAAATCGCATATCAAGCAATAACAATAACTTAATAACTCTTATTAAAGTTATCTGTTACGCTGGTGCAGGTTATTTTCCAGCTCCTGTGACCACTTATCGAGCGCCGCGAGGACCTGGAACAGCCGCTCGCCGCGCGCGGTGAGGCGGTAGCCCAGGCGCGGAATGTTCTCCACGATCCCCGCCTCCCCCAGCTGTTGCAGGCGGTCCGCCAGCACACTCGGTGAAACCTGGCCGCAAGCGGCCCGCAACGCCCGAAAACTCATCGGCCCAAGCCGCAACTCCCAGACGATCCGCAAGCTCCATTTGCGCCCTGCGAGCCCCAGCGCATAGGCCATCGACGAGCTGGTCTGCGCAGTGCGTGGGGTCTGAATGCCGCGTGCCATAAGGACTTCCCCATTACGCTACGAAATCCGTAGCATCAATTCTAGTTTGCTTCGGATTCCGTAGCAAGCGGCGAAATTCTGAGATCGTCGATTGTTTTTTGGCCGATCGGCCCTACACTATTCGCAACCACCGGGGGTGATTTGGTTTCGACGTGGGTCGCGAAACTCCGGGTGCATGCCGAGGGACAGATCACCTCGTTAATCCAGCTGTAACTCTCATAGTTGCCAACGACGACAACTACGCACTAGCTGCTTAAAAACCAGCCTAGCGCCCTCTGCCCGGCTCGTGCTTGTGCGGCCGGATTCCAGGGGTCACCGACACAAGACCGCGGTGAGGGCATGTCCAGGGCCCGAGCCGTTAAATCTTTACTGGGCTGGTTGCCGGTCTTCCCTGCCCGTCGGGTAGCCGGTAACGAGATCAAAGACGGACTAAGCATGTAGATCCCGCAGCGGAGGACTTACGGACGCGAGTTCGACTCTCGCCACCTCCACCAATCACCGTGCTCCCGCCATGGATGGCAGGGAGCCTTTGGGGTCCGTTCGCCCTGCATGCTGGCAGGCAGTCCGGACCGGTATTTTTGCGCGTTCGCTTAACGGTGTCAGTCCGGGAAATGCCACACGAAAGCCGATCGCTCGGGACCTTGCCGAGAACAGCAATTCGTTGCCTGGCGATTTCCGTGTGCCTCACCGCATGTGCATCTGAACCGAAGCTACTGCAGGTCTCCCCGCCACTGGTCGAACCGCTGGTCGAGCAAGCGGATGCGGTCATCGTGGTTTCCTACGATGAAGACCTGTTGCATCACAGTTGCATCAACGGTCCTCAGCTCTCCGTTCCCCCGCCGGCCCCGAAACCCGCATCGAAACCGCAACAATGGCGTTTTGCGCTGGGCGATGCGAGCGTGGCAATGTTCGACGATTTGCTGCCAAAACTGTTCTCAGACGTGCGCCTTGCGAACACTCAATCGCTGCCTGTCGGCCGGGATTACACCACCATAAATATCGCGCTGGACCACTATTCGGCTTGCAACGCTGCGAATACCGGTGAAATCTCCATCGGCTACGAATTAATCGTCAATCCGGCCGGCTCCGATCGTGAAATCGCCTGGCGTGGTGCCGGAACGGCAAACGTTACGGAATATCAATACGATCCGTGGCTGGAATTGCGGGAATGGAAATTCGCCAGTGAGCAGTTCCTGGAGCAACTGACCGTCGCTGCGATGCGCTATGCCCTCGCCGATCTCGTGGTCAATCTCCAGGATGACCCGGAACTGAGTGAATGGAGGACGTCACTCCCGGTCATGGACGAGCCGACCGGTTATTGACCGACATGCGAGATCTTGCGCTAAGAGCCGTCGTCTTACCGAGGATGATTTCCGCGCCCTTGACGGTTGCGTTGGTGACGTTGGCCGTCTCCGCTTGCGTTGTCCCGTCCAAGATCGAGTCGAATGTATCCGCTATGGAAATGGACCCGGCGATAGAGGCCGCCTCGCCCGACCTGCCCCGGGGAGGATCGATCGTCATCTATCCCGAATCGGACTGCCTGGCGAATGCCTTGCAAACGTCAATATCCGGGAAAACCGTGATACTCGAGACGAAGACATTCCGCAACCAACTTTTTCCCTGGTTCGAACCGGCACATGTCCCGAAATCCGCCCAGGACATGGGCCGGCTGCTGGCCAGACCCGGTGTCCGTGAAAAAATCGAATCTCTCGACGCCAGGTACTTCATCGAATTCTATACTGACGAGGAGGATCGCAAGTTGTTACCCGGGATCTTCTGCGGCGCCGGTTACGGTGGCGGCGGATGCCTGGGTATCGGCAGCGACAAATACGCGGACTCGGTGTTCGTATCGGTCTGGGATTTTGCAAGCGGCGAGCAAAACCTCGCGGTAGATGCAACCGCGACCGGAAGGTCTTATGCCGTGGCTCTCGGACTGCCGGTCGCCGTATGGGCGGATACCCGCAACGACGCGTGCAGGGCGGTCGCTCGACAATTGACCGATCTTCTGCGCTTGTAATGCGTATGGCTTGCGGTTGCGCCTCGCTTCCATTCAAATCGCTTGATGACAACGGCATTCAATTAACCGCGGGAAACGCACTCCAATGAGCCGACAACGCGAAATCGTCGATATCACAACGGGCATGCCGGCGAGCGACGGCGCCGGCGTCAACATGACGCGCATCATCGGTACCCCGATGCTGGATCACATCGATCCCTTTTTGCTGTTCGACGTGTTCGAGAGCGATAACCCCGACGATTACATCGCCGGCTTTCCGCCGCACCCGCACCGCGGCTTCGAGACCGTGACCTATATGCTCGCCGGCCAGATGCGACACCGTGACAACGCCGGCAACGAGGGCGTGATTCGCGCGGGCGGCGTGCAATGGATGACCGCCGGCCGCGGCATCGTGCATTCGGAGATGCCCGAACAGCAGGACGGGCTGATGTGGGGCACGCAGCTGTGGGTGAACCTGCCCAGGGAGCACAAGATGACCGCCCCCGCCTACCAGGAGATTGCCGCCGATGGCATCCCGGTGGACAAGCGCGCCCTGGGCGTCGAGGTCCGGGTTATCGCCGGACGATCCGGAGCGGTGACGGACCGCCCGACGGAGCCGATATACCTCGATGTCCAGATGCCGGCAAAGGCCGAATTCGAGGAAACGATTCCGGACACGCACAGCGCGTTCCTGTTCGTTATCGAGGGAACGCTGCGGGTTTCCGGCCAGGACATCGACAGCCGTACGCTGGCCATCCTGGGTGACGGCGATTCGATCACGGTCGAATCGGCCGAGACCGCTTGCCGCTTCCTGCTGATCGCCGGTCGCAAGCTCGACGAGCCGATTGCCCGTGCCGGCCCGTTCGTGATGAACACGCAGAGCGAAATCCGCCAGGCGATATCCGACTTCCAGTCGGGCAGGTTCTAGCCGTTACTCATTCTTCGGACAGGCGCTCCCTGACCGTATTTTCCAGTCGCGTCAGGCCGGCCGCCTTGCCCGCCGCGATTGCCTCCTCGTCACTCGCGCCGAGCAGTTTTTCGCGCAGCGCGACCATCGCCCCAGCGCGGTTTCCGGAGCCGCAGTGCATAAACACCCGGCCCTCATTTTCCTCGATCAGGCGGTTGAGCGCCTCGGCGTTCTCCATGCTGACGCCATCGGGCACATTGACCGGCAGGTTGGCATACCTCATGCCGAGCTGTTCCACCGCCTGCCGCTCGTCCAGCCCCCGGTCTTCGCCCTCGCCGCGAAAATCGATAACCAGCGTGACGCCCTCCTCCGCCAGTGCTTCGAGCACCTGCTGGTCCGGCTGGCTGCCGGACAAAAAGCGTGGCTCGCGTGGAATTGCCGCTCCTTTTGCAATCTCGGCGGGGCTTACAAACGCAACCGAGTCATGGCCGCTGTCCTGGCCGCTCGCCATGTTCGCCAGCAACGCGAGTATTGCCAACGATTGAATCTGTCGGTTCATCTAGATCGTTACCTTTAATTCACGGCCGGCCGGCGGCCATTTTTCCGGAGTGTATAGAAAGGTCGCCCTTTGCCGCGACGCGTTTGTCGCTGGTTACCCGACTATGCCGTGATGTTCAGCGAAAAAATGTAGGGGTTTACCGTCGCAGGCGGTGGCGTGCATTGTTTCCGCGCGACGCAGGACGTACTCTGCTTTCATGTCGCCGCCTGCCAATCATCGGGACCTGGACCTCGTCGTCTACGGCGCCAGCGGATTCACGGGCCGCCTGGTCGTCGAGTATCTCGCCGGGAAATATCGTTGTGGCGAGTCGCTGCGCTGGGCTGTGGCCGGCCGCAACCGCGAAAAACTCGAATCGGTGATCGCCGAAACTTCCGGGTCGGCTCCGAGACCCGAAATACTCATTGCAGACAGCAGCGACGCGGCCAGCCTGGCCACGCTCGCCGGCAAAACCCGCGTCGTGCTGAGCACGGTCGGCCCGTATGCGAAATACGGCAGCAACCTGGTCGCCGCCTGTGTCACCAACGGCACCCACTATTGCGACCTGGCCGGTGAGGCGCAATGGATTCGCCAGATGATCGACACGCATCATGACGACGCCGTCAATAGCGGCGCAATGATCGTCAACAGCTGCGGCTTCGACTCGATACCGTCCGATATCGGCGTGTACCGTCTGCAGAACGAAGCACGGGCGAAATACGGCGAGCCGTTGCGGGAAATCGTGTTGCTGGTCAGGGCAATCAAGGGCGGCGCGAGCGGCGGCACCATCGCAAGCATGCTCAACCTCATGGAAGAAGCCGAAAAGGACCGGCAGATCGCGCGCACGGTCGCCGATCCGTATTGCCTGAATCCCAGGGAAAAGCGTGCGGGACCGGATGCGCGGGATCAGCGCGGCATCGAATTCTGCGAGCTGGCGGGCGCATGGACGGCGCCGTTTGTCATGGCGGCGATCAATACCCGGATCGTGCGGCGCTCGAACGCTCTGCTCGACTACGCCTACGGCGAGGAGTTCAGGTACCGCGAGGCGGTCAGTACGGGACGCGGCGCGCGCGGCTGGTTGAAAGCCGCGACCACCACCGCGGGGCTTGCCGTCTTCATGACCGCCGCCTCCTCGGCAACGCTTCGCCGCCATGTGCTCAGCCGCTTGCTGCCGGCACCCGGCGAAGGACCGGGCCGCGAGCAAAGGGAATCCGGATTTTTCGATTTACGACTGTACGGCGAGGCACGAAACGGCGAAATCCTGTGCCTGCGGGTGACCGGCGATCGCGACCCCGGCTACGGATCGACCAGCAAGATGCTCAGCGAAAGTGCCGTCTGCCTCGCCCTCGACGAGCACGAGGTCGGCGGCGGTTTCTGGACGCCTGCGGCCGGCATGGGGCGCCTGCTCGAGAACCGGCTGACGGCAAATGCCGGCCTTACGTTCGAACGGGTGTCCTGAGCGGCAGCGCACCCGACACGGGTCGTGCCTGGCGAAACTCGATGCGAATGAATTTTTCCCGCAGTATGGCCCTCATTATCATTGGCGCAGCTGTGCACCCTCAAGGCTGAAAGTGCCCGACGATTCAACACTCGTTTATGCAGATCTGAAGCCCGACGACATCCTTTCCGCACTGGAAGACCTGGGTTTTGCCTGCGACGGCCACTTCCAGGCCCTGAACAGCTACGAAAACCGCGTCTACCAGGTCGGCATCGAAGACGCTCCGCCGCTGGTCGCCAAGTTTTACCGTCCGGCCCGCTGGAGCGACGCGGCCATTCTCGAAGAGCATGCATTCAGTTACGAGCTTGCCGATGCGGAAATACCCGTGGTGGCGCCGCTCAAAGTGAATGGCAAATCATTGCACACGAGCGGCAGTTTCCGCTTGTCCGTGTCACCGAGCAAAGGCGGCCGTGCCCCGGAACTGGATGACGAAAACCTGCTGCGACAAATCGGCCGGCTGGTTGCGAGGATCCACTTGCTCGGCGAGACGCGATCGTTTCGCCACCGGCCTGCGCTCGACATCGACAGCTTCGGCTATCAGTCCTGCGATTTCCTGCTGGCAAACGCCTTCGTTCCCGATGAACTCGTCGCTGCCTACGAAGGCGTCACCAGACACCTGTTCGACAACATCGATGCCAGTTTCGAGCGGGCAGGAAATGTCCGCGACATACGGCTCCACGGCGATTTCCATCCCGGAAACGTGCTGGTCGCCGGCGAGCGCCTGCACATCGTCGATCTCGACGACGCGCGGACCGGGCCGCCGGTTCAGGACCTGTGGATGTTCCTGTCGGGAGACCGGAACGAGCAGACACCGCAGCTGTCGACCCTGCTCGATGGCTACCAGGAATTTCGCAACTTCGATGCCCGCGAACTGAACCTTATCGAAGCGTTGCGGACACTCAGGATAATGCACTACGCAGCGTGGATCGCTAGACGATGGGAAGACCCGGCATTCAAACGCGCATTTCCCTGGTTCAACACGCCGCGCTACTGGGATCAGCACCTGTTGTCGCTGCGCGAGCAGGCGGCACTCATGGAAGAACCGCCGCTCGCATGGACGGCCTGACAAGTCTGCCTAAAAAGCTCCGACAATCAGCCTGATAGCTGTGAAATCAGGGGCTGGCCGGTACTCCAAACCGTCGATTGGCCGGTTGCGCTGCATGCATACCCGGTCTAAAGTCGGTGGCGTATTTGATGCCGTAATCTGCGGAACTATGCCCTTTTTGGAAGCTCTGATACAGACATACCAGGGGGCGCCGAGATTCGGCCGGGGGCTCATTGATTTGATGCCAGATTGGTCCAAACGCATCACCGCAGCATTGCTTGCCGCGGCCCTCTGCGGCTGTGGCGGGTCGCAAGTCATGCTGCAGGATCCAAGTATCCCGCGCCCGTTGATCGATCAATTGCCCATTTCGGTCGCCGCAAGAATCCCGGCCGAATTCGACAGTTTCGTGCACGAAGAACGCATCATTGGCAAGGAAAAGTGGGTCATCGACCTCGGGCGCTCGAATCGTCTGTTGTTCACGCAATTGTTCGGCTCCATGTTTTCGGAATTCCACGTAATTGGCGAAAACGACGATCCGGGCGATCTCGCCATCGACGCACTCATCGAACCCAGTATTGACGCGTTCGAGTTTTCCGTTCCCAGCCAGAGCCAGACCGACGAGTTTGCGGTATGGATCCGCTATCGCCTGAAGATATTCGATGCTGACGGCGTGCAGGTTGCCAACTGGCCGATTGCCGCCTATGGCAAGAGCCAGACCTCGACCTTCGACGGCGACACGGCGTTGCGGCGGGCTGCCGTACTGGCCATGCGAGATGCTGCAGCGCTGATCATCATGCAGATGGATAATTCGACCGGTATCAGCAAACTGCGAGACGCCAGGGCGCGGCGCAATTCGTCTCCCCCAGCGGTCATATCCGAAGAGGAAGAGGTCCAGGCGACCGCTTCCGAGGAGATTCCCGATGACGCAAGTTGATATTTCAAGTATTCGATGCAGCAAGGTGTGCATCCTGTGCTGCTTTGCCCTGCTCGCCGCCAGCCTGTTGGGTGGCTGCGTCACCTCGCGTGTCGAGCACATCAAGGAAGGACAGACCGGCATCGCGGAAGGCGAAGCCATCGTCATCATGGCCAAGAGCTATCACCTCGGTAATGAAACCGAGGCCAAATTCATCGATTGTGTGGGCAAAGCCATGGGCAACGGTCGCGACGGCTTGCGCGTCATTCCCAACCATGAATTCGTCGACTCGTTGTTTCCGTGGTTCGAACCGCGCACCGCGCCGGCCGAAACCAAGGGACTCCCGGCGCTGATGGCGAGGCCTGGCGTTGCGGACATGATCAAGTCCCAGGGCGTCCGCTATATCGTGTGGCTGGACGGCGATACCGACAAAACGGCAGGCGGCGGCAGCATGTCGTGCGCCGTAGGCCCGGGCGGCGGCGGCTGCTTCGGTTTCGCATGGTGGCAAAACGACTCCGATTACGAGGCAACGGTCTGGGACCTCGAGGGCCTGGAAGATGCCGGCACCGTCAGCGCCGACGTCAGCGGCACCTCCTTCCTGCCGGCCATCGTGGTACCCGTACCGCTGATCGCCAGGACCCAGAACAAGGCCTGCAAGGGACTGGCCGATCAATTGAAGCTGTTCATCGTCGCCGAAGAAGACGTCTGACGTCAGCGCCGTCCCGCTCATTCACAAAGGTGCAATTTTCCATCCGCGGCAGCGGCGAATTCCTCAATTCGGCCGCCCGCCCCGCACGAATGCACGCCGATAGAAATCCGAATCCAGGTATTCGATGCTCACGGTTCGCCCGCTCTTCGGCGCATGCACGAATCGGCCGTGGCCCAGATACAAGCCGACATGCGAGATCTTGCCCTCGATGCGAAAAAACAGCAGGTCGCCGACCGCGAGTCGGGATTTCGGTACCGGCGACAAATGCCGCCACTGATCGCCGGTCGTTCGCGGTATGCGACGCCCCGCCTTTGAATACGCGTATTGCGCCAGACCACTGCAATCGAAACCGGAAGGCGTCGAACCGCCATAGCGATACGGTACGCCGACCTGGCGTGCGGCAATGCCGGCTGCCTGTGCGCCCACCGAGTTCACCGGCCGAGCTGCCGCGGGAGATTGTCGAAGTGGTTCGTGTCCGCAGGCAGCGATGAGTCCCGACAGAAGCAGCAAGATGGCGATATGAGAAGCAGGTTTGGCAGGCGAAGATGACATGTGAAATGCTCTGGCCGACAATGACTTGCAGGCTACAGGCTTACCGCTGAACAGGATATGAACTGCATCCCGAGATTGGACTCGCGAGCGCTCAGGCTGCTGGCCATCGCTGCACTGGCGTTCATGCCGGGATTGTCGCCAACCGCCGGCGTTCAGGCGAACTCCGCTTCGCCGAGTGCACTCGTATACCGCATCGACTACATCGTTACGCCGGAGCCGAAATCCGGCGGGGCCTGGGTCGAACTGAAATTGACGCAATCATCCGGCCTGCTCCGGCAAGTCGACATGCGCGCGCCCGCGGGCCGCATCAGCCGCGCCACTGGCGACGGCGACATCGTAAGAGCGAACGAACGTCTGGTCTGGAATCCGCCGCGCGACGGTGGCAGCCTGCGCTGGTTTGCATTGATCGACCATCTCCGCAACGGCCGCTCCTACGACGCGCTCATCACGAGCGACTGGGCCATTTTTCGGGCGGAGGACGTGATTCCCCAGGCGGCCACGAGAACCGTACGGGGAGCAAAGAGTGCTACCACGCTCCGTTTCGAGTTGCCCGCGGGATGGTCGTCGGTCACCGAGTATTTCGGAGACGATGATTCCTATGCCGTCGCCAACCCGCAGCGACGCTACGACCGTCCCGCCGGCTGGATCCTGTTAGGCGACATTGGCGTGCGCTTCGATCGTATCGCCGGCGTCCGCGTGAACGTTGCGGCGCCGCGAAATCACGGTATGCGCCGCAACGATGTCCTGGCATTTCTCAATTGGACGCTTCCGGAAGTGATACGCGTCGTGCCCGGGTTCACCGACCGGCTGACCATTGTCGGCGCTGGCGACCCCATGTGGCGTGGCGGACTTTCGGGACCGAGATCACTGTTCCTGCACGCCGACCGGCCGCTCATCAGTGAGAATTCGACCAGCACACTGCTCCACGAAATCCTGCACGTCGCCATGGGGCGTGGCGCCGGCGACGGCATGGACTGGATCGTCGAAGGTATTGCCGAGTATTACAGCCTGACGATCCTGCACCGCAGCGGAACGATTACCGACAAGCGCTACGCCGATGCGCTGCAAAAGCAAGCCGATTGGGGCGCCAGTATCGAGCAGTTGTGCGTGCCGGTTGCGAGCGGTGCGGTCACGGCACGCGCAGTCAGCATCATGCACTCGCTGGACAGCGAGATTCGCAAGTCAAGCAAGAAAAACCTCGATGACGTGCTTGCCGCGATCATTGCATCCGGCAAACGAATCACCTTGACCGACCTGGCGAACATCGTGGAACGTATCACCGGCTCGAAGCCGCGTTCGTTGCGAACCGGCATATTGCCCGGATGCGACAGGTGAGTGCCCGCGAAAACACTCGGTACCGCCATGAGTAATCGGCGCGACCTCGAAGTGCTTCTGCGTTCGCGTGTTCCGCTCATCGTCATCGAGACCGCCGACGAGTCACAGTTACTCGATTTGCTGAAAGTGATTACGCTGTCCCGGGTGGACGGCAACTTCTTGCCTTTGTTTCGCTGGACCGTCACCGACGGCCTGCAACGACTCGACATCGACCTGGAACCCCAGCTGCACAATTCGGAACCCTCCGAGGTATTGAGACACATCCGAGCCGTCAGTAAACCCGGAATCTTCGTGCTGCTCGATTTCCACCCGTTCCTCGAGGATCCGGTCAACGTGCGCCTGCTGAAAGACATCTGCATGCGCTTCAAGGAAATACCACGACAAATCGTGCTGGTCAGCCATGAGGTCAGCCTGCCTCGCGAGCTGGACAGTTTCAGCGCCAGTTTTGAGTTGGCCCTGCCAAACGAGACGGAACGCAAGAAAATCGTCAAGCGCGTGGCGAAGGAATACACGGCGGACAACCCCGGGCTTCGCGTCGCGGTAGACAAGCGCGCCTACGAAATGCTGATTCTCAATCTTGGCGGGCTTCCCGCTGCTGATACGGAAAGGCTTGCGCGAAACGCGATATTCCAGGACGGGGCGATTACCAAAAGCGACGTCGACCTTGTCATGGAAGCAAAGTACGAGTTGTTGAACCGTGGCGGCATCCTGCAATTCGAGTATGACACCGCAAAATTCAATGACATCGGCGGACTCGCGAAACTCAAAGACTGGCTCAGCCGGCGTAAGCCCGCGTTTGTCGAGCGGGAAAAGGCCGGACACCTTGACCCGCCGAAAGGCGTCCTGCTGATCGGCGTTCAGGGTTGCGGAAAAAGCCTGGCGGCCAAAGCGACCGCGGGCGTTTTCGGGCTGCCGTTGTTACGCCTCGACTTCGCCGCCCTGTATAACAAGTATCACGGCGAAACAGAAAAGAACCTGCGCGATACCTTGAAGACGGCCGAAGTGATGGCGCCCTGTGTGTTATGGATAGACGAGATCGAGAAGGGACTGGCAGGCCGGGGTGGCGAAACCGGGACCACGCAACGGGTGCTGGGCAGCTTTCTGAACTGGATGGCAAGAAAAGATCGACGGGTATTCGTCGTTGCCACTGCCAATGACATTGACGAGCTGCCGCCGGAACTCGTGCGCAAGGGTCGATTCGACGAAATTTTCTTTGTCGATTTGCCGGACCTGAAAATTCGCCGGCAGATCGCGGAGATCCATCTCGCGCATCGGCAACAGTCGGTTGCAGACTTTGACCTGGAAAAAATCGCAATCGCCAGCGAGGGTTTTTCGGGGGCCGAGATCGAACAGGCCATCGTTGCCGCGCTGTACGCAGCGCACGCGCAAGACGAAGCGCTGGCTACGGTACATATCCTGGACGAAATTGCCCTGACCAAGCCGTTGTCGGTGGTCATGCAGGAGCGCATCGGTCAGCTGCGCGACTGGGCACGCGGCCGAACGGTCGCCTGCGACTGAGCGGCAAGCACAGCCGACGTGCGGTGAGGTCTCCGCAGAGCAGGCTTGCATAACGCCGGGCATTTAACCTAATTGCTTGATTTGCGACCCATCCCGGTCCCGGCCTGGTTAAATTTCGAACAATTTCAGCGGCCCGTGATAGTATTGGGTGATGACTAGTGTAAGTAAGAAAATCAATAAATTAGTCTCTAATCCTGAAAACGATCTCACTGCAGAACTCAAGCGACCGGATTTCGATTCGGAAGACCTGCAACACGACGACGAGATCGAGCTGAACGCCGATACGGCATCCTTCAGGCAAGCAGACATCGAGGCCGGTTTGGACAAACTGGCCAATGCCTCTGCGGACATCGAGGACGGCGCGGGCGACGCCACACAGGCGGCACTCGATGCGGCCGACGAATCCGATACGGACAGCCTGTGCCGCCCCGAAATCGATATTCAAAAGCTGCGCGCCGAATGGGCCGGCCTCGAGCAGGAACTCAGCAAGAAATTCAATGCAGAAATTGACCAGTTGGAAATAGTCCAGCTGAAAGAAAAACTCGAGGCCTCGAGCAACGAACTCAACGAGCGCGAGCAGCAACTTGCACAAATCCGCGACGAGTTCGAAAAAGCATCGCAGGAAGCCGCAAGACTCAGTGAAGAGTTGCAGGTCGCCCGCCAGAACGACAAGCAGTACAAGGCGGACAAGAAGGATCTCGAGAAAAAGCTCGCGGCGGGTGACAAGCAGATCCAAAAGCTGGAATCCAGGCTGGAAGAGTCAGAGCTGCGCCGGCAAAAGGAGAACAAGGACAGCGAGTCCCGCGCCCAGGAACTCAAGGAGTTGAAGAGCCGGCTGGCCGAAGCCGATGGCACGCTCGCCGAGCTTCGGGAGCAATTCGATGAGCATCGCAAATCGACTGAGCAGGTCGAAGCTGAACTCGAAAACGTCAAAGCGAGGCTCGAGCAATCCGAGTCCGAGGTAAACGAACTCTCGAGCACGGTCAAAAGTCGCGATGCCGACCTCGAGCGCAACCAGTCGAAGCTTACGGAGTTATCCAAAGAGCTCGAGACCGAGCGCGCAGAAAACGATGAGCTGAAATCCGAAAATCGCGAACTGCGACGGATCGCCAGAGATGACTCGGCGAAAGAACTGGAGCGCAGTTACCAGACGATCGCGGAGCAGTCCGGTCGCCTTGCAGGCAATGCGCAGGAAATCAGCGCATTGCATGCGCAGATCGAGCGCACCGAGCGATACGCCGACGAACTTCGGCATCAGCTGCGGGAACAGTCGTCAATCGCCGAAAATGCGCTGAGTAACAGGCACGAGATCATGGCCGAAGCCGCAGCAGCACAGGACAAGGCCGAGTCCCTGGCACACGAGCTGGCCGAGACCAGGTCGAAGAATGCGGAGATGTCGCGCAAGCTCGGCAGCATCGAGAAGGACCACGAGAAGGAAATGCGCAAGTTACGCCTCGAGTTGGGGCAGGCCCAGGAAACCATTGCCGATCAGGAGACGATCAACGTCGAGCTGACGTCTGACCTGTTCAGCACGAAAGGCTTCCAAAAAGGCCTCGAGTCCAAACTCGAGGAAGCCAGGGAAGAATACGAGGAAAGGATTCGGGAGCTGGAGCAGCAGGCCAACAAACTCAAGAATCAACTCGACGATTACGAATACAAATTGGAAAACAAGGACGAAGCAATTGGCGCATTGATGAACGAACTCACCAAGCGCAGCGACGCCCGGGAATCCGTAGATGAGATCGAAGACGTCATCAGCGAAATTGAGAAAGTGATCGACGAGATTGATGACCAGCAACCGATCGAAAGCGAAGATACCGCCGAACGTGAGCGGGTCACGCGGCTTTTGATCGGCGAAAACGACGGACAGGAATTGCGATTCCCCTTGTTCAAGGACCGGCTGACGATCGGCCGCACGGCCCACAATGACATTCAGCTGAATGCTCAATTCATCAGTCGCCAGCATGCCGTCATCGTTACCGAGGACGGCAAGACCAAGATCGTCGACTGGGGCAGCAAGAATGGCGTCCTGGTCAACGAAAAAAGGGTCAGCGAACAATTGCTCGAGAACGGGGATATCGTCACCATCGGCACCACCGACTTCCGCTACGAAGAGCGTCCAAAAAGATAATAGCCGGCATTACGGCCCCGCCTGCACGGTTCTGTGAGGGCAATCACGGTCTTTGTTCGTGCATTTCGTTAGGCTTGCCGCCATTCAGGGATTGAATGGAACGCTAGCAACATCCCATGTTGACCGAGGCCGAACCACGAGAGCTGGAACTTGGCGCGAATCAGGACGATTTGCACAACAAAGAAGGTCTGTTACATAAGAAAATCTGGCTGCCAAAGTTCGTATACGACGGACTACCCTATTTCTACCTGACTGCCGGCTTTGCCGCGTTTTTTGCAACTCTGTACATCAATGCGTGGTTCTGGATCCTGCCGCATTACCTGTTGTTTTCGGCGGCCTGCCTGCACCTGGGATTCGCCGTGCGACGACGGCGGGCCAACGCAAGAAGGGCCGACGAACAAGAATAAGCCCGCTTGACGCCGGCAGGTTCCTGGCCGAGGATGGGCGTCGATGTCCGCGCAATCCGCAATTGGCCAGTCGTCCATGCGAAAAATCGCCACCCGCGAGGCAGCATTGTTCCTGGGCTTACTGTTGTTCGGCCTGTTGATCTTGCCAATCGCCGTTTACCTGGTCGGCGGGACGGTATTTGGCGAGTACGGCGGCGACGGATTTTTCGCGTTCTATGGCATGTTGCACAGCGCTATCCGAAACGGCGAAACCGCAATATTGTTTCTGGTTCTGTCACCCTACCTGCTGTGGCAGGTTTTTCGCCTTACGGTTTGGGGATTTCGCAAGACCTGGCATCGCCGGCATGGGATCGATGACTGAGCGACTCGGACTCGAATTTCGAGAACTGCGTCACAGTTTGCCCGATGGATAAACCTTATATGTGGCCTATAAAGCGGCTTATGTAAATTCTGAAGCAATGCGCTTGAGCGGCGGAGCTATAGTTAAGCCAGCTGGATTGCGCAAACAAACTGCTTGGCGGACGTCCCTTATGCGATTTATGAAATGGCTTTCCAACAAGATTGCTCCGGGCAGCGAATCGCCGCCTGCAAACTTGCGACGCACGGCGCCGCGAGTCCGGCCGCGGCCGGCACCAAAACCCAAGCCCGTTGAAACAGAACCTGTCGAGTTCAGTGGTGAGCTCGGTGGCAAAATTGAAGAGGTCGGTCCGGGCAAGAACGTTCTTGTACGCAACAAGTATGTCCGCGAAGACAGTGGCACTCACGAGACGTTGAAAATCATCGACGATTCATTGATCGAAGAAATCGACGACGGTGGAATTGACCCCTACAACACCGGTCGATTCGACCGATCCAAATCCTGGGATTCGTCACGCTCCCGCAAATAATTCAAAGCGTCAGTCACCGTTTGACGCACTTGTAAGCTCCGGGTAGTCTGCACAGCCGTTTCATTCGGAGTTAACGCTTTGGGTTTGCGGGTATCGTTCGAACTGAACGAGGACGACCTTAAACACTTCCGCCTGATCATGCGCGAGTCGCGCAAAGCGGCAGCAGCCATGTCTCCGGAGGAAATCGTGGCGCGCGCCGAAGCCCTGTTGGACGATACGCGCAATTCGACGGTGCCTCATTTCATCGAGGAACGCCTCGAGAAATTGCATGTCATGATCCGCATGTTGCGGGATCATCAATGGCGGCTGCCCGCGGCCGAATCTGGCCGGGTGGTCAATGCGCTTGCCTATTTCGGCGAACCCGACGACCTGATTCCCGACCACATTCCGGGTCTCGGCTTCCTCGACGACGCCATCATGGTCGAACTGGTCGTCCGCGAACTCAAACACGAGATCGAGGCATACAGGGACTTTTGCGAGTATCGCTCGCGCCACCTGCCGGCACGAGGCATCAAGCACAAGAGCTCTGACATGACCCGCGACCGATGGCTGGAAAAGCGCCGCAAGGAGCTACAGGCAAGGATGCGGCGGCGGCGCAAACGCGACCGGGGCGGCAGGCAGCCGCTCGACCTGCTGTGATTCGTGGCAGCCACGTTCAACATAAGTGTCCGCCGTCCGGCCGCTGCCGCACGCCCTGGCGGAAACTCAGGGCCGGGAATGCGGTCAGAGCTGGTAAGCGGCCGGCGAAGCAACAAGCGGATCTCGCAGGCGACCGGGCAGATCGCGTAACGGCCTGTTGCAAATAGCGAAATTTGCCGATTTTTGCCGATCGCGCCCTTGATTGCGGGGCTCATGCAATCTAGCCTAGCCGACTGTAGAAAACTGAACGGGTCCGCGCCAACCATGGAGAGCGTTTTGAGCATAGTGAATTCGGATGTCCGGCATCGATTACTGGTAGCCATACTGGCGTTTTGGAGTGTATGGGCATTCGCCGCGACCTCGGGCAACTTTACCGAGGAAGACCTGGCACCGCAGCCGCGGCACGAGAAGATCGGTCAGCTGGTCACCGAGTTCATCCAGAAGTCTCATTATCGACAACAGGCAGTGGACGATGAGCTGTCATCCAGGGTCCTGGATCGCTACATCGAATCCCTGGACAGCAATCGCATGTACCTGCTCGCGTCGGACATCGCCTTGTTCGAGCGATACCGATACGAGCTCGACGACATGGTTCGCTCCGACCCATTGACGCCGGTGTTCGATATGTTCGAGATCTATCGAACGCGCGTCCGCGAACGCCTCTCCCATGCGCTGAAAATGCTCGAAACGGAACCCGACTTTTCGGTCGATGAAAGTTACACCTTCGATCGCGAGGACATGCCGTGGCTGGAAACTTCGGACGAGCTTGACGAATTGTGGCGCAAGCGGGTCAAAAACGACGCGCTGAGCCTGGCACTCGCCGAAAAGACCTGGGAAGAAAGCCAGGAAATCCTCGAGAAGCGATATTCGCGATTCCTGAGGCGAATGGACCAGGTCAAGAGCGACGATGTATTCGAAACTTTCATGAATGCGTTCGCGCATACGCTCGATCCGCACTCGAGCTACCTCTCGCCACGCAATTCCGAGGAATATCGAATCCAGATGAGCCTTTCCTACTTCGGGATCGGTGCTTCACTGCAGATCGAGGACGATTACGTCGTCGTCATCAGCATCATTCCGGGCGGCCCGGCGGATATCGACGGCCAGTTGAAACCGAAAGACCGGATTACGGCAGTTGCCCAGGGTGAGGATGGCGAACTCGTCGATGTGATTGGCTGGCGGCTGGACGACGTGGTGCAGCTGATTCGCGGCGAGGCCGATTCCGTCGTGCGCTTGCAGATCATGCCGGCAGGCGAGCTGCCGGGGGGCCAGGAGAAGGTGTTGAGCCTGGTGCGGAACCAGGTGAAACTCGAGGAGCAGGCAGCGAAGAGCGAACTGATTACAGTTCCGCGCGACGGGCGCGACTGGAAGATCGGCGTCATTGAGGTTCCGAGTTTCTATCGCGACTATCGGGCGCTGAGCACCGGCGACAAGGATTACACGAGCACAACCAAGGACGTCAAACGGCTCATCGGTGAACTCGAGGAACAGGGCATCGACGGCCTGGTCATCGATCTTCGCGACAACGGTGGTGGCCACCTCACCGAAGCGACGGCGCTTTCGGGGCTGTTTATCGATAACGGTCCGGTGGTGCAGCTGCGTAATTCGAACGGCCGTATCAGCCGGCTCGACGATCCCGACCCGGTTCCCAGGGTTGCCTACACCGGACCGCTGGCTGTTCTCGTCAATCGCTACAGCGCTTCTGCATCAGAAATTTTTGCGGCTGCAATCCAGGATTACGAACGCGGCGTTATCGTCGGTCAGCAGACCTTCGGCAAGGGCACCGTGCAGAACCTGTATTCGCTCGATCAATACGTGCGTCGGCCGGACGATGAAGGACTCGGCCAGTTGACGCTGACCATCGGCAAGTATTACCGGGTGACCGGCGAAAGCACGCAGCACCGGGGTGTGGATCCGGACATCGCCCTGCCGTCGCATATCGATGCAACCATCGTCGGTGAAAGCGTTCGTGAAAGCGCGCTGCCGTGGGATACGATCCGCACCACCAAATTCCGGCCGGGGCAACCGCTCGACAATACGATCACATCCCTGTCGGCCTGGCACAACGAGCGTAACCTGGGCGACCCTGATTATCGCTACCTGGTGGACGGCATCCGCGAAATCGAGGAAGCCCGCGCGCAGAAGACCGTCTCGCTGAACATGGAAACACGCCTGAAGGAACGCGAGGAAGGTGTCAACCGGCGCCTGGAGCGCGAGAATGCCCGGCGGGCGGCGCTGGCGCTGGATCCGATCGCGACCCTCGAGGAACTCGAGACCGTCGAGGCACCGGATGTCCATCTTGACCAGGCGGCCGATATCGTGACGGACCTGGCAATTCTCCGCGAATTCGAGGCAGCGCCCCGGCAGACGGCCCGTATCCACCGCTGATTGACGCCAGGCCGGGCATTTGCAATGCCGGTGTTATATTGCTATACAACACCTGATCAAACCGACTCAGGCAGCGAGATCGCCGTGGATTCACCTGCACAGTCAAAGCGAGTCACAGTGGCCGGCATGTCCCTGCTTGCCGCAATCCTGATGCTGGGTAATGCCACTCACGCCGCAAGCAATGCCGTCGTCAATTGCGATCAGGTCGGTCGCGATCTGCAAAGTGTCGCGGTTACCGTGGCAGACATCGGCGCGGACAACGCCGATCACACACCGCTCGATTCCGATATCGTTGACGACAGCGTCGACATCAGCGAATCCGTCGCTCCCATCCTGAAGCTTGGGCCGCGGGTCACGAATATCCTGCGCGACGTTTTCGGGACGGAACACGAACAGTCGGCACTGGAGCAATCATCGCCGGATGCATCGCCGCAAACCTCATTTTCGCCGCTCGCTGACAGGGATGGTAAAGAAGAAATCGGCGAAGCGGATGATGCGGCTGCCGACGAGAGCGAGCTGCCGCGATTCCAGCTGCTGATGCGGCGAACCGACATCTGATTTCCCTGCTACGAATGGCCTGTTGATTCCGGCCGGCCGCTGCCGTACCGGTCAGCGACTCAGGACTTTTGCGATTCCCCACCAATTTTCGCCGAGGATCGCTACTTTTTTCTCACCGGAGGATTCGCCGTCTCCGCTATCGGCGATGATGTCCGTACTGGCGGGTACCGGCACGACATCGGTCTTGTGCCGGAACTCGGCGCGATGACCGATCATGGTCGATCGTTTGCGCAGCACATCCGCAAAATCCTTTTGCTGCTGCATCATTTCCAATTGGTCCTGGATTCGATCCAGGAGTTTCAGACAATCCTGTTTGCTGCCGTAGTTGACGGAGCCTGCACTTTTCTGGCTCGCTTCCTTGACCAGGGTCGCAAATTGCTGGTCCTTGAAGGTCAAATACAACTCCTGGGCGAAAGCCAGAATCATCAGGTTTATTGAACGTTTGCTGGCGATATCGAGCCCCTGCATTTCGGGTTCGGCACGCTCACCGACGGCAGCGAGTTCCGCGTGCATGGCCTTTTCTTCTGCATGTGCTGCTGCGAGTTCTCCTTCGAGCTGCCTGATAACTCCTTTGACGGCGCCCGCCTTGAATATCTTTGCCAGGAAGCCCATCGACTCCAGCGTCTGCTGAGCTTCAGCCAGCCTGTCTTCGATCCGCTGAATCTCGACCCGGTGCTGCACCAGGCTTTCCTGGATTCCGGCGCTGTCTTCCTCCTGCTCGAGCTTCCATTTGGCCAGTTGTTCTTTATGCTGGCGTTGCTCACGTTGCTGCTTCAGTTGCTCTGCAAAATTCGCCAGGTTTTTCTCGCTGGCCAGGGCGAGATTTCGCAATTGATAATAAACGACAATATTGAGCACCCATTGCGGGTCCAGCAGCAGGTCTTCCAGGTGGTCGAGCTTTTGCTGCAGGCGGGCTGTCTTGCCCTCCTCTCGCTTGATCTGGTCCTGGAGTTTGTATTGTTTCTGCTTCTGCTTGGCGAATGACTTTTTGAGTTCGGCACGGTTCCAGTACAGGTCCATCAGCTTTTCGCTGTCCTGGGGTTTTTCCTCCGAATTGCCGAACAATGCCGCCAGACCGCCCAAGCCGAGCTCCTTAACATAATCGGGACCAGGCAATGCAGCTGCCTGATTATGGAATCATGGCAAGGAGTCATGCGGTATACATTGAATCAATCGACACTTTTTGCATGCGGTCAATTACGACCACGGTGCCGCCGGCCGGCGCCGCGCCAGACGGAAACCGGAACGCCTAGGAAATGGGCTCGAGAATCAGGTGGCCCTGGTCGATCAGGTAATCGAGCCACTTGTTAAGAATGATATTGCGTCGCCAGCGGACATCCAGCTCGGCTCGATGCAGGCGACTCAGGCGGCGCAACGCCTCGTGCCGACTTTCGCCCGACAATGCAGTCGCTTCCGCAAGCCGCCCGTCGAGGTACACCTTGATGTGCATGTCCGGATCGGCGATACGCTTTCCATTTTCGTTGAAAAAGTACGACAGGGACAAGGAAATGGTATAGCGGCTGCGATGCAGAATTTCGAGGTGCAAATCGCAATCGCCCGCGACCCTGGACCGGTAATAACCGTCAAGCCTGTCGAGCTCGGGGATCACCTGGTGGAGGCGCAGGTAGTTGCTGTCGTACAAAGCCATCAAGCCGACAAAGCTTTTCGGCTTTAACAGCGTTTGTGGCGATAGCAAATATTGCTGCAACATGAGCCGAATATATCACAGCTCATTTCTGCAAAAAGGTATGCAAATACGATTCCAGAATTGTCGATTTTGACAAAAAATCAGGGTCGAACTCGGCGTTCGACTCCTGTACTATCGAGAATCCTGCTCGATATTTCTTCGATCGAGAACTCCGTCGTATCGACGTACGGTATGTTGTATTTCTTGAATATTTTTTCCGCTTCCCGCAGTTCGTAGCGAACCTGTTGTGCCGAAGAATACTTTCCAAGCGCCCGCCGTTCCCGCCTGATCTGTTGCAGTCTCGTCGGCGCGATCGTCAGCCCGTACAGTTTCGATTTTTGCCTGGCCAGAATCTCCGGGAGCGAGCCGCTATCGAACTCCTCGTCGGTCAACGGGAAGTTGGCGGCATACACCCCGTATTGCAACGCGAGATACAGGCAGGTGGGCGTTTTGCCCGAGCGGGAAACGCCGACCAGGATGACATCGGCCTTCTCGTAGTCGCGGGTGATGGCGCCGTCGTCATTGGCCAACGCAAAGTTTGTCGCCTCGATACGCTTCATGTACGCATCGATGTCGCTCATGCCATGCGCACGGCCGGCCGTGTGTGTCGATTTCTGCTGTAACTCTTCCTCGAGCGGCTCGAGAAACACGTCGAAAATATCGAGGTGCAGGCCATTGGCTTGACGCACCGCAGCCCGGAAATCGTCCTGGACCAGCGTCGAAAAAACGATGGGCCTAACCTCGGCTTCGCTGGCCGCCTCATTGATTTTCCTGACCGCCTCGGCTGCCTTGTCTTCGCTATCTATAAATGGCAAAGTCACTTGCCGAAAATTGTGGCCATCAAACTGAGTCAGCAGGCTGTGGCCCAGCGTTTCAGCGGTAACGCCGGTCTGGTCCGACAGAAAAAATACAGTACGTTGGTTCATATGTTGATATTCCCGGATTGCCACATCAGGTTTTTGCGGCCTGTCACCTTCTCCATGGACGATTGTCCATTTCCGCGGAATTAACACAAGGGAGCCGGAATTGCAGCCTTATGTAGTCAAGCTTGAAAAGCTTGGTATGGATGACGTGGAACTGGTTGGCGGCAAAAACGCCTCGCTGGGAGAAATGATCTGCAACCTCACCGCATCCGGCGTGCGGGTCCCTGGCGGATTTGCCACGACAGCCGCGGCCTATCGGGATTTCCTGGATACCGATGAGCTCGGCGAGCGTATTCAAAAGGCGCTCGAGCCGCTCGACGTAGACGACGTCAAGGCACTGGCCGAGGTCGGCCAGGACATTCGTTCGTGGATCATGGAAACCGCGCTTCCCGAACGTCTGATGGACGAAATTGGCGCAGCCTGGAAAGAAATGTCCGCCGGCAAGGACATCGCCGTGGCGGTTCGCTCGTCGGCGACCGCCGAGGATCTCCCGGATGCCTCATTCGCCGGGCAACAGGAGACCTTCCTGAACGTCCGCGGCCTCGATAACCTGGTCATCGCGTTGCACAAGGTTTTTGCATCGTTGTTCAACGACCGTGCAATTGCGTACCGGGTTCACCAGGGCTTTGATCATTCGCAGGTCGCACTGTCTGCGGGCGTACAGCACATGGTGCGTAGCGATATCGGTGCCTCCGGCGTCGCCTTTACCCTCGATACCGAATCCGGTTTTCGCGATGCAGTATTCATCACATCGTCATACGGCCTTGGTGAAACGGTCGTCCAGGGCGCAGTCAATCCTGATGAGTTCTACGTATACAAACCGTCACTGGCAAACGGCAAACACCCGATCCTGAGAAAAAACCTGGGATCAAAAGCCATCAAAATGATTTACAGCAACAATCCGAAACCCGGCAAGACGGTCGAAACGGTCGACGTCGAAGAAGCCGACAGCCAGCGTTTTTCACTCTCGGACGAGGAAATCATCGCGCTTGCAGAAACCGCAGTACAGATTGAACAGCATTACGGGCGGCCGATGGATATCGAGTGGGGCAAGGACGGCAACGACGGTCAGATTTACATCCTGCAGGCCCGCCCGGAAACGGTACAGAGCCGCACCGGCCGTACGATCGAACGCTTCACGCTCAAAAGCCGCTCGACGGTCCTGAGCACCGGCCGCAGCATCGGTCAGAAGATCGGCCAGGGCGTTGCCAAGGTCATCCGCAACGTCGGCGAAATGAACAGGATTCAACAGGGCGACGTGCTGGTATCCGACATGACCGATCCCGATTGGGAGCCGGTGATGAAACGCGCTGCGGCGATTGTCACGAACCGCGGCGGGCGGACCTGCCATGCAGCGATCATTGCGCGCGAGCTGGGCATACCGGCGGTCGTCGGTTGCAACAATGCGACCGACGCGATAGCGGACGGTACGACGGTAACTGTCAGTTGTGCAGAAGGTGACGAGGGATTCGTTTACGAGGGCATTCTCGAATTCGAAGAGACGCAGATTGAACTGGATTCGCTGCCGGAACTTCCCGTCAAGATCATGATGAACGTTGGCAATCCCGATCGCGCATTCGCTTTTTCGAGTATCCCGAACCACGGAGTCGGGCTCGCAAGGCTCGAGTTCATCATAAACCGGATGATCGGCGTACACCCGAATGCGCTGTTGCACTATGACGACCTCGACAAGGAACTTCGCCAGGCGGTCGATGAACAGATGGCTGGCTACGACGACCCCGTTTCTTTCTTTGTCGAAAAGCTGGCCGAAGGAATTGCCACGATCGCCGCAGCATTCAACCCTGAACCTGTCATCGTGCGCATGTCGGATTTCAAGTCCAACGAATACGCAAACCTGATCGGCGGTGATTTGTACGAACCGTCCGAAGAAAATCCGATGCTCGGATTTCGCGGTGCATCACGGTACGTGTCCGAAAGTTTCAGACCGTGTTTCGAACTGGAATGCGCCGCACTCAAACGCGTCAGGGAAGACATGGGCCTGACCAACGTACAGATCATGATCCCGTTCGTCCGGACGGTCGCGGAAGCTCGGCGCGTCCTAGAACTGCTCGAGGACAATGGACTGAAACGAGGCGAGAACGATCTGAAGATCATCATGATGTCGGAACTGCCGACCAATGCGATCCTCGCGGACAAGTACCTCGAGTATTTCGACGGCATGTCGATCGGCTCGAACGACATGACACAACTGACGCTCGGCCTCGACCGCGATTCGGCACTCGTCGCCGACCTGTTTGACGAGCGTGACGAGGCGGTCCAGGCCATGCTCGCGATGACCATCAAGGCCTGTGTTGCCAGGGGCAAATACGTCGGCATCTGCGGCCAGGGTCCCTCGGATTACCCGGATCTCGCCCTTTGGCTCGTCGAACAGGGGATCCAGAGCATGTCCCTCAATCCCGACAGTGTCATCGAAACCTGGATGTTTCTCGCAGGTGAAGCCAATTAACGGTTTTGCCCAAGACCTGGAATTCACCGAAACCATCGAACGCGCTGCACTGATCGCCTGGTACCGCGCGGCGTCGAATCTCGATTTGCCGGATTGCGACTGGCGGCTCGAGGAGGTCGGCGATGCATTGTGCTCCGTTTGCGGCAGCGATCCGAGCATTCTGATCAATCGTGTTCTCGGACTCGGCATGCACTCGCAGCCGACCGCCGAACAACTCGAGGAAATCAAACGCATTTACCATGATGCAGGTGTGTCGCATTTCTTCCTGCACGTGATTCCGCCAGTACTTGGCGCGGAGACGGTGCAGCTGCTAACGGACTGCGGATACAGGCGTCACCGCGGGTGGATGAAGTTTAAACGTGGAACCACGGAAACAGGAACGGCCGACACCGCGCTCGAGATACGTCGCATCGGGAAAGACGACGCCGCGAAATTTGCCGACATCGTCGTATCGGCATTCGATCTGAGTGACGCCAGCCGGCCTGTGATCGCTGCCCTTGCCAACGACCCGGACTGGCATCTCTACATGAGTTTCGATGGTTCCCGCGCCGCCGGCACTGGTGCGGTCTACATCAAGGGGAATATCGCCTATTTCGACTGGGGCGCGACGCACGAGGATTTTCGCCGCCGCGGCAGCCAGACGGCGATGCTCAATGCGCGTATCAGCGATGCCCGGGAGGCTGGCTGTTCGTCGATCACCACCATGACCGGCGAGGAAGTGCCAGGCGAACCGCAGCACTCCTATAACAATCTTTTAAGAACTGGCTTCGAAGAAGCTTATCTGCGCGAGAACTGGATACCTGCTAGCGACTGATCAAAATCGGTCGTATCGCGATCGGCGTGACCAGCTCATGCGCGGTAACAACAGTCCGAGAAGAATTCCGCAAAACAAAACCAGGGCACCGGTTATGAACCAGTTGCGGGTGGTACGACTGCTAAGCTGGTCGTTTTCCTGTTCCAGGATGCTGACCTTGATCTCCGCGTCGGTGAGTTGTTGCCTTAGATCCATGTTCTGCTTGTCGATGGCGAGCACGTTAGCGGCGGTACGTCGGATGTTTTCGATTTCCTCCTGTAACGCAGCGTTATCTTGTTCAAGTTGCGCTATGCGTGCCTTTGCCGCTTCATGCTCGTTTCGAATACCGGCAAGCTGCGAACTCATTGAAGAGCCCTGCTCGGTTGCATTCGTAAGTTGCTGTGTGAGCGTTGCAAGCTGCTGACGTGCCGCCGGTTCGGGCATGAGGTAGCGGCTAAGCACCCAACCTTCAAGTCCGTCGCGAGTCGTCACGCGTGAATATCCCGAATCGGGATCCTCCTCGATGACTTCGAGTTGCGTACCGCTGCGCAGCATTCTTTCGATCGCATTGTTGGTGCTCGGACCGGTCCGTAGCATCACTTCGAATTCATCGCTTATCCAGGCTGTTTCACCGAATACAGCGGGCGCCGCAAACAGCAGCGCGAGGATTGCAGCTGTCGTTCGCGCGCCGGAGGCAATCGCGGTTCGGGAAATTTTTCGCATAACTAAATCAACGGCTTGCCAGGTCAAGCGAAGGCCCAGTTCACACCGGGGCATTGTACCGCAGGTCAGTCTAGCGAGATAGCGACGGAGATCTCATTGGGGCAATGGCGCAAGCTTGTGCCTGTTCTGCTCCCAATTCTGCCCGTCGAATGCCCGGGTCTTCATCGAGTCGATGGTATCGGCATCAATACATCGAGCATTGACGCTGATGCCATCCGGATGCGAACGAGGCACGTAAAAAGACTTGATGCCACAATTGCTGCAGAAGTAATGCCTGGCTACGCCGGTATTGAATTCGTAGGTCGTCAGATGCTCCTCGCCCTGCAGCAGGCGAAATTGCGACTTGGGCACGATCAGGTGCAAGTAGCCGACCATGTTACATATGCTGCAGTTACATTCGTCGACAACCAGATCGGCCGGTGCGTCTACTTCGAATCTGATTCGGCCGCAATGACAACCGCCTCTATGCGTAACCATCTTTTTCATCCCGATACTGTCATCAGTGTTTTTCCCAGACTGCGATCATGTTATTCGCCGGCATGGCATACAAGCCGGTTCTGCGAAACCCATTCGCCTCTGCGAACGAATCCAGCGATTCGAGATCGCGAATTCCCATATCTTGATTTTGCGACTTGAGACTTGCATCGAATTGCCGATTACTGTCACTGGTAAATTTGCCGTGCATGTTGAACGGGCCATATAAACAAAACTTGCCCTCGCCGTGGACGCACGATGCAGCGACGCGGAACATACTCTCGACTTCCGCGATGCTCATGATGTGCGCAGTATTCGCAGAAAAGATGGCGTCGAACTTGCGTTCAATATTGGGCGGATGCCGAACGTCGAGTACGAACGGCGGCCTGACATTATCCAGTCGGGCTTCGTCAAGCCAGGCAACGATACCCGGGTGATTATCCTCGAGATCGCTGGTATGCCATTCGAGCCAGGGTAACTTGTTTGCGAAATACACAGCATGTTGTCCAGTGCCGGAACCAATTTCCAAAACCGATGTGCAATTCTTGAATTCCCTGCCAATGACCCTGCAAATCGGCTCGCTGTTGCGCAAAGCGGCGGGCGCGCTCGGTCTGCCCATTGTCAGTTGTCGGTCAGCACCGCCTGGTTCAACAGCGATGTCCGGTACCAGGCCAGTTCCGCGATCGAGTCACGAATATCGGCAAGCGCCCTGTGGTCGGATTCCTTGCTGTAACCTTTGGCGGTTTCCGGCGACCAGATACTCGCCAGGATCTTGAGCGTGCTGACATCCAGGTTGCGGTAATGAAAAAAAGCTTCCAGGGTCGGCATTTGTCTCGCGAGAAAGCGACGGTCCTGGCAAATGCTGTTACCACACATCGGCGAGGTGCCGGGTGTAACGTGCTGTTCGAGAAAACCGACAGTCTGGCGTTCGGCGTCCTGTACCGAGACCGTACTATCGAGCACACGTTGGGTAAGCCCGGACTCGCCGTGCTGGCGGGTGTTCCACTCATCCATTGCATCCATGATTGACTTGGGCTGGTGAATTGCAAGGACAGGGCCTTCGGCAAGCTCGTTGAGCGATGTATCCGTCACGATTGTCGCAATCTCGATAATGTGATCCGCCGTCGTATCCAGACCGGTCATCTCCAGATCGATCCAGATCAGCTTGTCCGGCGCGTCGTCTGCCGAACCGATTACCTTCGAAGCCATAAAATTGGAAGCTCGCATGCAAAAGTTCGGCGCATAGTGTAGCAGCGGCAGAGGTGCAAGGGTCGATTGCAGCCGGCATACTGCGGCCTATGGTGAGCTCGCTATACTGCCGCAGCACGCAATGACGAACGTCAGCGAACAGCCGGGGCTGGTGACGGCGACATTCAGCCAGCGCATGCGGCTGCGACTCGACGACGGGCGGGAGGTGACCGGACGCCTGAAAGGAAAAAAGCTTCGTCCGGTCTGCGGCGACCGGATCGAGGCCAGGGCTATACCGAATGAGCCCGAATGGCTCGTCACGGCGATCCTGCCGCGCCGTAATGAACTGACGCGCCCGGACAAGCGCGGGCAGGTCGAAGTGCTGGCCGCCAATATCGGCCTCATTGCCGCGGTCACCTCGGACCGGCCCGCCACGGATTGGTACATCGTCGACCGCTACGTGGCTGCCGCTGAGCTCATGGGTGCTTCAGCGGTAATCGTATTCAACAAGACCGACCTGGCCCCGGCATCCGGGTCATCCGAGGCAGAACTCGGGGTATTCACAAATATCGGCTATACGACTATCCGTTGCAGCGCGAAAAGTGGCGAGAATATCGACCAATTGCGCCGTGCCCTGCACCACAGCACGTCGATCATCGTCGGCCAGTCCGGGGTCGGCAAATCAAGCCTGATCAATGCCCTGGTCGAAGGGGCCGACCAGGATACCGCCAGGCTGTCCCAAAGCTCCGGTGAGGGCAGGCATACGACCGTCAATTCGGTGATGTGGTCGCTGGAGGGCGGCGGCACAGTCATCGATTCTCCGGGTGTTCGTGACTATGCACCCGCCATCGATGCAGCGGAACGCGTTGCCTGGGGATTTCGCGAAATTGCAGCGCTGGCTGATGAGTGTCGCTTCGCCAATTGCCGGCACATGCGGGAACCGGACTGTGCGGTCAAAGAAGCTGTCGCAAGTGAAACGATCAGTCACCGTCGCTACGAGAGCTACCGACGGCTGTTTATACTTGCGGACGATGCGGCGCAGAGCAATCGCGGCTAAATCAGCCCGGCGGCCAGCCGAGTCGACGGCCACCGAGCAAATGCAAGTGAACGTGATACACGCTCTGGCCTCCGGCCTCGTTACAATTCATGACCACCCGGTATCCCGGATCCGCGGTGCCTTCTTCGCCTGCAATGTGTTTGGCTGCCATAAACAACCGGCCGATGGTTTCGCCGTCGGAATCAACGAGCTCATTAATCGTCGATATGTGACGCCTGGGAATGATCAGGACATGCGTGGGTGCCTGTGGGTTCAAATCTCGAAACGCAACCAGCTCGTCAGTTTCATAGACGATATCCGATTCGATCTCGCCCGCTGCAATCTTGCAAAAAATGCAATTCGCGTCACTCATCTTCATTGCCCCTGCCGTAATAGTTTGCAACCCACCTATTCGACGACTCGCCGTCCGAAGAACGCATGCGACAACGTGCCGCCGTCGACGTATTCAAGCTCGCCGCCGAGCGGAACGCCGTGGGCTATACGACTTGCCTGAATCTTGTGCCTCGCAGCAAGTTCGGCAAGATAATGCGCGGTCGCATCGCCTTCGACAGTCGGATTGGTTGCGATGATCAACTCTTCGACTTTACCCTCCGACAACCTCGATTCGAGTTTTTCCATCCCGAGCTCGACCGGGCCGATACCGTCCAACGGCGATAAGTGCCCCATCAGCACGAAATACAGCCCGCGATAGCCGGTTGCGTCTTCAACGGCCATTACATCCGCCGGTGACTCGACCGTACAAAGCTGTGTCTCGTCACGACCGCTCGCGGCACAAATGTCGCAAATATCGCTTTCCGTAAACATACGACAGCGCCGGCAATGTCCGATTTTGTCCATCGCCTCCATCATTGCCTGTGCCAACTTGCCGGCTCCTTCCCGATCGCGTTCCAGCAATTGAAACGCTATACGCTGCGCAGATTTCCTGCCAACCCCCGGCATGCACTGCAGGCTGTCGATCAGGCGGTTGAGCAACGGCGAGAACGGCATCAGGTCAGAAAGGAAGTTTGATTCCTGCAGGCAAGTTGAGACCGGCGGTCATGCCGGAGAATCGTTCCTGCACGGTTTGCTCGACGCGGCGAATCGCGTCGTTAAATGCCGCAACGACCAGATCCTCGAGCATGTCCTTGTCGTCGCCGATCAGCGAATCGTCGATTTCCACGCTCTGCACCTGGTGACGGCAAGTCATCGTTATGCGCACCATCCCCGCACCGGCTTCGCCGGTAACCGTCAGCCTGGCCATTTCCTCCTGCGCCTTTTGCATTTCGGCCTGCATCTGTTGCGCCTGTTTCATCAGCTGGCCAATGCCACCTTTCATCGCCTACTCCTGGTTCGCTTGTGACTGACTGCGCACCGGTTCGATCGAATCCGGATTGATCTCCGCACCGAACATGTCCTTGAGTGCCTTAACGTTGGGGTCCGCCTCGATCGACGCCCTCGCTGCCTCGTAGCGCTCGTCGATTTGCCGTGCCTCCTGTTGTGCCGGAGTCACAGTTTCGGTGTCGCCGATCGAGATGTCGACACGCAGCGGCTCGCCGGAATAGCGGCCGAGTGCTTCCTTTAGCGCTGACTCCGCTGATTTGGTCAGGAAACTTTCGGATTTTGCGTCGAGCCGCAAATACACGACCTTCCCCTCGCGCCGTAAGAACGCACAGTTCTTTGCCAGCATCTTTGCAGCGCCGCTCAATTCCATGCTGGCGACCAACACCGACCAGTCCGGATCCTGCCAGTCCACCGCCTTCGATTCACTGCTTTTCGGCGCTGACGGCGCCGCGGCAAATTTGCGCCCGGATACCGCCACACCGTCGGAATCCGCGGGACGGAATGCCAGCATGCGCAAGAGCGTCATCTCGGCTCCGCTCCTCGGATCCGGCGCAAGATGCAGGTCGCGACGTCCGATCAGCGCTATCTGGTAGAACAGCTGCACGTCTTCCGGCGCGAGTTCGGCGGCGAACGCCGCCAGTTCCTTTTCTTCGTCCTCGTCGTCGATGTCGGCGGCGCCGACGACCTGGTAAACCGCGATCCGCTGCAGGAGTCGCGCCAGGTCGTCCAGCAAGGTTTCGTAGTCGGGAAACTGCTCGTCAATCTCGCGAATCGCCGTAATCAGGCCAGGCGCGTCCGCCGACGCCAGCAATCCCAGTATTCGCGAGACATGCTGCCGGTCGATCGTGCCGAGCATTTCGGCCACCGGTTCCTTTGTGAGCTGGCCGCTGCAGTAGGCGATGGCCTGGTCCAGCAGGCTGAGTGCGTCACGCAAGCTGCCGTCGGCCGCCCTGGCAATGAGCGCCAGTGCCGATGTATCGGTGTCGACCTTTTCCTCTTTGCAGATCAGCTCCAGCCGCTCCCGGATCAGCATCGGCGACAGTCTTTTCAGATTGAATTGCAGGCATCGCGAAAGCACCGTGACCGGGACCTTTTGCGGGTCGGTGGTCGCCAGCAGGAACTTGACGTGTGGCGGCGGTTCTTCCAGCGTTTTCAAAAGCGCATTAAAGGAATTTCGCGACAGCATGTGAACTTCGTCGATCAGGTATACCTTGTACCTGCCTCGTGCCGGGGCAAACGGCACGTTGTCGAGCAGATCACGGGTATCGTCGACCTTGGTCTTCGACGCGGCGTCGACTTCAATGAGGTCAACGAAACGTCCTTCGTCGATCTCCCGGCAGGCCGTGCATTCGCCGCAGGGTTGCGAGGTGACGCCGGACTCGCAGTTCAGTGCTTTTGCAAGTATGCGCGCTATCGTGGTCTTGCCGACGCCACGGGTGCCCGCGAACAGGTAGGCGTGATGCAGGCGCCCACTGTCGAGGGCGTTCGCTAACGCCCTGAGAACGTGCTCCTGGCCAACGGTATCGGCGAAATTCTTCGGTCGCCATTTCCTGGCGAGTACGAGGTAACTCATGGCAATCAGTGAGGCTCTTTTTTGATTAGCGGCACCCGGATCGGACAGTGTATCGGGAACCTGCCGCAAAATCCCCCGTGCGGCTCGCCGGGGGTGCCCCGGCAAATCGCGGCGCCCCGAGTGGCCCGCGCCAGCCGCTCCCCGGCACCCGGCGTCGCCGCTGCCGCTGCTCCCTTCCGGGCCTGACGGGGTTCACGGGTGGCCGTCGCGGGGTGACCGGCGCGGACCGCGGGCGATTATCACCTCGCTGGATGATCGATACAATTCGCCGCATAGCGAAGCCTTTGTGGCTTTAAACCCGCGGCCAGACATTGCTATTCTCTGCTTGCTCTTGTGGCCCGCCGGCGCGGTCGAAGCAAAATGACAAACCCGGAGTGAAAAAATGCCTCCAATGCCAGAATTTGCAACGGTCGACCCGTTCTCGGGAATGACCGCAGACAAACCCGCGACATTGCAAAACCTGGTTGCAGGCGACTGGCGAGACAGCGACTCCGGTTACAGCGACATCATCGATCCACTGAACGGCGACACCATCCTCAAGGTCCCGGATACCCGCGATCATGCGCCGTTTATCGCGGGGCTGAAGAGCTGCCCGAAATCCGGCCTGCACAACCCGCTCAAGAACCCGGACCGCTACGTCATGCTCGGCGAGGTGTGCAGCAAGGCCGCGGCCCTGCTTGCCGATCAGGCCATCGCCGACTATTTCACCAGGCTGATCATGCGTGTCATGCCGAAATCCTGGAACCAGGCTTACGGCGAAGTGCTCGTCACGCGAGTTTTCCTCGAGAACATGGGCGGTGACGGAATCCGCTTCCTGGCGCGCGGTTTCTCCAATCCGGGTAATCACACCGGCCAGGAATCGCGAGGCTACCGCTGGCCATACGGCGCCGTCGTCATCATCGCGCCATTCAATTTCCCGCTCGAAATCCCCGCTTTACAGCTGGTCGGCGCGCTCGCCATGGGCAATCGCCCGCTGGTCAAGCCGGAAACGAAAGTCAGCGTCGTACTGGAACAATTCGTGCGTCTGCTCATCCATGCCGGCCTGCCGAAGAACGATCTCGACCTGATTCATTGTCGCGGTAGCGTCATGGGCGAACTGATCGAATCCGCCAGGGACGATATTCGCCTCGTCCAGTTCACCGGCTCGAGCGGCGTCGCGGAGCACCTTGCAGCGGTCATGAACGGCGCAGTGCGCATCGAGGATGCGGGTTTCGACTGGAAAGTGCTGGGGCCCGACTACGAGCCGGCAGCGCTCGATTACGTTGCCTGGCAATGTGACGAGGATGCCTACAATGCCTCCGGCCAGAAATGTTCGGCCCAGAGCATCGTCCTGGCGCACCACAACTGGATGCAGCCGCTGATTCCGAAACTGAAAAAACTCGCCGCACGCCGCAGCCTCGACGACCTGTCGCTGGGACCGGTGTTGACCTGGACCAATGCCGAAATCAAGGCACACATAGACAAGATGCTGGCAATCCCCGGCGCCAGATTGCTGTTCGGCGGCAAGCCGTTGACCGGGCATTCGATCCCGGACTGCTACGGCGCCTACGAGGCAACGGCGGTCGAGGTGCCGATCGATGCCGTGACCGGCGAGCATTTCGGGCATGTCACGACCGAGCTGTTCGGGCCCTTCCAGGTGGTCGTCGGCTGGGGTGACGACGAGTTGCCTAAAGTGCTGGACATACTCGAGCGCATGTCGCACCACCTGACGGCCGCCGTGGTCAGTAAAGACGTCAATTTTCAGAACCAGGTGCTCGGTGCGACCGTGAACGGCACCACCTACTGCGGTATTCGTGCCAGGACCACGGGTGCTCCGCAAAATCACTGGTTCGGTCCCAGCGGCGATCCGCGCGGTGCCGGCATCGGCACACCGGAGGCCATCACCTTCACCTGGAGCCACCATCGCGAGATCATCATGGACCAGGGCCCGGTCCCCGAGGGCTGGGACATTCCGCCACTGGCCTGAAACAGGACGCGCCACCATGGACAGCAAACTGCCGGATACCGGCACGACCATATTCGCGGTCATGACCGCGCTCTCGGAGTCCTGCGGCGCAATCAATCTTTCCCAGGGCTTTCCCAGCTTCAATCCGAACCAGGAGTTGCTCGATCGGGTCACGCATTACCTGATGAACGGCGCCAACCAGTACGCACCGATGACCGGCGTGCCGGCGCTGCGCCAGGCGATTGCCGCGAAAGTCGAGCGGCTTTACGGGCGCACGGTCGATCCCGAGGTCGAAGTGACGATCAGTGACGGCGCCACCGAAGGGCTGTTCAGCGCCATACACGCCGTCGTGCGGCCCGGGGACGAGGTCATCGTCTTCGACCCGGCCTATGACTCTTACGAACCGGCGGTCACCCTGGCAGGCGGCACGACCATACACCTGCCGCTTGTGCCGCCTGACGAGCACAACGATTTCAGGATCGACTGGAACCGTCTCGCGGACGCGGTCAGTCTCAAAACCCGCGCCATTATTCTCAACTTTCCGCACAACCCGAGCGGGGCAATACTCTACCCCGGAGACCTCGACAAGCTGGCCGACATCGTCCGCGACAGCTCGACCTATTTGATATCGGACGAAGTCTACGAGCACATCGTTTTCGATGGTCACGAGCACCAGAGTCTGTTGCGCCACGACGAGCTGTGGCAGCGTGCATTTGTCATTTCGTCGTTCGGCAAGACATATCACGCGACCGGCTGGAAGGTCGGTTATTGCATCGCGCCGCCGGTATTGAGCAGCGAATTTCGCAAGATTCACCAGTGGACGTGTTACGCCGTCGTCACGCCCATCCAACATGCCATCGCCGACTATATGCAAGCGACACCGAATCATTATGATGAGCTGCCGCGGTTCTACGCGCAAAAGCGAGACCGCTTTTGTGAGCTGGTCAGTGATTCACGGTTTCGCTTGCGGCCGGCGAAAGGCACTTTTTTCCAGCTACTCGACTACAGTGATATCACCGACGAGGACGATGTCGACTATGCGCGGCGCCTGACCCGGGAAATCGGCGTGGCGTCGATCCCGGTATCGGTATTTTGCGAAAGCCCGCCGCCCTCGAAGCACCTTCGATTCTGTTTCGCCAAGGACGACGACATACTGGAAAAGGCAGCATCGAAATTATGTCGACTTTGAATGTGACGATCATGCAGGCTGAGCTCTGCTGGCACGATGCCGCCGGCAACCGGGAATATTTCGCCGGCGCGATTCGCAATCTCGATCATGCGACCGACCTGATCGTGCTACCGGAAATGTTCACGACTGGCTTCAGCATGGACGCAACCGACCTTGCAGAAAGCATGGACGGCGCTTCCGTCACCTGGATGCGTGAGACGGCCGTATCACAAGATGCTGCGATTTGCGGCAGCCTGATCATCCAGGAAAACGGCAATTTCTTTAATCGTTTCATCTGCGCCACGGCCGATGAAAAACTGCATTGTTACGACAAGAAACACCTGTTTCGCCTGGCAAACGAGCAAAACCACTATGCGGCCGGTGACAGGCTCGTCGTTTTCGAGCTCAATGGCTGGCGTATTTGTCCGCTGGTCTGTTATGACCTGCGGTTTCCCGTGTGGAGCCGCAATCGCGGTCATTACGATCTTCTGCTGTACGTAGCAAACTGGCCCGCTCGACGTCACCATGCCTGGCAGACCTTGTTGCGAGCGCGCGCGATCGAAAACCTGAGTTACCTTGCCGGCGTCAACGTCACCGGGCGCGACGGCAATGACATCAGTTACCGGGGCGGCAGCTCGATAATCGACTACCTCGGCGAAGATATTGCCAATCTCGGCGAGCAGCCGGGCACCGTGTCAGCCGATATCGACCTCGAGAACCTGAGCGCATTTCGCGATCGTTTCGCGTTCCATCTGGACGCCGATAATTTCAGTCTCACCTGACCGGGATCCTCATTCATGACCGCAAAAAAATTCAAATATACAACGGTCACCGCAGTCGTCATTGCCAACATGGTCGGCACCGGCGTTTTTACCAGCCTGGGATTTCAACTATTCGATCTGCGCTCCGGTTTCGTGCTCCTGATGTTGTGGGCGGTCGGCGGGCTGACGGCATTGTGCGGCGCCATGACTTACGCGGAACTCGGTGCCGCACTGCCGCGCTCAGGCGGGGAGTACAACTTTCTCGCAAACATCTATCACCCGGCAGCGGGTTTCGTGTCCGGCTGGGTTTCGGCGACCATCGGCTTCGCCGGGCCTACGGCGCTCGCCGCGATGACCTTTGCGGCGTATGCGACGTCGGTCATGCCGGGCGAAACCTCGGACTGGCTGGAAAAGCTGCTTGCATGTGCGCTGGTCGTCGTGCTGATGGTCGTGCACAGCAGTAATCGCCAGAGCAGTGGCGGCCTGCAGGTCTTTTTCACCATCCTCAAGATCGCGGTCATCGTCGCATTTTGCGTACTCGGTTACCTGTTGGTCGACACCCCGCAGCCTGTTACTTTTCTCCCGGTAGCGGGCGATGGAGCGTTGCTCACCAGCGGTGCATTCGCGGTTTCACTGATTTACGTCAGCTACGCCTACACCGGCTGGAATGCGGCAACCTATTTGTCGAGCGAACTCGAAAATCCGCAGCGCACCCTGCCCATCATTCTCGCCAGCGGTACGCTGATCGTCACCGTGATGTATGTTGGCCTGAATTTTACGTTTCTTTATGTGGCGCCGATGGACGACATGGTCGGACAGGTGGAGGTCGGCTACATCGCCGCAGAGGCTGCTTTCGGCGAATCCGGTGGACGATTTACCGGCCTGGTGATGGCGACCTTGTTGATCTCGACAGTCAGCGCCATGACGATTGCCGGGCCGCGAGTTCTGCAGGTTATCGGCGAGGATTTCCCGGCACTCCGGGCACTCGGACGCGTCAACAAAGGCGGCTTGCCTGCTACGGCCATCTTCGTACAGTCGGCCGCAACCATACTGTTCATATTGAGCTCCACCTTCGAGTCGGTCCTGGTTTTCGCTGGCTTTACGCTCGCCCTGAACAGCTTCGCGACCGTCCTGGGTGTATTCGTGTTGCGGTATAAACAACCGCACCTCGCGCGACCGTACCGGACGTTTCTGTACCCGTTGACGCCGTTGATTTACCTTGCACTTACCGGCTGGACCCTGACGTTCGTATTACTGAACCGGCCCGTCGAGGGCCTCTTTGGGCTCGGTATCATTACCATCGGCCTTGTCCTGTACTTCGTTTCGAATCTCAAGAGCCGCAGTTACCAGGCAACGTGAAACTATCAATCATCATCGTCAATTACCGCTCCTGGGGTCACCTGCAAAAGGCGCTGGATTCGCTGCAACCGGGGTTTCCCAGGGACTGGGAAATCGTCGTCGTGGATAATGAATCTGAGCCGAATACTTTCGACGAGTTTCGTCACAAATATCCTTGGGTGAACTTCGTCGCTTGCGAAAGAAACGTCGGCTTCGGGTTCGGCTGCAACATCGGCGCAAAGCATGCGACGGGGTCACAGCTCTTGTTCATGAACCCCGATGTCGTCGCAAACAGCAAAAACATACGATCGCTGATTCGGCTGAAAGAGCAACATCCGCAAATAGCATTGCTTGCGCCAAAACAGGTCAACCAGCTCGGGCGACCGCAAAAAGTCTATGACGAATTTCCCGACCTGCACAATCAAAGCAAGATCGTACGCGGCTTGCTGCGCCTGCTCTGGCCATCGAGATTTGGCAAGCCTCCGCCTGGCGATTCACCGATAATCTACTGCGATTGGGTCACCGGGTCGTTCCTGCTCATCAGCCGTGACGATTTCGATGCAATGGGCGGCTGGTCGGAAGATTACTGGATGTACGCGGAAGATGCCGACCTCTGCCGGCGGGCACACGATTTTGGCAAGCGTGTTGCCTATGCACCGAATATCCAGGTCGTGCACGTACACGGAGGTTCCAGCCGCATCAATGTCGCGGTCAAGGCCATGACCAAGCTCGAAGTGATCATTTCAAAACATGCTTATGCGCAAAATCACTTCCGCGGAACCCGGCGCACATTGATGCACTTGCTGATCGGTTTCTTAAGGCTACCATCGCTGCTGCTGATGTCGGCACTCGATATCCTGACCCTGCGCATGTTTCCCGGGTTGCGCGTCCGGAGTCGAATGCTGGTGGGGCTGCTACG
The DNA here is from genome assembly GCA_033720315.1 of Woeseiaceae bacterium. GTDB lineage: Bacteria > Pseudomonadota > Gammaproteobacteria > Steroidobacterales > Woeseiaceae > SZUA-117. The sequence goes on along the minus strand of JAWWCT010000007.1, from coordinate 31,413 downwards.
CTATTATTCGGGTGTGCGCAGGACAGGCAGCTGGCTGAGTCCGCGGGCCATCGCCAACCAGGAATCGGCGTCGCCGGTTCAGCCGTCGCCGTAATTCTTGTCGATCCAGTTGCGGTAGCTCCCGTCCATGACCGAGCGCCACCACTCTTCATTCGACAACATCCAGCGGAGTGTTTTTTCGAGACCACTGGAAAAACTCTCTTCCGGTTGATAATTGAGCTCTGTCTTTGCTTTCGACGCGTCGATGGCATAGCGCCAATCATGGCCCGGTCGATCCTTGACGAAGCGGATCAGCGATTGCGTTTTGCTGCCTTTGGCAGGCGGCGCGTGCGGGAAACGATCGGCCAATTCGGGATCGTCAGCAAACATTCGATCGAGGCTGTCGCAAATCTTGCGCACAATGTCGATGTTGGACCATTCATTGTTGCCGCCGAAGTTATAGGTTTGCCCGACTTCGCCCTGCGTCAGGACCCGTTCGATTCCGGCGCAGTGATCCGCTACATATAACCAGTCACGAATATTGGAGCCGTCTCCGTAAACAGGCAACGCCTCGCCGGCAAGCGCATTGACGATCATGAGCGGAATCAGTTTTTCCGGAAACTGGTAGGGACCGTAGTTATTTGAACAGTTGCTGGTGGTGACCTGCAGGCCGTAGGTGTGGTGATAGGCGCGCACCAGGTGGTCGGATGCCGCCTTGCTCGCCGCATAGGGCGAATTCGGCGCATACGGCGAATCCTCGACAAACGCCGGGTCTTCCGCACCGAGGGTGCCGTATACCTCGTCCGTCGATACGTGGTGAAAACGATGTGTGGGCGGCGCAGTGTCCCCATTGAGCCATACTTCGCGTGCGGCTCTCAGCAGACTGTGGGTGCCGACGACGTTCGTCTGTATGAATGCATCCGGTTCATGAATGGACCGGTCCACGTGCGACTCCGCGGCAAAATGTACGATCGTATCCAGTTGTTCCTCGAGCAGCAGGCGCCGCACCAGCTCCTGGTCGCAGATGTCCCCATGTATGAAACGATAGTCTTTCGATCCGGATACGGCTTCGAGGCTGGCGGCGTTGCCCGCGTAAGTCAGCGCATCGAGCACGACGATTCGCTGGCCAGGATGCTTGCCACACCAGTAATGAACGAAATTTGCGCCAATAAATCCCGCGCCACCGGTTACCAGCAATCTAGCCTGCATGTTTCACCAGCATCGCGGATGATGGTGCAGAACAGTCGCGACTGAACGCGGTGCTGGAGCGCAAGGAATAGCCGTAGCTATTCCATAAGTGAAGTGCAAGTCCAGGCGTGACAGGACCAGCCAGCGCCGGGATAGGACGCGGACCCGGGGCACTACACACCCCTGCAACATCAACACCGATTTCACTTTCAAATCTGCACATCACTCGCTCATCCAGGGGTCGGCGTCCGGCTGGTGGAAAATGCGGGCTAATCATAAACTTCGGCATCTTTCAGCGATGTACCGGCCGCATCCTTGGCGGACAACAACGGTTCCTGGCCGGCGGGCAACGGCCAGTCGATGGCCAGGTCCGGATCGTCCCAGCGAATCGTTCGTTCGTACTCGGGCGCATAGAAGTCGGTCAGGTGGTATTCGAAATCGGCGTACTCGCTCAACACCAGGAAGCCGTGGGCAAAGCCGGGCGGGATCCATATCAAGCGCCGGTTCCCCGCGGACAGGATTTCCCCGACCCATTGTCCGAAGGTCGGCGATGATTTTCTCAGGTCGACGGCGACGTCGAACGCCTCACCATGCAGCACGCGAATGAGTTTTCCCTGCGCCTGCGACAATTGATAGTGCAGGCCGCGCAGGGTGCCGAGCGCCGAACGGCTGTGGCTGTCCTGCACGAATTTGGCATCGATCCCGGCGTCACGAAACTTCTTCTCTTGCCAGGTTTCCATGAAAAACCCGCGGGCGTCCTCGTATACAACCGGATCGATTATGATCACATCCGGAATTTGGGTGGCCGTGAATTCCATCAGAACGTCATGTCCTCGAGCATCGCCCGCAGATAGTCGCCGTAGCCGCTTTTGCCGAGATTGTCTGCCAGGGCGGCTACCTGGACGGCATCGATGTAGCCGTTCTTGAAGGCGATCTCCTCGGGACAGCAAACTTTCAGACCCTGCCTGTGTTCGATGATTTGCACGAATTGCGCGGCCTCCAGCAGCGAATCATGAGTGCCGGTATCCAGCCAGGCCGCGCCACGACCCAGTACTTCGACCTGCAAAGAAGCGTCGTCGAGGTAGCGGCGATTGATGTCGGTTATTTCGAGTTCGCCGCGCGCCGACGGCTTCAGGCGCCTGGCGAACTCCACGACCCGGTGGTCGTAAAAATACAGCCCGGTTACGGCATAGCTGGACTTCGGTTGCTTCGGTTTTTCCTCGATACCCAGTGCCTTACCATCCGCGTCGAACTGCACCACACCGTAGCGCTGTGGATCGTTGACGTGATAGGCGAACACGGTTGCCGACTCCGTCCGCGCCGCGGCAGACCGGAGATTGTCGGCCAGCCCGTGCCCGTAAAAAATATTGTCCCCTAGGACCAGGGCGACGGATTGGGAATCGATGAATCGCTCGCCAATGAGAAACGCCTCGGCGATTCCGTTTGGGGTCGGCTGGACTTCATAGCTCAGTGAGATTCCCCACTGGCTGCCGTCTTGCAGCAACTTGCGGAACGCCGGCTGGTCGTCCGGCGTCGTAATCACCAGTATTTCACGAATACCTGCCGACATCAGCGTCGACAGCGGGTAATAGATCATCGGCTTGTCGTAAACCGGCATCAGTTGCTTGCTCACCGACATGGTCAGCGGGTGCAACCGGGAGCCCGTGCCACCGGCAAGAATGATTCCCTTGTTGGTATGTTCCACCGCCACTGGCTCCATTCAAGAATCCATGATTTTGAATTCCGGGATCGGAATGATGTAACGGCCATCGAAGTCGGCAATCGTGTCGATAATCTCGCGCGCAAAATTCCAGGCAAGAATGATCAGGAATTCGGGCGGATCCTCCGCCAACACCGACCGATCCACGATGGGAATACCCGTGCCGGGAGAAAACTTTCCGATTTTTTCAGGGGTATCGTCGACGATGTAGTCCACCGTGCGGGAGTCGAGTCGGCAGGCATTCAGCAAGGTATTGCCTTTTGCAGATGCGGCAAACGCCGCGATCTTGGCACCGCCGCGCTTGAGTTGCTCGAGTTGGCGGACCAGGTCGTCGATCAGCGCGTCGATCTCGGAATTCCATTCGCGGTAGATGGAGACGTCGTGAAATCCTTCCTGACGTTCCTTCTCAAGAAACTCCCCGACGGACGAATCGACTTCCCGGGCGCCATCGAACCCCAGGAATACCCTGACGGTGCCACCATGGATATCGTGTTTCTCGACCTTGAACACCTGCAATCCTTCCATCGCCGCGAGACGCACCACCGGCCGGATGAGCACGTAGCTCAGGTGTTCGAAATAAATCGTGTCGAACTCACGATTGCGAATGAAATCCATCGCATAGGGAAATTCGAGCAGCAAGGCGCCGTCATCGCGCAGGCAAGAACCGGCCGCGGCGAGAAATCCACGCACGTCGTCGACATGCGCAAAAACGTTGGTCGCGGTAATGAGTTTCGGCCGACCGTATTTCTGCATGATTTCCTGCGCAACGGACTGCGACCAGAATCGTGTGAGCGTTTCGATTCCGCGTTGCTCGGCAATTTCCGCGATATTTTCTGCCGGATCGACATTGACCACCTGCACCCCCAGTTCGTCGCGAAACTCGGTCAGCAGTGCTCCATCATTGCCCGCGACATCGACGACCAGGTCACCTGCCTCAACCTGCAGCGGGACTTTCAATGAGCGGGCCATTTCCCGGCAATGGCGCACGTAACCCTTGTTGATCGACGAGCGATAGGTGTAGTGAGAGAAAAGCGCTGCCGGATCGACGACCACCGAGAGTTGCGATAGCGAGCACTCACCGCAGTAAAGAACCTGCATGGGAAACCGCTCCATGTCGATGGCCTGCTGTGCCGAGTCCGCCAGGTTATTGGCAAGCGGCAGCATGCCCAGATCCAGGTATTTGTCCAGATCGCGCGAGCCGCAAACCCGGCACTGCGTGACGCCACGGACGATACCCCGACCCTGCACAAACTCGTCCCAGCGGTCGAGGTTCAACGACGTGTCCCTCGGCGTCTTGTGTCCCGATTGGCGCCTTTCGATCCTGTTCACGCCCGGATTTCTCTCGACAGCATATTCATAAAGACTTCGTCGTCTGCCTCCGAGGTGCAATACGCCCGTTAACGGACTTTTCGCAGCCTCGAGTATAGTCGGAGCAATGACATCCACGTATTCCTTTGACGACCACTTGTCGCAAAATGCGTCGGGATAATCGAACTTGCTGGCCCCGAAACTGGTGCGAATGATCAGGTGATTCGGTACCTTGCGCACCTCCTGCTCACCTGCCAGCTTGGTTTGCGCGTAGAGATTGAAAGGCTCGACAGGGTCGTCCTCCCGGTAATTTCCTTTGTCCCCCTTGTACACGTAATCCGTTGACAGGTAGACGAATCGAATCCGGCTGCCGTTACAGGCGCGCACCAGGTTCGCCGTACCCTCGACGTTGACTTTGTGTGCCTCGTCTGGCCTTGCCTCCACCTCACGATTGCTGGTCATTGCCGCGGCATGCAGGATGAGATCCGGCGAGTGCTCCTTGATGTACCGCTGGACGGCTGCCGCATCGGTAATATCCAGCTCAGCCCGGGTTGGCGCCACCAGGCCGGGCTCAAGCCGTCGAAGCTCGCGACCCAGGAGGCCGGAACCCCCTGTCAACAGTATCTGCAACCAAACGTCTCCGCGGCCTCGCCGCCTGCCACTACATGAAATCTGCCTTTGGGACCCGGCATGGTACAAGCCTGCCAGCTGCCTGTCTAAGGGCGACGCTGCACCGGGCAATGCTGCCGGATCCGCTATCGCAACTGATTTTTGCGCGACATTGCGGCATCATGCGAGCCCCCGGGAAATCCGTAAGCCATCCATGAGCGCGAATGAGTCAGCCGTCGATACCGCTGAGGCAGCTTTCAGCCTGTACCCGGAATTGCGCACGATGTTCGACGAGTTTTCCCGGTATCGAAAGGAAATTCTTCCGTCCAGGTACTGGGAAGAGCTGAATCGAAAGAACCTCAAGCAACTGGCCGAAAACCGGTACGAAAACTTTAAACGCACGCTGGCAAGAAACTACTTCACCTGGATGATCAATCCTTTCGACGAGCAGCTCAAATTCCTGGTTCGAGATGCGGGGATCATTAAATCGCTGCGTTACCTGCTGGATGCGATCGCCGCTCCGCGCCATCCGCCGCTGAACCGCAAACATACGTTTTACTACAATACCCTCACCAACCTGCTGTGGGACTATGTACAGAAAAACGACCCGGACGGACTCCTCGGCAGGCTCAGCGAACCGCGCGAAGGCAATCCGCCGGAGGTCATGCGCGACGGCCGCCTGATTTCCCAGGACCTTGCGAATTCCGTTCTCGAATACCAGGCTATCCTGCATCCCGAGCTGGACCGGCGGGAAGTTCGCACCATACTCGAACTCGGTCCGGGCTATGGGCGAACCGCATTCGTATTCCTCACCTTGCAGCCGCACTGTCGTTACGTGCTTGTCGATATCCCGCCGGCGCTTTATGTCGCACAGCGCTATCTGTCCGCGGTGTTTCCCGATCGCAGGATATTCCGATTTCGCTCATTCGACGATTACGCAGCCGTTCGCGATGAGCTTTCCCAGGCGGAGATCGTGTTTCTCACGCCGAATCAACTGGAGATGTTGCCGGACAAGTCGATCGATCTGTTCGTCAATATATCTTCCTTGCATGAAATGCGCCTGGATCAGATCAGGTATTATTTCGGCGAGATCGACCGGCTGGCGCGAAAATACTTTTACTTCAAGCAGTGGAAAGAGACGGTAATCCCGTTCGAAAACGAAAAAATAGTGGAAGCCGATTACCCGGTGCGTGACAGCTGGCGGCTGGTCAATCGCCAGCAGTGCAAGGTGCAGACCTATTTTTTCGAGGCACTCTACGAAATTCCGGAATCCTCATGAGAAAATTGCTGAACCGACTCCTGGTCAAATTCGGGCTGCTGCTGACTAAACCGCCGTCCTTCCTGACCAGCAAGACCATCGAGACTTCCTCGTCGCTGCCGGCCAACCTGACGGAGAAGGTAACGGTCAGCTCTGCGACAGCCGTTCCCGACAACGAACTGTACCGGGTATTCTGCAACGTTAAGGACGTCTGGAAATGGCGTCACTATTTCGACATCTATACCCGCTATTTCGAGCGCTTTCGCGAGCGCCCGATTACGATGCTCGAGATCGGCGTATTCCGGGGTGGATCGTTGCACATGTGGAAACAGTATTTCCATCCCGAGTCGACGATTGTCGGCGTCGATATCGACGCATCCTGCCAGGCTTACGAGGACGCACAGCAAAAGGTGTTTGTGCGCATCGGTAGCCAGGCAGATCCCGCGTTCCTTGCGGCGATCAATGGTGAATTTGGCCCCTTTGACGTCATTCTCGACGACGGCAGCCACAAGACCCATCACCAGATCATCAGTTTCGGCGCATTATTTCGTGAGGCACTGAAAGACGGCGGCTGCTACATGGTCGAAGACGTGCATTCCAACTATTGGCTGAAACTGGTCGACAGCCCCGAGACCTTCGTCGAGCTCGCAAAGCACATGGTCGACCTGATCCATGAACCCTACATCGACCGGCAGGAAACCGAATTCCGCAAGGGACACCCTGACATGCTCGAGGAAATACAGCTCAGTTACCTGTCGGCTAACCTCGATAGCGTCGCATTCCATGATTCCATCGTGGTCCTCGACAAGAAGCGCCGCAGTGTACCGATGAACGAATTACGCTAGTGGTCGGAATTCTCCCTGCGCATGAGCAAACCACTGACAGTTCTGTGCATCAATGGGGAAAGCGATCCCGCGGAAACCGGATCGTTCATCGAAATGCACAAGGCCGGAGTCGATATCACCGTCATTACCTGGCCTGGAACTTTTAATTACGATGCCCTGATCGAAGCGGGCGTTCCGACTATTCCATACGTACTGACCGGCAAACTGAGCCCGAAATGCATTCGTTTTATTCGTGCGCAACTGCGGGAAAGGCCCTACGACGTGCTGCACATGCTCGACAAGCGCGCCACCATGAACGGATTGATCGCGTCGCTGGGAATCGACGTCAAACTGGTGGCCTACCGCGGCATCGTCGGCAACCTCAGCTATTTCGATCCGCTGTCCTGGCTTTACCTGCTCAACCCAAGGCTGGATCGCATCATCTGCGTCTGCGAAGCCGTGCGTCAGTATTTGCTGGGCCTCGGCATGCCCGGGATACGCCTCCGTCGCGAGGTACCGGTCACCATTCACAAAGGCCACAACCCGGACTGGTATCCGCCACCCTTCGAAAAGCTCGACAAGTTCGGCATACCCGATGGCGCATTCGTCGTCGCCTGCACGACCCGCGCCGTGCGACGCAAGGGTGTGCACGTGCTGATGGAGGCGATCGAGCAATTGCCGCCCGGTCTCAACATCCACTTCCTGCTGGCCGGCCGACAGATGGACAACCCCGCCTATCGCAAGATGGTCGCCGCCAGTTCCTATGCCGAGAATATTCACCTGTTCGGTTTCCTGGAACGCATGCCCTGGATCTTGCCCAGCTGCGACGTAACGGTATTGCCCTCGCTGCGCCGGGAAGGACTGCCGCGTGCCATCATCGAGGCGATGATCGGCGGCACGGTGCCAATCGTCACCAATTCGGGAGGTAGCCCGGAACTGGTCGAACACGGTAAGTCCGGCTTCGTGGTACCACCCGGTGAAGCTCAGCCGATCGCCGAGGCCATACTCAATCTTTATCGCGATCGGCAATTGCTGGCGCGGCTCGGCAGAGGCGCCAGGGAGCGGATTCGTAATGACTTTACGGTGGAAAAAACGGCGCGACAGACCATCGCGCTGTATCGGCAACTGGTCGGATCCTGAGCGCGGATAAAAAGAAAGCGGCCAAAGGCCGCTTTCTCGTTTAAGAGGACGCTCGGGTAGGTCTGCTGGTCCCTTCTTTCTGGCTTTTCCCCGGTCCACTCTCCTCGCGGCTAGCTTTCCGCTTCCAAGCCCGATTCTGTTCTTGTATTGGGCTACCCCGGCATAGCACGCTGGAGCCTGTTCCGAGTTTCTCCAGGTGTTCCGGTCACTCCCCCGAGTTGCTTTCGCTCCTCGGCTTGCATGCCGGTTCTGCCACTCGCGTCCACCGCCCCCAACACTGATTGGGGCTCGGACCCCAGATGCAGGACGGTCGTCTTCGGGCGAACCCTCTGACGTAGAGGCTATTGCCTCAGTCTTGATCGTACGCGCGGATTACGGAAAAACAAATTTTTTTGCAAGAAAAATTTTTCGAGAATTTTCACCTTCAATTTACTCGATAACATCCAATATAAAGTTCAAGTAAAATTTCAAGTTCGGTGCAACAATCGGCGTTTGAACTTGCGCAAAACCGTTTTGTTTTGGTCGCCATATGGCGACAGATTTTGCAATTCGCAACACCATTCGTCGAACTGTCTTCGCGTACACGCCACTTGCGGCTTCCGGTACACTGACTTCCGCCAGCGGTGACCAAAGGACCCGTCCCATGCCCGGATTATCTCCCGAATTCAGAGTGTTACTCCTCAGCGTACTGCTCCTCGCCGGCTGCACCACGGTCACCACGCAAAGTTTCGAGGCCACGCAGAATCCGAACGTCGAAGCGAGTTACGTCGCGACCGATGCCGACTTCGGTCAATACCGTCGATTGCAAGGCGAAGACATGGGCATTTATTTTCCCGAGTCAAAGCCGATTGACGGCGGCGACCTCAGGCGGATCCGGCAGGTGTTTCGCGAGGCTTTCCTGGGTCGCCTCACGGGCTACGAGATCGTCGACAACGCCGGGCCCGAGGTGATGACCGTCCAGGCATCGCTGATCGACCTGCGAGAGGCAGACCTCGGCGATGTGCCGGACATGCGGGTCGGGCTCGATGACGCCGCCCGCCCCGGGGTGCTGGTGTTCACGATGGAATTGCGCGACTCGGTGTCGGGTCGGGTACTGGCGCGCGCCGCCGACAGCACCGCGAATCCGCGGATCGGCAGCAACGGTTCCGCGACCGACTGGGCCGACGTGCAGGCTGCGGCAGACTACTGGGCCACCCTGTTCCGGCGCTTTCTCGACCAGAATCTCGGCCACTGACCCGGCAGCTCCCCGATGGCAATCCGATCGACCAGCCTCGTATGCCTGATACTTGCGGGATTGGCCGCTTGCGACGCACAACACAGGGAACTGCTGCTGGTCAGGCCAGCCTCGCCGGTCGATGCCGACATTGCCGAGGAGGTGATCGAGCTCCTGGGCAAGGACAGCAACGTGTCCATTCGAATGATCGGCGAGGGACGATCGGACGAAGCTGCGCTCGAGGCGTTGGCGACCGGCGAGGCGGACCTGGCGCTCGTGTCGAACAACCTGCCCTATCGGACCGGCATTGCGACGGTCATGCCGATGTATCCGAGCGTGCTGCATATCGGCTATATCGGCGAGCGCCAGTTCAGCTCCGAAAATGACCTCTTCAGAAGTGCAAATGTCTTTGCAGGCCCCGAAGGTTCGGCGTCACGCATGATGTTCGAAACCTACCTGTCGCGAAACGATTTCGACCACGATCAGTTCATCTATGTCGACAGCCCGCAAGCGCCATTCGACGTATTCGTCGTGTTTGCGCCGATCTCGCCAGACCGCCTCGATGAATACCCGGACTTCAAACTGGTCAGCGCGGGTTCGGCAGACGACATCGGCAAAGGCACCGGGGTCGACGCCGCCGTCCTGCTGAATCCACAACTCAGGCCGTTCGTCATTCCGGCTCGCACTTATGGCGAGGCGACACCTGCGCCGGTACTCACGGTCGCCGTCGACATGCTATTGGTCGCGAGGAACGGGCTGAGCGAACCGCTCATATACGATCTGGTGCGTGAATTGCACCGGCTGCGACCGGCATTGGCATCACTGCGTCCCGGGCTGTTTCGAACCGACTACGGCAGCTACAGTACCAATAATTCGACTTTTCTCCTGCATCCCGGCCTGATCGCCTATTTGAACCGCAACGAGCCCAGCGTCTACGAGCGGTATTCCGGCATCGCCGAGGTGGTGGTTACCGTGATCGTCGCTCTGTTCAGTGCCGGCTTTGCCGGCGTAAGGATTTTTCGCATGCGGCGCAAGAATCGCATCGATACGTTCTACACCGACGTGATCGCGATTCGACATTCCGTCACTGAATCGAGTTCTGCGGACGAGCGGCTCGCTGCAATCCGGAAAATTCGTGAATTGCAGGACACCGCATTCGACTTGCTGGTCGACGAAAAGTTATCGGCAGACGAGAGTTTCAGAATTTTTGTTTCGCTGTCGAATGACGCGCTTCGGGATCTTGAGCTGGCGGGTCGCGCAAGCGGTCCAGGCAGCTAGTTTCCCGCTGCATTGAGTTCCTTGCACATGTCGGCCTCGGCGCTGACCCTGTCCCACAGACCCCTGGCAAGCAATGACAGGCCGCCGGTCGCCACCGCGATGCCGCCCGTCGTCACCGACGACGCGGGATTGATTTCAATACCCGGATTTTTCAGCGTACCGCCGAGTTTCAAAAAGGAATTGGCGACACCGCCGAGACTGACACCGATGCCCTCTCGCGTCTTGGTGCGTAACGAGACATCCAGTTGTTCAGTTGCAAAATTCAGCTGGCCGGAAGCGATCAGGGTCACGCGGTCAGTCTGTGCCGCGATATTGTCGATCGTCAACAAGCCGTTCTTGATGTTGGCGCGATAGACGGCACATTCCAGGTTGTTATAGTCGCGTGACTTGCTCAGCGGATTGACGGTGCGCAGCACTTCCGTAACGATGTCGCCGAATACCTGGGACGTCATCAGCCTTCGTATCTGCCCGGACCCGCGGCGGATATCGATGCTGCCGTTCGATGATGCCAGTATCTCGTGCAACGAGCGACCGGTGCCGCTGATCGCGACGTTTGCCGCGACCGGTGGCAATGACTGCCTGTCGTGCTGAGGTGTCGCGGGCACGCCGACATGCATGTTCTGTGCCGAGAATCTCCAGTCCAGCCGATACCCGTCTTCCTCGGTTTCCAGCAGGAACCGGGAATCGACGCTGCCCTCGAACTCACGAAAGCTGATCGGCTCGATCAGCAATACCCCATCCCACAATCGCAGGTGGATATGAATGTCATGTACGTCGGCACGATTCAGGATTGCACGCCCCGTTCTCAAGTCAATGTCGATGTTCGCCGCGTTCAGCCACTGGTTGTCGATGGGTTCATTCGAAAACAGGAACTCTCTATCAACGTCTTCCTTGCTATCCTGTTCCTCTTCCGCAGACTGCAGCATCGGACTGTCGAGGTCGATGTAGGTCGATGAGATCTTGCCGGTAATCTCGGGCTTGTCGCGCAGGTCTGTAGTGAAATCCGCGACGACATCGTTATCCCCGACTTTGGCAACCAGGTTTTCTATTGCGAATCCCTCGGGGATCCCGTTGACCTCGCCGGAAACCTGGAACGACTTCTGCGGCAGTTGCCGAATGCCAAACGGCAGGCCCAGAAGATGCATGTCCGGCCCGGAAAACGAAAATCGCAAATCGCTTCGGTTTCGCCGCGGTGACGTGCTGACCGTTCCGTCCGCGGTGAAACTGAACTCACCAATATGAAACTGTGTATCGCTGAACTCGAGGTCGGTATTCACCTTGACTATCCTGCCGCCGAGGCTTACGGGCCCTTGCGGAAAATCGCCAAGCCCGCTCAGTGACGCCAGGATTTCGCTGTCCGGAGCCTCGATATTCGTGCGTAAATCGGCACGTCCAAGGTCGCTCGTAAACTGGCCGTCGATGGTGGCGCGCAAGGTGCCGACGGCCGCGTTCACCTGTCGCAGGCTGAATCTTTCGGCATCGCGACCGATGCGACCGCTGATCTCGAAGCGCTCGGCGGCAAATTTCTGCAAGACATCGAGATTTGCCAGTTTCGCGAGGTCGGGACCGCCGGCCGACACCTGCAGATCGATCTGCTGGCCCATCGGCTGCAAGCCGATCGTGCCGGAGGTGCTGCCGTCGATCCCGGTCACCGACGCCGTTGCGTTTTGCAGCGTCAGGACGCCGTCGTCGATGATCGCGCGACTCTCGAACTCGAACGGCCCCGTCGGCAAATACGGTATGCCCGACAGCAACGCGATATTGTGGAGCTCCGGACCACTCGCGCGTATCTGCAGATCGGTACCACTCGCAAGGTTACCCTTGCCCAGGACACCGTCGATTTCCAGGCGATGGTCGCCAAACCGGCCCAGTGCATTATTCAGGCGTACGCCGTCGCGATGCGGCGTCAGTCGCACCGAAACCTCGAACGGCCTGGCGGGCACACCCTGCAGTCCGGTCATGGCCTGCAAGAACGACATATCCGGCCCGGAAGCGCTGATGTCGATCTGATCGTCCGCAGCATTGTTTTCATCGAGTTCGCCTTTGATGCCGAGACGAATCTCACCTGCCTGAAAATTGACGTCGTCAAAGCGCCACGCGGCCGCGTTCTTGCGCACCCGCCCGCTCAGGCTGAACGCGTCGGCTGGAATTCCCTGCACACCCGATAACGCTCCCAGTGCCGACAGATCGGGACCGGAGGCATTGACGGACACGTCGAGGTCCGGGATCGCATTACTTACATCGACCCAGCCATCGACGGTGACAACCCCGGTTGCGAATTCTGCGCGGGTATTTGCAAAGCCGTAGCGAGCGTCGTCCAGGCTGAAGTTGCCCGAGACGTTGAATGGTGCCGGCATCACGTTTTTCAGGCCGAACACCTCGGCGACGTATTTGGCATCCGGTCCCGCAAAGCGATACTCGAACCGGGCCCGACCGGGATCGAGAAAGCGGTCGACGCTGCCTTCGGCGTAGATCGTAATGTCACCGAGGTTACCGTTCAACGAAACCTGGTTGCCGTCACCCTGCGCGGCAACCGCGCCATTCAGTTCGAATTCCCCGCTGGCGAACGGCGGCAAGCCCAGCGTCGTGATGAGGCGATCGATTGACGGTCCGCGAAGCCCCAGTTGTGCCTGCACGCCTTCGAGTCTCGGCAAGTCTGCAATCTGGCCATCGAACAGCAACTCGTTCTCACCGAGCGTGACGTCCAGATCGATGGAAATGTTCTTGCCGTCTATCAGGTTGGTCCATGGGCCGAGCTTGCCGTCGGCCGACAACGGTATTTCGTTGAGCTCGGCCCGCAAATCGAGGTCAAGGACATTGTCATCATCCGGGGCAATCGACAATGTCGACAGGTTCAGGTTGATTGGCCTGACCCGGTTGGGATCCAGGTAATCGACAACGACATCCGACAGGTTCAAGGTCCGGAATGCGACCAGGTTGCGGTCGAATGTCCCGGTCGAGGCCTGCTCAGGCTTTGGCCGGCCATTATCCCAGTTCGCGTTGCCGTCGGTGTCCCGTTCCAGGTGCAGCCTGACGCCCTCGACCGTCATGTCCTCCACACGTATCGGCCCCCTGTCGAACAACGACCACAGGTGCACCGAGACCGCAAGGTGCGCGACGCTCAGGATGGTGGGTTCCGATTGCCAATCGGGATTCCTGATCGATATTTCGTCCGCAGTCAGCCGGGTAATTCCGGCGACCCGGAGCTCGAACAGACCATCGATGTTGACCTGGTGTCCAATCCCTTTGGAAATAAAGCCTTCAATCTGATCCTCGTAAACGCTCAGGTCGGCGCTGCGCAGGTACGCAAACAGCCCCGCCACCAGGACGACGAATATCGCCAGCGCCCAGATACCGATTCTCAATACCTTGTGCATACCGAATTACCTTACGACGTCCGTAAGACGAATCCCAGCCCCGGCGCCTTGTTCGCCATTTTTCATTGTGCTATCTAGGGCCGCACAGCCGCTGCCGGACTTGCCGATGCGCCCTGATACGCTCCTGCGAAATACCGTACTGCTGATAGCCCTGCTGTTCGCCGTTGCCTGCACAACGGTGGATTTCGACTACCCGAAGTCGGAGTCGTATGCGATTCGCGACACCTCGGACACCGACATCGGTCGCGCCTTCGCGGAAATCGTCGCCGCGCATCCCGCGGATCAATCCGGCTTTTACCCCGTATTCAATGGCATCGATTCCCTGGCGCTGCGCCTGCTCCTCGCAGAGCGTGCCGAACGCTCGATCGATGCGCAATATTTCCTGATCCACAATGACCTGGTAGGGGTGGCTTTTATCGATGCCTTGCTCCGTGCCGCAGACCGCGGCGTCCGTGTGCGGCTGCTCGTTGATGACATCCAGTTAGGCGGCCACGACGCCGGACTGGCCGCCATCGACGCGCACGAGAATGTCGAATTACGGATTTTCAATCCGTTCAAGCATCGAAAACTGCGGGCGCTCGATGTCACACGATTCAGCCGCGTCACCCGGCGCATGCACAACAAGTCCTTCACGGTCGATAACCAGATCGCCCTGATCGGTGGCCGAAATATCGCCGATGAATACTTCGATGCCAACAAGGGAGAAAGGTTTGGCGACCTCGATGTCCTTACCATCGGCTCGATCGTCCCGAAAGTGTCGGCAATGTTTGACACCTTCTGGAATCACCCCGCGTCAGTGCCGGTACCGGCTTTTGCCGAAGCTTCGCCTGATGCGGCCGAGGCCCTGGCCAACCTGGGCGGATTGATCGCTGAGCGACTGCAGGACGTCGAAGCGAGCGAGTACGCTGACGCCGTCAAGAGTTCCGTACTGCATTACGTACAGTCCGACGCCAGCGCGTTCACATGGGCAAAATACGATCTCGTGTTTGATTCGCCGGACAAATCCAACCCCGATGCGGCCGCCGATGCCGATTCCATCGTGGTACAGATGCGCGAAGCGATAGGCGAAGTCGAAAACGAACTGTTTGTCATCACGCCGTATTTCGTTCTGACGAAGGATGCCATTGCCGGTTTCCGGCAACTGCGCCAACGTGGTGTCGACATGACGGTGCTCACCAACTCGCTGGCATCGAACAACCATTCGATCAGCCACAGCGGTTATGCCCCGGCGCGCAGGGAGCTCCTCGAAATGGGCATCAAGCTCTACGAATTGCGGGCGAATACCAATATCCCGGCCGATGAGTCACAGGGCGTGCAGGAAGCAAAACGAACCTTGCATGCGAAGGCATTCGTCGTGGATCGCAAACGGGTATTTATCGGTTCGTTCAACTGGAACCAGCGCTCCGTCAATCTCGACACCGAACTGGGCGTCATCATGCACGCCCCGGGGCTCGCAGCCGAGATCGTTGACCGTGTGATCGCTGCGCTGCCGCAACAAGCCTTCGAGGTATTCCTCGACGACGACGGTGATTTGCGCTGGAAAGGCCTCGACAATGGCGAACCGGTCATCGTCGCGCACGAACCGCAAACAAGCGCCTGGCATCGCTTCACCGCCGGCTTCCTGCGGATTGCTCCAAACAGTCAGTTATAAATACAGAACGGGCTTTCGCTTATTACCCGGCTTGCCGGGCATAGCTGGCGCATTTAACGGCGTCGCCGCATACCGCGTCTACCGGAGAGCCCGCCTGAATAACTTCTCTGGCGAGTGCTGTAGTTCTGGTAACCGGTCGTCCTTGCGTTGTAGCTGCGATTGAGATCGGCGTGCCTATTTGCATCATAGGTCCGCCGATTGCTGTTGTACGCTCCTGTGGAAAATCCACCGCCGGATCCGAACGTCTGTGCGAGATTGCCGCTGCCCACGGAACTCCTGGCCTGTTGTGCCCGTTGCTGCGCCGCCTGGCGGTCGACGGACTGCAGATCACGGTTCTGCGCGACAGAATCGCGTCGCTCCGCGGCGCTCGCTCTGGCCTGGTCGAGCTGTGCTGCGCGCTCGTCGGGAACCTCGACGGGATTCCAGGCGCCGTCGTCGCCGCGTTGCTGCCAGCCGTCTTCGGTGCGCTTGTAGACCTGCCCGTCCTTGCCGGCGTACAAATCGCCGTCGCTCGAGCGACCGATCACGCCCTGCTCGCCCGAGCCCGTCTCGTAGCCGATCAAGGTGCCTTCGTCGCCGCGCACCGACCTGGTATTCAGTGACTGGTCCCCACGCTGGAATTCACCGCTGCCGGTGACGTAATCGCCCTGCCGTTCCCTTTCTATGGTGCCACTGCCGCCTCCGGAGGTGACGAAATCGGTGGTCCGGGAGTCGGCGTCCCACTGGCTTTGCGTGGCCAGCCATTTATCGTTGTGCGTTACCAGGGATTCGCCCCAGCCTCCCGATTCGTTGACGTAACGATTGGTGGCGACGCCGGTGCCGGTGCGCGGGTTGTAGCCAATCGCCGACCCGGCAATTTCGTTGTTGTCCCATACTGCCGCACCGCGCGCATAGGAACCCGTGGCGGGATTGTAGGAAGCGGCACGCCCGTAGCCGCCGTAGGGACCGTAAACGCTCGCGGAGCGGCCGTACCTTCCCGTATTCGGGTTGTACCAGGCGGATGCGCCATAGCTGTACGGATACGGATAGTAAAACGGATAACCGTAATACGGGTAACCGTAATAAGGCGGGTAGTACCACCCGGTGCCGTACATCGCAACGCCGAAGCCGACCGTCACCCCGATGTAACCGCTGGTATAGCCGGTCGACACGGTTTCCTCATCCGATTCGTCTTCATAGATGTGCACGTGCGTTACGTGATACGAGGGCGACGACGCCGGGATCGAGTAGATTGCTGCGGGAATGCTGTCGGCGACTGTCCACGGTCCTTCGGCCTTTGTTGACAGGTACCAGATCGCGTTGTCGCAAAGGTAGTACACATCCTCGTAGCGCAGCACGTCGTTCGGACTATTGATTGCACGTTCGACGTCGGTGCCGGGGATTGCCTCGAACAGCGGCTCCTCACCCTGGTAGAAAACGCTGACGTTCTTGCCGGCGTCCCTGCTGATCGTCGCCTTTCTCGGCAGTGACGCTTCGAGCACCGCAAGCCGGGATTCCTCGGTGTTCGGCACCGCCGCCAGCACGTGCGCCTTTTCATGATCCTTTGGAATAGTCGCAAAGATTTCCGGCAAGTTCCTGACGTGCTCCCAGGGGCCGCGCAACACGGTTGCGCTGAACCAGCGGCCGGATACCAGGTAGTAATATTTGCCTTCGTATCGGAATACGTCGCTTTCGGAATCGTCAACGTATTCCAGCCCAGCCGCGCCGATCGTGCGATGCTGCGGTTGCCCGTCGGTCACGATCAGTTCCGCCGGGCGATTGCTGACGAAGATCGTCGGCTCGTCTTCCTTGCGTTTCGCAGGCGGCATTGCTGCCTTTACTTCGGTCCAGTTGCCGTCGTCCGGCAGCTTCTTGAACTGCGACGGCAACGAGTTATCCCACTTCCATTCGCCACTCAACTCCCGATTTTTCAGCCAGCGGTCGTCATACCGCAAATACCATTCCTTGTCCTTGTAGCGAAACAGGTCCCAGTTCGTATTCACCGCGTATTGCAAATCCGTGTCGGGAATCTGTGCGAGCAAAGGCTCACCATCGGTAATGACCAGCAGCGCAGGCGTACTCGAGTAAAAAATGGGCGGCGGTTCGAAGGACAGGCCCGGCGTCTCGGGTATGGTCGCGTCCGGCGCAATATAGGAAAGTATGACGTCGAGCGGCAGGTACTGTGTTTTCGGTTCCAACACCTCTTTCAATACATTATCAAGAATTTCATGGCGCGCCAGGTCGGACTCGTGATAGTTGGTGTCCGTAATTTTCTGGTTTTCAATCGCGACGACCCGTAACTCGAGATTGGGGTCGGTATCCGCTGCGAACTCCGCGACCCCGAAAACCGCTTCGTCCTCGCCTGCCGGCGTTACCTCGATGACGAGGCGCCCCTCGACAGCTTCGAAGTTCGGCCAGGCATCGATTTGCGGCGTATGCACTGTCACCGTGCCCGCGTCTCCGCTCAGGGTGCGCGGGAAGGTGACCGGTCCCGGCAATTCCGCGGATGCATCAGCCTCCTGCGCAGGCGCAATTGCCACTAAGAAAAAAACCAGCAACGTGTAAAAGACTCTTTCTGTCATATCGACTCGGAATTAAAAACTGAAGCGGGCACCGACAAGCGGGCCGCTGAAACTGAAATTATTCAACAGGCCGCCGGAGCCCTCGTCATACTCGAGGTGACGATAGACCAGCAGCAGGTCGCCCCAACCGAACGCCCATGACACACCGGCCATCGCCTGCCAGGTCAGATCCGACTGGCCACTGCCGATGTCGATGTAATAGGGAACGGACAACGCCTCTGCGGTCAGGTCGAACTGACCGCGAATGCCGATGATCGCGTCCCAGAAATCGACGTCACTGCTGACTCCGCCCTCGGACGGCAGCACCGTGCTGCCGCCCGGCGCCATAATGTCCGAGGTCAGGCTCCATCTCGTCGACACATCGACGCCGAAGTAACGGACACCGGCAAATGCATCCATCGACGAGGTACTCGAGTCTTCAATGCGGTAACCGGCCGCGAGTGTCCATGCCAGCCCGTCCAGTTCCGACTTTGTGCCCAGCGTCAGCGCCACATCCACCGGAAGCGGCGGCAGCAGGCCGGGACCGGGAAGATCGACCGAGGAAACTTTGCTGTCGGTCGTCGACATGCTCAGGTAGACGAGATCCGAAAATACGACGAAGTCATTCTTCCTGGCGGAGCCGCTCACCAGCACGGCGAAATTCAGGAGATCCAGCCAGTCCGTAGGCCCGACGCTAATGTTTGGACTGCCGCTGCCACCGGGCGGCAGGCTGTAGTTCAGGTTGCCATCGATCCTGGGCAACCACAGGTAAGGCGTCAGCGTGTACTGCCATTGGTCGACATTGCCCTGGTTCTGGGCATGTGCTACGCATGGAAAACCGGTAAGCACGAATAACACGGCCGGCAACAGACGCAGACGAGAAATCTTTATCATTTTTGGCTCCGGACCCCGCCGCAATGATTCGCGCGGCAGGAATCAATAGTTCATGCACGAATTTTCGTGGAGTTGTATGAGATTTCAGAATTATTTTTAGCGCACGTTCAATACTTTATTATTGCCCTTAACGATTTTGTAACGCCAATTACGATATGCTAATTTTCGCCGGTTGGATTCGGTCCAATATAGCACACACGTATAAATTTCTTGGTCACAGCCGCGCCATTCGAGCGGAAGAATTGGGGTCAATGATGAAAAAACTTTTGCTGCTTGTTGCAGCTTCGTCCATTGTGGCTTGTACGGATCGCCAAACGAGCGAAGCTCCGGCGACAGCCGCGGAACCTGGCGCCGAATATTCCGTTTCGGAGTCCGGCGCAAAATTGAAGCACATCGAAGGTTTTGGCGGCGTCATCGCCGAACGTTACGAAGATTCACAGGAGTGGTGGCCACCGGAAACGCGGCCGAACGAAAACGCGCCGAATGTCATTATTTTTCTGCTCGACGATACCGGCTTTGCACAGATCGGCAGCTTCGGCGGCTTGATCAATACCCCGAACATCGACCAACTTGCCGAGAACGGACTGCGTTACAACAATTTTCATACCACGGCGCTCTGCTCGCCGTCGCGCGCATCGCTAATGGCCGGACGCAACCCGCATTCCATCGGTCTCGGCAGTCACGCGTTAACGGCGATGGGATTCCCGGGTTACAACGCGATGATGCCGCCATCCGCCAAATCGGTGGCCAATTACCTGCAGGAAGAGGGTTACGTCAACTACGCGATCGGTAAATGGGACCACACGCCGTTGTACGAGGTTTCCCAGGTCGGTCCCTTTGACCGCTGGCCGAGCGGCGAAGGCTTCCAGCACGCTTACGTATTCATGGCCGCGGACGTGCACCAGTTCGTGCCGGTCATGTGGAATGACCATACGCCGGAGAAATATCGCAAAACCGAGCACCTCGACAAGGATCTCGCCGACCGTGCAATCGAATGGATCACCGGTCACAAGTCGATCAAGCCGGACCTGCCATTCATGATGCTCTGGGCTTCGGGCTCGATGCATTCGCCGCATCACGCGCCGGCGAGCCACATCGACAAGTATCGCGGCATGTTCGACATGGGCTGGGATGTTGCCCGCGAGCAGATTCTCGAAAGACAAAAAGCGCTCGGCATCGTACCCGCGGATACGCAGCTAACCGAGCGCATTCCGGAAATCCCGGCCTGGGACTCACTGAACGACGACGAGAAACGGCTTTACGCGCGGCAGATGGAAGTGTTTGCGGGCCAGCTCGAATGGGTCGACGTGCAGATCGGGCGTGTTGTCGCCGAGCTGGAACGCATCGGCGAGCTCGACAATACGCTGATCTTCGTCACCTCGGACAACGGCGCCAGCGGCGAAGGGGGTCTCGCAGGCACCTTCAATGAGACCTACGTGTTGAACGGCTTGCAAACGCCGTTCGAATCGAGCCTCGCACAGATCGACGAGTGGGGAACGGAGACGACCTACCCTCACTACCACGCAGGCTGGGCGATGGCCGGCAACACGCCGTTCCGCTATTTCAAACAAAGCGAACACCGCGGCGGGCAGAGCGATCACCTCGTCGTCCACTGGCCGAACGGTATCGAGGCCAAGGGCGAGGTTCGCAGCCAGTATCATCACATCATCGACATTGCGCCGACGATCATGGAGGCCGCCGGCATCGAAGTTCCCGAGACCTACCACGGGGTCGAACAGCAGCCTATGGACGGCGTGTCGATGATGTATTCGTTCGACGATGCCGATGCGCCGAATCGCAAACAGCGTCAGTACTACGAGATGTTCGGCAACCGTGCCATCTGGGTGGACGGCTGGAAAGCCGTGACCATGCACGCCAATCGCATGCCCTGGGACGTCAACGTGGTGTTGCCATTCGACGAGGATAAGTGGGAGCTCTATCACATCGCCGAGGATTTTTCGGAGAGCACCGACCTCGCTGACGAGTATCCCGACAAGCTCGCAGAATTGCAGGCGATCTTCGACGAGGAAGCCTGGAAGTACAACGTTTACCCACTGTACGACGACATGATCAAGCGCATCGGCGCGCAGCAGGATCGCCTGTTCGGCGACCGGACCGAGTTCGTTTACTTCGCGCCCGGTGCCGTGCGCATCGGCGAGAAGGCATCGGCGCCGGTCAAGAATCGGGCACACACGATCGAGACCACGATCGATCTCGACGGTGAAGAAGAAGGTGTCATCGTTGCGGTCGGCGGCATGACCGGCGGTTTTTCGATGTTTATCAAGGATCATCGCCTGTACTACGACTACAACTACCTCGACGGCGTGCACTACGTCTTGAATTCGTCGCCGCTGCCGAGGGGCTCAACCGATCTCAGTTTCAATTTCATCAAGACCAAGGAATTCGGCGGTGTCGGTGAGTTGTATGTCAACGGCGACCTGGTCGACCAGGTCGAGATGCCTGCAATGCATATCAGCACCTATTCCCTCGCTGAAACGTTCGACATCGGACGCGACACGGGGACCCAGGTATCTGACCTGTACACCGGACCGTTCCCGTTTCGAGGCGCACTTGATCGGGTCACTATAAAAATATCCGAGGAAGTTACGGACCCGGCCAACGTTCCTGGTATATACCGCTAACGGAACCAGGAATTTTGGGGACAGCTTCCTGATTTGCCTAATCCCCCTACCCAGGCAATCAGGAATGCTGTCCCCAGGTTTTTTCTGGGTGCTAAAATAATCTGACCACGGGGGAAACACATGGTTCTCGATTACGTCGCGCTGGTCATGCTGATCCTGGTCGTGCTCATTCTGTTTTATGGAATGATCGCGATTCACGATATTCCCTATGAGATTTCGGTCAAGCGCAATCATCCCCACCAGGACGTCATCCACGTTGCGGGCTGGGTAAGCCTGTTCACCCTGCATGCCATCTGGCCGTTCCTGTGGATCTGGGCGATGTTGTACCGCGAGGACCGCGGGTGGGGCATGGACACCTCCGACGCCGGTGGCAGCGACTTACTGGCGGACAGGCTCGAGGCGATCGAAACACGCCTGGCCAAGCTTGAAGCGGCAGAAGGAGACTAGGCATGGACCTTCTGCTGATTCTCACCTACACGGCAATCTGCGTTGCCGTCTTCAAGATTTTCAAGTTGCCGCTCAACAAGTGGACGGTGCCGACTGCGGTGCTTGGCGGCATCATCATCGTCGGCGCGCTGATCCTGCTGATGAACTACAACCACCCCTACTCCAACATGGCGCGCGAGTTTTTCGTGACGACGCCTATCGTGCCGGGTGTCAGCGGCATTGTCGTCAGCGTCGACGTCACGCCGAATCAGCTGGTTGAAAAAGGCACAGTTCTGTTCCGCATCGACCCGAAACCTTACGAAGCCATCGTGCGGCAAAAACAGGCATTGCTTGCCGGCACCCAGGAAGGCGTCAGGGAGCTCGAGCAGGCCGTCGCCGCTGCGCGTGCCAGGGTCATAGAAGTGACCGCCAATCGCGACCGCAGCGAGGGCGTGTTTCGACGCTACGAAGCGATATTCGATCGTGGCGCGATCAGCGCCAACGAACTCGAAAACCGGCGCCAGGTTTACCTCTCCGACGAGGCTGCCCTCGAACGCGCCGAAGCCGACCTGGAACGGGCGCAAATCGCGTTCGATGCAGCCATCGATGGTGAGAACCCGGATGTCGCCCGCATCCAGGCCGAGCTGCAGCAGGCGCGTTACGATCTCGAACGCACCGTCGTGCGCGCGCCGACCAGCGGCTACGTTACGCAATTGCTGCTGCGGCCGGGCATGATGGCGGCGAGCCTGCCGCTGCGGCCGGTCATGGTCTTCGTGCACGACGAGCGGGTCCCCATGATTGCGGCATTTCGACAGAATTCGGCATTGCGATTAAAAACCGGCTACGAGGCGGAGATCGTCTATCCGGGCATTCCCGGCCGTGTTTTCAAAGGGGTCGTCCGCAACGTGTTGCCGAATCTCGGAGAGGGGCAGCTGCAAACCAGCGGCGCCTTGCTCGGCACCGAAATATTCCGCACGGTCGGGCGCATGGCGGTCGAAATCGAGGTTACCGACGACCTGAGCGAATACCAGCTTCCGCGGGGTACGCGTGCCCAGGTCGCGGTATATTCCGATCACTGGCATCACGTCGCAATCATGCGCAAGATCTTGCTTCGCATGTCGAGCTGGCAGAACTACCTGTATCTCGATCATTGAGCCGTACGGCTCGCGCGAAGCGCCCGGCATTGCCGTGCAGGTCCGCATCGGCGCCGGCGAATTTGTGCGATCAGGCAATTTTCGTGCTGGACCGAAACCGCAGGTTGCGCGCATCTGGCTATGCAACATTGGACCGTGATAAGTTTACGAGTTCGGGCGGCCATTTGCGTCGCCAGAACAAAAAACCGCAATCGGGAGAGGACTCAGGAAATGAACAAGTTCAGGCTGATTTTCAGCCGTTTTTTCGTAATGGGCATTGCTACCCTGGCCGTTGCCTGCACATCAACGCCGACGATCCAGACCGGGCCGGATGCCGAGGTTTCCTTCGACGGTCTGCACAAGGTCGATAACGCGCAGGCGGACCTCGCATGGGCGCGACCGGATTTTGACATCTCCGGTTATACAAAATTGCTGCTGGTCAGCGAGGGCATCGAATACACGCCGGCGAAAAACAAGGGACGCACGACGATCGAACGCTCGCGCGGTGGACCGTATTTCATCGACGAGGATGCCAGGGCGCGTTTCGAAGCTTTGGTTCGTGAGACTTTTGCCGACGAGATGAGCAAGATCCAGAACTTCGAAATCGTCACCGAACCCGGGCCCGACGTGCTGATGGTCCGCGGTGGTTTGCTCGACGTCACGTCGTACGTTCCAATGGATCCAATGGACCAGATCGGTCGCGGCGGTATCTACTTGAGCCAGGTCGGCGAAGCCACCCTGGTGCTCGAACTGCGCGACTCGGAAACCGGAGCAATCCTCGCCCGATCCATCGACCGGCGTGCGGCAGAACAGGCGGGCGGCATGCTGTTCGAATCCAATCGTGTCACCAACGCCGCGGAAGTTCGACGCCTGGTCAGATTCTGGGGTCGCAGGTTGCGTGAGAATCTCGACGGCTGGGTGGCTCGCCAGCAGAGCGGCGACTAAGCAGGAAATCAGGTGAACAATGCAACCGGTACTGGTCGCCGGGTCAGTAATGCTACCTGACCTTCAGGACGCGAATTAAAGCGGAGTCAACAATGATTTTTCTAAACCAATCGAGCGGCTGCTTAAAGCTGGCGCTGTGTGTCTTTCTTCTTGGAGGATGTGCGTCAGGTCCCAAAATCGTCTACGACTACGACAGCAGTGCCGATTTCGGGCAGTACCGAACTTACAACTTTATGGAAAACGCCGGGCCCGATTCAAATAATTACCAAAGCTTTTTCACGCGCTATGTGACCGACGCAATCACAGAGGAAATGGAGAAGCGTGGATACACCAAATCCGATAACCCCGATCTCCTCATCAATTTCAATGCAATTCTCGAGGACAAGACCAAGGTCACGACCTCGCCTGCGCCGATGCCCATGGGCGGCTACTACGGTTATCGCGGCGGCTACTACGGCGGCTGGGGTGTCGGCTACGGCTTCGCAACCGAGACCCATGTGTCCCAGTACACGGAGGGCACATTTAATATCGACATCGTCGATGCGAAGAAGATGCAGCTGGTCTGGGAAGCCGTCGGCATCGGCCGGGTCACCGACGACACGATGGAAAACCTTGAGCAAAAGGTCAAGGAAGGTGTTCCACGGTACTTCGAAGGCTATCCGTTTGTCGCCGGCAGTTCCACACCAGTGACACCAGAACAGGGCTGAAATCCGGTAACCTCAGCAAACAAGCCGGCGCGGCCACCATGGCCGCGCCGGCTTGATTTGTAGATCTGACCCCGCCTTGTTTTCTAGTTTTGATCCATTGATTCAACTTTGAATTTCTGCCCGCCGACAGAAGCTTCGTACATCAAACCGCCCTTCGCCTGGGTGAATATCGCCACGCCGCTGCTGTAATCCGCATCGGCGGAGGCCCCGGCCGTCACGGCGACTGCGGAAGCCTGAGCACCGAGTTCGTAATTGCCGCGTTTGAAGTCCTTCAGCGCAACGTCGTCCTTGAAGAAAATGAATTCGCTGTAGGCCTGGCCGCCCCACTGGAATCCGAATGACAACTGCGTCAACGTTACGATGGCAGTTACCGAACCATTCTCGTAAAGCACACCTTTGCCACGTGCGCCACCGATACCGAATCCGGCCTTACCCACCGTCGGAATCACCACATAGGCCACGGCAGCGTCAAAGAATCGTTGAACACTGGGATCCTTTTCCTTGAGGACGGCGATCGCCTCCTGCGCCTTGGCGTGCAATTCATCCGCCTCACCAGGATCCCAGGCCTGACCGGGCGCAGACAAGACAAATAACGCCAATCCGGCGGTGATTGTTTTTCTCATTAATATCTCCGAAATCATTTTTGTTGCTCAGTCAAATATAGTTCAAATTGAATTGACTCTCACTAGCCGTCCTGTCTCTGTTCAACGACATGTACGTCTCGCTGCGGAAACGGAATCGATATTCCTTCCTCATCAAACCGTTTTTTGATGGCCCTCGTCAGGTCCCAGTAAGTGTCCCAGTAATCTTCCGTTTTCACCCAGGGCCGAACGATGTAGTTGACCGATGAATCTGCAAGCTCATGCATTTTGATCATCGGTTCCGGGTCATCCAGAACCGCTTCGTGCGAAGTAACCACCTCCCGCAAAACTCGTTCGGCTTTTTCGATATCCTCGCTGTAGGAAATACCAACCATGAGATCGACCCGCCGCGTCGTTTGTGCAGTCAGATTGGTAATCACAGCACCCCAGATAGCATTGTTCGGGACGATTAACCGCTGATTGTCGAAGGTCATAAAAGTGGTATTGACCAGGCTCATGTGGCTGACCTTGCCGCTCACACCGCCGGCTTCCACGACATCGCCGACGTCAAAGGGTCGGTACAACAAGATCATTATGCCGGAAGCGAAATTCGACAGGGTGTCCTGCAGCGCGAAGCCGACGATGAAACCGGCAATGCCCAGGCCGGCGAGCAATGGCCCGAGGGATATACCGAGCTGCGAAATCGCGATCAGGATGCCGAAAATGACAACGAGATTTCGCACGGTCGACAGGATCATGCGCCGCAGCAGGTGAGAAAGGTGCAACTTCGACGCATTGAGCGCCCGCTCCACGCCTTTTTGCACCAGTTTTGCAAACTGGTAAAAAATAAACAGGATCAAAACCACCAGCAAAGCTCGGAACAACAGCCTCGGGCCCTCACTCGCAACCAGACTGCCGATGGTGACTGACCATTCCTTGGCCAGGTTCGCCATGATGCCGACGTCGAGGACGTCCGTGGTAATTTCCCCGGTCGCTTTAAGGACCTGCTGGCGGTACGCCCGGGTATCCAGGTCCAAGGCGTTCATCAGCGTGATCATTGTCTGCATCGCACTGGCCGTCATGCGTACCCTGGCTTCGGCCGCGGCGAGCTTGCTCGCCAGATCCGAATTTTCGGGGAGAATCGCGGCCGCAGCGCGCAACGTCTGAACGTCGCCAATGACCATCTCCAGGAATACCGATCGATTGGCGGCGGTATCGATCAGCGATCCGGTCATGAAATCAACGATGTTCGTGGCATCGAGATTCAATTGCTCGGCCACTTCCACGTAATCGATGAGTGCAGCGTACAGCGCGTCGACCTCATCGACCTGCCTGAACAATCGCTGATCGCCGACGACATATTCCTCGGGCGGCGCCTCCTCGGTCGGAAATACCGTTCGGCTGCGCATGCGCTGGATGGCGACGATGGCCTCCGGCGCTCTTACGGCTAATTGGCCCGCGAGAATACTTTCGTAGTTGGCGACATTCAGGCCACTGTCACGGCGATTTGCGACGTCCCTGGCCAGATCCAGCGTGGCCTGGAACATCGACGTCCAGAGGCTATCCCTGCGAATCTCCAGCACCTGCCTAAGCACGCCTTCGCTGGCGGCAATCCGTTGCTCCAGGCGCTGGATCTCGACGTTTTCCAACGCGATTTCGGTCAGCCTTTGATCGAAATCGGCCGCGACTTCAGCCGGCAGCTGATCCTGTGCCGTCGCCTCGCCCGTCTCTTGCGATTGCACGACAGGCTGCCATAAAAGCAACAGGAACATCCATGCAATTGAATGACGAGTCTTGTGAACAGGCACAATCCATGAATCCTTACCCGGAGTGATCGGCATTTTTTTCTTCTTATCAACCAACATTCTGTATTTTAGAACGCTTCGTCGCGGATCACACGCCTTTTGCCGCCCTTTGAAATGTAGGCCGCTGTCGCCCTCCGCGATTCGCCAACGAAAGCGACGATAGCGGCCGGCTAAGCTTGTTTCGGCGAAGGGTGGCGCCCCAGTTTCCTCAGGTGCGATGCCGCACGAGCAGCGAGCCGACCATAAATCAGCAAATTACAGTCCATTATGTAAGTTTTCGTGCGAATCGCAGCAGCGTTTCACGTTAAAATCGGGTCATGCGCGCGACCGTTATATTGTCAATTTTATTACTGTCGATTCCAGCGACTGCCGACGATACGCTGCGCTGTGGCAGCAAGATCGTTCGCACCGGTATGACGATGGAAAACGTAAAAGAGTACTGTGGTAATCCATCATCGACATCAATCGAAGTTCAGGACGTACGGTCCGGACCGCGTGTTGTCGGCACGACCGAGATTCATATCTGGCGCTATGACCGCGCAGCAGGCCAGCGAACTGCCGTACTCGAATTCGACAGGCAAAAGTTGATGTCCATTTCCTAC
This sequence comes from Woeseiaceae bacterium, assembly GCA_033720315.1. Lineage (GTDB taxonomy): Bacteria > Pseudomonadota > Gammaproteobacteria > Steroidobacterales > Woeseiaceae > SZUA-117. The sequence continues at coordinate 3,593 of JAWWCT010000007.1, read as the reverse complement.
GAAAGCAAATAGTGTCAGCAACTGCTGCTGGAGATTTTCCATCCACTCGATCAGACCGCCACACGTTAGCGCGCCCGCATCCCTCAATACGCCTGTCACGTATAATGATCGACACGAATTCTTTGAATTCTTATCCATGCATTAAACCTACACAGCGCAGCCGAAAACTGTTACGTACTCGCCCACCACGGGAATGACGAAACACTGCAGCGAATCTCGAGCAAATGCAGCAAGTTTCGGTCACTTAGCATGTTGGTTCGAAAGTCTGGATAATGCGCCTCAATCCGACATCTGCGAGTTTGCGGCAATAACGCGATCCAGGCCATGACACATCGATTACGCCTCGCGGCACGGCTGGTTTTGCTGGTTACATTGCTGACCTCCAAAAATACCATGGCAGGTGCGCTGCTTGACTACCTGCGCGACTACGATCTAAACGACTACGCACTGGGGATTACGATCTCGGGCAGCCAAAGCCCATACGTCGGCGGCGAGACTTCCGCCATTGCATACCCGGTCCTGACGAGTTTCCACGACTCGGCCTTCACTGATGATTGGCTATTGATCAGGGAAGGCGATATCGGTATTCGCTATGTAACTGAAAACCAATGGGAATTTGGCATAATCGGCCGAGTGCAAACGTTGGGACTGGGAACCAGCGACTCTCCCCGGCTTATCGGGCTCGACGATCGAAAATGGGGACTGGAGACAGGCCCGATGATCGGCTACCGGGGACGGCCGGTACACATCAACGTCAAGGCCTACACCGAAATCATGGGTCACCACGACGGGCTGATCAGTCAACTTCAGTTTTCATTGCCAAGGGAGTTCGAGCGCGGCTACCTGGTACCCGGAATCGAGTTCATTCTTCAAGGAGAAGACTACGTTAACTATTACTTTGGCGTCAGCGAAACGGAAACCGAACCGTTGCGGCCCGAATACAGGGCAGGTGCGGCGCTGAATACCTCACTTATCGTTCGTTGGGGCTACGAAATCAGCGACAAGTGGCTATTGTACGGCAACCTCGGGCTCGAATTTCTGGACTCGGAAATCAAAGATAGTCCGATTGTCGACAAGGACGAGCTCTGGTCTGCGAGCATCTCGGTCGCTTACAACAATGACATCTTTCAGCCACGTATTTTTCCGACGGATATCCCGCTGCAGCCCAGATTCGAGCTTCGCATCGGTGTATTCAACGACCACATCAACAGCAAGATCGTTCGCGATTCTTCGGCAGGAATTGTTGGCACGGACATCGATCTGGAAAACTTGCTCGGCCTGCCCGACCAGGAAACGGTGACACACATGGAAGCCATATTCAGAGTCGGTCGCTATCACCGGTTCGAAATTGGCTACCTGGAATCATCGCGAAAGGGAACGGCCACACTGCCTTTCGATGTTACTTTCGGTGAGGCGAGATTTGTTGCAAATACAACGACGCAAAGCGAATTCGATACGAGTATCTTACGAATCGGATATGCCTACTCTTTAATCAATGACTCCCAGAAAGAATTCGGTGTCATGGGCGGCCTTCATTTCTCAAGGTTCGAGACGACGATCTCCGAAGTTTCGACAAATCAGCAAGCGACCTCGAACGCTGCTACGCCGTTGCCTGTCGTCGGGCTTCACGGATCTGTCGCCCTGGGTAAAAAGTCGTCATTGGGAGCGAAAGTACAGTTTTTCCGTATGGATTTCGACCGTTGGGAAGGATATCTCAACTACGCGACGCTCGAACTGCAGCGCCAGATGGGTGACGCGTTAAATGTCGGGCTGGCCTACCACTATTACGCTTTGAACCTCGATTCCCGCGACAATGACGTCAGGGGATCGCTTGAAGTCACGCATCACGGGCCGGTGGTGTTCGTCGGCGCCGTTTTTTGATCAAAATTGTCCGCGAACGGATCCCTATAATTATATGAATTTGTGGTTGCATTCAGGTTACAGCAACTTCTTAAATCGAAAACATCGTCAGCAGGATAGAGTCAGCCAAAAGCACGTAGTCAATACCTGCTGCCAGTTTACAGAGCAATTCGTATGTCCGGACCGCTAGCGCGATCAATACCAAGACGACCGAATAACGGATGATATTGGTCGGGTCAGGAAGCCGAATTCCGGGTACGACGTTTGTGCGGCAAATGACGGCAACAATGCCAGTTTTTTTGACGTTGGCTGCCAGCGTCGATTCCAGCCTATTGTCCCCGTTAGCACCTCCGCCCGTCTTTGATGGTCCTGAAATCGTCGATTGTGACTGCTCGCAGTGATCCGTCGCCGGACCAAAGAAAACGGCCCTCGAATTCCACGAAGGCAGCTTCACCGGGCTTGGCAGCATTGCGGTATTGACGTCCGAAGCTCGCGAAGTCGCCGTTCTTGGCGACCGAGGTCCTGAAACCCGTATAACACTCCGCGAATGACGCGCGATCGCCCTGCATGCTCATCATTCCTGACAGCGCTATTTTTTGCGTGAACGCGGGCGACTGTCGCTGGCGCGTCAGGCGGTGCTCGACCTCGGACCCGGTTTGCATCAGCAAGGTATCGTTGTCCCTGCGATCGAAGCTCCGAACCGGTCCCGCGCCACGCAGCTCCACTGCCTCGCCGCCCGCCAACAGCGTCCAGCGCCCCAGGTTGTACACCGTCGATGCGGGGCTGTCTGCGTCGGCGAGATACTCCCGGCGGATGAAAAAGCGCCGATCCGGCCGCATCCATACGGTGACCTCGATACCTGGGCAATTCTGACAGGGAAACGTGCCGGCATAGACGCCGGGCAAGGCGGCTTCGATTTCGGCCTCCCGGGCCGCCCGGTCCTCGCTGCACGCGGCGACCAGGACCGTAATGCCAAGTATCAGACTTCGAAAGACGCGCATCGGCACCCCGTCAAAATGACGAGTGTTGCCGATCTGCCGTGGAAAAACTGTAACGCGTTTCGCAAGAATCGCGATCGGGCGGCGGGGACCACGAATCTCGCGGAGACAGGGTCCCGGCCGAATAGCAAAGTCAGGCGGCGACCTCGTTCAATCGGCCACTTTCCACGTCATACACGAAACCTCGGATGTTGTCCTTGTTCGGCACGAACGGGCTCGCTTTGATGCGCGCAATCGACTGGCGCACATCGTCTTCCGCATCGGGAAACGCCTCGAGTGCAAACGACGGTCGCAAACCCGTCTCCGCCTGGATCTCCGCTTTGACCTCGTCATCGCGGAAAGTCACCATGCCGCAATCCGTATGGTGAATGAGCATGATCTCGCGCGTGCCGAGCAAGCGCTGGGATATGGCAAGCGAGCGGATGACGTCATCGGTCACGACACCGCCGGCATTACGGATGACATGCGCATCACCCTCCTCGATCCCCAGCAGGCGACCGGTTTCGATACGGGCATCCATACAGGCAACCACCGCCGTGCTTTTTGCCGGCGGTAACGGTTTGTCACCTTTGGCAAAACCGCGGACATACGACTCGTTATGGGTCAAAAAATCATCGATGGCTGACATGTGATCTATCCCGGTTGCTGCAGTTGAAATCGGCAGTCGATAGTAAGTGCCCGCAATTCGCCCGCAAAGACCGCCTGGCTCAATAAATATTCCATGCCGTTATAAAG
>JAWWCT010000006.1:0-104924 GCA_033720315.1 Woeseiaceae bacterium | reverse complement strand
GAACAACTCGAGAGACTCGACGCACGCCTGAAGGAAATGGAATCTGCGACGGCCAAATCCGCTGCACGGAAATCCAAACCGGCCAGAAAAGCCGCCGGGAAATCCAAACCGGCCAAAAAAGCTGCCGGCAAGAAGCGCAAGACAGGCGCGAGGAAGAAGTCCAAGCGTTGACTTGCACCGCCAGGGAACGGCGATGGTGCGAATCCGAGGCAAACGACGGTGAGCCTGGCGATCCTGAAAAGCCGGGCACAACTCGGTGTTACCGCGCCCCCGGTAACGATCGAGGTATTCCTTTCGGGCGGCTTGCCAAAATTCTCGATTGTCGGCCTGCCGGAGGCAGCGGTGCGCGAAAGCAAGGACCGGGTGCGCGGCGCCATCTCGAGTTGCAAGCTGGAATTTCCGCAAGGCCGCATTACGGTCAGCCTCGGCCCGGCGGACATGCGAAAGGCCGGCGGACGATTCGATTTGCCGATTGCACTCGGCATTCTCGCTGCCAAGCGGGCGATTCCGCGGCGTCGACTGGAGAATTTCGAATTCTACGGCGAACTCGCATTGAACGGCGACCTTCGCCCGGTCGCCGGGTTATTGCCCGCCGCGATCAGGGCCGCCGAAACAGGCAAGGCAATCGTCGTGCCGCAAGCCAACGGTGCGGAAGCAAGCCTGATTGCGGGCGAGGTATACGTCGCCTCCAGCCTGCTCGAGGTCACGGCATTCCTGCGCGGTGGCCGCGACCTCGATAGAGCGGTGAAGGCCGAAGATGCCGCGCCGGCGAATCACACGGCCGACCTTGCCGACGTCAAGGGGCAGGCGCTCGCAAAGCGCGCACTCGAAATCGCCGCGGCGGGACGCCACAACCTGCTGATGAGCGGTCCGCCGGGTACCGGCAAGAGCATGCTGGCGCAGAGACTGCCCGGCATCCTGCCGCCGATGAGCGACCTGGAAGCGATCGAAACCGCAGCGGTCGATTCCGTTCTCGGCCGCGCGTTCGAAATTGCCCGCTGGCGGCAGCGTCCGTTTCGCTCACCGCACCACACGGCGTCGGCCGCGGCCCTGGTCGGCGGCGGTTCCGATCCGCGCCCCGGCGAAATATCGCGGGCGCACAACGGCGTTTTGTTTCTTGACGAGTTTCCGGAGTTCAGTCGTCACGTACTCGAAGTACTGCGGGAGCCGATGGAAAGCGGTTGGATTACCATCTCACGAGCCGGCCGGCAGGCGGATTTTCCTGCCCGTTTTCAGCTGGTCGCGGCGATGAACCCCTGCCCCTGTGGTTACCTCGGCGATCCGGCCGGCGACTGTCGCTGCTCCAGTCAACGTATCGAAAACTACCTGGGCAGGATTTCCGGACCGTTGCTCGATCGCATCGACCTTCATGTCCAGGTGCCGCGTCCGCCTGTCGAGGCGTTGCGTCGCGATGCGCCACGCGAGGAATCGAGTGCGGACGTCAGGCAACGCGTTATCGATGCCCGCGCGATACAGTTGCAGCGCTCGAATCGAGTCAATGCCGACCTGCATGGATCCGCATTGAGCAAGGCGTTTTCAGCCGACAGCAAGAGCCGGCAATTGCTCGACGATGCCACCGAGAGGCTGGCGATGTCGGCACGCGCGTACCAGAGGGTGCAGCGGGTGGCGCGCAGCATTGCCGACCTGGCTCATGAGGAAATTATTCGCGAGCGGCACGTGGCCGAGGCGCTTGCCCTGCGCCAACTGGCGCGGCGCCTGTAAATCCCTCAGTTCGGCAACTGACTCAGCATGTAATCGACCGCCTCCCTGACCTCGCCGTCGGACAGGTCGAGGCGCGCGCCCTTCGGCGGCATGTAGCCGGCTGATCCCGTGTAACCCTCGATGGCGTGCCGATACAGCGTATCGATTCCCTGCGCGATGCGCGGTTCCCACGGCGCACGAGCATTCAGCATCGGCGCGCCGCCGATTCCATTGCCGTGACACACGATGCAGGCCTCGTTGAACACCTGCGGCCCGGACAGGGTGGTGGCATGTGGCTCTGCCTGCGGCACCTCGTCCACCTTGAGCTCGTCGGGCCCGTGCTCTTCGCCGGGAAACTTGACGCGACCGAAAGGACGTATCCGGTCTGCCACCGTCTCGAAGTTGTCGTAGCCGCGGTTGTGTACCGTGTTGGTGAAATGATCGAGGCTCGTCGCAAACCTGTAAAACACCACGGCGACGATGCACACGAAGACCACCCAGATAAATCCGCTGCTCAATAACGACGATTGTTCCTGCTGCTGCAAAATCCCGCTCCCGAGGAGAGTTTGCCGGTGACGATACCGGCCAGAGGCAGCGCATTATATATCAAGTTTCCGATCTTCCGGCGCGCGCCCTGTTTCGCCGTCCACACCGGTTCTGCAATGCTGCGCCTGACACGAATTGCAATGCCATTCGGCGAGTGCCAAAGTTACCGATCCACTCGCGGGAAACATCAATGAGAATCGACAAAATACACCAAACACACTTATTAATAGTATGCCTGACCGCAATGGCGCTCGGCGGCTGCGGCGGCGCGTCCGAGGATGCTGCGGACACCGCTGCTGGCTCCGATCTGACCCCCGCCGACCTGGTACTGCGCGGCGGCACGGTCGCCACCGTCGACCCGGCGCTCGGTAACGTCGAGGCCGTGGCCGTCAACGGTTACCTGATCACGGCGGTCGGCAGCAACGAAGAAATCTCTGCCTATGTCGGCCCCGACACGGAAGTCATCGAACTCGGGGGGCGCTTCGCAATGCCGGGCTTCATCGAGGGCCACGGCCATTTCCTGAGCCTCGGCGAATCCAAGCGCATTCTCGACCTGAACAACATCAGCGATTGGTCGGAGGCGGTAACTATGGTTGCCGTCGCCGCGGACAAGGCGCGTCCCGGAGAATGGATATTCGGCCGCGGTTGGCACCAGGACAAGTGGGACAGCGTGCCCGAGGATGCCGTGGAAGGCTTACCGCGCAACGAAACGCTCAATGAAGTCTCACCCGAAAACCCGGTGCGACTGACGCACGCCAGTGGGCACGCGTACTACGTCAACGACGCGGCGCTCGCCGCGGCCGGCATCGGTGACGACACGCCGGACCCGCGTGGCGGCACCATCGTGCGCGCACCCTCGGGCAAGGCGACCGGCATGTTGCGTGAAACGGCGCGCGACCTGATTGACGAGGCAGAAGCTGCCTACAAATCGCAGATGGCGCCGGCCGATCTGAAGGAGATCGATCGCGAGCGCATCATGCTGGCGGGCGACGAGGCACTCAGGTTTGGTGTTACCTCGTTCCAGGACGCCGGCGAGCGCACCCGCAAGTTTTCCGAAACGCTGGAATTCCTTCGCGAACTGGAAAGCGAAGGCGTACTCCCGGTACGGCTTTACATGATGGTGCGCGGCCACAGCAACGAAGAGCTTCAGGAATTGCTGCCGCTCATGAAGGAACTGCCCGAAGGTAACGACTTTCTGACTGTTCGTTCCATAAAACGGCAAATCGACGGCGCGCTCGGTGCGCACGGTGCGTGGCTCCTGGAGCCGTATACCGACTTACCGTCCACCGACGGCCTGGTGCTGGAGACTGTCGAGGTCATCGAAGGAACGGCGAAGCTCGCCATCGAACACGGCTTCCAGGTCAACACCCACGCGATTGGCGATCGCGGCAATCGCGAGACGCTGGATCTGTACGAACGAGCCTGGAAAGCCGCGGATGTCGATGGCTCAGAACTTCGCTGGCGCATAGAACACGCACAGCACATCGATCCCGCAGACGTACCGCGCTTCGGCGGTCTCGGCGTTATCGCGTCGATCCAGGCCATCCACGGGACCTCGGACGGCCCGTGGATCCCGACACGTCTCGGCGAAGAAAGGGCAGCGGCAACCTCGCAACCGTGGCGTGACCTCATGAACACCGGCGCCGTCATCCTCAATGGCACGGACGTGCCGGTCGAGCCGATCGACCCGATCGCCTCCTTTTATTCATCCGTCTCGAGGATGATGATCAACGGCGAGCGATTTACGCCGGAGCATGCAATGACGCGCGAAGAGGCACTGGCGTCGTATACAATCAACAACGCCTACGCCGCGTTCGAGGAAGACATAAAGGGCACGCTGACGCCTGGCAAGTACGCGGACATTGTCGTTCTGACACAGGACTTATTGACAGTAGAAGAGGACAAAATTCCCCAAACCAAAGTCGACATCACGATCGTCGGCGGTGAAATCAAATACATACGGTAATCAAATGGCAGACATAGACGACATTCTCGAAGATCTGAAACAAAGGCGCGACGAGTTGCGCGTGCAAATGAACCTGGCCTCGAAGGAAATCAGGGAAGACTGGGAAGAACTCGAGGAAAAAATGGACGACTTCAAGAGACAGGCAAAACAATTCGCCGCCGATGCCAAGCTCAAGCAAACCGGAGAAGGCATTGGCGATGCGCTGGTCGATTTGGGCCGCGAACTGAAAGAAGGCTACAAGCGAATCCGGGACGCACTGCGCGACTAACTGCCATTATCGTGGAAGCGGCTTTGTGGGAGCGGCTTTAGCCGCGATTGGCTTCCGGATATGACTTCGTGGCAGCAGCTTTGTGGGAGCGGCTTTAGCCGCGATCCGTTTCTGAGCAGAAATTTGTGGGAGCCGCTTCGTGGGAGCGGCTTTAGCCGCGATCGATGCCGGCACTATGCAAAACAGAAGACAATTTGTTCAATTATCTTTAGCGGCGGCCACCGCGCTGACCATCGGTGTCCGCACAGGTCGATCGGCACAGCACAGGATCCCGGTCATCCTCGACACCGATATCGGTGACGACATCGACGACACCTGGGCATTGATGATGCTCCTGCGCATGCCGCAGTTCGACCTGAGGCTGGCAGTTGGTGACTTCGACAACCCGATTTACCGTGCCCGCTTGCTCGCAAAACTTTTGCATTCGACGGGCCGTACAGACGTGCCGGTCGGTATCGGTATGGGTACGAAGTACGATCGGGGCGCGCAAAGCGACTGGCTGGGAGACTACGCGCTCAGCGACTACCCGGGCGTCGTGCATGAAGACGGCGTGCAGGCGTTGATCGACACGATCAAAAACTCACCGGATCCGGTTACGCTATTGTGCATCGGGCCGGCGCCAAACATTGCCGAGGCCTTGCGCCGCGATCCTGCAATTGCAGAGAACGCCAGGATCGTCGGCATGTACGGGTCGCTCTACGTCGGTTACGAAGCCGGTTCGAAACCCGTGGCGGAGTGGAACGTGCGGGCCGATCCCAAGGCGATTCAAGCCATGTTTGGAGCCCCCTGGGACATTACCATCACGCCGCTCGACACCTGCGGGCTGGTGCGCCTCGAAGGCGAAAACTATCGGCGCATTTATGAAAGCGACGATCCGTGGATGAAAACGCTGATCAGGAACTACGAGCTGTGGTTGCCGCACGCCGCCTGGATGGATCCCGCAACCGACGTAACAAAAGTCAGTTCGACATTGTTCGACGCCGTCGCCGTTTATCTCGCGGCGGAAAACAGTCTTGTTGAGATGCAGGATCTGCCATTGCGGGTCACAGACGACGGCTACACGGTCATTGACAAAGATACCGGCCGCACCGTGCATTGCGCGACGGCCTGGAAAAATCTCGATGCCTTCGAGCGACGTTTGAGGAACATTCTGATCGGCTAGCCGACGCCATTCGGGATACAATCAGCAGCCACAGACGCGCCCGTAGCTCAGCTGGATAGAGTACTGCCCTCCGAAGGCAGGGGTCACAGGTTCGAATCCTGTCGGGCGCGCCAGTAAATAAAAATGGGGCCCAGAGGGCCCCATTTTTATTTACTTGTGTGTTCCGGCTAAGGATGAGGGCCTTCGTTCGACAAAACGCGCCAGCGTTTTGGGCGGAGGCGCGTAGCGCCGACGGGTCGAAGACCCCGAAATCGCTTAGGAGCGATTTCGGCCAATCCTGTCGGGCGCGCCAAAAACATCAATGTCAAATTCCGAGTGTTGCGTGACGCTGCTTCAAGTCCTGTTCCATCCTGACCAGCAATTCCGAGTCTATGCGGTAAAAGTAGATGGCAATTACGCTCAGGATTGCCAAGGCTGCCGGAAAGACGCTGAACATGAATCGAATGCCGCGCATCGACGTCGCGGATTGCGCTTCATTTGCCACGAAGCCGAACCACGCCAGGATGATTCCGGCGAGCCCGGCACCGACAGCCAGGCCGAGTTTGTGAGAAAACTGTACGGTAGAAAAGACCAGAGCTGTCGTCCGTCGACCGGTCTTCCATTCGCCATAATCGGCGCAATCGGCATACATGGACCAAACGAGTGCAGGTGTCGGACCGGCCACCAGCGCGCCGGCACAATTAATTACAACCATCAGCCAATATCTATCTGGCGGTGTAAAAAAGAATAATGCCATTAATGCGGCGTTCATAAGGGATAGGGCGATCATTAGCTGACGCTTTTCGAAACGACTGCTAAGGGTTTTCGTGAGCGCGACTCCGACAAGCATCGCAAGTAAACCGGTCGACATGAAGACCGCCGTCTTGTCGAATATCAGGAAAATGCGAGTCCCGTCGTCACCGACGTAATACTTGAAATAGTAAAGCAGAGTCCCATTGCGTACGGCGACGTTCATGAGCGTGAACACGCCGGCGGCGAACAGGGCCCTCCATGGTCCGTTGCTGAACAATGCCCTCAAGTCCTGATTCAGGTCGGATCGTGTAAGCGGCGGTTTCACCCGCTCGCGAGTGGTCGCAAACGTAATCCAGAACAGCAGCACCGAGATCACTGCGAATATGAGCATGGTGAGCTGGAATCCGAGTGCTTCGTCACTACCGCCCAGGATGTTCTTGAGCGGCGTTACAAATGTGCCGATCAGCCAGCTCGCCGTAAATGCGCAAAAAAATCGGTAGCTGGCGACCTTGGTGCGTTCCATCGATGAGGGTGAGATGACCCCCATCAGCGCCGAATAGGGCACGTTGATCGCCGTATAGGCGAGCATCATCAACGAGTAGGTCACGTAGGCGTACACGAGTTTCCCCGTGTCCGACAGGTCGGGATTGGCGAACATCGCATAGCCGCACAGTCCATAAGGCACGGCGGCCCAAAGCAAATAGGGACGGAATTTTCCCCAGCGCGTATCGGTCCGGTCCGCAATCAGGCCCATGATCGGGTCGCTGACGGCATCGACGATCTTGGTGACCAGGAACATTGTGCCCACGGCCGCCGCTGTCAGACCGAATATGTCGGTGTAGTAATAAAGCAGGAAGACATTGAACGTTGCGAAGAAGAAATTCGACGCAGTGTCGCCCAGCCCATAACCGAGCTTCTCACCGAATTGCAGTTTTTGTGTTTCGACGTGCTGCATCAGGGCTGCATCCTCCATCAAATTGACAGCGCTGTCAAACACTGTTACAAGTTACGCCATGACTCTTGTCGACCAAAAGAAAAACCTGCAACCCCTTGAAAAACGGGTGCAAGAGCTGATCGATGGCATGACGCTTGCCGAGAAAATCGGCCAGATGTGCCAGGTCAATATCGAACACAACGCGATCACCGATCAACTTTCCGCGGACCTGCAAAACGGGCGTATCGGATCGGTCCTGAATATCGTGGATGTCGACGTCGTCAATGAAATGCAGCGCATCGCGGTCGAGGAAAGTCGGCTCGGTATCCCGCTGCTGGTGGGGCGCGACGTTATCCATGGTTTCAAGACCGTTGCACCGATTCCGCTTGGACAAGCCGCGACGTTCAACCCCGATATCGTACGCGCGAATGCTCGCGGCGCGGCCGAAGAAGCTGCAGCTCGTGGTGTCAACTGGACTTTCGCGCCGATGATCGATATTTCTCGCGACGCGCGCTGGGGCCGCATCGCGGAGAGCTTCGGCGAGGACCCCTACCTGACGAGCGAAATCGGTATCGCCATGGTGCAAGGATTCCAGGGCGACGACCTCGCCGCGCCCGGATCGATCGCTGCCTGCGCCAAGCATTTCGTTGGCTATGGCGCATCCGAGAGCGGCCGCGATTACTCGACCGCCAACATTCCTGAGAACGAGCTGCGCAACGTCTACATGGTGCCGTTCAAGGCGCTGACCGACGCCGGGGTAAAGACTTTGATGACTTCGTTCAGTGACCTCGATGGGGTGCCTGCGACTGGCAACGAGGCGCTTTTGCGCGGCGTGCTTCGCGGCGAATGGGGGTTCGACGGTCTGGTCGTCAGCGATTACAACTCTGTGGTCGAGTTGACGGTTCATGGGTTGACGGAAAATGACAAGGAAGCCGCGTGGCAGGCCGTGACAGCGGGAGTCGACATGGAAATGGCGAGCGATAGTTATCGAGCCAACCTGGAAGATCTGGTTGCCGAGGGCAGGATCGACAACGTAATGCTCGACCAGATGGTCGCCAATATATTGCGGGTGAAGTTACAGTTGGGTCTCTTCGACAATCCGTACACCGACCCGGGCCAGTATCGCCGGCCGGCCAGTGAAGCCATGCTCGAGACAGCGAAAGACGCTGCGTTGCAGAGCGTCGTCCTGTTGCAAAATCGTGGCAACGTGCTTCCATTGGCCGCGGAACGCCTTGATTCCATTGCCGTAATCGGTCCGCTGGCCGACGCCCCCTACGAGCAACTCGGCACCTGGATCTTTGACGGCGACCCGACCTTGAGCGTGACGGGTGTCGAGGGAATTCGTGACCTTGTGGGGGCATCCGTCGACGTACGCTTCGCACCAGCGTTGCAAACCAGTCGCAGCCGGGAGACGGACGCCTTTGACGAAGCCTTGCAGTTGGTCGCGGATTCGGATGCTGCCGTCCTCTTTCTCGGTGAAGAGGCAATACTCTCCGGGGAAGCACATTGCCGCGCCGACATCAGTCTGCCTGGGGCGCAGGCAGAACTCGTTCGCCGGGTGCGAGAGCTGGGTAAACCGGTCATCGCGGTGATTCTCGCCGGGCGGCCGCTGGTGTTGAGTGACATCGTCGACGAAGTGGATGCAATTCTTTACGCGTGGCATCCCGGTACGATGGGTGGTGCAGCGATTGCCGACTTGTTGTTCGGCGTCGAGGCGCCGTCCGGCAAGTTGCCGGCGACCTTTCCGAGAATGGTCGGCCAGATTCCGATCTACTACAACCAGAAGAACACGGGCAAGCCAGGGAGAGCAGGTGAAATCACCTTGATCGACGACATCGAAGTTCAGGCACCACAGACATCTCTCGGCATGGCTGCCTGCCACCTTGACGCCGGCGTCCTCCCGCTATTCCCGTTCGGCCATGGGCTGTCCTATACGGAGTTCAGGTACGGGAACATAAAGCTGAGCGGGAACGAGATTTCGCCGGGCGACTCGCTGACAATCAGCGCCGAAGTCACCAATGTCGGGGAAGTAGCTGCGGATGAAGTGGTGCAACTCTATGTGCGTGATCTCGTTGCTAATGTCACGAGACCGGTCCGTGAACTGAAAGGGTTTCGGCGAGTGCGCATTGAGCCGGGTCAAACGATCACGGTGGACTTCGTGCTACATACTGGCGATCTTGCTTTCTTCGGTCGCGACAACAGGCTGATCGTCGAACCGGGGGCTTTCCACGTCTGGATCGGCGGAAGTTCCGAGGCTGATCTACAGGAAGCCTTTCGTGTTATTTGAAACTATCGCTGCGCGCCGGATCACATTACTCGCTGTCACCATCACACTTTGGGCGTGCGACGGTGCGGACAAAGACAACGAAATCGACTCATCGACTGCCCGATCGTATCCCTCAGCGTCAGTCGTTAACGTCAATATCGAGAATCCCATACTAACCACGCTAGATAATCACGATATTTCGCCGGATGACTCGCTGACACTGGTCTGGAGTGACGAGTTCGAGGCCGCGAAACTGGATCCCGCAACCTGGTTTTTCGAGAGCGGCGACGGCAGTCAGTACGGTATTCCCGGCTGGGGTAACAACGAGCTGCAATGGTACCTGCCCGACAATGCTGAACTCAGAGATGGCCTCCTGATCATTACGGCGCGTGAGGAAGCGCGGGGCGGCAAGCAATACACCTCGGCCAGAATCAGTACGGTCGACCGGTTCGCGTTTCGATATGGCCGCATCGAAACTCGAATTCGATTGCCGGCAGGACAGGGCATCTGGTCTGCATTCTGGCTGCTCCCGCAGGAAAATGCCTACGGCTCCTGGCCGGCATCGGGTGAGATAGACGTGATGGAGGCAGTGAACATCGGAGCGTCGGGGGGAAACAAGGTTTTAGGCACTATCCACTACGGGGGAGAATTTCCCGACAACACCTATACGGTGAATGAACACGTCGTTGCCACGGACGTCGCCGCCGAGTTTCACAATTACGCGCTGGAGTGGGACAAAACCGAGTTGCGATGGTATGTCGATGACGTGTTCTATGCTGCGGAGAATTCCTGGTCGTCGTCTTCGGCGGATTTCCCGGCACCCTTTGACCAGCCGTTCTACGTCCTGCTGAACGTAGCAGTTGGGGGTTACTTGCCGGGCCCGCCAGACGCGGCAACATCATTCCCTGCCGTCATGGAAGTGGATTATGTCAGGGTGTTTACAGGCGAGCCTTGATGGCGCCGCCGTTGCGCACGGATATCAGGGCGGAGCCGGTCCGGTCGACTCTCGAATTACCAGGGTTGCCGGAACGATTTCCGTGATGCCGGCATTGCTTGCACGGTCAGCGCTGTTGATAAGGATATCTGCGGCGCGTTCCGACATGGCGGACAGCGGTTGCCGAATGGTCGTCAGATTGGGATAGACCTGCCGGGTAAGCGCAATGTCGTCGAAACCCGCGAATGAAATATCTTCGGGTACCGTTAGTCCCATGCGCAACGCGACCCCCATCGCGGCGACCGCCATATCATCGTTGGCGGCAAATACGGCTGTTGGCCGGTTTTTGCGATTTAGCAGATCTTTTGCAGCAATTTCGCCCGAGCTGAACGAGTTGTCTCCTTTCACGACGAGTTCTTTGGAGAACTCGAGGCCACTTTGGCGCAGGCCATCGCGGTAACCCGCGAACCGATTGGCCACCGCCTTATGGCTGGGATGACCGGTTATATAGGCAATCTTCGTATGTCCCAGCGATACGAGATGGCGCGTCAATTCGGCACTGATCTCGCGGTCGTTCGTCGCCACAGAAAGAGCGGTGTCGTCGGTCCGCCCCGGCGACATCCTGACGCAGGGAGTCCCGGTCGACTCGATGGCGGAAACAATCTTCGGCATGTTAGACAGCGGCGCAGCCAATATGATGCCTGCCGGCCTCGCCTGCTCGATCAGGTCGGCGAGCTCCCTGTTCAGGTCTTTTTTCCGATAGTTGCAGGGGTGGATCAGCAGTTCGTAATGCGCCTTGCGACATGCACGCAGGGTGCCCTCCTGCATACGCATCACGTAACCGGCGGTTGGGATATCGTATGCGCTCGGGTCGTCGTAAATCAGACCGATCAAGTGAGTACGTCGACTGGCGAGATTGCGCGCCGACAGGTTCGGGCGATAGTTCAGCTGTATGATTGCCGCCTCGACCTTTGCCTTGGTCGATTCGCGAACGTTTGGTTCGCGGTTGACGACGCGGGATACGGTTTTGATCGAAACGCCCGCAAGCTCCGCGACTTGATCAATGGTGACTTTGGTCATGCCTCCGCTTCCTGTTTTTAGCTGGCCCTGTGCCAGGTTATTGATTCAGCGCCAATAATACTGGGTATTGACAGCGCTGTCATGTTCGCGTATAAAATTAATTGACAGCGCTGTCATAGCGCTTCAGGGAATTATCAGCTGAAGGAACCAATTTTCAAAGTAAGTCAGGGGATACCCACACATGAACAAGCATAAATTTTCCGCAAGCGCGCTTGCGACAGCCATTGTAACGGCTCTCGTCACCGTCTCCCCGACTGCAGTTGCGCAAGACGATGAGACAATTGACGAAATTGTAGTCCGTGGAATTCGCGGTTCTTTGACGGATGCCATGGATATCAAGCGAAATTCTGATGGTGTGGTTGATGCGATTTCCGCTGAAGATATTGGCAAGTTTCCGGATGCAAACCTTGCCGAATCGCTGCAACGAATAACTGGAGTATCCATTGATCGTGCCGGTAACGAAGGTAACCAGATAACCGTTCGTGGTCTTGGACCAAATTTCAACATGGTGACGCTGAATGGCCGTCAGATGCCCGCGGCGTCATCTCCTGAACAAGAAAGTATCTCTTCTGCCACACAGAGCCGGGCGTTCAATTTCAATCAAATCGCCTCTGAATCTGTGTCTGGAGTGAATGTGTACAAGACGGCCCGGCCCGACGTAACGCCGGGTGGCATTGGTGCCACCGTCGACATCAGAACGGCACGACCCTTTGATTTTCGTGAAACCACGATATTCGCCAACGTAAGGGCTATTCACGATACCTCGGTCGAGAAGGGCGACGACTTCACCCCTGAATTTGGCGGCCTGTTTTCAACTCTGTTAGCAGATGAAAGAGTAGGCTTGTTAGCGAATTTTTCGTACTCGAAGCGCGACTACAGTGAGCCTTCCAGCCACACTGATGGCTGGCTGCGTGATGATGCAGGTAGTGGAAGTTATGCCGCATGGTGCTCTAACTACGATTGCACCGGCGTGCCGTATATCTACCGCTCGGTCAGTAATATCGGTGAAATTCAGCACAACGAGCGTAAACGTCTTAATGGTCAGTTAGTGGCCCAATTTGCGCCAAACGATAATGTCGAAATCACCCTGGATTACGTAATGTCCGACTTCGATCTCGATCAGGATCGATTCATTACAGGCCTGTTTGGTGTAGTAGAAGGGAACACAGTCACCGACGTGGAATTGGATGAGAACTTCAGTGTGACCCGGGCCATACGTTCAAATGGAGCTGCGACTATTGCAGCAGATGTTCTTGCTTATCAGAACACAACGAAGGTCGAGAACGAGTCAATTGGCTTCAACATCGAATGGCAAGTGAACGACAGTCTGATGCTCACATTCGATGCCCATGACTCAGAGGCAATAAGTCAACCTAACGGTGAGCTGAATGACCGTAACTACATTATCCAGGGACCGCTTGGCGCCTTTTTCGACCTCACCTATGACGGCGCCGGCGTCTATATTGATGTCGATGATTCAGGAGTGTTCCGGGGTACCTGTCAATTCGGTATCAACGATCCTGGTGGTTTCGGCTTTGTAGGCGAGATCGATGCCCCTACGTTCGGTTGTGGCAATATTCCAGGTGTTGACGGGTTCCAGGATCCGGATGGTTTTTCCGGGCTGGGCAGCGTTTTCAAGACCATTGGAATAGATAATACGGTCGAACAGTTCCAACTTGACGCTACCTGGAGTTTTGATGAGACCGAATTAACGGCGGGTGTTGCCTATACGGATTATGGCGTTGAAACACTTGCCACAAATACGGGTTTTGTGTTCCAGGGGCTGTATCCCTGCGCAGAATGCGATGTTCATATTTCGGAGCCCGTTCCTACCGGCGCACCCAGTGGCTTCCAGACTACCAACGAAGTGGATCTGGACGGCTTTCTCAATGCACAACGTGGCCCATTCTTGGGCCAGGATTTCTCTAACCTGGGATTCGCGCAAGGTCTTGTGCCTGCCGGGGGCAACTGGCCGAACCCTGATCAGTTGCTTATCGATTCGTTCCCGCCTACCTTCTTCGGCGCTTCTGAGAAGTCGACGGCTGTATATATCAATCTTACGAATGACTTTGAACTCGGGAACATGCCCGCACGTATTTCGGCTGGTTTACGATATGAGTCAACCGACGTTGAAGGTTCCGCATTTCAGAACTTCCCGACCGCCTTGCAAATCACGACTTCCACAGAAGGACAGGTAATCCAAGGTCCGGAGCAAACTTTCTTCACCATTGAAGGTGATTACTCGGTATTCTTGCCAGCCTTGGACTTCCGTCTCGAGCCGCGCGAAGACCACGTCCTGAGGTTTTCCTATGGCAGGAGCATTGCACGCCCCGACCTGAACGGACTGCGCCCCACTACCACAGTGAGTGACTATCGCCCAGGTACAGCGACTGCCTCGTCCGGTAATCCTGACCTGAATCCTTACCTTTCAGATAACTTCGACCTGTCCTGGGAGTGGTATTACAGCGAAGGGTCCTACCTTTCTGTGGCCTATTTCTTCAAACAAATCGATGACTATATCGGTACGGACGTTGTGCAAGACGTGATTCTCGATGCAAACGGCGAACCCTTGCGAAATCCGGAAGCGCGTTTTGATCCGAGCGTGATTCCCAACGTGCCAGTCATTAGCGAGCCCACCGACCCCGTAGCAATCTTCGATGTAACGCGGCTGATCAACGGTGAAGAGCGGGAAGTTGATGGGCTTGAGTTGGCCGTTCAGCATCTTTTCGGAGATACCGGGTTTGGTTTACAGGCGAATTACACAGTTGTCGACAGTGACGCAGAGTTCGACCTCAACAAATTTGACAGTCAGGCCATCCTGATTGGCCTGAGCGATTCGTGGAACCTGGTAGGCTTTTTCGAAAACGAACTATTTTCAGTTCGTGTAGCAGCTAACTGGCGCGATAAATTCCTGTTTGCCACCAATCAGCTCAGAGCGACCAATGAACCGGTGTTCTTTGACGAATACTTGCAGGTTGATCTGAGTGCTGCGTGGTACATGACTGACAATCTCACGCTGGATTTTGAAGTGCTGAATGCGACCGGAGAAGACCAGCTTCAGTCGGGCCGTTACAGAAACCAATTCCTGTTTGAAAACGATCAGGACCCAAGATATACGCTCGGATTGAGAGCCAGGTTTTAGACCTGTTGCTGGCGAATTCGCCGATTGGAAGTGAGCGCGGCCGCTAATTTGCGGCCGCGACTCATTTGGTACATCGTGCACTTCAACGCACTCCAAGAAGCATTGTTGCGGGCAGGACAGTTCTTCCGTCAGATTCGAACCTCAGGTTTGACAATCGCGTAAGTGTTCGGACCGACAGGCGCGACACCGTCAGTCAGGATTGACTCAGGGCGTGTTGCAAACAGCTGCGCGCAGTATCCATGTACGCCCGTCACACGATCCGGTTAACATTAGGCACAGGGCTTCAAAGGGCGGGCTGAGTGGTCACGCACAGGCAAGATCTCGGGTATCGCAAGACATGATCGAAGCGTTTCGACGCATTGTTGGTTCGGAGTCGGGCAGCGGCATCCTGCTCGTGGGGGCGGCGGTCCTTGCGCTCCTCGTTGCAAATTCACCGCTGACGGGGCTTTACGCCGCGCTCATCACATTGCCGGTGGAGGTGCGCATTGGTGATCTGGAGATCGCCAAGCCTTTGCTGCTGTGGATCAATGACGGACTCATGGCGCTGTTCTTTCTGCTCGTCGGGCTCGAGCTCAAGCGTGAGCTGCTCGAAGGCCGGCTCAGCAAATTGCGAGACGTTACGCTGCCGGCGATCGGCGCCGTGGGTGGCATGCTCGTGCCGGCGGCCATCTATGTGGCACTCAACTGGCACGACCCGATTGCGCTCAAGGGGTGGGCGATTCCCGCGGCGACCGACATTGCCTTCGCGCTCGCCATCCTGACACTCTTAGGGCCCAGGGTGCCGGCGGCGCTGCGAGTTTTCCTGGTGATGATCGCGATCTTCGACGACGTGGGCGCGATCGTGATCATCGCCTTGTTCTACACAGAAAACCTCTCGCTCATGGCACTCGCCATAGCCGCCGCTTGCCTGGTGCCGCTGTATATCATGAATCGAAGCAAGGTCGTCGAAACGGCGCCCTATCTGCTCGTTGGCGTCGTAATGTGGACGGCGCTTCTGAAGTCGGGTGTGCACGCGACGCTCGCGGGGGTCGTACTCGCATTCATGATCCCGTTGCGTGGCGACGGGCGTTCTCCGGCGAGAGAGCTGGAGAACGATTTGCACGGTGCGGTGGCATACGCCGTGCTGCCGTTGTTCGCGTTCGCGAATTCCGGACTCGAACTCAGTGGCCTTTCGTTTGAAGACATCCTGCATCCCATTCCACTGGGCATCCTGCTCGGTCTTTTCGTCGGCAAGCAACTTGGTATTTTCACTCTGTGCTGGCTGGCAGGGAGCCTGGGTATCGCTCGTCTGCCCGAGGGCATGACGTGGCGCCACGTCTACGGCGCAGCGATCCTCTGCGGCGTCGGCTTCACGATGAGCCTGTTTATCGGCTCACTCGCGTTCGAAGAAACCGGAGTCGACCTTCTCTTGGACGAGCGGATCGGGATTCTCACAGGCTCGCTGTTGTCCGGGGTCGTCGGTTACCTGTTCCTGCGGGCGACACTCGCACCAAAGCCGAGCGCTTCCGCGCAGTCGACCAACGAGGTCAACGCCGGATGACCGCAGCCGCGACAGGAGCTGATTCTCCCGACCCGGTTTGTCAGCGAAACTAGTGAACGACTATCAATGTCCGAATTGCAATCATCTCTGCAATTCGGCACGGCGATCGAACACACGTCGCCATAATCGACTCCACTGCAAGCCGGCCGGGCGTAACAGACGACCGGAATCATTTGCGGCAGGTTTGCGGCGCTTAGTCTTCGTTATCTTCCTCGGGGACCATCGGCTTTACCTTACTCATGCCAAAGACGATCACGAGATTGAGCAAGCTGAGCGCCAGCGCGTAACCCCAGTAACCGAATCCCACGGCGGCGCCCAGGGCACCGGTCACCCAGATGCTGGCCGCCGACGCAGTCCCGGCCACATGATCGGAGTTCTTGAGAATCGCGCCGCCGCCGACGAAGCCGATACCGGTCATCAAGCCCTGAACGATGCGAGCGGTCGCATCCAAGTCGTCGGACCCGATGAAGGCCTGGCCGATGATCACGTAGGCGCATGCGCCGAGCGCCACCAGGGGAAACGTTCGCAATCCCATGATTTTGCTGTTCCGCTCCCTGTCCCAGGCGACCGGTAAGGCAAACAACATGGCGACGGCCATTTTGAGATACGGTTCGAAATCCCAATCCATCATTTTTCTCCAGATTCGTCGGGGGAAAGCATGTCGTCGCTCGACAGATAAGCAGGCTGCCTGCTGGCGAGACTCAAGAAACGCCATTGTGCGATATTTGTCCGAGCATCTCGACCAACTCGCTCAATCGGCCGAACTCGTTGCAAGCGGGGCTTTACGGTGGTTCGATAGCGCAGACTACGGCAGGATATCAGGACCACACCGTGCAAATTCCCTATGAAATCGTCGCCTTGTGCTCGATTCTGGTCGTCGGCTTTGCCTGCCACTGGCTGGCATGGCGAACCAGGACGCCCGCCATACTGTTTCTGCTGATCGCCGGCATTGCCGTCGGCCCGGTTTTTGACCTGGTCCATGCGGATCAGCTGCTGGGCAAGCTCCTGGTGCCGTTTGTTTCCATGGGTGTGGCGATCATCCTGTTCGAAGGCGCGCTGACCCTGAAATTGTCGGATATTCGCGGGCATGGCGCGGTGGTTCGCAACCTGGTCACCGTCGGCGTACTCACCACCTGGGTGTTCAGCGCATTGGTTGCCTATTTCCTACTCGAGTGGGATGCGTATTTATCGGCGTTGTTCGGAGCAATCGTCACCGTGAGCGGGCCGACTGTGGTTATGCCGTTATTGCGATCCGTTCGACCGACAAGAAACATTGCCAACATCCTTCGCTGGGAGGCCATCGTCATCGATCCTCTCGGGGCAATACTCGCCTTGCTGGTATTCAACTTCGTCATCGCCAGCCGTATTTCGACCGGCTTGCTCGAGGCCACAATCGCGTTCAGCACGATTGCGGTCACGGGTACCGTTTTAGGGGCCGCGGGCGGCTATCTGTTTGGCGTCGCCATCCGGCGGCGCACGATCCCGGACTACCTCAGGGACTATTCTGCGCTGGCTGCGGTGCTGGGCGTGTATGCGGCGGCGGAATCCGTACACCACGAGTCGGGATTGCTGGCGGTCACCGTGATGGGGATCTGGCTGGCGAACATGCGCGACGTCGACCTGAGCGACGTCCTGGATTTCAAGGAAAGCCTGACTTTGGTATTGATTGCCGCACTTTTCATTCTGCTTTCCTCGCGCGTCGAACTGGCGACACTTGCCGGCATCGGGACAGCGGCTGTCGGGGTCGTGTTGATTCTTCAGTTCGTGGTGGGTCCGCTGCGCGCGTTCGCCTGCTGTGTCGGCAGCCAGCTGACCTGGAAAGAGATCCTGTTCCTGGGGTGGATATTTCCGCGAGGCATCGTCGCGGCGGCAATATCGGCGCTATTCGCGATTCGACTCGAGCAATTCGGCTCTGGCGGCGGTACGGAGTTGGTGCCGCTGGTTTTCAGCGTCATTATCGGCACGGTCATCGTGCAGAGTCTCACCGCGGGGTCCATGGCCCGCGCGCTCAAAGTTGCCGATCCCGATCCCAACGGTGTCTTGATCGTCGGCTCGAATCCCGCTGCCATCGCCATCGCGACGGCGTTACGTGACAACGATCACTCGACGATGATCGCAGACTCTCATTGGTCGAGTGTGCAGGAGGCGCGGATGCTCGGCATACCGACTTTCTACGGCAGCGCCGTGTCGGCCTACGCCGATCGCAACCTGGAGCTGACCGGGCTCGGCAACCTTCTGGCCCTGTCACGACGCCCGGGCGTTAATGAGCTCGCCTGTGTGCGATTCGCCGAAGATTTCGGTCGCGACCACGTATATACGGTCAGCAATCGACCGAAAGGGGAGCACGAGAAACACTCGATAAGCGGCGACGTCAGGGGCAGAGTCCTGCACGGCGGTGCGCTGACCCTGGACGACATCGTGAATAAGATCGAAGACGGACAGGTCATCAAGTCGACGACGCTGAGCGACGAATACGCTGCATCCGACTTCGAACGTGACTACCCGGGCGCGGTGCTGATATTCGCGACCGACCCGGGTGGGCGAGTTCATTTTCCCACCCGGGACAGTGATTTCGAACTGGCGTCAGGATGGACGGTGTCGGCGCTGACCAGGCCGGCCGACGCCTGAAACAAAAGACATCGCCCGCCGGCTATTCCTTCCCAATGACCGGCAGGAGATGTCTTGTGAGTACGGACAAATGTGACCGAGATCAGCCCTTCGCGCGAGCGTAGAGTCCCATCACGATCAGTCCCATCGCCATGCCCTGGATGCCGGTGGCCACGCTATCGAAATAGGTGTTCAGCCAGGCGCCAACGGTCGGGATATTGTCGAGAGAATTGTCGATCATCGCCAGTGTCGCCGCGACGACATAAACAAGCACGCGCTGGGTGACGTCCGGGTAATTCACCATCGCACCGCCGACAATGCCGACGACGACCAGGATCAGGCCCCAGACGTTTGCAGCGACGGGAATTTGCGGTATCGATGCCAGAAGAGCGACGACGAGCAAGATAATCACGTATATGCGTTCCTGTTTCATGAAGTTCCCCTATTTGTGTTGTTGTTTTCCCATTCGTGGCAAGGATCGAAAAAAGCCGCGATTGGTAGCCTAGTTCTAGCACAAATTTTTTCGAATACCCGAAAAATGGCCGACGGATACGCCGCAAATCGGCGTAATCGTGGACTTTTAAGGGCTTACCGCCCCGGTGTGTTGCTAGGTCGAGCGGTGCGTCGCCCGCCAGCGATCGATCAGCACCGCGATCACGATGACCACACCGGTGATGATGCGCTTGGTCGGCTCCGTGGCGCCGATCTGGGCAAGCCCGTTCTGCAATACCGCGATGATGAGGACCCCGGCAAAAGCACCGAGCACCGAACCACGGCCGCCCAGCAGGCTGGTGCCGCCGATCACCGCGGCAGCGATTGCCGACAGCTCGAGGCCGATGCCGGCATTGGGATCTGCCGAACCGAGATAGGCCGTGTTGAAGATTCCTGCAAGCGCGGCAAGAGTTCCGGAGAGGGCGAGCACCGCCAGCCGATAGGGCCGGTGATCGATTCCGGACATGCGCGCTGCTTCTTCGTTGGTGCCGATGGCGACCAGGTGACGCCCGAACACCGTTCGCGTGATCAGGAACTGGCCACCGGCAACGAGCAGCAGGGCGACGAGTAGCGCAGCCGATACGCCGATGACCGGCAGTGGCAGGGCGATTGCCTGTATCGACGCACCGATGTACACGGTTTGCGAAGCGGACGTCAGGTAGGCGAGTCCCCGCGCCGTCTCGAGCATGCCCAGGGTGACGATGAATGACGGCAGCGTAAACCGCGAAACCAGGGCCCCGTTGACCAGACCGCAGGCCAGGCCTGCCCCGAGGCCGAAAAGGCAGGCAAGCGGAATCGCCAGGCCGAGGCTCGAAATGGCGACACCGATGACGGTCGCACTGAAGCCGAGCACCGAGCCCACTGACAGGTCGATGCCGCCGACGATCAGCACGAGGGTCATGCCGACGGTAACCACCGTGAGCGCGGGCAGCTGGTTGAGAATGGTCTTAAAGGTCACTGCGGAGAAAAAGTTATCGGTGGTCAAACCGAAGAACACGATGAGGAGCAGCAGCGAAGCGACGATGAAATTCTCTTCGGCGTGTTTTTGAATTTGTCGCAGTGCGTTCATGTCAATGTACTGGCGTATCCCGCGTATGTGCTGCAAAGGCAGCCGCCAGGATTTCCCTCTCCGAGAAGGCATCGCGCCAAAACGTCCGTACCAGCCGCCTGCCGGACATCACCAGTATCCTGTCGCAGATTGCCATGAGTTCGTCGATCTCGCTCGACGCCAGCACTATGCATTTGCCGTTGTCTCGCATTTCAAACAGGAGCTCGTAGATCCTGGCTTTGGTGCCGACATCGACACCGCGAGTCGGCTCGTCGAGCAACAACACGTCGGAATCCCGATGCAACCAGCGAGCGATCAGCGTTTTTTGCTGGTTACCGCCGCTCAGTTCGTCGACCGCTTGCCGAGGACCATCGCAGCGGATTGCGAGTTTACCGATCATGGCCGCCGCGGCCGCCGATTCGCGTTTTTTGTCGATCAGTTTCAATAGCGAGGCGGCTTCGCGTTTGCCGGGAATCATCATGTTGGTCGTCAGCGACTGGCCACGATAAAGTCCCATGGATTGCCGGTCCTCGCCGAGCAAAGCAATGCCCAGACGAACGGCATGACTGGCGTTGCTGACGGCCACTTCCGAACCCTGGATAACGCGCACTACCGTGCCACCGGTCGGCCGCACAAGCCCGAAGATGGCGTGCAGCAGCTCGCTGCGACCGGCGCCGGCTAGCCCCGCGATGCCGACGATCTCGCCGGCATGCGCGGTCACGGAAAGCGGCTCCGGCAGATCCGCAGTCGTGAGTGATTGCACGCGTAGCAGCGGTTCGCCGTACCCTTCATGCCGGCTATGGGCGTCGCGCTGCCGGTAAAGGTCGCCTGCCATGGCAGCCACCAGGTCGTCGACATCGAGCGACGCGGTCGCTTGCGATAACACAAGCCTGCCGTCACGCAGTACCGAGACATTGTCGGCCACTGCGAGCACGTCGGCGAGCCGGTGACTGATATAGATCACGGCGGCGCCCGCGGCGGCACGTTCGCGGATCAGGCGGTGCAATCGATCGGCCTGCGGTGCCGTCAATGCTGCAGTCGGTTCATCGAACACGAGCAAGCGTGCGTCTGGTGTCAACGTTCTCGCCAGTTCGACCAGTTGCCGGTCTGCAATCGGCAGACTGCCGACCGGCAGATCGGCGATGGCGTCGTCCAGCCCGAGCGATTCGAGAGCCTGGCGCGATGTCCTGGCGAGCGCCGCACGATCAATGATGCCGCGGCGAGCTGGCAGGTCTCGCAAGCCGATGTTCTCCGCGACGCTCAGCGTGTCGATCGTGGCCAGTTCCTGAGCGGCGACGGACACGCCTGCTGCGAAGGCGTCCTTCGCTTCCAGCGGCAGGTACGGCGCACCGTCCAGTGCGATTTCACCCGCGTCTCGCTGCACGAGTCCCGCCAGGATATTGACCAGCGTGGTCTTGCCGGCGCCGTTTTCACCGACAATGGCATGCACTTCACCAGCGGCAATCGTCAGGCAAACGTCTTTGAGTACGGGCGCCGCATACGACTTGTCGAGATGGTGAACGGCCAGCCGGGCGACGGTCATCCATTCACTCGAGGTTGTCGGCGCTGACGAGGTCGACGGGTGTGGCGCGGTCTTCGGGGACGGTGCCGGAAGAGAGCGCCTCGAGCGCGAACTCGATGCCGTAGACGGCCAGCAGGTCCGCATGCTGATCGGCCGTGGCGACGATGTCGCCGGAACGAATCAGCGCTTGCACGGCGGATATGTTGTCGAATCCCACGACGGCGACCTGGCCCGATTTACCGGCCTGCGTGATCGCCGCGACCGCACCGAGCGCCATGTTGTCGTTGGCCGCCAGTATTGCCTTGAGTTGCGGATGCTGCACCAGCATGCCGGACGTGACGGTGACCGCGGCTGTCTGGTCCCACTGTGCACTTTGACTCGCTACGATTTCGAGGCCGGCATCCTCGGCTGCTTTGCGGAAACCAGCAGTGCGTTGTTGCGAATTGAACGCGGTCGGCACGCCCTCGAGGATGGCAACCTTGTCTCCGGCATTCATGCGTTCCGCCAGGTAACGGCCGACGCTTTCCGCGCCGGCCAGGTTGTCCGGGCCGACGAAAGGGATTTGCAGGTCGAACTCGCCGAGCACTCCCGCATCCAGCCGGTTGTCGATGTTGACGACGACAATCCCGGCGCGTACAGCACGAGCGAGTGCCGGCACCATCGCCTTGGAATCTGCCGGCGCAACGACGATCGCGTCCGCACCCAGGGCAATCATCTGGTCGATCAATGCGACCTGCTGCGCCAGGTCCGTCTCGTTCTTGATGCCATTGACGATCAGGTCGTAGCGATCGTCATGTTCGGCATGGTGTGCGCGTGCACCATCGGCCATGGTCACGAAAAACTCGTTGGCCAGCGACTTCATGATCAGGGCAATAAGCGGTCGTTGCGGCGCAGATTCGAAATCCGGCGAATCCGGGCCGCTTTGCTCGCAGGCCGCGAGCAGGAGCGCGAACGCCAGCGTTATTGTTACCTTCTGCATTCGCAAAAACCGGTCACAGCCAAAGTCGATATACTCTACCGGTCATCCGCAAAAAATGACAACACAGCCCTTATGCCGAAGATTCTCATCGCCCTGTTGACGGCGCTGCCGGTGCTCGCGCTGGCGGACGACCGCATTCCCATCATTTTCGACACGGATTTCGTCATGCCGCCACACGACGACAGCATGGCGCTGATGCTGGCACTGCAATCGCCGGAGCTCGAGATCCTCGGCATAAGCACCGTGGCCGGTAACGACAGCGTCGAGCGCGCGACGTCCGACGTATTGCGCATGCTGGAGATCGCGAGGCAGACGGAGATACCGGTGCATGTCGGTGCCGACATGCCACTGGTGCATGCGAAGAGCGACTTTGCGGTGCAGAAGTATGGCAAGTGGTACTCGAACGAAGTGCCGCCGGAGCCGCCGGGCGGCTATGCGAAAAAGCAGGTGGAAGCCGAGTCTGCCGTCTCGTTCATCGTGCGCACGGTAATGGCACGACCCGGTGAGGTGACGATCGTTGCAATCGGTCCACTGACCAACATCGCGCAGGCGATTCGCGCCGAACCGAAGTTCGCGGCGAGTGTAAAGCAACTCGTAATCATGGGCGGCGCGATCGCGCTGCTGCCGGACGGTGAGGGAAATATCACGCCGAACGCCGAGTTCAATTTCTGGGTCGATCCCGAAGCGGCTTACGTTACCCTGCGTTCCGGCATTCCTATCGAGCTTTCGCCGCTGAACGTGTCACGCAAGTCGGCGCTGACCCGCGACTGGTACGAGAAAATGGTTGCCGTGGATAATCCGCTGACCGAATTGCTCGAGCAAACCTTGGGCAAACGGTTCGCGGAGAATCCCGACCGTTCCTGGTTCATGTACGACCAGATCGCCGTGGCCAGTCTGATCGAGCCGTCGCTGGTGAAAACCGAACCGCTCTATGTCGACGTGAACATCGACCATGGCATCAGTTACGGCGTATCGGTCGGCGGGCGCGACATCTGGCCGGGCGCCGAAGGTGCCGCGAAGATGAACGTGCAATACGATCTCGACTGGCCGCGATTCATCGAAATGTTCATCGAACGGATACAGCGGCCGGTCCCTGATTGAGCGAATTCTTTTTTCAGAATCGGTAAGCGACGCCGAAGCCCAGGAAAAAATCGGCAGCGCGGTCGTTGAGGCCGGCGCCGAGGTGCAGATCGAGTTGCAGGTCGTTACGCAGGAGATACGCGAATCCGCCGTTCATGAAATGATGCGGGCCGCCACCCGTACCGTAAATCCCGAAATACTCCAGGTATGAGCTGATCGCCGGACTGACCGGCAGGCTGACGCCTACGGCATTGCCGAGAACCAGTTCGCTGTCAACGAGACGCAATAACGCGGTCCCGAACCAGTCCATGCCGTAGTCCAGCGACCAGAATGCGCCAACCGTCGGGTCGATGCCGTCGCCGCCGAACTGGTTGTCGCCTGTCGGCAAATTCAAACCGGCGAACAGCGCCAGCGGCACTCGCGCGTCCTGGCCATTGGTTTGCCACTTGACGCCGATATTGAGGTCATGGGTGCCATGAGTGTCCTGTCCGCCCGCCTGCCTCCAGGTAATACCCGGCCAGCCGAATTGCAGTTCCACGCGCTCGACCAGCCCGATTCGCAGCAGCGCGAGCGGCAGCGTGTGGTCGTCGACGCTTCCCGTTTCGCGCGTGTACTGGTAGCCGCTTTCGATCTGAAACATCGACGGCGCCAGCGCGAACGGCGACGAACTGAACCCCGGCCGCTCGGCAATGATCGGCTCCTGGGCAGCGACTGATCGGCTTGCCATCATTGCTGCGAGTGCGATCAATGTCGTTTTCCTGGTCAACATCGATACAGTTTTCCTGATTACCTGAATTTCAAACAAGGCAGAGCCAGAGACTACAACCTGACGTTGAAGTTCATGACGCCGTGGTGAAAGACCCGGTCGGGGCCGCCGCCCACCCGGATCCATTGATTCATGTATCCGGCCTCGAGCGTCAACGATTCACCGACGCGCCAGCCCATGCCAAAGAATGCCCGGTTTTGCGACAGTCCCGATTCGCTTCCGAAATCGGTATCGCGAAGATCGAAAAACGGTTCGATGCCGACGATCAGGCTGCGGCGCCCGGTCTCATCGAGTGGTCGTACATACTTGCCCGAGAACCGGAACCTGACTGCGACATCCTCACCGACGCTCAGTGAGCGTTCCTCGAGCCGTGCGCGCAGGGACAGATTGCCGCCGAAAAGACTGCCCGCCGACCAATCGGCCTGTTGCCAGTAGCGGTTTTCGTGCACGACCGTTCCGTTGCTACCCCTCGTGCGGTAGCGCGCGTAGCCGATCCAGCCTTTGACGCCATTGCTGAATCGATAGCCGAATCCCGGCCGCACCAGGTACTGGCTGGCGCCGCTGCCCGGGTCGAAAAAGCGCGCCTGGGTATCGAACCAGTAGTGCCAGCGCGTGTCCTGGCCTGCCGAGGATACGGCGTCGGAAATCGAGAACGTAATCCAGGCGCCGGGACTGTCTTCCGCGGCGATCGCTGGCGAGGCGATCGACGCGAGTAACAGGCCAAGGAGCGGCTTCGAATTGCCGGGGTGTCTGCAGCTTTTCCTGCTCACGCGAAATCCCAAACGATTACCATCGGCGCCTTCCCGATACCCGGTGCCACGCCTGCGATGCGTGTCGCTTTTGCCGCCAGCCGTGGTACGGGTGTTTCGCGAGCAAGCGGTTGTCCTTGAAAAACGGGATCAATACCGCACCGGCCAGGAAACCGCCGACGTGCGCCCAGAAGGCGACGCCGCCGCCGGTTACCCCGACGGACATCAGGCCGCCGAGGACCTGCACGGCTATCCAGTAGCCGAGCATGAATACGGCGGGAATTGCGACCGTGGTGATGTAAAAGCCGAAGATGATCAGCAGGTGCACGTGCACGCGGGGGTACAGCAGGATGTAGGCGCCCATCACGCCGCCGATGGCGCCAGAAGCACCGACCATCGGCACGGGTGATGCGGTATTGGCGACGATTTGCGCGGTCGCCGCGGCAATGCCGCACAGAATGTAGAAAACCGCGAATCGCAGGTGACCCATCGAGTCCTCGACATTGCCGCCGAAAATCCACAGGAACCACATGTTGCCAATGATGTGCATCCAACCGCCGTGCATGAACATGGAGGACAGCACGGTCAACCAGGTGCCCTGTCCGTCGATCGGACACAAGAGCCTGTCCGACGATCGGGAAATTTCGACGTTGCCGAACAGGTCGCCGGGAATGAGCCCGAGCCGGCACACCGACACGGTCAGCGCTGGCTCGCTGCCCAGGCCTTGAAGGAAAATCCACGCTGCCGAATTCAACGCGATGATGGTGAAGGTCACAAACGGGACGTAAAGCTGCGGATTTTCGTCGCGGATCGGAAACATCGAGAGCTGGCGTTGGCAAGTAGCGGAACGAATAGACCATGTTACGCGGTTCGTCGTTCACCGTCAGGGCAAAAAAAGAGGCCGGTTTCCGGCCTCGTAATGCGCGAAGTGTAAGCTGAAATTTTCGCGATGTCGTGTCGGCTTCTACAGCCGGAAGCCGTGCTCCCTGTGCAGCATCGACACCACGGCGGCACCGGAGCGGGTCAGGCGATAGTTGTCGAAGCCGTCGGTTTCGCCGAGCGCGCCGTCAACGAGCCCGTATTTCCTGAGTTTTTCCAGGCGCTGCTGCAATTGCGCCGGCCGCCTGGTGAGCTGGCCGGCGAGCTCTGCCGCGGTGAGTGCGAGCCCGGGAGGCAGCGTCAGCCCGGTGTTCAGGATGGCGATGTCCAGGTCGTCGATGTCGACGTCCGGCACCTCGACCGGTTTTTTCAGGCGCCGCCGCCGGTTTGCCTTTTGCAGTTTGCCGAGCAGGAACGTCCTGGTGCGGCGGCCTGCATAGAAGATTTCCGCCACGACCGACTTCAGCGCCTTGAAAGCGACGAAGGCCAGGAGCGACCACAGCAGCGCGGCGACGAGCGTGGTCAAAAAGATCTCCTCGCTGTCAGCGTCCAGTCGGGAAAGCAGATAAGCGCCCGGTTTGAGAAATATCGTGTGCGCCTCGAGAGCCAGTTGCCTGAGAATGGCGGGCCAGTTTCCTTCCATGTCGTCCCTTCCTACCGGCGACAGCCCGCCGGTGGTCAGTTCCCTCTGCATGCGCTCCGAAGCGTCGGATCTCGGGGCGTGGCATGCACTATGGAACTGCTTCACAGTTCAATCTGTGAACTACGTCACACTTCCGGCCGTATAATCGGCGAGTGTGCGCCGGGTTCGTTCGGCTTTCGCAAAGCGTCAGTGAGACCGGATTGATACCCTTGCCGCACCGGGCCACGACGTATGAGGTACAGGCAAAATGGCACGCATCATCGCGGGAATCGCGGCCTCACATACACCGACGATCGGTTTTGCAAAGGACACGAAATCGGAAAACGACCCCGACTGGGCGGATGTATTCCGGGTTTTCAGGCCGGTTCAGCAGTGGCTGGCGGACAAAGAGCCCGATGTCTTGCTGCTCATCTATAACGATCACATCACGTCGTTTTTTGTCGATCATTATTCACCGTTCGTGCTGGGTGTCGACGACCGTTACGTAACCGCGGACGAGGGCGGTGGACCCAGGGAGTATCCCCCGGTCGATGGCCATCCCGAACTGTCCCGGCACATCGGCCAGTCATTGTTTGCCGACGAATTCGACATTTCCTTCTTCCAGAAGAAGCCCATCGACCACGGACTGTTTTCGCCGCTGTCGATGATGACCGACCGCGGCAAGACCTGGAACGGCGCCGTGATTCCCCTGCAGGTTGGCGTGTTGCAATTCCCGATCCCGACGGCGAGGCGCTGCTACCGCCTGGGACAAGCCTTGCAAAAGGCGATCGAGAGCTATCCGGAAGACCTGTCGGTTGCCGTCGTGGCCACCGGCGGCCTGTCGCACCAGGTGCACGGCGAGCGCGCCGGCTTCAACAACACCGAGTGGGACAGTGAGTTCATGGACATGTTGGAACGCGATCCGGAGGCGCTGACCGAGATCACCCACTACGAATATGCCAGGCGTGGTGGCATGGAAGGTACGGAGATCATCATGTGGCTGATCATGCGCGGCGCATTGCCGGATAACTTCCGTCGTGTTCACCGGGATTACTGCCTGCCATCGATGACAGCGATTGCAACACTTATATACGAGTGCGAATCCGAGCCGGATAAAGCGGAAATCGACGCCCAACGCGAACTCATCGAGCGCCAGCTCCGGGGAGTGGAGACCCTGGAAGGCACGCATCCGTTCACCCTGGAGGTCAGCCATCGCGCTTACCGACTCAATGATTTTCTTCACCGGCTGGTAGAACCGGAACATCGGCAACGCTTTTTGGATGACCCGCAAAGTCTCTATCGCGATTTCGAGCTGAGCGAGGAGGAGTGCAAGCTCCTGGATGACAGGAATTGGATCGGTCTCATCCATTACGGTGTCATTTTCTTTTGCCTGGAGAAAATGGCCGCCGTAATCGGCCAGTCGAATCCGCACGTTTATGCGCAAATGCGCGGCGAGACAATGGAAGAGTTTCAGAAATCGCGCAACGTCAGCATGCAATACTCGGTCGCGGGTGGCGATGAGGCACAGAAACTCGCCAACAAGTCCTGATTGTCATGTGCCCGTGAGCGTTCTGAACAGGCGTCGATCGCCCGTGCTGCCATTCTGATTACCGGGTCAGGGCTGACACACCCCGCGGTGCAGGAATGTGCGCCCGGCTGAATTCTAATAGTCCCTGTCGACGAAATATCGGGCCAGCCATCGCAGGCCCTCGGCCCGGGGGCCGAGGTCGGCGAGGCAGTCCGAGGCTTGTCGGTAGATTTCGGCCGCGCGTGATCTTGCGACATCCAGCCCGAAACGGGCAGGGTAGGAGGCGCGCTCATTGCGTGCGTCCGAGCCGTTCGGCTTGCCGATTTTCTCCGTCGAGCCGGTTTCGTCGAGTATGTCGTCATGAATCTGGAAACACAGGCCGGCCAGCTCCGCAAACCGGTATAAGGAGGACTCGGTATGCCTGTTGACGGTTTTGCTACAACACATCGGCATGAGGATGGCGGCGCCGATCAGCAAGCCGGTCTTGCGCACGAACATTTCCTCGAGCTCGTCGCGACTGACGTCGGTCCCCGAAAATGCGATGTCCATGACCTGGCCGCTGACCATACCGGCGGGCCCGATGGCGTGGCTCAGGTGCCGAACCAGTGCCGCACTCGTTTGCGCATCGATAGCCGTGTCGGTAAGCACCTGGAACGCCAGCGCCTGCAACGCATCGCCGACCAGCACTGCCGTTGCTTCGTCGAACTGTACATGCACCGTCGGCCTGCCCCGGCGAATATCGTCGTCGTCCATCGAAGGCAGGTCATCGTGAACCAGGGAATATGCATGAATCATCTCGACCGCAGCCGCGATCGGGTCGATTTGCTGCGGCTCGAGTTGCAAGAGTTCGCCGCTCGCATAGGCGAGCAACGGCCGGATACGTTTTCCTCCACCGAGCAGGGAGTAACGCATTGCGTCGAGAAGCACACTGTCCGCAGCGGTCGATTTGTTCAGCCAGCGAGACAGTTCGCCGTCGATGCGCTCGCGATACTGCGACACTCGATCAGCGAACGACTGCCCGGTGTCCTCGCGCATCGCGGGATTGTTTGAAATTGCTTCTGCCATAAAATTCCGCATCCCCGGCTGTGCCGGCCGGAGCGATTCTCGCGGCGACCAATGAGGGTCGCTGCGGCCTGACGTAAGGTTCCACAATATACAGTGAAATCATGGGTTTCTCACCGGGCAACCGGCGTGGCGTCATGGGGCGCCGGCAAGCACGATAGCCGATTCACTCGCTGTCGCGAAGCGACTATAGTGCGTCTAGCACTCGCGTCCCCGGGGGAGATACGTGAACACGAGCGAAAGCTGGTCGGGCCGCCTGGCCTTTATTCTCGCTGCCATTGGTGCCGCCGTCGGTCTCGGCAACATCTGGCGATTCCCATATACGCTCGGCAGCAGCGGCGGCAGTGCGTTCGTGCTGGTCTACGTACTCGGCATCCTGTTGGTGGCCACGCCGATCATGATCTCCGAAATGATCATCGGCCGGCACGCACGTGCCAGCGCGCCGACGGCACTCCGCAAGGTTGCGCTGGAATCGGGGACCAGCAAACACTGGGGGCTGCTCGGCTGGATGGGTCTCTGTGCGCTGTTCCTGGTCCTGAGCTTTTACAGCGTCATCGCCGGGTGGACTGCCGCGTACCTGTTCAAGTCCGCAACCGGCAGCATCGTCGGCTTGTCCGCGGACGAAGTTCGTGGCGGCTTCGGTAATTTCATCAGCGACTCGCGCCAGGTAACACTGTGGCATTTGCTGTTCACTGCCGTGACGATCTTTATCGTTTCCCGTGGCGTCAAGATCGGGCTCGAGCGCGTTGTACGGATATTGATGCCGGCGTTATTCATTACCCTCATTGCGCTGGTCATCAACTCCGCCTTCATCGGCGATTTCTCGAAGGCCATCGATTTCCTGTTCACCGCGGACGTCAGCAAGCTGACGCCGGAGGTCATACTGTCCGCCACCGGCCAGGCATTCTTTTCCGTCAACGTCGGTATCGGTGCGGTGCTGACGTACTCGGCGTACCTGCCGCAGGATGTCAATATTTTTCGCTCGTCGATCATCGTGGCGCTGGGCGATACCCTGGTTGCAATGCTGGCCGGCCTCGCCATTTTCCCGATCGTCTTTGCGAACAATCTCGATCCGGGAGAAGGGCCGGGACTGATCTTTGTCACCCTGTCCATTGCGTTTGCGGACATGCCCGCCGGCTCACTGATCGGCGCCGGGTTTTTCCTGATGCTCCTGTTTGCAGCGCTGACCTCATCGATCTCCATGCTCGAAACGATGACGGCGCGGGTGATCGAAATACGCGGCATGACGCGCACCAGGGCGGTGCTGGTCCTCGGCACCGGGACCTTCCTGCTCGGGCTGGTCACCGTGAACTCGTTCAGCGGCTGGGCAA
This sequence comes from Woeseiaceae bacterium, assembly GCA_033720315.1. Lineage (GTDB taxonomy): Bacteria > Pseudomonadota > Gammaproteobacteria > Steroidobacterales > Woeseiaceae > SZUA-117. The sequence continues at coordinate 73,988 of JAWWCT010000006.1, read as the reverse complement.
ATTTTTATCCTTTGAACGACATTCCGGCCTTTGCGGGCAAGACGCCGTTCGACCTGATCGACTACACGGTAAGCAATATCCTGATGCCTATCGGCGGCATGATGTATGCCCTGTTCGCCGGCTGGTGGCTGTCAAGAGAGACTGCCGTCTACGAGATGGGCGTCGGCGACGGTGCCGTCTTCAAGTTATGGCGGTTGCTGGTGCGCGTGGTCGCGCCGCTCGCCGTCGCCGCGATTTTCGTCTACAACCTGGCCTGACGGTCGCGGCGTACACTTAAGGCTGCAGCACGAATCGGCGGCGTTGCAAGCGTCCGCCCGGCAATTGCACTAAACTGGCTAACAGCGAAGCGGGAGTCAGATTAAATGTATCTGTCGTCGAAACAGCTACTCGACAACAGCATCAGCCGGCGCACCTTTATCCAGCGGATGACCGCGGCTGGTGTATCGCTGATGGGCGCGCAGTCGATGGCCGGCGCGCTGACGGCCGGTTCGTCCGTCGCCGCCAGCAAGGTCGTCAACGATCTGACCGGTGGCGAGCTGATGGCGGAGTTCCTGATCGACTGGAATGTGCCGTACGTCTTCGGCCTTGCAGGTTCGGAGGAAGTCGGGTTCCTGGATGCACTCGTCGATCGTGTACAACTGAATTATGCAACCTGTATCCATGAGCACGTGGCAATGGCCATGGCGGACGGTTACTCGCGGTCGACCGGCGATACCTCGATCGTATGCCTGCATTCGATCGCGGGATCGGCGTATGCGCTCGGGCAACTGGTCAGCACCTATCGCGACCGCATCCCGGTGGTCGTGACCGCGGGCCGCCAGGCGACCAGTTACCGCGGCCAGGACGGATTCCTCGAGGACGCCAATCTGCACGAGATGCCCAGGGGCTATGCCCAGTGGACCTGGGACGTCATGTCGGCACAGACCATTCCCGAGGTGCTTCGCAGGGCATTCCTGCTGGCCGAAGCGCCGCCCGGCGGCCCGACGTTCGTGACCTTTTCGAAAGATTTGTGGGAAGTCCCGGTGGCCAGGGCGGAAATCATTCCGCGTTCGCGGTCGCGTGTTTCCTACGATGTGCAGCCGCCGCCGGGCCATGTCGAAAAAATTGCGGGCCTGTTGGCGGAGGCGCAACTACCCGTCCTGTTCGTCGGTAACGAGGCGATTCGCTACGACGTCAGCGAGGAAGTAGCGGACATTGCCGAAGCGACCGGCGCGCTGGTCATGACCGCGAGCAAGATCCCGGTCGTATTCCCGAATACGCATCTCAATTTTGCCGGGCAGTTTCTCGATGACCGTGACGTTCTGCGGGACATCGATACTTTCTGGAGCATCGGCGCACACATGTTCAAGCACCCGGCGAAGCCGAAAGTGCCTTATTTCGAGCAATCGGTGCGCATCATGCACACGGGGCTCGACGACAGTGAGGTCGGTCGTAACTACCCGGTCGATACGGCGGCGATCGCCGATATCCGCTCGACGACTGCGGCGGTTCTCGAGGAATTGAATCGGCGCAACCTCAAGAGCTCGGCGATCGAGGCGCGCCGGCGCTGGATCCACGAGTACCAGGCCAAACGCAGGCAGCAAATAGAGGACAACGAAAATGCCCGCTGGAACGCTTCGCCGATCTCGCTGCCGCGCCTGTTCCGTGAACTCGACCGTCAGATAGACCCGGACGCGCACATCGTGTCCGAGGTGGTGACGTCCGACGACCACATCAGGCGCTACCTGACGTTCGACCACAAGCGGCCGGTGGGCGAGCGGCGGGTCAATCACGACACGACCGGCGGCATACTCGGCTGGGGCTGTTCGGCCGCGGTCGGTGTAAAGATCGGCAATCCGCACAAGGAAGTCTGGTGCCTGACCGGCGACGGCGCCTTTAATTTCGGTTCGCAGGCGCTGTGGTCGGCGACGCGTTACGAAGTGCCGATCGGCTTCATCGTGTTCAACAACGGCGAGTATCAGGCCAACCGGATGAACTCCGCACGCTACCAGCGACGCATGCTCGCCACAGGAAAGTACTTCGGGGTCAATCTCGGCCATCCCGACATCAATTACGTGTCGATGGCCGATGCTTATGGCATCGAGGGAGAGCGCATAGAAAATCCGGCGGCGCTGGCCGGCGCGATACGGCGCTGCAAGCGTGCGATGGCCGACGGCCGCCCGTATCTCGTCGATGTCATCATCGAACGGCGTTTTCCCGGCAGCGATTCAGACTGGTACGAATTCTTCTCGGTCGCGAAAAACATGCCGCGACAGTCGTAACGCGGCGGATCAACCGAATCGGCTGACCTCGAAAGTCTCGAGGGCGTCTGCGCCTTTCGTGATGACCTCGTGCAGCGCGACGGTTTCCGGCAACACCTGTTGCATGAAAAACCGCGCTGTCTTTCTCTTGGTGTCGTAGAAGTCACCCTGCTGGTCCTGGATCGACACGATGATCTGTGCCCAAAGGCAGGCGATCGTCGTCAGCGCAACCAGTCGCTGATAGTCAAACGCCGCACCCATCGCGGCGGCATTGTCGGCTTTTCGTATCCAGGCCGTTGCGGTGATGAGTCTCTCGAGCGCCGCCTTGGCCGGTTCGATGATTTCTTTCGCGCCCGCCGTATCCTTGTGCTGCGCAAGGTAACGTTGCCAGCGCTCGAACAATTCATCGGCGTTTTTACCGCTCGAGCCGCTCAGCTTGCGTCGCACCAGGTCGCTGGCCTGCACTTCGTTGGTTCCCTCGTAGATCTGCGTGATGCGCGCGTCGCGGACGAATTGCTCCATGCCGTGCTCGACCACGTAGCCGTGACCGCCGAGCACCTGCTGCGCGGATAACGCACCCGTAACGCCGAGATCCGACAGGTAGGACTTGATCACCGGTGTCAGCAGCGCGACCGTGTCCTGCGCCGCCTGCTTTTCCCGCGCATCGCTTGCCCTGTCCATGATGTCCGCGTGCAGTCCGGCGTAGACGACCAGCGCCCGGCCGCCCTCGATCTGTGACCGCAACTCCAGCAGCTTGCGCTTGATCTCGGGCTGGTAAATGATCGGGTCCGCGGCTTTGCCCTCATCCGGGCGTGGCGCGGGTGCGCGGCTTTGCAACCTTTCCTGCGCATAGGCGACGGCATTCTGCATCGCGATGTCGGCGATCCCCAGACCCTGCACACCGACGGTCAGTCGCTCGAGATTCATCATGCGAAACATTGCCGCGAGCCCGCGGTTCTCCTCCCCGACGAGATAAGCTTCTGCATTGTCGAAATTCAGCACGCAGGTCGCCGACCCCCTGATACCCATCTTGTGCTCGATGGAACCGGTTTCCACGTTGTTGCGTTCACCGAGCGAGCCGTCGTCGTTGACGAGAAACTTCGGTACCAGGAACAGGCTGATGCCGCCCGATCCCGACGGCGCGCCGTCTATGCGTGCGATCACCAGGTGAATGATGTTTTCCGTGAGATCGTGGTCACCCGAGGTAATGAAAATCTTGGTGCCACTGATGCGGTAGCTTCCGTCTCCGTGCGGCACGGCTTTCGTCGTCAGCAAACCGAGATCGGTGCCGCAGTGCGGTTCGGTCAGGCACATTGTGCCGCTCCAGCTTCCCTCCACCATGCGTGGCAGGAATTTGTCGCGCAACGCCGGGGAAGCATGGCTCGCGAGCAGGTGGCAGGCGCCGCGGGTCAGTTCCGGGTACAGCTTGAACGCCAGGTTGCAGGCTGCCAGCATTTCGTCGATCAGGAACACGAGCAGCCTGGGCAGGCCCTGGCCGCCATACTCTTCGTCGGCGTCGATACCGCTCCAGCCGTTCTCGACGAATTTACTGTAAGCCTCTTTGAACCCCGGGGGCGTCGACACGTCACCGTCGCTATGCACCGCGCCGTGCTCGTCACCCGGCTGATTGGTCGGCAGGATTTCGGATGTGCAAAACCGGCCTGCCTCCTCGAGAATCGCACGCAGGGTATCGGCATCGAAGTCCTCGTACCCCGGTAAGGAACGAAGTTTGTCGATGCCTATCCATTCCTCGACGAGGAATACCATGTCTTTGATCGGTGCGTTATAGATCACGATGAGTTCTCGACCCTGTCACGGAACGGTCCCTGCCGGACCGGCACAGACCGTATCGCGCTGCCCTTCACGAATCGATCCATCCTAGGCCAGCACAGTTGCCGCATCAATAGCGGCCTGCCACGTCAGGCAATCGGGTTGTTTTCGCTGACGAACTGCGACAGGAGCGCGCGGCATTCTTCCGGCGCTTCCAGTGGCAGCATGTGACCGCTGTCGCCGAACACGTGCACCTGCGGTCGATGCAGCTCGGCAATCAGCTCGTCGCTTGCCGATTCGGGGATCATCCGGTCCTTGCCACCGACCATGACCTGAACGGGCTTGCGAATCTGCGCTGCAACTCGCTGGCCGTCGACATAGGCATCGTTAGCCCGCAAGTCGGCGGCCAGCGCCAGCGATGCGTTGCGTTGCAGAATCTCGCGACACTCCGAAGCCAGCGCGTCACGCGCTGCGCGCTGCGGTGGCTCGCCCGCGGCGAAGCTCCAGCGCGACATCATGGCGACGGCCTGGTCGGGATCGTGTTCGGCTGCCTCGATCAGTGCCGGGTTCACGGCGATGCGCAAGCCGCTCGTGATCAGCGATACGCTGCGGACCCGCTCGGGATGACGGGACACGAACTCCAGGGCGATAAGTCCGCCTTGCGAATGCCCGACGATTGACAGGTTGCCTGCACCGAGGACTTCGACGACCTCGTGCAACCACTCAGCCATCGCCTCGATCGATTCGAGCGGCGGTCCTGCGGATGCGGAATGGCCCGGCAGATCGGGGCACAGCACCGCATAGTTCTCAGACGCGAAAAACGCTGCATGACAATCCCAGAAACTGTGATCGAGACCGCTGCCATGAAGAAAGATCACACAGGGGGCGGCGTTTTCGTATGGCTTGCCGCCGGTCGACGCGAATACCCGCTTGCCATGGACCTCGAGAATCATGCAGGCGGGCGCTCGACTTTTGCGATGCCGTTCAGATTTTGCCGAGTGCCTGGTTCAGCGCGCCGATCAGGTCTTCCTCGTCCTCGAGGCCGACGGAAATCCGCACCAGCCCGTCGATGATGCCGACGCGCTGCCGCTCTGCTTCCTCGACGTCGGCATGCGTCATCGTGACCGGATGGGTAATCAGCGACTCGACCGATCCGAGGTTCTCTGCAAGCGTCCAGACCTCGACGTTGTCCATCAGTTTTTTGCCTGCCGCGAGACCGCCTTTTACCTCGAACCACGCCATGGCGCCGTAACCGCTGGCCTGGCGGCTAGCCAGCTCATGCTGCGAGAACGAATCGAGGCCCGGATAGCAAACCTGTTTTACCTTCGGATGCGCCTCGAGAAACCTGGCGATCGCCATGGCGTTTGCCGATTGCTGATCCATGCGAATTGACAGCGTCTTGCAACCTTGCGAGGTCAGCCAGGCGACCTGCGGTGACATGATGCTTCCTGTGCTGTTCTGGATGAAGCGGATCGCCTCGGCGTGCTCGGCAGACTTGCTGATCGCGGCGCCGCCAACCGTGGCATTGTGGCCATCCATGTACTTGGTCGTGCTGTGCACGGCGACGTCGGCGCCGAGTTCAAGCGGCAATTGAAAGTACGGCGTAAGCAGGGTGTTGTCGACGACGTGCACGGCGCGCGCCTTTTTTGCGATCTCCGAGATAGCGGCGATGTCGGAACACTTGAGTGTCGGGTTGGCCGGCGTCTCCGTGAATATCAGCCGTGTGTTGTTTCTGACGGCAGCCGCGACGTCATCCGAATTCGAGGTATCGGCAAAGGTAAACTCGACACCGAACCGCGACAGCACCTTGGTGGCCAGCCGGTAGGTGCCGCCGTAGGCCACATCGGACACGATGGCGTGATCGCCGGCATTCAGGAAGGCCAGCATCGTCGCCTGTGTGGCTGCCATGCCGGTGCCGAAACACGCGCAGTCGACACCACCTTCGAGGTCAGTGAGTTTGAGTTCCAGGGCCCGCACGGTCGGGTTTCCGGATCGCGAATAGGAGTAGCCCTTGTCGAGGTATTCGTCGACGGAGTCCTGGACGAAGGTCGTTGACTGAAATATCGGCGTGAGGATCGAGCCAGTCGCCGGATCGGGCGTGACGCCCGCGTGAATCTGCCTGGTACGAAAACCCATACTTTTTCCTTGATCAGTTGCTGCCGAGGTGGATCAGGGTCGCAGATGATACACGCTTAGTAATTGCCGGTGGAACGCAGATCAAATGCCGGCAATCGAGTCCAGGGGCCGGTTCGGATCGATGCCATCGGCGAACTGCTGTTTGCGGTCACGGCCGGTCAAACGGCCTACGAGTTTCAGCCAGTTGTCGACCATCGCCTTGCCCGTGGCGGTCCAGGTGTTGCGAACGAAAGGCGTCAGTTCCCTTTCGGGAAACTCGGGGACGGTTCGCCCTGCCGCGAGCGCTTTCGTACAGCCTTTGAGGTATGCGTCGGCGATCGCGATCGCTGCATCAGGCAGGTAGTTTTCCGGATACGGCGGCGGCGCATCCAGTTCCCCGGCAACGAAGCGCAACATTTCGCGCTTGTATTCCTTCAGCAGGCTGACGGCGTGGTATTCCGGGTGGCCCTGGAAGTACACCACACGGCAGCGGTCCGGACTGACGGCCAGGTGCACGCCGGCTTCCGGGCTTTCCGCCAGCACCACCAGGCCGGCATCCTCGAGCTGCGCGCGGGTAATTTCGTTGTAGCGGGAATGCGGTGCCGCGAACTCGCCGCCGATGCCGTTGACGAGTGGATGCCCGGACTCGGTAATCTCATGCCGGTAAACGCCCCACTGTTTCTGCGGCAGGCGAACCCGGTCGATGCCGTGGCTGTGTTTGAGTAGCGCATGCGTTGCCAGGCAGGAACACAGGATCGACGAGACATGGCTCTCGGCCCAGCGGACCACCTCGATCAACGGGTCCCAGAAGGCTTCCTGGTCGAGCGATGGATTGGCAACGTTGGCGCCGGTAATGATCAGCGCATCGAGCCCGTCGGCCACAAGTTCATCGAACGTCGAGTAATACCGGGCGATGTGTTCCTCGGCACGGTCGTCGCGGTTCAGTTCCTTGAGCGAAAACGGGTAAATATAGAATCGCGTTTGTTGCGGGGAGGCGGCGACTAGCCGCATGAATTGTTGTTCGGTCGCCGTCAGCGCCGCATCCGGCATCATGTTGAGCAGACCGATGTGCAGTTCGGGAAAGGCCGGCTCGGCTTTTGGCCGCGGCGCGAGTATGTGCTGGCCGGCCTCCTTCAGCCGCTCGAAAGTCGGTAGCTCGTTGTGGGCGACCAGTGGCATCGGCGTTAACCCCGATTTGGCGCGGGAGCCGCCGGCACGGCCAACGGCGCGCATAGGGCAGGAGGTTTTTGTCGCTTTGTCATGATCAACTGAAGCCGAAAGACTGCGCATCCGGGGCGCCTGGCGTGCCGGGTCAGCAGAATCCACAGTTTCGCTGCAGCGCGGCGCGAATTAGAATACCGTCAGGCCTTTTGCACTGCATTTTAACGCACGAACGACATGGAAACGCGCGACAACCGATCGATAAGGGAACTCATCGCCTGCCAGAAGCCCGGTTGGTCCCTGGAGCAACGCTTCTATACGGACCCGGAGATCTATGCGCTGGAGCTCGAGCACATCGTCTACCAGAGCTGGATCCTGGCCGGGCACCTGAGCCAGCTGCCCGACGCGGGAGATTTCCGGGTCGTCAACTGTGCCAACGAGTCCGCCATTATCGTCCGCGGCCAGGACGGTGTCCTCCGGGCCTTTGCCAACGTATGCCGGCACCGTGGCTCGATCGTCTGTCTCGAGCAAAAAGGCAACCGGCGCAAATTCGAGTGTCCCTATCACGGGTGGATGTACGATACGAACGGTGCATTGCTTGCGGCGCGGTCGATGCCGAACGGATTCGACAGATCAGGTTTCGGATTACACCGATTGCCGCTCGAAATCATTCACGGCCTGATTTTCGTCTGTTTTTCGGAGGATCCGCCGTCAGTCGAAGCTGCGCGACGCGATCTTGCAGAGCCTATGGCCATGTTCGATTTCGAAAACCTCAAAGTCGCGGCTCAGAGAGTCTATCCGATCGACGCAAACTGGAAACTGGCGGTCGAAAACTACCAGGAGTGTTATCACTGTGCGCCGGCGCATCCGGAGTACGCAAAGTTGCATACGCTGATGCTCGGCAGCAAACAGCGCGAGCGCATTCAGGCCCACATGTTCGAAAGAATGGCTGCCTGTGGGCTGAAAAAGATCGAACACGATTACATTTATGCGAAGGCTCCGCCCGGGGAAATGGGCTATGGGTATAGCCGCACCGCCATGTTCGACGGCTACAAGAGCGGCAGCCGGAACGGCGAGCCGCTCGCGCCGTTGCTCGGATCATTGACAGACTATGACGGTGGTGCGTCCGACTTCAACTTCGGGCCGCTGAATTTCTTTCTCGCCTACAGCGATCACGTTGTCGGCTATGTTTTCACTCCGGTCAGCCAGAATTCCTGCCAGTGCGAGATCTACTGGCTCGTGCGCGGCGATGCAGTCGAAGGCAAAGACTACGACCTCGATGAACTCGTGTGGTTGTGGGATGTAACGACGGAAGCGGACAAGAAAATCATCGTCGACAACTGGAAAGGCGTCAGATCCAGATATTACAGGCCGGGGCCGTTCTCCAGCATGGAGGAAGACGAGCAGGAGTTCGTCGAATGGGTGTTGCAGGAATTGCGCCGCGCGCCCAATGTGTCCGCTTAAGCATCCTGTAAACGCGATCGTCGATTGACGAAAAACGCAATCAATACGCCGAGCGTGACGATCGAAATAATCAGTGTCGCCAGTGCGTTGATGTCCGGTGACAAGCCGAGCTTGACCTTGGAGAAAATCAGCATCGGCAGCGTGCTGCCCCCGGGTCCGGAAACGAACGTTGCAATCACGAGATCATCGAGTGACAAAGTGAATGCGAGCAGCCAGCCGGCGATCATGGCCGGCGCAATCAACGGCAGCGTGATGTCCAGCATGACCCGGAACGGTCGACCGCCGAGGTCCATCGCCGCTTCTTCCAGGGATTCATCCATCGATGCCAGCCGGGCATGGACGATGACGGCGACATAGGCCATGGCGAAGGTGGTGTGCGCGATGGTAATCGTCGTGAAACCGCGATGCGCGGGCCAGCCGATCAGCTGCTGAAAGCTGACAAACAGCAGTAACAGCGACAGGCCCGTGATGACCTCCGGCATGACAAGCGGTGAAACGATCATGCCGGTGAACAGGGTTCGGCCGCGGAACCGGCCGAATCTCGCCATGGCCATGCCGGCAAGTGTGCCGAGAACGGTCGCCGCGGTCGCCGAGGTAACGGCAATTCGCAGGCTCAGGAAAGCTGCGCTCAACACCTCGTCGTTCCGCAACAGCTCGCCGTACCAGCGGGTCGAAAATCCACCCCAGACTGTTGCCAGGCTCGAATCGTTGAATGAATACACGATCACCGAAACCAGCGGTACGTACAGGAAGGCGTAGCCGAAAGCCAGAGCCGAAAGAACGAAGACTGACCGTGGTTTCACGAGTCGGCTTCCGTGCGTATCGCCTGGTTGCGCTGCAGGACGACGATCGGCACGACCAGCAACAGAAGCAGGACGACTGCGACCGATGTTGCCAGTGGCCAGTCACGGTTGACAAAAAACTCGTCAAACAGTACTCGCCCGATCATGAGGGATTCCGGTCCGCCGAGCAGGTAGGGAATGACGTACTCGCCCATTGCCGGAATGAAAACGAGCAGGCAGCCGGCGATGACGCCCGGGCGGGCGAGCGGCCAGGTAATGTCCCTGAATGCCTGTGAGCGCGTGGCGCCGAGATCCTGTGCCGCGTCGAGCAGGTCGGGATCCATTTGTTCGAGCGTCGCGTATAACGGCAGAATCATGAACGGCAGGTAGGAATAGACGAGGCCGATGTAGATCGCAAAATCGGTATACATGATGGCAATCGGCTGCTCGATCAGTCCGAGCCAGATCAGAATATTGTTCACCACACCATAGTTATTGAGCAGACCCATCCACGCATAGACGCGTAGCAGGAACGAAATCCAGAACGGCAGCACGATCAGTAGCAGCAGAATTCCGCGCAATGCTTCATTCGACCTGGCAATTCCGTACGCCATCGGGAATCCGAGGAGCAGGCAGAGAATCGTGGCCACGGCTGCCATGACGACCGAATTCAGATAGGTGATTGCGTAGAGCTTATCGGTCACCAGGAAGCCGAAGTTGTCGGCTGTGACCTGGATGCCTCCGGAGCCGTCGAACAACGGCGTAAACGGTGGCATGGCGATAACCGGGTCCGCGACGCTGATCTTCAGGATGATCGCAAACGGTGCCAGGAAGAAAAACAGCAACCAAACGTAGGGAAACGCGATCGCAATGCGTCGCCAATATTCATCCTTTCCCGTGATCTGATTCGATCCCATTACGGATCACCTTTCGAGCACGATGCCGCTGGCCGGTTGCCAGGAGATATAGACCTCGTCGTCCCACTCCAGCTGCCGCGCGGCAGTTCGCTGGCGGTTCTGTGCACTGACCTGCACGACTTTTCCCGAATCCAGCCGAATCCGGTACAACGAAAGGTTGCCGAAATACCCGAGGTCATAAACGATGCCACGCAATCGCACATCCCGGTCGTCGTCCGGCGGGGACTTGCTTATGAATATCTTCTCGGGGCGGACGGCGATGTACAGTTTCGCGCCGTTGTCGATTTTGCCGTCCAGGGTCGCCGACAATTCGCCCCCCGCTTCATCCGAACGGATACGTACCTCGCCGGCCGATGCGCCAACGACCTTGCCTTCGAACATGTTTATGGTGCCGATAAACTCAGCGACGAAGCGATTGCAAGGATACTCGTAAACCTCTTTCGGCGTGCCGATCTGCTCGAAGCGGCCTTTTTCCATTACGGCGATCCTGCTCGACAGTATCATCGCCTCTTCCTGGTCATGCGTGACGACAACAAACGTAATGCCCAGCTGGTCCTGGATGTTCATGAGCTCGAACTGGGTATGCTCGCGCAACTTTTTGTCGAGGGCCGCGAGCGGTTCGTCCAGCAACAGCACTTTCGGACGTTTGACGAGGGCGCGGGCCAGGGCGACGCGCTGCCGCTGTCCGCCGGAGAGCTGATCGGGTTTTCGCGATGCGAATGATGTGAGTTGCACGAGATTCAGGATCTCGGCGACGCGATCCGCGATTTCCGCCCTGGGAAGCCTTTCTCTGGCCAGCCCGTAGCTGACGTTCTGTTCGACTGTCATGTGTGGAAAGATGGCGTAGGACTGAAACATCATGTTGACCGGCCTTTCGTATGGCGGGAATTCCGTGATGTCCACGCCGTCGATAAACATGCGGCCGGATGTCGGCGGTTCGAATCCAGCCAGCATGCGCAGCAGCGTGGTTTTGCCGCAGCCGGATGCGCCAAGTATGGCAAACAGCTCGCCACGTCGTATTTGGAGGTTGACGGAATCGACGGCGATATATTCGCCGAAATGCTTGCTGACATTCTGAATGTCGATGAACGATGTTTCTGTGGAATCGGGATCGGTAGTTTCGTGCTTCATCGATTTCGGCCGGCCTTCACTAAATGCCCGCTTTGACACGGGCAAAGGCGCGCGTCCTGAAGCGCTCCCTCTTCGGATCGACGTTCAGAATGCGAAACAACAGATGCCAGTCTTTTTTATCCGGATAGATCGCCGGGTCGTTAATAATTCTCGGATCAATGTATTGCTGCGACGTTTTGTTTGAGTTTGCATAAAAAACCGTATTGGCGATGTCGGCAGCTATGTCGGGACGCATCAGGAAATTCATGAACAGGTAAGCATTGTCGACATGCGGCGCATCGGATGGAATATATACGCCGTCGACCCACAGCGCGGACCCTTCCTTCGGCATCGTATATCGCAGCCTGATGTCCAGACCGGCCTTTTCGGCACGCAGGGCCGCCTGTGCGTAGTCGCCCGACCAGCTCATGGCGACGCACACCTCCCGGCTCGGCAGATCGGTCAGCATCTTCTGGTTACTGAAATAACGCACGTACGGCCGCACGCTTTTCAGTTGCGCTTCGCCGGCGGCCAAGCTCTCGTCGTCAACGGCGTTGGGGTCCCTGCCGAGATACGCGAGCACCATCGGAAACAGGTCGGCCGGGCTGTCGAGCAGGCTGATGCCACAGTCGGCCAGCTTCGAGGCGACGGCAGGATCGAACAACACGTCTGCCGAATCCATCGGATGATCCGGCAGGCGCTGCCGGACGAGTTCCTCATTCCACGCGTAACCTGTCGATCCCCAGTGATACGGGATGGCATAGTCGAGCATGCGATCGTAGACGTCGATCTTTTCCCGGAAGTCGGGATCGATATGGCGGACATTGTCGAGCCGGGAATAGTCGAGTCGTTTATAGACCCCGATCGGCGTGAGTCGCGAGGCGAACTGGCTGCTGTGCACAACGACGTCGTAGCCGCTGTTGCCCGCAAGCAGCTTTACATCAACGACTTCGGCGCTGTCGTAAACGTCGTAGTTCACCTTGATTCCGAATTCGGACTCGAATCTTTCAGTGGTGTTCGGCGCGATGTAATCGACCCAGTTGAACACGTTGACGACTTGCTCGTCGCCGGCGAGTTCGGCCGTCCGATCGGGCGTGCAGGACAACAGGACAGACAGGAAAACCGCGACGATCGGGCTCGTCGCAACCAGTGTCGTAATCTGCCGGGTCATGATGCTCCTGATTTGACCACCGACCGGTGGCCGAGACAACGATATTCGCCGGGCCGGCACGAGCGCGCTACGTGTGGAGGCCGTGCGTCAGTAAATTGCGCGCGATGATCAGTCGCTGAATATCGCTGCTCAATTCCCGGGTCCGGTCGACCCGCAACTGCGCGCGCCGAGCGTGTTGTTTCGCTTACTGATCTTTTCGGCCAGGACGCCGTCGTCCAGCTCGGCCCCGATCTCGTGCGGTTTCAGGTATTCATCCGCAAATTCGCGGGCAGGCGCCTGTCAGCGCCGCGCGTTGTCGGAGAGTTCGATCTTCATCGGCAATCGGCGGCGTAATGATCGGGAAACATGACCCGGAGATAGCTGCGGACACAGGACAGGGCGGCGTCGCGGTCGAAAGCCTTCGGGTTGACGAGGAGGGAGAGCCAGAGCCCGTCCGTCAGCGATGACAGGGCATCGGCGACCATGCGCGCATCGACGTCCGGGTAGTTGCCTTCCGCCACGATGCGTTCGCAGAGGTCCACCAGGATGCTGCTGAATTTATCGTCGAAGGCGGCACATATTTTCTGGTAGGTCGGAACCGCCTTCACCTCACCCCAGAACGCGAACCATACCGCCAGCTTCTTGCGGTCGCATATGGCGGGCTTAAGGTCCATCTCCATCAGCGCGAGCAGGGTCTCCGCCGGTCCGCCTTGCGACTTTTCGATCGCCTGCATGAACTGCGCGTCGTACTCCTCGATCAGGAAGCGCAGCGTTTCGCCGAGCAGGTTGTCCTTGCTGTTGAAATGCAGGTTGATGATGCCCTGGGAAAGGCCGGCCTCCCTGGCCACGTCGGCGAGCGTCAGGCTGCCGAGCCCCTTCATCGATATGCACTTGATTGTCGCATCGATCAGTTGCTGACGCCGACGCTCTTTTGAAAGTGCCCGTCGGCTCTGCCGGGCCTGTGCAATTGCCATTCCTGGAAACCCACCGCTTATTGGAGTAATTAAGTCAAACGCAAATCTTGTAAGTGTCTGCGTTAGCTCAAAATTATGCCATAATCTGAATAATTATTCATTCAATTTTTCTGGACTTCGGCGCTCGCTTCGTGAGACCCTAGGGCCCTCGTGGTCACATGGAGCGCGTATGCGTTCCCTCGACAAATCAAGACGACACTACAAGAAAGCGAACACCAAGTTACCACTCGGGGTTGCATCCAGCTACCGGTATTGGGGGGACGACAGCACGATCTACGTGCACCGCGGCAAAGGCGGTCGACTCTGGGATATCGACGGTAACGAATACATCGATTACCGCCTGGGCTTCGGTCCCATCATTCTCGGTTATGCCGATGAGCGAATCGACGAGGCGGCACGTGCCGGCATGGGCGCCGGCGGCGTTTTCGGCCTGTCCACCGAACTCGAGTACCAGGTAGCGTGTCGTTTGAGCGACATGGTGCCGGCCGCGGAGCTCATCCGCTTTGCCAATTCCGGATCCGAGGCGGTCATGGCCGCGCTCCGGATCGCGCGCGCCTACTCCGGCAAGGACGAGCACATCCTGGTCGAAGGCGGTTACCACGGCGTCTTCAGCGAGGTGCTCTGGTATGCCGATGTCGAAGACTGGGAGCCCGGCCACGGCAAGCCGAAGATCCGGGCAGGTTCGAAAGGCGTGCCGAAGATGTTCAAGTCGCTCGTGCACACCGTGCCGCTGAACGACGCGAACGTGCTGGAGGACGAACTCGAGAAGCACGGCGACCGCATCGGCGCGCTGCTGATCGAACCGATCCTCGGCAACTGCTGCGGCATCTCCGCCAGCGCCCAATACATGCGCGATGTGCGATCGCTTTGCGACCGCCATGACGTCGTCCTGATCGTCGACGAAGTCAAAACCGGCTTCCGCGTCGCCAGGGGCGGCGTCCAGGAGCTGCTCGGCGTAAGCGCGGACCTGTGTACCTTCGCGAAATCCATCGCCAATGGTTATCCCCTTGCGGCGGTTGCCGGGCGCGAGGACATCATGCGCATGGTCGGCGACAGCGTCGCACAGGGTGGGACCTTCAATGCGCATCCCGTGGCGCTCGCCGCGGCGGACAAGACACTGGAGATCCTCGCCGAGACCGATGCCCTCGAAACGGTCGCTTCGGCGGGCGAAAAGCTCCGGGCGGGCATCGGCAGAATCCTCAAGTCGAGGGGCATCGCGCACAGTTTCGCGGGTCACCCCGCGATGTCCGGGCTGTTTTTCGATTCGACGACGCCGTCGAACTACCGGCAGTGGCTCGATTCGGATTACGAATTTTACGATTCGCTGGCAGAAGTCCTGCACGACCTCGGGGTCCTCATCGAACCGGACTCGCGGGAGCCCTGGTTCCTGTGTGAGGCCCACGATGACGGGTGCATAGCCGAAACGCTGAAAAGCTTCGAGAAGGCCGTGGACATTTGCACGAGCAATTGTTCCGGGGAGCATGGCAGAATAAGCCTGCCCCGCGTTTGAAACCACCAGGCGGGCTTCAGGAAAAGAACAAGATTAAAGCGTCCGGATCGAGAGTAAACAGTCAATGAGAACATATGATGCGATCGTCATCGGCGCGGGTCACAACGGGCTTACGAACGCGGCTTATCTCGCCAAGTCCGGGCTGGACGTCCTGTGTCTCGAAAGGAATGATTACATCGGCGGCGCGACCGCCAGTCGCAGCCTGTACAAGGACTGGCTGTACACCAATTGTTCGTATGTCTGCAGCCTGCTGCGGCCCGAAATCTACCGCGACCTCGAACTGGCGCGCCACGGCCTGCAGGTAACGCCGTACGGCGGCGGCACGACGTTCATGCAAAACGGCGATTATCTGGGCAACTACCCGGACCCGGAAGTGCACTACCGCGAATACGCGAGATTCTCAAAAGCCGACGCCGATGCCTACGAGCGTTACTCTGCCGATACGATGCGGCAATGCCGGTTCATTCGGGATTTCCTGTTACGCACGCCGCCGGACCCGACCTCGTTCAAGCCTAAAGACTTGCGTGAACTGGCACACCTGGGAGCGAAGTTTTTCGAGATGGGCGAACAGCGGATGTACGACACCATTCGCTTCTGGACCATGAGCGTTGCCGAATACCTCGATGAATACTTCGAAACCGATGTCATCAAGGCGGCCCTGTCACAAAGCGGCATCATCGGCACGGCGCTCGGTATTCATTCACCGGGCACGGCCTATGTGCTGTTACACCATTACATGGGCGAGGTCGACGGCGTCATGGGCGCGTGGGGGTTCGCCCGTGGCGGCATGGGGGCGGTGGCTGCAGCACTCAGCAACTCTTTTCAGTCGTACGGCGGCGAGTTGCGAACGGATGCCGGCGTCGAACAGATCGTGGTCAAGAATGGCAGGGTCAAGGGCGTTGCACTCTCCAGTGGCGAGGAGATCGACGCGCGCACCGTCGTATCGGCAATGGACGTCAAAAGAACCTTCCTGAAGTGTATGGACAAGAACGACCTCGATGCGGACTTCTATCACCGCGTCAAGCATTTCAAGATTCGCGGCTCCTCGGGAAAGCTCAACATTGCGCTCGACGGCAGGCCGTCGTTTCCCGCCTTGCCGAAAGGCAGCCCGCTGCATGACGGCGATATGCATTTCATCGACTCGATGGAGCGCATGGAGCGGGCCTATGATGACTGGAAGGAAGGTACCTGGTCGAAAGATCCCTATGTCGACCTGGTCCTGCCGTCGGTGGTCGACCCGACCATGGCCCCTCCCGGCAAACACATCATGAGTTGTTTCATCCAGTATTGCCCGGCACAGATCGACGGCCGGCCATGGACCTCCGAGGAACGCGACCAGTTCGGCCAGACCGTGATCGACCAGATTTCCGAATACAGTCCCGATTTCAAGGATCTCATCCTGCACGTGGAGATCCGCACTGCCCAGGATATCGACGAGCAGTCGGGATTGACCGAGGGCAATATCTTCCACGGCGAACTCACCATGGATCAACTCATGTTCAACCGGCCGATTCCGGGCTATGCACAATATCGCGGGCCGGTAGCGGGACTGTACATGTGCGGCTCGAGCACGCATCCCGGTGGCGGCGTGATGGCCGCGCCTGGCTGCAACGCGGCGCGCGAAATTCTTTATGACCTCAAACGGCCGGACATCACTCCGGTCAATTTCAGTGACGACTAATGGACGAGCGATACGACGCAATCGTCATCGGTGCAGGTCACAACGGCCTGGTTTGTGCATCGCTGCTGGCTAAAGCCGGCAAGAAGGTGCTGGTGCTCGAAGCCGGATCCCAGGTCGGTGGTGCAGCGGTCACGCGGGAATTTGCCGACGGTTATTCCGTATCCGCGTGCGCGCACCTGCTGTACCAGCTCCAGCCGCAGGTACAAAGGGAGCTCGATCTGAAGCTCACGCTGGCATCGAAAAAGATGACCACCGTCGCGCTTGCCACGGACGGCAATCACGTGCGTTACCGCGGCAAAGAGGTGTCCGGGACCAGCGATGCCGATGCGGCGAGCTTTCGTGATTTCCACCGGCGCATGAGCCGCTTTGCCGACCTGCTGCAAACCTATCTCAACAAGGTTCCGCCGCGTCTTGCAGCCGATGCGGGAATGGACGACGTGCTGACCCTGGCGCGCTTCGGATTCGATGTCCGGCGGCTCGGCAAAACGGAGCTTCGCGAATTCCTGCGCCTGATCGGCATCAATATTTTCGACGAGCTCGCCGAGCGCTTCGAAAATCCGCTCCTGAAAGGTGCACTGAGCCTGGATGCCGTACTGGGAACGCACCTCGGACCGCGCTCGCCCAACACCATACTCACCTATCTTTACCGGCTGGCCGGCAGCCACGGTTCGCTCAGTGCCCCGGCGGGCGGCATGAGTTCGCTGACGGAGGCGCTGGCACACAGTGCGCGGGACAACGGTGCCACCATCAGGACCGGCATGCACGTCAAGCGCATCGTCGTCGACAACGGTCGTGTGGCCGGCGTCGAAACCGACAGTGGCGAGACCTTCGACAGCTGGCTGGTGGTATCGAATGCTGACCCGAAGTCGACCATCATGAAGCTCGTCTCGGCGCGTAACGTCGAGCCGGAATTCACCCGCCGTATTCACAACATTCGCATGCGCGGCAATGCGGCGAAACTGCACCTCGCGCTCAGCGCCCTGCCATCCATTGCGGGTCTCGAGGACCAGGAGTACGGCGAGCGTATCGTAATCGCGCCCGACGAGGTATACGTCGAGCGCGCGTTCAATGCCGCCAAGTATGGCGAGATTTCGGCGAAGCCCGTGTTCGAAATCACTTTTCCGACGCATCGCGACCCGGGACTCGCGCCGGAAGGCAAGCACGTGATGTCGGCGATCGTGCAATACGCGCCATACCAGCTGAAGCAAGGATGGTCGGATGCGACTCGCGAGGCGTTCTGCGAGCAGGCGATCGACACACTGAGTGACTACATGCCAGACCTCAGGCAAAACATCGTCGCCAGTGAAACGCTGACGCCGGCCGATATCGAGGAACAGTTCCTCATCGGCGGCGGGCACTGGCATCACGGTGAGCTGGCGCTGGACCAGTTCCTGTTTACGCGCCCGGTCGGCGGTGCCGCGCAGTACGCGATGCCGCTCGACGGCTTGTATCTTTGCGGTGCCGGTGCGCACCCGGGCGGCGGCGTCAGCGGCGCGGCGGGTCGCAACGCGGCGCGGATGATCCTGAAACGGGGGAAAGCAGCGTGAGCAAGGTCCGGGAAGTTCCACAGGGAAGGCTGCAATCGCCTTTTTACCCGCGCCAGGCGGAACTCGATCGCCTGAGCCGCTGGCACGAATGGAAAGGCTACATGAGCGCCGACGGCTTTTACGACGAAGCACTCGAGTATTTTGCGATTCGCAACAGCACCGGGGTTTTCGACCTGACACCGATGACCAAGTACCGGATTAGCGGCGCCGACAGCCTCGATTACATCGATCGCCTGGTGACGCGGGACATGCGCAAGATCAAACCCGGTCGCGTCGCATACGCGGTATGGTGCGACGATCAGGGGCAGGTGATCGACGACGGCACGATCTTCCACCTTGACGAGGGTGAATACCGCTTGTGCTCGCAGGAGCGGCACATGTCCTGGTTGCAGGCTGCCGCGATCGGCATGGATGTCTCTATAGTCGAGGAAACCCACGACATCGCCGCACTGGCGGTCCAGGGACCGACGTCGTTCAGCATCATGCGAATTTTAGGCTGCGCCGGTATCGAAAACCTGAAGCCGTTCGGCCTGATGCATGTCGAATTCCAGGGCAAACAGATGATGGTGTCGCGTACAGGGTTTACGGGCGATCTCGGTTATGAAATCTGGATTGCCCCGGAACAGGCCGAGGCGTTGTGGGATGCATTGTTCGAGGCCGGGAAAGATCTCGGGATCCGGGCAATCGGCACCGAGGCGCTGGAAGCCGCGCGCATCGAGGCCGGGTTTCTCGCGGCCTATGTTGACTTCCTGCCGGCCAACGTCACGGTTCGCTCCGGCCGCTCGCGTTCACCGTTCGAGCTGGGTCTCGAGTGGCTGGTCGATTTCAAGAAACCGGTCTTCAACGGGCGTCGTGCGCTCGCGGAGGAAAAACGTCGCGGTTCCACGTGGCGACTCGTCAAGCTCGATATCGAAGGCAACAAGCCGGCGCATCACTCTTATATATATCCCGGGAGCGGCAGCAGCAAAAAGGAGATCGGCTTCATAACCTCGGCAGCCTGGTCGCCCGTCTGCAAGCAAAACATCGCGATCGGAACGGTGCGCACCCCGCACGGCAAGGTCGGCGAAAAACTGCGAGTCGAGATCTATTACCAGCGCGAAATGCACTGGTCGCGGGTCATGGCGGAGGCTACCGTCGTCGACAAGCCGTTCTGGGACCCGCCGCGCCGCCGGGCGACGCCGCCGGGCCCGTACTAGTCGATTCCGTTCGTCGCCAGGCCGATGATCACGGTATACGCTGACGATCACAGGTTACACCGTGGCCTGCTCGATCCGCGAGGCGAAACCTGGCGAGCTTCGAGTGAATGTCCTGAACGTGCGGACAATGTCGTCAAGGCGATTCGTGAGCAGCGCTTCGGAACCGTCATCGAACCAGATCAGTTCGATGACGCGCCCATTACCAGGATTCACACAGCGGATTACCTGGAATTCCTGAAAAATGTCTGGCCCGAGTGGCTCGCTTCTGACGAACAGGGTGCGAATGCGAGACCGGAGACTTTTGTCGGCCCGGGTATGCGTCACGTCGAAAGCGACTGCATCGCAGGGAAGCTGGGGCGCTATTCCTTCGATTCCACGACGCCGTTCGTGGAGGGCAGCTTTAAAGCGATTCGCACCTCGGCAAATATCGCGCTGACGGCCGCGGGACTTTTGCAAGACGGGCAACGCCATGCCTTCGCGCTATGTCGCCCGCCGGGTCATCACGCGACCCAGGACTGCTGCGGTGGCTATTGTTATCTCAACAACACGGCGCTCGCCGCGCAGAAATTGCTGGATGGTGGTGCCGGCCCGGTCGCGGTGCTGGATGTCGATTATCACCACGGTAACGGTACGCAAACCATCTTTTATGAACGCAGCGACGTACTGACGATTTCCCTGCATGCAGACCCGAAACTCGAGTATCCGTTTTTCGCAGGCTTTGCCGATGAAACCGGCGCCGGCAACGGGCGGGGCTACAATTACAACTACCCGTTGCCGTTCGGCACCGACTGGGCCAGCTACCAGGCCGTTCTGGACGAGGCACTTGACGGGATCCGGCGATTTTCACCGGCAGTGCTGCTGGTCGCACTGGGTCTCGACACCTTCGTCGGCGACCCGACCACGCATTTCGCGATTACCACGGACGACTTTCGCCGCATGGGTG
Organism: Woeseiaceae bacterium; assembly: GCA_033720315.1. Lineage (GTDB taxonomy): Bacteria > Pseudomonadota > Gammaproteobacteria > Steroidobacterales > Woeseiaceae > SZUA-117. The sequence goes on along the minus strand of JAWWCT010000006.1, from coordinate 53,428 downwards.
AACGCATTGCCACGCTCGCCCTGCCGACCCTCGTCGTCCTCGAAGGCGGTTACTCCGTCGAGCATATCGGCGAGAACACCGTGAATTTTCTCAAGGGGTTGGCCGCGAAATAGTATCGATTGATTGTGGGAGCGGCTTTAGCCGCGATCTATTGCAAAATGAGTTCGCGGCTAAAGCCGCTCCCACAGAAAAAGCAAGGGTCAGAGCGCGACGGTTTTTTCCTTTGGCTATCTCAGGATTTTGCAAACGCGCGCTTGCCGGAACGGCGATCGCGGTAGGCTACTGGTTTATATTTTTCCAGCCAGTCGATCAGGTAATCTGACGGCACCGGCTTGCTGAGATAGTAGCCCTGCGCCTGTTCGCAACCGGCGCCGGCCAGGTAGCGCAGGGTTTCCTCGTTTTCCACACCTTCGGCACACACCTCGAGGCCCATGTTGTGCGCGAGGTCGATAGTGGAGCGAACGATAGCCTCGTTTTCCTTTTCCTCGAGTATATTGCTGACGAACGAGCGGTCGATCTTGAGTTCGTGCAGAGGAATATTGCGCAGCTGTGCCAGCGAAGAGTGGCCGGTTCCGAAATCATCGATCGAGATTCGCACACCGATGTCACGCAGGCACTCGAGAACGTTGGCTGCGTGATTGACGTCCTGCATGACGGAATTCTCCGTTATCTCCAGCGTCAGCTTCTGCGCCGCGATGGCATGTTCCTTTAATATCTGGATAACGAAGTACGGCAGGTATTCATCCTGCAAATCGCGCGCCGACAGGTTGACCGCAATGCCGAGTTCATAACCCTGGTCATGCCAGCTGCGGCAGAACTTCAGGGCGCGCTCCAGTACGTAACGTGTCAGGTGCAGGATCGTTCCGGCCTGCTCGGCGGCCGAAATGAATTCATCGGGCGCGAGATAACCGAGTTCGGGGTGTCGCCAGCGGACCAGGGCCTCGGCACCACACGGCCTGCCGTCAGGCAGCACGATCTTCGGCTGGAAGTGCAGCTGGATTTCCTCGCGTTGCAACGCGGTGAGCAGGTCGTTGACGATGCGCAACTGGCGCACGTAGTGATCCTGTCTGCCGGCCTCGTAAATGCGCACCCGCTCCTCACGGGTTTCAGCCTCGCTGCGCGCAATCGAGGCGTTTCGTACCAGGTCGGCCGCCTTCTCGCCGTGCTGCGGATAGCCTGCAATGCCGACCGTTGCCTGCAGCGTGATGTTGATTCGCCCGAGCCGCACACCTGCCCCGAGGATGCTTTCGATCCGGTCGGCGTAGGCCAGGGCATTTTCTACGGTGTTGTCCTTGAGGATCAACACGAACTCGTCTGTGCCGACGTGTCCCAGGATGTCGTTACTGTCCAGGTTCACCTTGAGCTGGTGTGCGGCAAGCTTGATCAGTTCGTCGCCGGCGCTGTGCCCGAGGGTCGAGGCGATGGCCGCCATTCGTGCCAGGCGAATCGAGAGTATCGCGACCGTGGTTTCCGATTCCTTCGCCTGGTCGATCGCCCGATGCAGGCGCTGCACGATATTTTCCCGGTTCGGCAGGCCGGTCAGCGCATCGAACAACGCCTGTTGCGATATTCGTTCTTCACGCTCGGATATCGCCTCGCGCATGGCGTTGAAGCTGACTGCCAGGTCGCCGAATTCGTCGTCCGAGGTGACATCGACATGTGAGTCGTAGTTTCCGGAAATCAAGCGCCGCGTCGCGTTCGCCAGGTCGCGCAGCGGCTTCGCGATGGTCCCGGAAACGTAGAGACCGGTCAGTGTCACGAGTATCAGAAGAAATCCCGAGAACAGCAACAGTCCGCGCTTTGCCTCGTCGTAAGGAAGCATTGCATCCTGCATCGATCGCTGCAGCACGATCATCAGGTCCGTCACGTCTTCGGCAAACGGTGCGCTGACCGTCAGTCGATCGACACCGTTGTCGTCGATCAGGTATACGGAACCGAGCGAAGCATTGGTCACGGCCAGTGCCTCGGTAAAACTTTGGGCTTCGCTACCGTGGTACGTGGTTGCGATAGCACGTGCCACATCCTGCTCGAAGGCAATGATGGAAACGTCGAGGTCTGTCAGATTGCTCAGGCGATCGACAACGCTTTGATCAATGCGGTAGCCGAGTACGATCCAGCCGACCGGCACGGGAGCGCGCAGCAATTCCGCGATCGTGTGGTAACTAAGATCGCTCACCGTCAATATCGACTGTTTGCTGGTTCGCTCCGCGGATAGATCGATCAGGCGCAGTAGCTCGGCCTTGCTCTTGCTGCCGATGTTTTCCGAACTCGCGACCACCGAGCCTTGCATGTCCACAAAGATGGCGATGTCCGCGCTGACACGTCGTCGATGATTGAGCAAGACGGATTCCAGGGTGGCGGTGTCGCGCGTCGCGGCGGCCTGCTTCAATCCAAAATCGGCAGCCAGAACCTGGGCACTTGCGCGCAGCCGCTCGCCGCGGGCTTCGCGAAACTCCTCGATGACGGTGCCGCCGACTGCGAGCGATTCGTGGGCCCGGCGATAGACATCATCTCTGACCGTGTGCATGACGGCGACGATGGTGACGGTCTGGGCCACCGCAAGCGGCACGATCGTCATCAGGAAAAGCTTGCTGCGAAACGTGGTTCTAAGACTCATGTCGCGTCATTGAGGCCGCGGCTCGACAAGCCATCGGCTACCGTGCCGGCGTTCGCCATGCCCTAAAAAGTTCAGAAAATCATAATATTAGGAGCATTCCGTCGAGCAGAGTGTGCGGCAGTTCACGGTTGCCGAGGCGCGCCAGGACGTAAACTGAGAATTGCAACACATTCCCGATTCACGTCGATGAAAATTCCCGGGTGGCCATGCATGGAGCGGCTGCGGCATCTCATAATCCAGGCACTGTTGCTGCTTGCCGCAGCACCCTCGGGCGGTGCCGAGTTCGAGATCACTGTGCTCGACAGGCACGGCGTGCCGGTTCCCGATGTGGTCGTTTTCATCGAGCAGCCCGGTGCGGAACCGGCCACCCGCTCCGCGGCTGCCGAAGTCATGCAGATGATGGATTTTCGCTTTAACCCCGGGCTACTGGTCGTGCGCACCGGGACGCGGGTGCAGTTTCCGAACCGCGATGCCGTAGCCCATCATGTGTACTCGTTTTCGAAACCGAACAATTTCGTATTGCCGATGTTCAAGGGCACGATGCGGCCGCAGGTCGATTTCGTGCACCCGGGTGTGGTCGCCATCGGTTGCAACCTGCACGACACAATGGTGGGTTATATCCTGGTCGTCGACAGTCCGGTTTACGGCAAAACGGACCGCAATGGAAAGATCGTCCTTGATGCGGAGAATCCGCACGGCATAACGGTGCGAGTGTGGAATCCAAACCTTGATCTCGGCGACGAGGACCTGGCGCAGTCGGTCAATGCCGGCCGCTCGGCGCAGCTGACTTTTTTGCTGAAGGAAGAGTTGCAATCGATGCGCAATAGCGAAGCAGGTGAAAGCCATTGGACAGGTGCCCGCATCCATTAAAGCGGTGGTTCCTCCGGTATTGGACGCGGCGCTTGTCGCTGTCGCAGCCAGGACTTAGTATGCGGATCGAACAAAAACGACCAATGTGCATGTCAATCTCACGCCTTGCTTTCTGGCTGATTGCTGCGTTGCTGCATGGCGTCGCGACCGCGGCCGAGGATGCGGCGACGATGACGGTAAACAGCAACCTGTCGCCTGCGTATGTGCTGGAAATTCCGGATTCCGTCCACGACATCCTGATCGCGGATGCAGCGTCTTCGAGCTTGCGGCGCTTCGTCCGCACCGGCGATCGCATTGTCGAGAGGGAACATCGCTACATGTCGATCGGATTGAACGGCCTGGGCAAGCAAAGGGCCTGGGATCGCAAGACGCCCTTGGGCGTCTATTTCGTGACCGACGAGATCGACACCGGCCCGCTACACGAAAAATACGGTGCCGCGGCGTTTGCGCTCGACTATCCGAACGCCTGGGATCGCAAGAACAGGCGGACAGGAGGCGGCATCTGGTTGCACGGTGTCGATCGCCGTAACCCGGACCGGCCACCGCGCGACACGGACGGCTGCCTGGCGTTGCCGAACGAGGACATCGGGCAGCTCAGGGGAGTCATCGAGCCCGAGGTCACGCCCGTGATTGTCGCCCGGAGCGTGCATTGGCGAACGCCGGAACAGATCAGGAAGACCCGCCGCGAGTTCCGTCGTGCTATCGACGCCTGGAAACAAAGCCTGGCAAGCGGTGACCTCGACACCTACCTGGGACTGTACGCGGAGGACTTCAGCTTTCACGACATGCGTCGTGCAGAATGGACCTCCTACCAGATCGGCGTTTTCCGGTCGCGGCCGTTACGCGCCGTGATCATCGAGGATCTGCTGCTGCTTGACGATCCGCAGCAGGCGAATCTTTATATGAGTCGCTTTACGCAGGTGATGGTCACCAAGGCGGGCAGCATCGAATCCCGCAAGCGCCTGTACTGGCGAAGACTGGGCAAACGCTGGGAAATCGTCTCCGAGGATGCCGGCTGATTGCTACCTGATCGATTCGCGCGCGATAAGCTCGTCGATCAATTCCATCAGCGCCGGGTAACCGCCGGCTTCCACCGCGCCTGTCCGGTATTTGCCGTTGACCACGATCGCCGGCACGCTGGTAATGCTGTAACGACGCGCGAGGTCCTGCGCTACCCGCAATTTCTGGGCGACCTCGAACGATGCCCAGGTACTCTGGAAATCTTCTGCGGACACGCCGTGACGTTCAAAGAGGGTCTGGATCGCGGATTCCGACGCCATGCGATTGCCGCGCCGGTGATACTCGGCAAATACGGCGGCCCGGAACTGCTCCGGTTCGGCGATCTTGCCGTTCTTGACCAGGACTTCCTCGGTGTAATAAAGCTGTGCGTGCAATTTGACCAGCGGGTTCCAAACCGCGGGAATGCGCACGAAGCGAACGTCCGCCGGTTTTTTCTCGAGCCAACGGTTTACGTAAGTTTCGAAATCGTAGCAATGATTACAGCCGTACCAGAAAATTTCCGCGACCTCGATCTTGTCGGCTCCGCCAACGGTCGGTTGCGTCGGGACGAGTCGCGAAAAATGCGTTCCTTCCTTGAATTTCCAATCCTGTGCCGGGGCGGAAGCCTGTGCCTGTGCGAGGATCAGCGGCTTGTCGCCAAGGTCCTCGTCGACGTCTTCGGCGGCGGATTCCTCGACCATTTCAGGTTGCGCATCGTCGTCCGCCTGGCTCTCGGCAGGTGGTGCGATCTCCGGTGACTCGACTACCGTTACCTGGTCGTCGACGAGCGCGGGTTGCTGGTCATCGCCCGGTTGCCTGAGAAACAGGAATGCCCCGATGACGAGGGCAATGACGACAACGGCAACGATTGCAATGCGATTCATCTAGAGATCTCCAAAACGAATGTCTGCTCTGACTGGCAATTCGGCAAATGGTTTAAGCGGATTCGCTATATTCCCAAACCGCTCACTGTAGCCCTTGAACATAAGACGACACGGCAACGATGTCTTCTTCGCTCAGCTTCGCCGCAATATCGCGCATCACGCGCGTCGCACCGTCGGACCGGCGCGCGCCGCTCGCGTAGTCACGGAGCTGCTTCGCGATGTACACGGCGTACTGACCCTTCAAGGACGGGTAGGAAGATGCGGGGTTGCCGCGGCCATTGGGTCCATGGCAGGCAATACACGCGGGTGTCTGGTTTTCCCGGCTGCCGCCCCGATACAGCCTCTGCCCGTGATCCAGCGTGGCGGGATCGGCAATGACTTTGGTGGCAGTCGTCTTCTGCGAGTAATAGACCGCCAGGTTGCGCATGTCCTCGTCCGACAACATCATCGCCTGTCCCAGCATAAGTGGTTCGCTGCGAGTGCCGTTCTTGAACGCCTGGAGCTGCTCGACGATATACAGGGGATGTTGCCCGGCGATGCTCGGCCACAGAGGATTGACGCTGTTGCCGTCAGGGCCGTGACACGCACTGCAAGTGATGGCCTTGGCCGCGCCGGCTTCGGCGGAGCCCTCGACCAGGACCTGTGCGCGTACCGTAGCGGACAGCAAGAGTGCCATCGTCAAAGCAATAAATTCGATTCTCATACAGTCTTTCTCTGCCGGATCTTTGGCCCCGGTGGCCGGGACGGCCACGGGCCTTGCTGAGTCGCCATTGAGCCGTCAATATGGGTTCTGGCCGGCCCAGCAGGCCCCAAATTATACACACATCGCGGCCTGTTCCCATGTCACAGTTCCCTGACGCGAAATTCATACTGAGCGCCGCAAGCCCGCAGCAATTCCCCGCCGACAGGGGATCGGAAGTGGCGGTCGCGGGCCGATCCAACGCCGGCAAATCCAGCGCAATCAATGCCATCGTCAACCGGCGGCAACTGGCGAAAACCGGCAAGACGCCCGGACGTACGCAACTCATCAATTTCTTCGAGCTTGGCAAGGGGCAACGGCTGGTCGATCTGCCCGGTTACGGATTTGCCAGAGTCCACGCCGAGGTACGGCGCAACTGGTCGCTGCTGCTGGAGTCCTACTTCGAAGGCCGGGCCAGTCTCAAAGGCCTGTTGCTGGTCGTCGATTGTCGCCGCGGTCTCGGCGAGTTCGACCTTACGATGCTGGCTTTTGCCGACGACCGGCGGATACCGGTGCACGTGCTCCTGACCAAGGCCGATAAACTGAACAAGAAGGACGCGGCGGCATCCCTGCAGCAGGCGCAAGCGCAACTCGGCGCCTCCGCCAGTGTGCAGCTTTTTTCTGCGCTCAGGCAGCGCGGCCTCGAGGAGTCGCGCGAGGCACTGCTGCGTTTCCTGGGGACGGAGCGCAGACAACGATAGCTTTGCGAATTCAGCGACGCCGTCGCAAAAAAAACCCCGGACGTTTTGGAAAACAACCGGGGTCAGTTTCGCAACAGGCTTGGGGTAACCGTGTTGCACGCCCGCTTAGGGAGGTAAGCGGACGAGTGACTAACGCACTCAGGAAGTTGGAACCGTTTTCCCCAGGGTAGTTCCATCACGACAATATCCATTTGATTCCAAAAGGTTTTTGAGCGTGCTCAGTGAGCCTCGTCCCAGTCGCGGCCGCTTCCGGCCTGCACCACCAGCGGCACGGACAGCTCCGCGGCACGCTCCATCATCTCGACGATCGGTGCCTCGACGTCGCCAAGTGACTTCTCGTCGACCTCGAACACCAGCTCGTCGTGTACCTGCATGATCATGCGCGCCGGGACCTTGCCGTCGTCGAGCCACTGCTGCAGCACAATCATGGCGCGCTTGATGATGTCGGCGGCCGTGCCCTGCATCGGTGCGTTGATGGCGCTGCGCTCGGCGTATTGCCGGCGTTGTGCATTTCGGTCGTTGATATCGGGAAGGTACAGGCGACGTCCGAACAGCGTTTCGACAAAACCGGATTCACGAGCTTGCTCACGGGTTTGGTCCATGAACTTCTTGACGCCCGGATAGCGATCGAAATACAGGTCGACGTACTCCTGTGCCTCGTGCCGGCTGATGCCGAGTTGTTTGCCCAGGCCAAATGCCGACATGCCGTACATCAATCCGAAGTTGATCGCTTTCGCGGACCGACGGTGCTCGGCCGTGACGTCATCCGGATCGAGGTCGAAAACTTCTGCGGCAGTCGCCCGGTGCACGTCGTGATCGCCGGAAAACGCTTCGAGCAATCCTTCGTCGCCGGACAGGTGCGCCATGATTCTGAGCTCGATTTGCGAATAGTCTGCCGCAAGCAAGACGGATCCCTCTGGCGCCACGAATGCTTTGCGAATCTTGCGGCCTTCGGGCGTTCGTATCGGTATGTTCTGCAGGTTCGGGTCGGTCGACGACAGGCGCCCGGTTGCCGCGACCGCCTGGTGATAGGAGGTGTGAATGCGGCCGGTCTCCCGGTCGATCTGTTCCGGCAGCTTGTCGGTGTAGGTGCTTTTGAGCTTGCTGACGCTGCGGTAGTCGAGAATGATCCGCGGCAAGTCATATTCGTGCGCGAGTTCCTGGAGCACGTCCTCCGCGGTCGATGGCTGGCCTTTCGGGGTCTTGCGAATTACCGGCAGTCCCTGATCCTCGAACAGAATCTGCTGCAGTTGCTTGGGGGAGCCGAGGTTGAATGCACCGCCTGCCAGTTCGTGGGCACTCGCCTCCAGTTCGGACATCTTCCTGGCGAGCGCCTTGCTCTGCTTTTTGAGCATGTCGCGATCGACCAGTACGCCGGTTTCTTCCATACGCAACAGCACCGGCACCAATGGTTGCTCGATTTTGGTGTAGACGTGCTCTAGCGAACCTGTCTTTTGCAGTTCGCCCCACAAATGCTCGTGCAAACGCAGCGTGATGTCCGCGTCCTCCGCCGCATACGGCGCCGCCTGCTCCAGGTCGATCTGGTTGAAGGTCAGTTGCTTGGCGCCTTTTCCCGCGACGTCCTCGTAATGGATCGTGTCCAGGCCCAGGTAATGACGCGCCGTCGAGTCCATGTCGTGTCGGGTCGCGACGCTGTTCAGCACGTAAGACTCCAGCATGGAATCGAATTGCATGCCCTTAAGGCCGATGCCGTAGCGGGCGAAAATGTGTGCGTCGTACTTGAGATGATGGCCGAGCTTTTTCCTGTCCGGGTCTTCGAGAAATTCCCTGAGTGCCGCCAGTACGGATTTCCGGCTCAACTGTTTCGGTGCGCCGGTATAGTCGTGAGCCAGCGGTATATAGGCCGCTTCGCCCGGCTTGACCGACAGTGAAATGCCGACCAGTTCCGCCTGCATGTAGTTGATGCTGGTGGTCTCGGTGTCGATAGCCACCAGCTCGGCCTTGTCGATCTTTTTCTGCCAGGCCGCCAGGCGCTTATCGTCCAGTATCGTTTCGTAATCGCCTTTTGCCGCGGATTCGATGCCGGTATTTTCCTCACCAGCATCATCCAGTTGTCTGAGCAGTGTCCGCAATTCGAATCGCTTGTACAGTTTGCGCAAGGCTCTGCTATCGCCGTCAGACCGGCAGAGGTCGCTCGGTCCCTGGTCGAGATCCAGGTCCTGCCGGATCGTGGCCAGTTCCTGCGACAGCCTCAGTTGCTCGAGATGCTCGCGCAGACTCTCGCCGACCTTGCCCTTGATCTGTTCTGCATTCTCGACAATCGTCTTGACGCTGCCGTACTCGTTGAGCCACTTGGCGGCAGTCTTGGCGCCGACCTTGGGTACCCCGGGAATGTTGTCCGAGCTGTCGCCCACCAGTGCCAGGTAATCGACGATCTGCTCCGGGTAGACGTCGAATTTCTTCTTGACGCCGTCTCGATCGAGCACCTTGCCGGTCATCGTATTGACCAGCGTCACGTTGTCGTCGACCAGTTGTGCCATGTCCTTGTCGACCGTCGACACCAGCACTTGCATGCCCTCGTCGGCAGCCTGCCGGCACAGGGTACCGATGACGTCGTCGGCTTCGACGCCCTCGACGCGCAACATCGGCAGCCCCATCGCCGTGACCGCTTCGATGACCGGGTCAATCTGCTGGCGAAGGTCGTCGGGCGTCGGCGGTCGATTGGCTTTGTAGGCGTCGAACATCTCGTCGCGGAAAGTCTTCCCCGGCGCGTCGAATACCACCGCAAAATTCTCGGTCGCCTCTTCCCTGGAAAACTTGAGAAGCATGCTGAGCACGCCATGAATCGCGCCGGTCGGCTCGCCGCGCGAACTGGTCAGTTTGGGTAACGCGTGATAGGCGCGATACAGATAGGAGGATCCGTCCACCAGGACGAGTTTGCTGTCGCTCATCGGCACCGATGGCGGGCGTGGCCCGCTCGTTTAATTAGTATTGCCGGAATCTTCCGGGGATTCTTCGTCTTCGGAATCGCCTTCCGATGGATTATCGCTTTGCGAATCGCTGTCGGTCGCAGGTCGTTGCTCGGGCGTCATCGACTCGAAAGTGCTCGAGCGGCCCGGCAAATACAGAGGCCCTTTTTGCCCGCACGCTGAAATTGCAAGGCATATCGCTGTACCCAGTAACAGTGATTTCGCAGATGCATTCATGGTCAGGCACCGCCGTCATCGAACCTCGACAGGCGGTGAATGGTATACCAGATAACGCAGTAAAACCGTGAAATCGACCGTCGCAGGGCTCGCCGGCGGAACCGCGCGGCAGCCTGTCGCGAACTGTTACCATGCGTCGCGTGATCAGCAAACGGAGCCAGCGCCTGTGGAGTTGCCGGAGACGATTGAAGTAGCAAGTGGTGAGGAACCGCGAGGCAGTGTCATATGGCTGCACGGGCTCGGCGCGGACGGACACGATTTCGAACCGATCGTCGGCGAGCTGGCCCTGGGCGAGCGTCTGGATCTGCGTTTCGTATTTCCGCACGCGCCGTTGCGGCCGGTGACCATCAACGGTGGCATGACGATGCGGGCCTGGTACGACGTGCTTACCCTCGATCGCGGCGGGCCCCAGGACGAGGCTGGAATCCGGCAAAGCAGCGAAATGCTCAAGGGTTTGGTCGAGCGGGAAATCGAACGCGGCATCGAAAGCGAAAACATCGTACTGGCCGGTTTCTCGCAAGGCGGCGCGATTGCACAACATACCGCGCTCAGGTACCCGCGGGACCTGGCCGGCCTGATGGCCTTGTCGTCCTGGCTGCCGCTCGAAAACAGCTTTGACGAGGAGGTTGCGGGCAACGCCAGTGCGCAATCGAGAGCGCTCGAGATTTTCATGGCGCACGGTTCGTTCGATCCGATGTTGCCGATTGCGCTCGGGCAGCACTCGCGCGAGGTTTTGCAAAAGGCCGGTTACTCGGTCGAATGGCACGAGTACCCGATGGCGCACGCCGTGTGCGGCGAAGAAATCGTCGATATCAGGAACTGGTTGCTAAAGGTTTTCGAATAAAGCATTCAAGCGCGAGTATCGAATGTAAAAGCCGATTCACCGCTGATTTCGCCCGCGGAATCGAACCGCCGTTCGAAGAACTCGACCTCACCGCTATTCGCAACGAGGACCGCGGTGGAGCAGCGGGTGCCGTATTCCGGGTTGACGATAAACGGTGCGCTGAACGCTTTCGCCAGGCTGACGGACTGACCGTCGCTACTCACCTCCTCGGCCGATGCCTGCGTGCGATCGGCGAGAATGTCCAGCAGCTTTTCGCAGTCGACCCGGTTGTCATCGAGAAGTGCCCTCAGCGCCTGCTTCGAGCGCACCAGCTTCGACCACGGCGTATCCAGTGAGGCATTGCTCAAGCCGTACACTCCCGGTGCCAGTGCTCGCGCCGCGTCGCCGCGGTTCGATGCGTAACACAACCGGTCGCTGTCCGCGGCCAGTACGCTGACCCCCGCGTACGGTCCGTCGACGACCGAAGCGACGTGACTCAGCGGATCGGCGTCGCCGGAAATGAAATCGCTGACGATTTCCCCGCGCGATCTGAGGCCGCGCCGCGGCGCCTGTTGCTCGCGGTAGTTGGTCACGGTCGCAAAGCGTCCGGAGCGGTGCATGCCAAGCCAGGTTCCGCCGGCCTCGAGGTCGCGGCCGGCGAGGATATCGGGAGCATCCGGCCACCAGTCGGCCTCTGCGGAAGGCCGCGCGTGCAGCTCGTCTCGATTCGCGGCAAAAATCAGCCGGTAATCGGCATGCGACTTCCAGGCGAGTACGATCAGGCACATGTTGTCGTCGTCAGCCCTGGCGATTGAGCCAGCCGTCGACCAGTCGCCGCGCAATCGACAATCGGTAAGGCAGCCTGGGAAATCCCGAGCGCAGGTCGTCACGGGTGAACCAGCGGGCGTCCTCGAGTTCGCCGTCGTTGAGAGCGATTTCACGGGTTTCGGCGGTCGCCGTAAAACCGAGCATCAACGACGATGGAAACGGCCACGGCTGTGAGCTGTGGTAGCACACCTCACCGACCACGACATTGGTTTCCTCAGCGACCTCACGCCGCACTGCGTCTTCGAGACTTTCGCCGGGCTCGACGAATCCGGCAATGGTCGAATAGCGTCCCTCCGGCCAGCTCGGCTGCCGGCCGAGCAGGCAGCGATCGCCCTGCGACACCAGTACGATGATCGCCGGATCGACCCGTGGAAAGATCTGGGTGGCGCATGCGCCATTGCTGCAGGTCCGGGTGTTGCCGCCGGATTCGAACACCGACGGTGCCCCGCAGACGCCACAATACTGCTGCAGGCCGTGCCACAAGACCAGGGCCCGGGCATGCGCAACCAGGTTCGCCTCCTCGACCGGCAGCGAATTGCCGAGGGACCGCAGATCGTGAAAATCACCGAACTCGGCAAGCGGCGCATCGAGGGTGCCGTCGATGCCGACGGCAAAGGCGGGATGCCCCCGGTAGATGCCGAGGAAAATGGGCTCATCCGCGTCGAAATATATCTCGACCTGCGCCCTTTCGAGCAACACGGCACGCAACGGTTCGCCGCCGGCGAGACACTTGTCGCCCCAGACCGGCACGAATCTCGAATCGGCGCTCCTGGCAGCCCGTGCCAGCCAGCGCGTGTCCTTGCGCCGGTGACCCGAGCGATCGACGAATGCGCCGGCAAATACGTTGTGGTCGCTCATGCCGGCAAAAGTGTACAAAAAAAGCGGCACCGAAATGCCGCAAACCCGAATCGCTGCGTGTCTCAGTCGCCCTTCGGCAGCGGTTTGCGGCAACGCTCGGCAATCTCGCAGCCGGGGCACAGCTGCGGGTCGAGCGCATACGCATCCCGGACGTAGCGGGTGCTGCAGCGGCCGCAGCTTGCGAGGCACAGTTCGTCGTTTCGCGACAGGTTCTGCAACAGGCTCCACGCCCACTCGAAGCTGAGCCGGGGTCGCGGGTGCAACAACAGGTAAGTCTCGAAGGCGCGGCACAGGCGATGACCGTATTCCACGTCGGGCCTGGGCCAGCAGGCGTGGATACGGTTAGCGGCATCGATGCGCAGCAAAAGACCGGTGCAAAACAGGGCGACCAGCGTGGTCGCCTGCAGCTGGTTGTGCGGGTTCTTGACGAAGGGTGCGATCTGCTGCGGTGATTTGCCGCGGCGGCGGCGCACCGAGCGATTCCCGGAATCGCGAAAATAGGTCGTGTAAATCTTGCGGATACGGTCATCGGACAGGCCGGTGCAGTCGCGGATGGTGCGCGTCCTGGCCTCGTGGCCGATCATCCTGAGCGCCAGTTCGAACTGGCTGCGCTCTGCGGCGTAGCGGTTATCGGTGAGTCGCATTTCTTACCAACTATGCTAGATTTATCCCATATATAGTTTCTATTGAGCCTATATCATCCGTAGATGGGAAATCAATAAAAAATATTGTATCTGCACGGCTTGCGCAGAAATCGCCGTCCTGCAGCGTAACGGGGGATCTACCTTTGACATTCAATGGTCCGGCGAGCGTCGACTACCAAAACGTCTTCGCCCTCAATCACGATTACCTCAGCCTGCTGAGGTCGACGCGCGTCGCCCGGCAGGGCATCGACGAGCTCTCGCCCGGACTCAGGTCGCGCATCACCTCGCTCAGCGCGGGCGAGGCCAAACGGCTGGCCACGGCACCGTTCATGCTGGTGTCGCTCAGGGAACGTGACGACCGGCTCTGGGAACAGATTTTTTCGGGCAGGCATGAACTGTCGATCGAGCCGCCGGCCGAGGATCTGTTGCGGCTTGCGTCCGCGACGCTCGGTTTTGTCTGGCAGCTCGCGCGGCAAAATCCGTATACCTTGCGCCTGATTTGCGGCGCCTCGCTGCACTGGTGCGAATGCATTGCCGAGCGAACCCTGGTAGAGCTGCTTGCGGCCGTTTCGGCCTACCCGAACCTGCTCACGCTGCAGAGAGGCGACGACCACGATCTGTGGCGCAAGCTGCTGAGCGACGGGGTGAATCGTAACCCGCGAGTCTGCCGGGCGGCGCAGATGTGCGCGTTGCAGACCGTGCTGACGCAGCGGACCGCGGATGCAAACAAACGCTGGGCCGTTGCAGCTTGCAATACGGTGCCGGAAAGCCTGCAGGTCGCAGACAAAGACGCCTGACCAACCCGCTTCACAGGGCCAAGCCCTTCGGCGATGCCGCAGCAAGGTATGCGGCTCTGACCGCGAATCCATGGTTACAATACGCGTCGCCATGCACGCACTGTCGATAAAAAACCTTACCAAGACCTATCGAAATGGCTTCGAGGCACTGAAAGGAATCGACTTCGACGTCGAGGCCGGTGATTTTTATGCCTTGCTCGGGCCCAACGGAGCGGGCAAGACCACGGCAATCGGAATCATCTGCTCGCTCATCAACAAGACTTCCGGCGATGTCGAGATTTTCGGCCACAACATCGACACGGACCTTGAGGCTGCGAAAGCGTGTATCGGACTCGTGCCGCAGGAATTGAATATCAACATTTTCGATTCGGTACAGAACATCGTCGTCAACCAGGCGGGTTACTACGGAATTCCGCGCAAACTGGCCATCGAACGGGCAGAAAAATACCTGGGAGAGCTGCGACTGTGGGAACGCCGTAACGACCAGGCGCGCGACCTGTCGGGCGGCATGAAACGGCGGCTGATGATCGCCCGGGCATTGATCCACGAACCGAAGCTGTTAATGCTCGATGAACCTACCGCAGGGGTCGATATCGAGATCCGGCGTTCGATGTGGGAATTCCTGCGGCGAATCAACAATGCGGGCACGACCATCATACTGACCACACATTACCTGGAAGAAGCGGAAAGCCTCTGCCGTCATGTCGCAATCATCGACGAAGGCAAGATCATCGAGGATGCGCCAATGACCACCGTCGTTCGCAAACTGCAACGCGAGGTGTTCGTGCTCAGCCTGCGCGAACCGTTGCACGACGCGCCGACACTCGACGGGTTCGATACCGTCTTGAGGGAAGATTGCGAACTGGAAGTCGCGGTCGATTCCGGTTACGACCTCAATACGCTGTTCGCGCGACTGAACGATTCCGGAATCGAGGTCGTCAGCATGCGCAACAAGGCCAACCGGCTGGAGGAGCTGTTCATGGACCTGGTCGAAAGCAAGCAGGAGCAGGTGGAAGCGTGAACCTGGCAACCAACTGGGTCGGTCTGAAAACCCTGGTGCGCAAGGAGTTCATCCGTATCCGGCGCATCTGGATTCAAACCATCGTACCGCCGGCAATCACGATGACGCTGTATTTCATCATCTTCGGCAACCTGATCGGGCGGCGTATCGGCGAAATGGGCGGCTTCGATTACATGCAATATATCGCGCCCGGCCTGATCATGATGTCGGTCATCACGAACTCCTACGGCAACGTCGTGTCTTCGTTTTTTGGCGCCAAGTACGGCAAGCACCTCGAGGAAATGCTGGTATCGCCGCTGTCAAATGCCACCATCGTCATCGGGCACGTGGCCGGCGGCGTGATACGCGGGCTGATGGTAGGCGGGCTCGTGACGCTGATCGCGCTTGGCTTCACCAACCTCGAGGTCGAGCATCCACTGGTCACGTTGTCGATGGTACTGCTGGCGTCGATCGTGTTTGCATTGCTGGGGTTCGTCAATGCGGTTTTCGCCAAGAAATTTGACGATATTTCGATCATTCCGACATTCGTATTGACACCGCTCACCTACCTCGGCGGAGTTTTTTACTCGATCTCGCTGTTGCCGCAGTTCTGGCAGACGGTATCGCTGGGCAATCCCATTCTCTATATGGTGAATGCGTTTCGATACGGTATTCTCGGCGTGTCCGACATCGACATTGCCTATGCCTACCTCATCGTTGGCGTATTCGTGGTCGGACTCTTTATCCTGAACCTGACGTTGCTGAATCGCGGCGTCGGCATACGCGAGTGAAATAGCACAATCCCATGTGTGGACGTTTTGCCTTTTATTCACCGACCGAAGCCACCGCTGCGCTGTTCGGCGCGACAGCGAATCTCGACGTCGAACCGCGCTACAACATCGCTCCGACTCAGTACGTCGCGGCCGTGCGTGACGGTGAAGCAAATGATCGCGAACTCGTGATGCTGCGCTGGGGCCTGGTGCCGTTCTGGGCCAAGGATCCCTCGATCGGTAACCGCATGATCAACGCCCGTGCGGAAACTGTTGCGGAAAAACCGTCATTCCGCAACGCCTACAAGAAACGTCGTTGCCTGGTGCTGGCGGACGGTTTCTACGAGTGGCGCCGCGAAGGCGACGTAAAGACCCCGTATTTTATTTCGCTCGAGGACGGCACACCGTTTGCGTTTGCCGGACTCTGGGAGTCCTGGAACAGCAAGGACAGCGACGAGAAGCTGCAATCGACGGCCATCATCACGACCGCCGCAAACGATTTCATGGCACAGATCCATCAGCGCATGCCGGTGGTCGTCGAACCGCAGAATGCCGACCGCTGGCTCGAGGGCGAACCATCGATGTTATCCGAATTGATCGAGAAGCCGCCGGCATTTCGTGCCTGGCCGGTGGATCGCACGGTCAATAACGCGAGGAACGAAGGGGAGAAGCTGATCGAGCCTGCCGGCGAAGCGATGTCCTGACGCCTACTCCCGGGGCAGCAGAAACGCCGCGCCGCGGAATTCGAGGATCACACCTTCAGGCGTGATTTCCCTGATGAAGGGTCCTTCGTCGAGCGTCGCCCGTTCCTTGTACTTGCTCATGTTGACGAAAACGAAGCGATCATCGGGTTCGTTGCTGTACACGTGGATATCGAGGTGCAGGTCCGGCAGGTTCAGCACGCCCTGTGCGCGGAGATCATTGAAGGTTGCAAATGCCGGCGTTACCGCCGGAAACTCGCTGGCGGCCTCCACCGCCGGTGATTCAACTGCCATCGGCGTGGCATTGACCGGCTCTGTTTCGATCGCGGATATCCGGCGCGTCGACGGTCCTGCTTGCGACGCCGGCGCCTCGACCACGGACGGCGCAACCGCCGCCTGGGTCGTGGGCGGCGGATCAACGGCAGCACCAGGTCCGGCCTTTGCGACCGGAGCGCTGCTGTCGCCCGGCTTAAGAAACAGCACTGCCAGCACGCCGACGTTGACCAGCACGAGCGCGGCGACGATCCACATCCACGGCACCGTCGGCTTTATCTCCTTGCGATCCGCAACGTCTGCAAAACGCGGCGTATCGCGGCGCATTCGCTCGGCTTCCGATTTTTTCAGCGCGTCCAGAATAAAAGACATGATTTCCCGGGTCGCCCGTTAATGTCCCTGGTCCGGGGGCGACGACAGTCTCGGCGTATCGTCCACCGCCAGCATGGAATTGATAATGATTTGTGTTTTCTGCCCGGCCAGTCCGTCCGCTTCGAGACGGTTCTGCCGCTGAAAGGTTTTCAGCTGCTCCTGCAGACCTGCGTCGAAGTAGTCCGAATCCGGGTCCTGCGGCCGGTAGTCGCTGTCGATGGCTGCCAGGCTCTGCCGCAGCCAGCGGACGTTGTCGCCCTGCGTTCCCGGCCTGATTGCGACCGATCTGCCGCCTGGCGGCCGCCACACCAGCATGAACTGGCCGAACCAGAGCTGCGACACGTCGGCGAGCGGAAAGCGCATGCGTTCACCGCCAATCAACAATTCGACGTCATCGTCGCCCAGGCCAACGAGGACTGGCTGGTGCGTCGCGCCACTCGAATCTGTCAGCGTCAGCACCACCGGGCGGTCGAGCTGCCGTATGCCGTTCCACGAGCCGCGTTGAAAATAACAACTGAAGCCCTGTGCCCGCGCCTGGTCGCAGGCAGAGCCGGCGGCGGGGTCGTATTCGATGCCCCAGAGCTCGAGCAATTCAGGGATGCCGGAGCCGCTGCCCGCCAGCCGGCCGAGTTCCGCTTCGAGACTGACTGCGCCTGGCGCAGCGTTGTCCCCGGCGCTCTCCGCTACGTCCCCGGTATCCGCGGCCGGGACCGCGGTGCCCGCCGCCTCCGGTGCTGCTGCGCCCACCGCTTCCGGCATCGCGGCCGGCGGCTCGCCTGAACCGAACACGGACCAGATCGCCGCGCCGAGAATCATCAGGCCGATGACACTGACGATCGGTACGACATACTTCAAATAGGCCGGTGGCAGGGATTGTCCCGATACCTCGTTCGCCGCACGCCGCACCAGGCGTTTGTCGATGGTGCGCGACTCGCGGCTGTAAGCACCCAGCAATGCGCGGTCGCAGATGACGTTCATCAAGCGCGGCACGCCGCCGGACAGTCGATAGACTTCGCGGCGGGCGCGTGAATCGAAGATTTCCGTCAATGCCCCGGCCACCCGCAAGCGATGATCGATGTACATCTCCGCTTCTTCGCGCGACAGGGGCTCGAGGTGATAGCGACCCGTGACCCGCTGTGACAGCTGGCGCAGATTGGTCTGCGCCAACTTTTCGCGAAGCTCGGGCTGGGCGATCAGGATGATCTGCAGCAACTTCTGCCGGGCGGTTTCCAGGTTGGTCAGCAGCCTCAGCTGCTCGAGCACATCGTCGTCGAGATTCTGTGCCTCGTCGACCAGCAATATGGTCCGTCTGCCCTTTGCGTGGCTCTCGAGCAGATGGCGATTCAGTGCGTCCACCAGCGCTTTGGTGCTGGCCTTGTCATCCGGAAGCTCGATACCGAGTTCCTCGCAAATGGCCGTCAGGAACTCGACCGCGGTCAACTGCGGGTTGAGAATCAGCGCGATGTCGACTTCAGCAGGAATCTGCCCGAGCAGGGTGCGAACCAGCGTGGTCTTGCCGGTGCCCACTTCGCCGGTCAACTGGATGAAGCCGCCGCTCTCGGTGACGCCGTAAACGAGGTGAGCGAGCCCCTCGCCGTGACGTTCGCTCATGAACAGGTAACGCGGGTCCGGCGTGATCGCAAACGGTTTTTCGTTTAGCCCAAAGAAGCTCGTATACATAGTACGAGGGCGGATTCTACCTGATTTAGCCGGGGTCCAGCGTGCGCGCACGGCTGACGGCGGCATTGCCGAAGCGCTGCCGGACCTCGTCGGCCGCCGAATCCAGCTTTGCGTGGTCACCGGGCGCGTCGAACAGGTCCGGTTGCGAGTCGTGGCTGAGGCGGCTGGTGCCAACGCCCAGCAGCCGAATGCGCGCGCCCGCATGCTCGGTCAGCCAGTCCGCCAGCAGTGCCCTGGCAGCCCGGTAGAGCTGGTCGGTGCGGTTGCCCGGCGGGCGCAGCGCACGCTGGCGCGTGAATGTCGAGAAGTCGGATTGCCGGATCTTGACCTGCACGGTGCCGGCGACCAGTTGCTTCGCCCGCAGGCGTTTGGCGGTGCGCTCGGTGAGGCGCATCAGCTGCCGGTTCATGTCGTTGACGTCCGAGAGGTCCTGGTCATAGGTCTCCTCGGTACTGATCGACTTGTCCGGACGCGTGGCCATGACCGGGCGGTCGTCGAACCCGCAGGCGCGATCCCGGGTGCGGCGCGTGAATTTGCCGAATATCGGTTCGAGGTCGCGGTCGGGCGCGTGTCGCAGTTCGGCAATGGTCTCCACGCCGATACGTCTCAGTTTTGCCAGCGTCTCGCGGCCGATGCCGGGAATCACCCGCACCGGCAACGGGTCCAGCACCTGTTGCAGGGTGTCCCGGGTCACGATCGACAGGCCGTCGGGCTTGTCCAGGTCGGAGGCAATTTTTGCGACCAGTTTGTTCGGCGCCACCCCAACCGACGCGGTAAGCGCGGTTTTGCTCTTGATCTTCTGCTTGATGTCTTTCGCAATGCGAACCTCGTCGCCGAATATGCCGAGGCTGTCGGTGACATCCAGGAAAGCTTCGTCCAGCGACAGGCCCTCGACCAGCGGCGTGAACTCGCGAAAGATTTCGAAAATGGCTTTGGACTCTTGCTGATAATGCGCCATGCGCGGCGCAACCCTGA
The DNA here is from genome assembly GCA_033720315.1 of Woeseiaceae bacterium. GTDB lineage: Bacteria > Pseudomonadota > Gammaproteobacteria > Steroidobacterales > Woeseiaceae > SZUA-117. The sequence continues at coordinate 33,730 of JAWWCT010000006.1, read as the reverse complement.
GAAGGTCCGGGCACCGACGATAGGCTTCGCGCATCGGCATTGCCGAGCGAATACCATACTTTCGTGCCTCGTAACTGGCAGCGGCAACCACGCCGCGGTTACTGCTGCCGCCCACGACCAGCGGTTTGCCGCGGAGCGCGGCATCGTCACGCTGTTCGACCGAGGCGTAAAACGCATCCATGTCGACGTGCAGGATTTTTCGTTGCCAGTTCAAGCGTCGCGCTCGGCAAGCGACGCGGCAGGCCGCAGATAGCTGGCCGGATCGTCGGCCGACCGGCCGGGCAATACGTTGTCAGGCTCTGGCATCCACCTAGCGTACACCGATTCGAGGGGCCCTGCCCGCCGGCGGGCAAGCTGCGATCGGCGTTTCCATGACAGCTTTGGCGACGCAACCTATACTCGCTGCAAACTCCAAGAAGCAGTCATCCGGACAGGTCACAGATGCGGGCAGATGCTCAGGCGCAACCGAATATCGCCTTGATCAAATACTGGGGCAAGCGCGATGTCGAGCGAAACCTGCCGGCCGTCAGTTCCTTGTCGGTTACGCTCGACTCACTGTGGACCCGGATGTCGGTGTCGTTTTCGCCTGATTTGCAGGCAGACGAATTGCACGTCAATCAAACGCAAAGTGCGGATATGCTGCCGCGAGTCAGCCAGTGCCTCGATCGCGTCGCCGGCAGGAATCGACAGCGAGCCAGCGTCAAAAGCGAGTGCAACTTTCCGATCGCGGCGGGACTCGCGTCTTCCGCATCTGCCTTCGCCGCCCTTGTCGTGGCAGCGGACAAAGCGGCGGGCGTCGGCCGCGATGCACTCGCACTGGCAAGATTGGCCGCCCAAACCTCGGGATCGGCCGCAAGGTCGCTGTTCGGCGGTTTTGTCGAACTCGAGGCAGAAGCGTCTGATATCGAGGTTCGCTCGATTGCGGACGCCGACGCCTGGCCGCTCGAGGTCGTGGTCGCCGTTACCGCGACCGGTCAGAAGCCGCTCGGCTCCGGCGAGGCAATGATTCGCAGCGCGAAAACCTCACCCTTTTATTCCAGCTGGCTCGAGCGGCAAGCGGCGGACATTGGCATCGCCAGGGACGCCGTGGTCGCGCGGGATTTCGAAAAACTTGCCGCGGTTTCGGAACACAACTGTTTGAAGATGCATTCCGTGATGTGGGCCTCGCGCCCACCGATCGTCTACTGGAGCAGTGCCACGCTGTCGGCCATGCAAACCGTACGCCAGCTGCAGCAGGGGGGACACGCCGTATTCTTCACGATCGACGCGGGCCCGCAATTGAAGGCGATTTGCCTGCCGAGCGAAGGCGAGGTTGTCCGGTCGGCACTCGAGGCGACCGACGGCGTGTTGCAAACCATGACCAGCGGGCTGGGTCGCGGCGCGGCATTAGTGGTAAACAGGTGATTTCGGCGTCTGCGCCAGGCAAGGCGGTTTTATCGGGCGAATATGCGGTGCTTCTTGACGCGCCCGCGATCTCGGCGGCCGTCGATTGTCGTGCCCACGTCTCGATATCGCAATCCGACGGCGAATTCCATTGCCTCGAAGCGCCGGGTTACGTCGACGGACACTGGTATTTTCGGCTGTCCGCGGGCGGCGTCATGGAATGGCGGGATCCATTGCCCGACCCGGCGATGTTTGCCCTGGTCGAGGCGGTCTTCGGCGCGATCGCCGTCGCACCAATGCCAGCGGCGACGCTCGTCGTCGATACACAGGCATTCCATGATCGCCACACCGGAGACAAACTCGGCTTTGGTTCGAGCGCTGCCGTTGCCGTGTCGCTGTCGGCGGCATTGCGTGCCTTTTTGGCACTGGAGGGCGATGACGGTCGGACGGCGAGAACCGCCCACGAGCGGTTCCAGGACGGACGCGGCAGCGGCGTGGATATTGCCACCAGCCAGCACGGTGGACTGCTCGAGTATCGGCGTGCTGCCGCGAAAATTCGCCGCATCGCCTGGCCGGCCGGGCTGCATTACCGCTTTCTGTGGAGTGGCCATTCCGCCGCGACGGCTGACAGGCTCAAGCGGTTGCAAGGTCAAAAGCAGTCAGCGAGCCTGCAACGGCTTTGCGTGCACTCCGGGGAGCTTGCGAAAGCCTGGATTGCCGGCGTGGTAACGCAGATCCTCGGGTGTTATCCCGCTTACATCGAGACCCTGAGTGCCTTCAGTGACGAGTATGACCTCGGCATTTTCGATGCCGGTCATCGGGCCCTGGTGCAGTCGGCGAATGAACGCGGCATCGTCTACAAGCCATGCGGAGCCGGTGGCGGCGATGTTGGCATCGTGCTCGCTGAATGCGAGCATGACATCGACGAGTTCCTGAGAGATGCGCTGCCCACCGCCGTTACGGTTCTAGAGGTATCGCTGGACGACAGCGGTCTCGAGCTCGCGGAGTAATTTCCTTGAGTGATTCGCGAATTGCCAACTTCTATCGATTGAGCCATGACGAGCGTATCAGGGCGCTGGTCGATAACGGCTTGCTTACAGCGGCTGACGAAAAATTGTTGCTCAGCGAGGACTGCCTGCTGCAGGTGTCGGCCGCCGACAAGATGATCGAAAACGTGATCGGCGTATTCGGCCTGCCACTGGCCGTTGCACCTAACTTCGTCGTCAATCAGAAAGACTACGTCGTACCGATGGTCGTCGAGGAACCGTCGATCGTTGCCGCGGTCAGCAGTGCCGCAAAGCTGGTCAGGGAGGCGGGCGGATTTTCGGTCATGGCGACCGATCCGGTATCGATCGGCCAGATTCAGGTCATCGACATCGACGACGCTGATGCGACCATTCAAAAACTGTATGCGGCACAGGACGAGTTGCTGACAATTGCCAACAAGCTGCAACCGAACCTCAAGTTGCGGGGTGGCGGTGCGAAAGGTATGGAATACTTCAAATTGCGGCTGCCGGACGGACGCTGGACGATCGTCCTGCACGTGCTCGTGGACACGCGGGACGCGATGGGCGCGAACGCCGTCAACGGCATTTGCGAAGGGCTTGCGCCGCATGTCGAACGCATCGGCGGCGGTGTCGTCATCCTGAAGATCATTTCCAATCTCGCCGACCGCTCGATCGTGTCCGCGACCGCGAGCATTCCACCCGGCCTTATTGCGCGCGACGGATTTTCCGGCAAGCAGGTGCGCGATGCCATCGTGCTTGCCAACGAGTTCGCGAATGCCGACAAGTATCGGGCAACGACCCACAACAAGGGCATCATGAACGGCATCGACGCCGTTGCCCTGGCGACCGGTAATGACTGGCGTGCCATCGAGGCCGGGGCGCATGCGTTTGCCGTTCGCGAAAATGCCTACCGGTCACTGACGGAGTGGCAGGTGGGTCCGGCGGGCGAACTGAACGGCAAGCTGGCATTGCCGCTGAAGATTGGCATCGTGGGCGGATCGCAGTCGGCGAACCCCTGCGCGGCCATCGGCTTGCGCATCGCCGGCGCGAAAACCGCGCCGGAACTCGCAAAACTCATGGCTGCCGTTGGCCTTGCGCAGAATTTCGCGGCGCTTCGGGCGCTGGTTACCGAGGGTATTCAGAAAGGCCACATGAGCCTGCACGCGCGCAGCGTTGCGGCGTCGGCGGGCGCGCCGCCGGAAATTTTCGACCAGGTGGTCGCGGGACTGATCGAAAGCGGCGACGTGAAACCATGGAAGGCCGAGGAGTTGATCGGCAGGCTCAAGAACCGGCCCGGGGAGGTTCCAACACTGTCGATGAGCGAAAGCGTCGTCCTCGCCAAAGATGCCAGGATCGGATCAGGGTCAAGCGATGTCGCAAGCAACATGTCCGCCGGGGTAGCCGCGGGCAAAGTCATTCTTCTGGGCGAACATGCGGCCGTTTACGACCGGCACGTGCTGGCGCTGCCCATACAGTCTGCGGTAACGGTGCGCATCGGGGAATCGACCTCGGGGGTACGCCTGGCGATTCCCGCGCTCGATTTCGAACAGCAACTGGATCCGCAAGCACCGCCAGGCGACGGTGCGGCGGCAGTGCTGGCGCTCATCATGCGACATTTCGGGATCCTGGACAGGGGCTACGACATCCAGGTGCAGACCCGCATTCCCATCGCCATGGGCCTGGGATTTTCGGCAGCGGTGGCGGTTGCCATGATCCGGGCCTTCGACAAGCTGGTCGGCAAGGGGATGAGCGACGTCGACGTGGAGAAGCTGTCCTTCGAGTGCGAAAAAATCACGCATGGCACACCGTCGGGGATCGACAACAATATTGCCACCTACGGTGAACCCGTGCTTTACAGCAAGAGTTCGCGGACCCGGACCAAACCGCTACAACTGGACGAAACGCCGCCACTGGTTATCGCCTCCAGCGGTCAAAAGGGCAGCACCATCGAGCAGGTGAGTGGCGTCCGGGCGCGCTACGAAAAAAACCGGGAGTTATACACGACCATCTTCGATGAAATGGACGAGATAGCGATGGCCGGCGCAATCGCGCTGAAAAGCCGCGACTACGAGCAGCTCGGTTCAATGATGAATGTCTGCCAGGGATTCCTGAACGCCATCGAAGTGTCGACGCCGGAGCTGGAGAAGATGATTTTTACGGCCAGGCGAAACGGCGCCGTCGGTGCGAAACTGACCGGTTCCGGCGGCGGTGGTTCGATCGTCGCGCTGTGCCCGGGTTGTGTCACCGAAGTGACCAGGGCACTCGAAATCGCGGGCTACGAAATCGTCGGCATGCAAGTTTGAAGTAAGCAATGAGTAACGCCCGCCCATGAAAGAAAAATCGAATGACGACCTGTTGATTCTCGTCGATCGTGACGACAACGAGATCGGCAGCATGGGCAAGGACGAATGCCACGACGGCAACGGCATACTGCATCGCGCGTTCTCGATATTCCTGTTCAATGACAGCGGTAAACTGCTGTTACAAAAACGCAGCCGGGAAAAGCGACTCTGGCCGCTATTCTGGTCGAATACCTGTTGCAGTCATCCGCGACAAGGAGAATCCATGGAGGACGCAACCGCGCGGCGCCTGCGCCAGGAGCTCGATACGACAGCTCGACTCGAATACCTGTACAAGTTCGAATACCAGGCGCAATTCGATGATCACGGATCGGAACACGAACTTTGCTGGGTATTTCTCGGCCGCCTTGAACGACAGCCCGTTGCCAACGATGCCGAAATCGCCGAGATACGTTTCGTATCGTCGGGAGAACTCGACGGGGAGATTGCCGCAGGCCCGGATCGCTTTACGCCCTGGTTCAAACTGGAATGGCAACGCTTGAACGAAGAGTTTGCCGAGCCGTTACGCCGTTACACGTCGCCCGGCTGACAAAATTTGAAAATTGGCTCACGTGCGTGCGAGACAAGGCGAATGGTTTTTGAAAACGCGCAGTGTACCAATTGGGTACATGAGCAGTTTTCAAAAACCATTCAACGCCGTATCGCGCCGCGTGAGGCGATTTCAGCTCACGTAGCGGTAATACTCGATGCCAATATCCTGAAACTGCCGGTGATCGGCCTGGCCGACCTTGTCGATGATGAATTCGTCTTTCGGCAGGTAGTCGAGATCGCTGACCCGGCGGCCGTCGTGCAGGTCGGCGTATTGCTGTTCGTTCAGGTCGACGGCGAATTCCATGACTTCGGCGAAGCGAATCCTGGCGGTCGCCTCCCGCCAGCCGTCGGCGACGATCAACGGGATCACTTCCGCCGCGTCACCGCTGCCGTAGCCGAAGGTCAGTAGCTCTTCGCCGGTCAGGTCCCGTGATTCATCCAGGGCCTGCTCGAAGCCGGCCGCGAGCCACGCGGGCAGCGCCGCCGTGTACAGGTTGCCGAGGTCGAGCATGGTATCGCTGCCGAGCGCCAGCTTGTCGAGAATTTCGCGCCGGTATTTGCGTGCCGCGCGGAACACGCGAAACACCGCCATCGTCAGCGGATAGGCCTCGAAGTTGTGACGTTCGGGATCCGCGAGGCCGGCAACTTCGGGCTTGCTCAGCATTTCATTGAGCACTTGCGCCGGCTCGACCCCGGCCTGGTAACAGTAGGAGGCGAGTTCCGCGCGGTCGTCGGGACTGCCGCTGCCGAGCGCGAACAGGTAGGCGATCGCGTAGCCCGTTTCCGGCATCCTGCGATACGGGCGGTGCATGAATACGGTCTTGAGATTGCGCAGGTACCCGCTCGGGTTCAGTCCGCGCTTTTCATACATGTCGTTCAGCGCATGCAGAGTCTCGTCGATATAACAGGTGGTCGAATACTTGCCGTTGAACACCGGGAAGTCCTGTACCTGGTGAGACTCGCTGCGATCCTGGCCGCAGAACCTCAGCATCGGCTTGCGGAAATCAATAATCCGGTAATCGGACGCCGACCCGGAGTTGAACAGATCGACCACCGCGAGCTGCGGATTCTCCTCGATCAGCATGGCGACGGCACCGGCGCCCTGGGTGGGCTCGCCGCTGCTGCCGCGGGCGTATTCGGCGATGTCGGCGCACACGACGATGGCCTGGCTTCCGGCGCCGTCCAGCGCCAGGTGCCGCACCGCGCCTTTCATGCCGTAAACCCCGCCGAGGCAGGCATGCTTGAATTCGGGGACTTCGCAGCTCCTGGCAATCGGTGCTTTGCCCTGTGACTCGAGGGCGCGGTCGATCATGCCTTTGACGATGATGGCGCCGGCGGAATTGTCGGTGCTGGACTCGGTGCCGAGACCGAGGAACTTGACCCGTTCCGGGTCGACGTCGTATTGCTTGATCAGCCGCAATACCGCGGTGGCAGCCATCGTGTAAATACTCTGCTGCGGCCCGCGCACCCGAAAACTGCGGCCGACGACCTCGCGCACTTTCGGCCACTGGTTATCGGTCCAGCGGCACCAGTCCTCGAGCCACACGCGATACGGCGGTACATAAGTGGCCAAGCCACTGATTCCGATCTGCTTGTTACTCATGGACTGATTATCACGGTTGCCGTCGACCTGGTTCCACGGGCGCGAACTGCAAATTCTAGTTGGCCGGGCTTCGCCACTCAAGGCCGGCCGCGCAGCAGTTTCAGCCGCTGGCTAGATGGAAAATGCCGCAAAGATCGCCACCATAGCGAACATAATCAGCAGTCCGACGAAATAGGCGAATGCCAGCAGCGAGAATTTCAGGAAGGTGACGACACGCCCCTGCTCGTACACCCGGCGCTGCGCCAGCAACAAATACACCGGCACGTAGAGCGCCAGTGCCAGGCCGAGGATATCGAATGGCCAATCGGGCACGATGGCCAGCCCGCCCAGGCGGCTGAAAAGTGCCTGAACGCTCAGGATCAGGAATACGAACGAGTGGTAGTGGACCACGAAAAGCAGGTGTTCCACGTAATAACGTCTCGACAGCGGGTACAGCACCTGCAACACGAATGCCATGACCGGCAACAGGATGAACAAGGCCACCGGCACATTGTCCAGCAGTTTGTTGACAAACGCCCGGCCATCGTCGGCAACGATGCGATTGCACATGACCTTCAGGCGCTCGGCCGTCAGGCGCGATGCCAGCCAGGACGGAATATCGTCATCCCCGAGCCCGTCCATGTCACATTGCGCCTCGAAGTCGTCGCCCACGGTGACACGGGCTGCCTGTGTGCCATCGTCATTCTCGACGCTGTCGGGATCGATTGCGGCATCGGCGGACTGGCTGGTGGGGTCAACATCGCCGGCGACGTCCGCGGGCGCCTGGGCCTCGAACAGAATGCCGAATTCTTCCTGCGGATCGAAAAACGCGATCAGGAAAAACACGATGCTCAACACAAGGTACATGCGAAAAGGCGGCATGTAGCGGACACGCCGACCGCGAAGGTAGTCGCGTGTCAGCTTTCCGGGCCGGATGCTGAGCGTAACCAGGGTGCGCCACAGGCGCGAATCGAATTCAAGAAGTTCGCCGAAGGCATCCTTGAGCAATTCGATGAGACTGATCAGGCGGCTCGCTGCGCGTTGACCGCAGTTACCGCAATACTGGCCCGCGAGGGTGCTGCCACAATTCAGGCAGGTTTCTGCAGGCGGTTGCAGCGAGGAGTTCGAATGGCGCAACACGCGAACGCTGGCAGTTACACCCTCCGCGAATTGACTGGCGGGCAACTGCTGGTCCGGTGCGGTCGGACTGGTTGCAAAGTCCTGCAGTTCCGGATCGCCTGCGAAGCGGATACGCAACACTCGTGAACCGGGAACGCCCACAGTTTCGCACTCGAAGACATCTGCCTCCCGGATGTTCGGCGAATGCCGGATTTCGTTGAGGTAACTGTTGAGCCAGATGTCGAACTGCTCGACGAACTCGCCATCGATATCGAAGGTGACCTCGTAAACTGGCCCCGAGGTTTGGTTCATTTGCGGACCGCCGTGTTATTTGTTTGCGGCTTTTTTCTTCGATGCGACCTTCTTTCGATTGGTCTTTTTTGCTGCCGCTCTTTTCGCAGCCTTTTTGGCTTTTGATTTTTTCTTGGCCTTTACAGCAGCCGGCTTGCTTTCCGGAAGCGGTGGCGTCAGGTTCGCGTCGCTCTCGGTATCGTCACTAAAGGCTGGCGCGGACCTTACCAGGTCCTCCGTCGCAAAATCGTCGACGGACAACAGGTACAACACTTTTTCATGGTATGCACGAAGCCTGCCGGCTTCTGCGCCGTCGACGATTTCCGCGCGCTCGGCCTCGTCGATCTGGTGGCCGAAATAATCCGAGCGGATCAGGCCCTCCTTGCGCGCCTGTCGCAGCTTTTTCTCGAGCGGTGCGAGTTCCTCTGACAGGGCAAGCGCTTCCTGCAGCAGGCCGAGCTGGTTACCCGGTTCGATCGCGGTGTAGGCCTGCTCACACAGGCGTTCCCTGGATTCACCGGTGCGCGTAATCAGGTCGACGATTTGCTGGCCCAGCTCATCGGCCGGCGCCGAGTAGGTACGTCCCCGGGGGAATATGATCATGCGCAAGATGAGCGCTACCGGCCGGTTCGGGAAATTTCTCAGGAAGCCGTGCAATTGCTCCTGGGCGTTGTACATCAGTGTGCGTACCGACCATTCGACCAGCGGCAGATCGGACGCCCGCCGTCCCTGGTTTTCGAAGTGCTTGAGCACCGTCGACGCCAGGTACATGGAACTCAGCACGTCACCGAGCCGGGCCGACAGCAGCTCCTTGACCTTCAGTTTGCCGCCGAGCGTCAGCATCGCGAAATCGGTGGCAAGCGCGAACGCCGCGCTGTATCGATTGATGTTCTGGTAATAACGTCGCGTCGGTGTGTTGTATGGAACCCTGCTGAACTTGGCGTGTGTCAGCGCAAGGAAAAACGCTCGCGCGGCGTTGCTGATGGCATAACCGATGTGCGAGAACAAGGCGTCGTCGAATTCGAGCAGGCCGCGCTCGTGATCCTCATCCTGTGCCGCCTGCAATTCTCGCAGGACGAAAGGATGGCAGCGCATCGCGCCCTGGCCGAAAATAATCAGGCTGCGCGTCAGGATGTTGGCGCCTTCGACCGTAATCGCGATCGGCGTCGCCATGTAGCCGTGACCAATGTAATTTTTCGGTCCGAGCATGATGGCCTTGCCGCCGTGCACATCCATCGCGTCGTTGGCGACCTTACGGCCCAGTTCGGTGCAGTGGTATTTCAGGATGGCCGACGGTACGGCCGGCTTTTCGCCCTGGTCGATGGCGCCGGATGTCACCGAAATCGCCGCATTCATAATATATGTGTGACCGGCGATTCTCGTTAGCGCCTCGCCGACGCCCTCGAACCTGGCCACCGGCAGATTGAACTGCCGGCGGATACGCGTGTAGGCGCCCGATGCATAGGTAGCCGCCTGGCTGCCGCCAGCCGAGGTTGACGGCAGGGTGATGGCACGGCCGACCGACAACAGCTCGACCAGCATTCTCCAGCCCTTGCCCGCCATTTCCGGACCGCCGATGATGGCGTCGAGCGGCACGAATACGTCCTTGCCGGTCGTCGGCCCGTTCTGGAACGGTATCGAGAGCGGCCAGTGCCGCCTGCCGATCGTCACACCGGGTAAATCCGTCGGAATCAAGGCGGCGGTAATGCCATATTCTTCCTTGTCGCCGATCAGGCGATCCGGATCGTACAGTTTGAAGGCAAGGCCGAGGACGGTCGCTACCGGGGCCAGGGTAATGTAGCGCTTGTTCCAGTTCAGGCGGATGCCGATGGTCTGTTTACCGTTCCACGTGCCTTTGCACACCGTGCCGTTGTCGATCAATGCGGCGGCGTCGGAACCGGCCTGCGGGGAAGTCAGTGCGAAGCACGGAATCTCTTCGCCGGATGCCAGCCCGGGTAACCAGCGCTGTTTCTGCTCGTCGGTGCCGTAATGCAACAGCAACTCCGCCGGCCCGAGCGAATTGGGCACGCCCACCGTCGAGGACACGGCCGAATTTCTGCTCGCGAGTTTCGCGATCACCATGGCATTGGCATAGGCGGAAAACTCCAGTCCGCCGTACTTTTTCGGGATGATCATCGCGAAAAACTTGTGCTTCTTGATGAATTCCCAGATCTCCGGCGGCATGTCGGCGCGCCTGTGGGCGATGTCCCAGCCATCGATCATCCTGCACAGTTCTTCGCAGGGGCCGTCGAGAAACGCCTGTTCCTCCTCGGAAAGCTCCGGTGCGGGAAAACCGGTCAGCCGATCCCAGTCCGGCATGCCGGAGAATAGTTCGCCGTCCCACCAGACGTTGCCGGCCTCGAGGGCTTCGCGTTCGGTATCGGACATGGAAGGCAGCAGCTTGCGGTAGATGTCGAGCGCCGGGCGGGTGATTTTTTCGCGGCGGAATTCCGGCATGTTCGGGATGAACAAAACCGCAAAGCCGAGGTACAGCAGGATCAGGGTGATGAAGTTCCACGAGCCGTAGAAGGTGTAGATGAGGACGGCAATGCCCGCGACCACGGTCGATGCCAGCAGGTTGACGCGGTTATAAGCGAGATAGATGCCGCCGCCGAAAAACAGCAGAAACCAGGCAAGATCTAACAGAAAACTGGACACGCTTTTATCCTTGCCGACTCGGCTTTTGATGGCACACGGCAGTGCCGCGCACGGCGTTGGTAAATCGCAAGAGGCCTCCCGGGAACCCTATCACCACGCGACCCATGGTGCCATATTACTGGCGCCCGGGCGGTGACCCACTTCTCAGCGCAGTCTACGAACCGAGTAGCGATTCGATGGCTGCGCGTTCTTCGCGAAGTTCGACCTCGGTAAGCTGCATGCGTTCGCGACTGAAGTCGTTGATCTCCAGGTCCTTGACGATCTCATAGCTGCCGTCACGGCAGCGCACCGGATAGGAAAAGATGACGCCCGGATCCACACCGTAGCTGCCGTCGGCGGGAACGGCCATGCTGACCCAGTCGTCCGCCGGCGTACCGAGCACCCAGTCGTGCACGTGGTCGATGGCTGCCGAGGCAGCCGATGCGGCGGAGGACGCACCGCGAGCCTTGATGATGGCCGCGCCGCGTTGCTGGACCCGCGGAATGAATTCGCCGGCGAGCCACGACTCGTCGACCAGTTCGCTTGCCGGTTTGCCGTCCACAAGTGCGTGATGAATGTCCGGGTATTGGGTGGCCGAGTGATTACCCCAGATGGTCATTTGGCGAATCGTCGATACGTGCGTGCCGGTTTTTTCCGCAAGCTGCGAAATTGCGCGGTTGTGGTCGAGGCGTGTCATGGCGGTAATGTTGGCCGGATCGATGTCGGGTGCATTGGCGCTGGTGATCAATGCATTGGTGTTGGCCGGGTTGCCAACGACGAGGACCCGAATGTCACGGCTGGCATGATCGTTGATGGCCTTTCCCTGCAGCGAAAAAATTTGTGCATTGGCTTCGAGCAGGTCCTTGCGCTCCATGCCGGGGCCGCGCGGCCTTGCGCCGACCAGCATTGCAAAATCGGCATCCCTGAAGGCAGTGTTGGCATCGTCGCTGGCGACGATGCCTGCAAGAGTGTCGAAGGCGCAGTCGTTCAGCTCCATGACCACTCCCTCGAGGGCCGCCATGGCAGGCGGGATTTCCAGGAGCTGCAACACCACCGGCTGGTCAATGCCCAGCATCTGCCCGGAGGCGATGCGAAAGGCAAGCTGATAACCGATTTGTCCGGCGGCGCCGGTGATCGTCACACGAACGGGCTTTTTCATCGGGGTCTATCCGTTGGAGTCACTGGATTCTTTATTTTCGGGCGCGCGATTGTAGCACCCGCTGAAGCCAGCGACACTCGTGGACGCCCGTCACTGGCGCATGTCGAATTCCGGAAATCGTTTTTGCAGCGCTTCCTCTTCCCATTGCGCCTGCTCGGCGAGCCCTGCGTTGCGAAGCGATTCGATGCAATCCCACCATGTTTCGGGCACCGCTCTCGCCTCGTCGTCGCAATGCGAGGGCTGTGAGCCGGCGTCGCCTTGCGAGACAGGCGCCCGGTCGCGATCCGTTTCCGCGACCGCGGAGACGTCATTCGACGCCGTGCCGGGTTGTGCCATGTTGCTTTCCGTGGTGCGCTGTTCGACTTTCAACCCGGTATCAGGCGCTTGCGTTCGCAACTCGGAGCGTGGCAAAGCGGCGTCATCTGCCGACATTTTCTCCGGCGTTTCATTTCCGGAGATGCCGGGTTTTTCCCGCCGCCGGAGATCATTGAGTTGCGCCCGCTCGAATTCTGTCGGCTGTGCGGCGCCCGGTAAGCCGGAAGCGGCATCGGAAAGCGCTTCCGGCTGCCGACCGAGCAAGCCGCTGTCGCTCAGTTCCAGGACGATGGCGAGACTCAGCCCGACGCTCAACGCGAACGCCAGCGGCCGAAACCAGGTGCCAAACCACCCTCGGTGAGCATCGGCACGGACCGCGCGCCTGGCCTCGTGCAATACCGCGTCGTCGAGTTTGCCCGGCACCTTTTCCCCGCGAGTCGCCGCGTAGCGCTGCGCGACTTCCGGGTCGATGTTGTTGCTGTCGTTTTGCTGATTCATGTCATTGGCTCGTTGCAACGGGCGTGACACTCCCGGTCATGCCGATTGCTCTTTGCTTGTGGCCGGTCGTTCGAGAGCGGCCTTCAGCTTGCGGCTGGCATAGCGCAGCCTGCTCTTGATCGTTTCGCGATTGACGCCGCTCATCTGAGCGATGTCGTCGATGCTCAGACCCGCTTCTTCATGCAGCAAAAAGGCATCGCGCTGCTCGAGCGGTATCGTCTCCAGTGCCGCCAGCAGTTTTTGTCGTGCCTGGCCTTGCTCCGCCAGGGCGTCCGGTTGCGCACCGGGATCGGCATTCAGGTCCGGGTCCACGGTAAGGGACTGCATGTGACGGCGGTTTCGCCGCACATAATCGATCATGCAGTTACGTGCCACCCGGTACAGGAACGTCGAGAAGCGGGCCGTGGGGCGGTAGCGATGCCGCGCCTTGATGATCTTGCTCCAGACTTCCTGAAACACGTCCTCGGCGGCCTGCGGGTTCGCCGCCAGGCGTCTCAAGTACCGGTACAGGGCGTCGTTATGCCGGCGATAAAGCGTTTCGAAGGCCTCGATGTCACCGTCGCGGTAGCGCAGCATCAAGGCCGAGTCTTCAAGCGGCGGGCCCATTTCACGAGCATAAGTGACGCCCGGGCTGCTGCATAGGGACCTCGCAGGGCCTGGCACCGTCGCCGTAGCCGTATCACAAGTCATTGATTTACATGTTGGAATCCAGGCACCTACCCGAATTAACGGCGCCGGCGGCCGGGCGGGGTCATTTTTTGCAAAAAAACTTGCATTCCGGGATTATAGTGTTATAGTCAACTATAACACTAGGTCACTTACCACGGAGGCGGCACGACAGGCGCCGTGAGCAAAATGCACAGTCACATGAACCACATCATGAAGGGTTTGATTTCACTGGCCGTAATGCTGATGTTTACGGTCGCGTTCATCTCCGGGCAGGCAAGGGCAACGTTGCCGTCATCGGATGGTCTGCTCGAGACGGATTCCGTCTCAACGAATGCCGGCTTCGACAGGGATTCACTGCGCCGGCTCGACTCGTTGACGCATCTGATCGATCTCATCCTGGCGCTGCCGATCGACGTCGAGATTCGCATCGGCGATCTGTCCATCCGTAACGATGCTGCACATGACGCTCAGGGCAACGAACTCACGGCGCAGTAAACGGGCAGGGAAGCGATGACGATCGGTTATTTCATGCAAGCGTCTTCGGTCGCTGCGCGTTGCGGCAGCGGGCCACGCTTCGATCGCGGATCTGCGTTTTGTCCTGTTACTATTGGGCGACTGGCAAGGGTGAAGACGGTCTCGTCAAAACGCCGAGCCGGATGCACAAATAACTAAAATGGCGGGCCCCGGATACGCAATGGACCCGAAGTGGAACGAAGACCAGCCGATTTATCGCCAGTTGCGAGATCGGGTTGTCGCAATGATTCTCGAAGACGTAATCGGTGATGGCGACGCGCTGCCCTCGGTGCGAAACGTTGCGGCCGAATACCGGCTGAATCCGCTGACCGTACTCAAGGGATACCAGGAGCTGGTCGACGAAGGATTGGTCGAGAAAAAACGCGGCCGCGGCATGTTCGTCACGGATGGCGCACGAAAACGCCTGATGAAGGACGAGCGGCAGCGATTCCTGGACAAGGAGTGGCCGCAGGTGGTGGCCACTATCGAGCGTCTCGATCTCGATGTCGCGCAGCTGTTGAAAGCGACGAATTCCGGAAAATCTTCGACGCCGGGGGACAAGAAATGACGAGTGTAGTCAGCGCACGCAACGTATCCAAGCATTACGGAGACGTGCGTGCAGTGGACGATGTCAGTTTCGAAATTGAGGAGGGGTGTATTACCGGCCTGATCGGACCGAACGGCGCGGGCAAGACGACACTGCTCAAATCGATTCTCGGATTGACGGATTGCAAGGGCGAGTTGTCGGTGCTCGGGCTGGACCCGTTCCGGCAGCGCAGGGAGTTGATGCAAAAAATCTGCTTCATTGCCGACGTCGCTGTTTTGCCGCGCTGGATTCGCGTACACCAGCTGCTCGACTTCGTCGAGTCGGTACACGGAAATTTTTCACGACAAAAGGCAAACGAGTTGCTCGCGCGGACCAAGATTCCCCGGAAAGCCAAAGTTCGCGAACTGTCGAAGGGCATGGTGACACAACTGCATCTCTCGATAATCATCGCGATCGATGCACGGTTACTGGTGCTCGACGAACCGACCCTGGGACTCGATATCCTGTTCCGCAAGGAGTTCTACAGTAACCTGCTGAGCGACTATTTCGACGAGGGCCGCACGATAATCATCACCACGCACCAGGTCGAGGAAATAGAAAACCTGCTGACCGACGTGATGTTCATCGACAATGGACGAATCGTGCTGGACGCGAGCATGGAGGCGCTGCCCGGGCAATACATTGAGCTGCTTGCCAATAATGAAAACGCTGAACGTGCGCGGCAATTCAAGCCGATTTTCGAACGCGATCTGTTCGGCAGAAAAGTACTCACATTCGAGGGCGTGAACCGCGAGCAACTGGACGGCCTCGGCGAATTGCGCACCCCCGATATCGCAGATCTATTCGTGGCCAAGGTCAAAGGAGCCGCGGCATGATTCAAAGCCAGATTGCCTTGTTGCAGCGGGAACTCTGGGAGCACCGCTCGATTTACATCGCGCCAATCGTCGTTGCGGTACTGATGACGCTCGGTGCCCTGACCGGCCAGGTGACGGTGGACGCGGTCGATGCGGTCGAGATGACAATTGTCGGTGCAGCCAACATGCCCGAGAACGCCCGCGCGGTCGTGATCTCCGGCGTCATGATCGGCTTGTCGACCACGTTCGTCATCGCTATGTGGATCATCGCGACTTTTTATTCCCTTGATTCGCTGTATGCCGAACGCAAGGACCGCAGCATCCTGTTCTGGCGTTCCATACCGGTCACCGATGCGGAAACCGTCGTATCGAAACTGCTCATCGCGATCGTTGCGATTCCGCTGATTTGCTTCGCGTTTATCGTAATCACGCACCTGGCGGTGTTGCTCATCGGCAGCGTCTGGGTCGCCATCCGTGGCGGCAACGCATACCAGCTAATCTGGGCATCGGCGCCGTTGGCGGACAACTGGACGGCGACACTGATTTTCATGCTGGCGCTGCCACTCTGGTTGTCGCCGTTTGTCGGCTGGTTCCTGTTCGTCTCGGCTTATACCAAGCGGTCGCCGTTTCTGACTGCGTTCCTGCCGCTGGTGGTTTTGCCATTGCTCGAGAAAATGATTTTCGGCAGCAAGGTTTTCGCCGAGGCGTTTTTCGTGCGCTCCGTCAAACTGCCCCTGTTCATCGACCTGGAAACCATGGAGCGGCTTTTCGACCATGGGGAGGAATTTGCGATGATCGCCGACGCCGAGCTGAGCCTGCTCGGCTTGATGGACATCGGAGGCTTTCTCACGAACCCGGGATTATGGCTCGGTATCGTGGTTTGCGGCCTGTTTACCACGGCCGCCATTTACGTCAGACGCTATCGCGATGACAGCTAGTCCGTCTGCGCGGCCTGGCCCCTGACGTCGAGCGAATGCTTCCTGATTTTGCCGCGCAGCTGGTGGTAACTCAGCCCCAGTAAGTCGGCGGCCACGCGCTGGTTGAACTTCGCCTTTGCGAGTCCGGCCCGCAACAATTCGAGTTCGACCTGGTTGACGCGTGTATTGAGATCGGTCGGCAGAATCAATGCATCCGTGGATGCCGGCGATGCTTCGGGCTTCCCGAGGGTCTCGGCCTCGCGCAAACGAAACGGCGAATCGAATGGATCGAATGCGATCGCCGATATCGGTTTATCCTTGTTTTTGGCACGGTAGACCGATCGTTCGACGGCATTTTTCAACTCGCGAACGTTTCCCGGCCAATCGTGCCGCAACAACGCCGACGACGCCCGGGTACTGAAACCGGGAAACACCCGGTAATCGAGTTCGCTCGCCATGTTTACCGCAAAGGCGTAAGCCAGCGGCAGAATGTCTTCCAGGCGTTCGCGCAGCGGCGGGATCGTGACCACGTCGAAGGCCAGCCGATCCAGCAGGTCCTCGCGAAACTGCCCGGATCCGACCAGTGCCTGCAAGTCCGCATTCGTCGAGCCGACGGTGCGGACTTCGACGGACAGGGTTTGCGTTCCGCCAACCCGCTGCAACTCGCCATATTCGATAACCCTCAATATTTTCTCCTGCATGCGCAGGCTGATGGTCGCGAGTTCGTCCAGGACCAGCGTGCCGCCGTTGGCTCGCTCGAAATGCCCGATGTGGGTCTTGGCAGCGCCGGTGAATGCCCCGGCTTCGTGCCCGAACAGCTCGGACTCGAGGATCGACTCGGTGAGCGCGGCACAATTGACCTTGACGAGCGGCTGCTCCCAGCGCCTGGAGAGGAAATGCAGGCGCGACGCAATGAGTTCCTTGCCGGTACCGCGCTCGCCCACCACCAGCACCGGCTTCGACAGTGGCGCCGCCCGCGATACGTGCTCGAGCATTTCCAGAAATGCCGGCGCCTCGCCGATGATCGGCTGACTGCGATTTTCGCTGACCATTGGCTAAATAGACCAAAATCTAGCAATATTCGCAAATAATTCGCATATTCAGCTAAACTCGCATCACTCCCAAGCCCCGGGCCTGACCGGACTATCACCTTAAAATCAGAGGGTTACAATTGCCCAACGAAACTGGCACGAAAGCTGCAAATCTCCCGAGTACCCAACACCAACAGAGGACTACCCCATGGGCATTTTCACGAGATTCTCAGACATCGTGAATTCCAACATCAATGCGATTCTCGACAAGGCCGAGGACCCCGAGAAAATCGTGCGCCTGATGATCCAGGAGATGGAAGACACGCTGGTCGAGGTACGCTCCGCCGCGGCACGCTCGATAGCCGACAAGAAAGACCTGAATCGCAAACTGGAAATACTGGACCGCGAAATCGGGGAATGGGATTCGAAAGCCGAGCTCGCGCTTCGCAAGAATCGCGAGGATCTCGCCAAAGCAGCCCTGATCGAAAAATCCAGGGCCACGCAGGCCTCGGAACTGCTGAGGTCGGACTACCAAAGCATCGACGAAGGTCTGGCCAAACTCAATGACGATATTGCGCGTCTCGAAAAAAAGCTCAAGGATGCAAAAGCGCGGCAGAAATCGCTGCTGGCAAGGCACAAAACGGCCAACAGCCGGCTTGCGGCCCGCAAGAAAATCCACGATTACAAGATTGACGACGCCCTGGTGCGATTCGAACAATACACGCGCCGCATCGATGACGTCGAAGGAAGGATCGAAGCTTACGATCTCGGCTTGCCGAAAGACCTGAATCACGAGTTTGCAGGCCTCGAGGCGGAGGAGTCGGTTGCCAAGGATCTTGACGATCTGAAAAAACGAGTTAAGAACGAACAGGAAAAAGCCGAGGCAAAATAATTGTCATTACTCGAATTACTAACGATTGCAGTTATCGTATTCCTGGCGATACCCGCCCCGCTGTTCATCGTTCTGCACTTCATTACCAGGTGGAAGCAAACCCGGGAGATTTCCGGCGGCGACGAACAATTACTCGAGGACATGTGGTCGCTCGCACAGCGCCTCGAGGAAAGGCTGGAAACCCTGGAAACGATTCTCGATGCGGAGTTGCCGGAGTGGAGGAAAAAACATGAGTAGAAGCAGCTGTAACCTGGACCGGGGATCGTTTCGGGGCCTGTATCGTGACCGGGAGAACGGCTGGATTTTCGGCGTCTGTGCAGGCATTGCGGACTACGCAAACTTTCAAACGCCGACCGTGCGCCTGATAGCGGTCATTTGCCTGTTGTTGTTCTTCTGGCCGACCGTGTTGACATACCTTGCCGCGGTACTGCTGTTCCGGGAGAAGCCGCTGATCTATGCCGGCCGCGAGCAGGAGTTCGAATTCTGGAGGCGCAGGGCGGGCCGTAACCACTGGAGTCACTCGTGAGCGACTACGACAGCATTCCACGCCGACGCTTTCTTCGGAACAGGGACCGGGCCATGGTAGGCGGAGTGTGCGCCGGCATCGCCGACTACTTTGGTTTCAATTTGCGGGTGACACGAATTCTTGCCGTCATTTCGCTGATCATGGCTACGCTGGTGACACTGGTCGCTTACTTCGCCGTCGTTTTCCTGGTTCCGGCAGCGCCCGCGACGAACGACAGTCCGGCTTACGATCCGGAATTTCGCCGGGCCGTGCGCTCCGCGCCACGACAGACGCTCAGCGAGGTCAGGCGCCGTTTCCAGTCACTGGACAGCCGACTGGCACGACTCGAGCGCTACGTAACCTCGTCGAGATTCAATCTCGACCAGGAATTCAGGAAACTTTGAGGGTTTGCTCCGGGTACGAAGGGAGAGTCAATGAACAGCGCACTGGTATTCGTTCTGTGTTTGATCGGCATCATCATGACGGCCAACGTCATCACCACTTATTTGAAGTCCCGCAAGCAGGAACCGCAGTTGAATGAGGAGCTCGAGGAGACGCTGGCCAGGATTGACATGCTCGAAGAACGCATTCAGGTACTGGAGCGCATCATTACCGAGAATCGATTCGATCTCAAAAAAGAGATCGATTCGCTTTGATCCAAAAAAAACGCCCGTCAAATGACGGGCGTTTTTCCTGAAATTGCTGGCATTGTTCAGGTCACGACCCGTCCTTGGCACGATAGGCCTGAACTTCCACATTGAACTGGGCCGCCATCCGTTCCATCTCCTCGACAGCAGCATTGTACTTCTTGTTCAGCAGGTCTTCGCGCTGTTGCTCGTCTTCCGGACTCAAATTTTCCATAGCTGCACGGGTGGTCTTTTCTTCGTCGACTATGCATTCCAGGTAGGCTTCCATCGCCGCTACATAAGCCTTTACACCGCGTTGCCCTTCGAGCATTTCCTCCTTGGTAGCCGTCGTGCCGTTCGGAATCGACACCCGTTCCGGGTAGTCACAGGCAAACGCCGCCTGAAGGGGTAATAGCAAACAAAATACGCAAATAAATTGATTTACAGTTCTCATTGTCCTGGCTTTGAATGGGGGCCCCCGGTCATATTAAATCATTATTGTCCGGATGCCGAAATGTGGCGCTATTTAATCACGAGCGTGTCGATGAGTGAAGTTAGTCATCGGAACCCGGGAAAAATCAGTCATTTACTCGTCTTACGATGGGCTTATGCAAACAATGCGCGATGTTCGTCGGTTCCCTCGACCTGCGATAACAGCAATTCCAGGTAGTTGTCGGCGCTCATCGGGTCGCCAAACAGGAGGCCCTGCACATAGGTGCAATTCATTTGCTGCAAAAAGCCCAGTTGTTCCTCGGTCTCGACGCCCTCCGCGACGACATCCATACCCAGGCTCTTGCCCATGTGGATGATGGTACCGACGATGGTCGCGTCGTCGGCACTGGTGGCCACGTCACGAACAAACGACTTGTCGACTTTCAAAGTACTGATCGGGAATTGCTGCAAAGCGCTCAGCGAGGAATAACCGGTGCCGAAATCGTCGATCGCAAGATATAACCCCAGGGAATAAAGCTCATCGAGCAGCTTGATGGTCCGGTCCGGGTTCTCCATCAGCGTCGTCTCTGTAATTTCCAGCTCGAGAGACGACGGCGATACCTGGTAGTGCCTCAGGACGGACATCATGCGACGAATGAAGTTGGGTTGCCGCAGCTGCTTGAGCGACAAATTGACGGACACACGATGCACCGGGTTAACCGCCTGTTGCCAGGTGCGGAAGTCGGCGCAGACGCGGTCGAGCACCCATTCGCCGATCTCGATGATGAGACTCGATTCCTCGGCAATCGGGATGAAATCGGACGGCATGATGATGCCGCGCTCCGGCAATTCCCACCTGACCAGCGCCTCGGCGCCGGTGACCAGTCCGGTCTCCAGGTTGTATTTTGGCTGGTAATGGACCAGGAGTTCGTTGCGTTCGAAGGCGCGTTTCAGCTTGCTCTTGGTCATCAATCGCTCGACCGCCGCCTCGTTCATCTTCGCCTCGTAATACGAAAATACGTTGCCGCCGTTCTTCTTCGAATGGTAAAGCGCTGCATCGGCGTTGCGTATCAGATCGATGACGTTGCGGGCATCCGATGGGTAAAAAGCGATGCCCATGCTGCCGGTCATGAATACCTCGTTTTCCTTGACGAAAAACGGTTCGGCGAGTTGATCGAGGATTTTTCGTGCCAGCTCGTTCAGCGCGGTGCGCATTCTGGGACCGGGCTCGAGATTGTCGACGATAACCGCAAACTCGTCTCCGGCGAGGCGCCCGATGACGGAATTCGACGGGCAAGCTGTCTTGAGTCTCGATGCCACGGTTTCGAGCGTCTTGTCGCCCGCCAGGTGCCCGAAGGTGTCGTTGATGTCCTTGAACTTGTCGACGTCGAGGTACAGCAACGCGAGGGATTTCCCAGAACGCCGTGCGCGGGCGATGGCGCGCTGCAGCAGGTGCTGGAACTGCATGCGATTCGGAATCTTGGTCAGCGCGTCGATCCTTGCCAGGTAGCGAATTCTTTGTTCGGCCTTGCGACGCTCGGTGATGTTTTGCGCGGCAAAAATACAATCGCCCGGTTCACCGTCTTCCCCTACCGTCGTCGAGCTGGTGTATGAAACCGGGATGCGATCTCCCGACTTAGACAGGAAAAATGCATCGTGCGGAACCCCCGAACTGGTATCCGATTTGAGGGGGCTACCCTGGTTTCTGTCGATGATCAGGTCGATGCTCTCACCAACCAGCTCATCTGGCTCGTAGCCAAGCAATCGTGAGGTCGCTTCATTCACCCGTGAAATCGTTCCGTCAGACGAGGTAACGATGATGGCTTCGTTCATGCTGGACAAAATGCGGTCGACATAGTCCTTGGAAATGGTCGTTCGTCTCAGCTTGTCCCGCATGTTGTTGAAGACTTCGGCAAGATCACCGAGTTCGTCGCCTCGCAGAACCTGCAGGGGCTCGCCGAAATCCGAGTCGCTCAATTTCTGTGCCTGTACTTTCAGCTCACGTATTCGCAACGCCTGCGCCTTGACGATCAGCCAGACAACGAGCACACAAAGCAACAGGGTGACCAGTGCGGCGGCGCCAATTCGAAACAGGCTTTCCTGGCGTCGCTCTACACCCTTTTGTAACAGGCCACTTTCGAATTCCTGCATCTCCCGTGTCAGGCTCGCCAGCGTATAGCGACTGAACAACACACCGAGGTGCATACCGTCTCGCGTCACCGGATGCGACATGATCAGTGAATCGTCGAGCCAGGCGAAACTTCGTTCTCCGGGATCGTCGACGGTTTCGCCGGCTTGAACTGCCTCGTCCGCGAGCGGTACGTAGCGCAGCCCTGCCAGGTCCGCGTTAGTTGCCACAGCGTCGTTGAGTACCAGAACCTTGCCGCCGAAATCGCCGTCACCCAGCTCTGCCAGTGACTCGGCGATACGGTGTAACTCGCCCCTGGCCTTTCTTTCGAAGCTCTCGCTCAGGCTGATGTAGTGCTGCTCGACGCTGGACTCGACGATGCCGTCTGCAAGCCAGCGATATTGCCCGTAAAAAATGAACAGCATGCTGCCGACCACGACCAGCGCCAGGGTCGACACGAGGAGCACATATCTGGGAAGAACTCTGCCGGTCATTTCATTGATCAGACTCTGGCGGCGCCAGCAGATTCATTTTCAAATCCTCTGACGGGCACGCCGGCCATTTTGTTGTTATTCGACCCGCGATGGCCTCAAGCCGCCATGCAGAACGTTCATTGCTGGTTTCGACCGGCGTAGTCTACCACTTGGCAAGCTATTGATCGAAAAAGGCTAAATATCGTATTTGCGGGTATCGGGGGAATCCCGGCGAGGGCTTGAAGCGCGCGGTTTTACGCGTATTTCTTTCGCATCGTCACGCGGCTTGAGGCTGGAACAGCCATAACATAATAAGGAAAAAACAGGGTCGAAGCGCAATTCTTGCCGCCGCACCTGCTCTTGCAGCGATAGCGGAAAATGTGCTTCGAGCCTATTTTTCGTCCTGGCGTTTTTCGACGAATTCCGTGGGTTCGTTGCGGCCCGTGGTTTGCATGACGCCCTCGACGACCGCACCCTCGGCGACGGCGATTGCATCGCCGGCAACTGTCCCGGAGATGCGTGCGGTGTCGGCGATTTCGACCCGGCCGGTCGCATGAATATCGCCTTCGACGGTACCGGCGACAATGACCGAATCCGCATTGATGGTGCCACGCCAGGTCGCGGTATCGGCCAACGTGAGCAGTCCCTCGATGTCGCAGTCGCCCTCGACGATGCCACTGACCATGAACTGGCCGGCGCCTTTGATCGAGCCCTTGATCTTGCAACCCTCACTGATCAGTGTGCCCGGGCCGGCACTGGTATCACGGATACGTCGCTTGTTTTTCTCACTCATGGTTTGCATGGCCTCCATGCGTATTGCATCGCGGGGGTTGCCAATATCGGGCATCTTGTCGAGCTGGACCGTGAATGAGTTCGCAATCGGCGAACATTGTCCGGGTTATTCGCGATATCCATAACCTGCAGTGCGTATCGATGCCAGGCGACCACCTTCGAATCTCAGGATGCGCATTAACTTGTGTGGCCCGAAATTGAACAACAATTCGGTCACCATCAATTCATCGTAGTAGCCGCTGAATGCATGCCGTGTTGCATGATGCTCGAACGGGCCAGCCGACAACTCGAGAATATGGGGCCTGACGACGTATCCGATATAGCGCTTCGATACGGGTTCGCCGCACAATTCGATGACCTGTAATTCGTACATACCGTCCTTTACCAGCCGATTGCCACATCGCAGGGCATGCGCGGACTGACTCTCCAGTAGCAGGAGAACGGCCAGCAGAGCGGACAGGGCGAACCTGTTGGGCACCGGAATCATAATTGCGTCGACCACCGGCCCATCATAAACCAATTGCCGGTCTGGCACCGGCGGCCCGGCGTTGCACCGTGCCGGATTGCCGCAATCTGTTCGTTGGCAGCTATCGGGGCCGCCTGTATAGTCCGTTATCTGCCGTAAATGGCCGACTCGAGCGGAGCCTGTCCGGATTGAGTAACCTGATCGAGAAAAGAATAAGAGAACTGGCCGACGGTGCCCCGAACGATGTCCTTTGCGGCGGGCTCAAAGGCGTCGAAAAGGAATCATTGCGGGTGGCACAAGATGGCCATTTGTCGCAGCGACCGCATCCGAAAGCACTGGGCTCGGCATTGACCAACCAGTTCATAACCACCGATTTTTCCGAAGCGTTGCTCGAGTTCGTGACCCCGGCACATGCGAATACCTGGGAAACGTTGCGGGTCCTCTGCGAGATCCATCAATTCACCTACGAGCGTATCGACGAGGAATTACTGTGGACGGCGAGCATGCCGTGCCTGATATCCGACGGTAGCGATATACCACTTGCATACTATGGCGATTCCAATGTCGGCAGGATGAAAACCATTTACCGAAATGGTCTCGGCTATCGTTACGGTCGCAAGATGCAAACGATCGCCGGCGTTCACTACAACTATTCGCTACCGATGGCATTCTGGCCGCATTACCAGGAGCTGGAAAAATCGGCCGAAGATGCCGGGGCTTTTCGCTCCAGATCCTATCTCGGTCTGGTGCGCAACTTCCGCCGTTTCGATTGGCTGGTGCTGTATCTGTTCGGTGCCTCGCCCGCGCTGTGCAAATCTTTTTTCGGTGCCGATACGGCAATCATGCCGAGCTTCGACAAGGACACCTTCTATCAGCCGTTCGGCACCTCACTGCGCATGAGTGACCTGGGCTATAACAACCAGAGCCAGGCCGGGATCAGGATTTCCCTGAATAGCATCGAGGAATACATCAGCAACCTGAGTTGTGCAATCTGCACGCCCGACCCGAGATTCGAGAAGATCGGCATCAAAGTCGACGGTGAGCGGAGGCAGTTGAATACAAACCAGTTGCAGATCGAGAACGAGTACTACAGTCCGATCCGCCCCAAGCGGGTGGCCAAATCCGGTGAACGGCCGACCGTTGCGTTGCGCCGCGGCGGCATCGAATACGTCGAGGTCCGCTCCCTGGATCTCAACATTTTCGATCCGGTCGGTATCAACCAGAACACGATGCGATTCATGGAGGCATTCCTTATATATTGCCTGTTGGAAGAAAGTCCGCTTCTCGATGAAGCCCTGTGGGGCGAAATCGCGAGCAATCATTCGGAATCGGCGACTCGCGGGCGCGACCCGGATTTCAGGCTGATCGACCGTGGGCGCGAACGCACGCTCGCTGCCTGGGGTGGCGAGATCGTCAACAATGTCAGGCTGGTTGCGGAAATCATCGACAAGGGCGAAGGACGTGACGATTACCAGCAAGCTGTCGACGCCCAGGCCGTGTTGATCGAAAATCCCGACGCGACGCCCTCCGCGCGAGTTCTCGACGAACTGAAGCAAAATCAGCAGGCGTTCTACCACTTTGCGATGGCCAGCGCGCGGGGACACAAAGAGTATTTTTCCGAGCTCGAGCCGCTCTCCGCCGAACGCCTGCAGCTCTACGAAGCTGAGGCGAAGTCGTCCATCGAACGGCAAAAAGCCATCGAGCAGGCGGACCAGATCAGTTTCGAGGAGTACCTCGCCAACTACTACGCGCAGGACGGCTGTCCGTAATCCCTTCGACATCGAGAGGCGACAACAAGAATGAACAGAATTGCCCGCAAATCGATCACATTCATCGCCGCGGTGCTGTCGTTCGCCGTTTTGTTTATCAACGGTTGCACGACCGGGAAATCAACAATCGACCCGGACGAGCTCAGGGAGTTCGCCACCCGGTACACGGCCGCCTGGAACAGCCAGGATCCGGCGAGCGTCGCCGCGCACTATGCCGAGGATGGTTCGTTGACGATCAACGACGGCGAGCCGTCGGTCGGGCGCGCGGCGATTACGCGGGCCGCGCAGGGATTCATGACGGCATTCCCGGACATGGTCGTGACAATGGACGACCTCAAACTGGAAGGCGACCAGGCGATCTACCACTGGACCCTGACCGGTACCAACGCCGGACCGGGTGGCACCGGAAAATGGGTCAGGATCAGCGGCTACGAGCAATGGACGATCGGACCCGACGGGCTGATTGTCGCATCGCTCGGCAATTACGATGAAGCCCAGTATCAGCGCCAGCTGCAATACGGTGCCAGCAGTCAGTACCTTTTCGTGTGGACCGCGGACGCCGACGGGCAGGACAGCGATTTTGTCGCCGTTCTCGACGCCGACCCGAACTCATCGAGCTACGGGGAGGTGCGCACGACGATCGAAGTGGGTTACCCGGCACGTGCACACCATTCGGAACACCGCATGCCGGCCGACGCGCAGCTGTTCGTCAACGGTTACAGCAGCGGGCGCAGTTACATTGTCGATCTGCGCGATCCACTGAACCCCGGGCTGGTAAAGGAATTCACAGGCTTTGCGGACTTTGCCTATCCGCATTCGTTCGAACGACTGCCAAACGGCAACGTGATCGCCACGTTTCAGAAAGTGAAAGGCGAGCCGGAGCGGACCGGCGGAATCGTCGAACTGACGCCGTCGGGCGAGTACCTGCGTTCTGCGTCGGCGGCGGTCGAGGGAATGCCGGAGATTCGACCATACAGCCTGTTGCCACTCGCCGACCGCGATCTGCTCGTCATGACAGCCTCCGATATGGAAGAGCAAGTCATTGCCGACTCAATCCAGATCTGGCGTCTCTCCGATCTGACCCTGCTTCATACCTTGCGATTGCCGCCAGGGCCGGAGGGTTATGAGCATGAACATCCGGCCGAGCCGCGCATCATGGCGGACGGCGAGACAATCCTCGTGAACACTTTCAGTTGCGGCTTGTACCAGCTGCATGACGTGGAATCTGACAAGCCGAGAGTCGATCATATCTACACCTTCGAAATGGTGGATCGAAGCATTATTCCCGATACCTGCTCCCTGGCGGTGACCTTCGGCCGCTTCTGGGTGCAGACGGTGCCGTCCAGGCACGGCCTGGTGACCCTGGACCTGTCTGATCCCGCCAACCCACGAGAAGTTGCTTACCTGTTCCTGGGTGACGGGGTTTATCCGCACTGGATGGCACTCGAACCCAACGAGAGGCGCATCGTACTGACCGGATTCGGCGAGATGCGGCACAGCGTCAGGATGATCAGCGTGGACCCGGACACCGGTCAGCTCGCGGTGGATCGGGCATTCGGCAACGGCGGTGCGACGAGCTTTGCCGGCCCGGACTGGCCGCACGGCTCGAGCGGTGCCGCGGTGCCGCACGGCTCGGTGTTTTCGAACCCCTGAACCTGTATCGCGATTTGCTCAGGCGAACGGCAGCGCTTCGCCGTGCTCGTAGGCATATTCGCGGTGCAGCTTTTGCAGGCGCCGGGTCATCGGCCCTGCATTGCCGTCGCCGATGGTGCGCCCGTCCGCCACCAGGATCGGCGTCAGCTCGCCCATCGTGCCCGTTGTGAATGCCTCGTCCGCGGAGTAAAGCTCCGTCATCGACAGGTTCTTTTCGCTGGCCGGGATTCCTTCTGCGGCCGCAATGTCGAGAATCATCTGCCGCGTGATACCCGGCAGGCAACTGTCCGCATGTGGGGTGAGCAATGTATCGTCACGCACCAGGAAAATGTTGGTGTCGTTGGTTTCCGATAGGTACCCGTGCACATCGAGCATCACCGCGCTGTCGACATTGGCGACATTGGCCTCGATCGTGGCGAGGATGTTATTGAGTAAGTTGTTGTGGTGAATCTTGGAATCGAGACACTGCGGTGTGTTGCGCCTGATGGAGGAGGTAATCACGGTAATCCCCGAGTCCGTGTACACCGGCTTTTTCCATTCCGCGAGCACGATCAGCGAGCACCCGGACTGGTTGAGTTTCGGGTTCATGCCGGAGGTGATTTTTTCGCCACGCGTCAGCGTCAGGCGAATATGTGTTTCATCGGTCATGCCGTTCGCTTCGAGCGTGTCGAACAGTGCTTTACGAATCTCGTCGTTAGACGGAACCGATGCGAAGGCCAGGGTCTTCGCGGAATTCTGCAGGCGCTCGAGATGCGCGTCCAGCGCCGCGATGCGGCCTCGATAAACACGCAGCCCTTCCCATACGCCGTCGCCACCCTGCACGGCGCTGTCGAACACCGACACGCTGGCTTCGTTGCGCGGCTTAAGCTCGCCGTTGACGTAAATCACGATGTCCTGGTTTCTGGGGTCGGGGGTTTGCAAGATCATTCTCCACTGCGAATGGCATGCTGGTACAACTTGTCGTACCACGGCCTGCATTCGGCGAGCAACGCTTCGAGGTGTTCCGGGAACTGCGTTTTTTCGACGTAAGCTGAAAAACCCGTGCTTTTGTGCAGCGAGTGATACCAGTGCTTGGCCCAGATTCCGTCTTCCCTTCGCGGTCCGGGCGGCCAGCCGAGCATCTTGTCAGTGTAGGTAATGCCGAGGTGGGCACAGAGTCGTTGTAACACGCCAGCCGGATCGAGCAACAATTCCCGGGATTCGAGGACTGCGGGATCCTGGCCGAGTTCGCGCAAGTCGCAAAACAACTGCCATTGGGTTTCAAGACCGGTGTCGGCGAGTTGCGCATGCGGCATCTGGATCGTCAGCGACGGCAACATCTGCTGTGGATCGCGAATCAGGAATACATTCAGCGTCTCCCGCATGAATGAGCGGTCGACGTCCACCAGGTGATGTGCCATCTGTTTCATGAACAGTATGTCACGACCGTGGTCCGCCGACAGCAATTCGCGCATGACGGCGTCGCCGTCGGTGTTCACATTCGCCAGGACCTCGTCCCGCCCAGGGTGAACGGTACCGGTTACGCGCAGGAAGTGTCCGTATAGCGGCTCGTCGACCACGTGCGTGTCACTCCGCTGTGCAAAGCTGTACATGAGTGCCGTGGATACGTTCCGCGGACCTGACCAGAGGCAGATTGCTTTCATTCGATAGGCGCCGCCGGATCACCTGTTCGTCGCTTGCCGGACTGCGCGATTCTACTGAAACGACAGGCGCGGTGCGATTGGGCGGTGCCATGCGCAGTGAATCGGGTAGAATTGCGCACTGGATCACAAATCAACATCGATTTGCTGAGACGCTTGGAGCTTTTATCTAAACTTTCGCATCTATACGGGTGTGCGGGTTTGCGCCACAAGAAAGGGTTGCGCATTGGGTAAGACGCTGACAGTGGGAATACTGCTCGGTCTCGGAGTAGCCGCGGGCATCACCAATTCGATCTCACTGGTCGATTTGCACCGCGAGCCGTCCCAGATCTCCGTCCAGGCCAACGGCGGCAACGTCGAGACGTTTCGCATCGATTTACCCCGGGACCGGATATTCGTCGGGCTCGCCGGGGAGCAAAAGACCCTGCCGGCGGATATCGACTGGCCACAGGACGCCAGGTTCGGCAACTTCCAGGCAGAACTCTTCAAGGTTCGCGATCGCAACGATGTCGTGGTCGGTGTCGCCAGTCGCATGGCGAGCGCCTCGGAGCCAACGGGCGCCTTCATCGAATGGGTACTGCATCTGCCGGCCCGCGGCACGTTGTCACTGCACATGGACGTCAATCCGGCGCCGGAAGGTCATCGCAACGGTCGCATGCTTGCCGGTAGCGGCGAGTTCGCAACCATGGTCGGGGAAGCCAGGGAACAATTCTTTAGCGAAGTGGCCGGCGGCGACGCGTCTGTGCAGGGACGCATCGAGCTGATTACCATCCTGGTCGGAACCTTCAGCGAGCCGTTACCGGACGAGACGGCGGACGCCGAGGCGGATGAAACATGAAGCACGTGATCTCCATAGCGATCGGCTTCATCCTCGGCATCGTGCTGTTTCTCGTCGGCATGTATTTCAATCCATTCGTCGAGCAGCTTTCCGTGTCACCGCTGGCCGTGACCGATGCACGCAAGCTCGAGTTGACGTTTACCGCGGTCGCTAATGAGGCGATCCTGTATACCGATCATGGCGAATCGAATATCAAGCCGCATCCGGATCGAGTCGCAGAATTGTGGGAAGCGACCATCAAGGATACCCGGGTAACCGTCAATGTCCTGGAAGACAGCCGTGGACAGGTTGCCGGCATCGGCATCAAGTACGCGACGGATTCGGAACGCTCGTCATTGTTGAAATCGGAAATCCTCGTCGATAGTACCTGGCACCTGTACATCGTCGGCCAGGGAACGCTGTTTATCGAGCAGGTCGAAAACCACTGGTCGTACCTGCGAGACATCGTTATCCCGGCACGCTGGAGTTCGGGGGACAACTGGCGGGGGACCTTCTTCAGGATCCTGACCAGGGGGCCGACCGCCTTGGGCACTGCGGTGGTCACCGGCGGCGCGGGCAATTTCGAGGGAGCGTCGGGCGAGGCCGTCGAGTCTCTGACTGCCAGCGCCTATGCGACCAACGGCGGGCTGGCCGCCGCGGAAGGCAGCCTGACGATCACCCTGTCGGACTCCGAAAGCGACTAGCAGCCGGTTGAAAAAGCCTCATGCGGCGCGATACGGCGTCAAAAGCGGTCTCAAAAGCCTCATGTACTGGCGTGTACACTGCGTTTTCTCGTCCACTTTTTCCTTGTCTCGCAGGCGCCTGAGACTTTTTCAACGGACTGCTAGTCCGGGTTCAGGTTGCGAGCGCCTGCGCGGGCAGCAATCCCTTCAGCGGCGTGTCCGGGTCCGCGAGCTTGCGCGGATCGATGACCGCGTGCGCGGCGATGAGTGCTTTCGACTGCATGAATTCCCGGGGACTGTTGACGGCATCCACTGCGATCAATCGCCCCTGCTGCAAGTAGCAACAGGCAAACGAACGGCTCTTCGGGTCGCCACGCAGGACCACCTGGTCGTAGCCCTGCGACAGCCCGGCAATCTGCAATTTCAGGTCGTACTGGTCTGACCAGAACCAGGGCACCTGCGCATAGCGTAATTGTTCACCGCAAACGTTGGCCGCCGCCGTCTTGGCCTGCTCGAGCGCATTGTGTACCGATTCGAGCCTGACTCGGTGCCCGAGAATGTCATTGGGATGCCGGGTGCAGTCACCCACCGCGAAGATGTCGGCATCGGAGCTCAGGCAACGGTCGTCGACGACGATGCCGTCATCCACCTCGAGTCCCGCGGCGGCCGCTATCTCCGTATTCGGTACGATGCCGATGCCGACGATGACCAGGTCCGCGACAAGCTGCTCACCGCTCGTCAATTCGACCGCGGCGACCTTGCCGTCGCCGGCAAACCCCGTCACGCCTTCGGACAACAGGATGTTGACACCATGCGCCGCATGCTCCTGTTGATAAAAATCGGAGACGGGCGCAGCCACCACGCGGCTCATGACGCGCTCGGTCATTTCGACAACGGTGACGTCCGCCCCCAATCCGCGGGCAACGGCGGCGACTTCCAGGCCGATATAACCGGCGCCGACGATTGCCAGCCGGCTGCCTGCGGTTAAAGCCTTGCGAATCGCGATGACGTCCGCGATCGTGCGCAAGTAATGGATACCGTCGAGTTCGGATCCGGGCAGCTCGAGGCGTCGCGGCCGGGCACCGGTTGCGATGACCAGCCGGTCGTATGCGATCGGGTCGCCGCCGGACACGAGGAGTGTTCTGGCCTTGCGATCGATGGCATCGACACGTGTGTCGAGTTTCACCACGATTTTCGGGTCGTCATAGAAACTTTGCGGCTTGAAATGCAGGCGCTCGGCGTCGAGTTCTCCGGCCAGGAATTTTTTTGACAGCGGCGGACGCTGATAGGGAAGCCAGGGTTCCTCGCCGACGAGGGTTATCTCACCGGCGTACTTTTTTTGCCTGAGCGAGGCAATGACCTGGCCTGCAGCATGCCCCGCGCCGGCTATCACCAGTCTTTCAGCCACCGGGCCACCCCTCGTCGCTACATTGCACTGATGCCACCATCGATCTTGATTTCCGATCCCGTTACGAACCCCGATTCGTCGGATGCAAGGTACAGCACGGCATAGGCGACGTCATCAACCTGGCCGATCCGGCCGAGCGGCACCTGCCGGGCAAGCTTGTCGACAGCCGCCTGCCGGTCGTCGGTTCCCAGCATGCCGTCGAGAATCGGCGTATCGATAAATGCCGGATGCAGCGAATTGCAGCGGACGTTATTACCCTCGCGCGCGCAATGCAGCGCAACCGACTTTGAAAGATGTCGCACCGCGGCTTTGGCCGAGTTGTAGGCCGCGAGGTTGTGACCGGCAATGATGCCGGATATCGATGAGATGTTAATGATCGATCCGCCACCGCTTCCCGCAATGAGTGGAATGGCGTATTTGCAGCCGAGGAACACGCTATCCAGGTCGACGGCGTGAACCCGGCGCCAGTTGGCCAGCGATTCGCTCTCCACGTCGGCAATCGAGCCGATGCCGGCATTATTGACGAGAATGTGCAAACCGCCCAGCTCGGTTTGCACCTGTTGCAGTACGCGCGACCAGCCAGATTCGTCCGTGACGTCCTGCTGAATCGCGATCGCAGCTTGCGCACGACGTTGGTTGATCTCGGATGCCACCTGGCGCACAGCATCGACATTGATGTCGCTCAATGCGACCCGCGCGCCTTCGTCGGCGAGTAACCGGGCGATCGCGGCGCCGAGTCCCTGTGCAGCGCCGGTGACCAGCGCGAGCTTGTTCGCAACACGATCCATGTTGCTCATTATAAAGCCATGGTCGTGTTCGCCTGTGGAACTTTTCACGCGCTCGATGAAAAGGTATCGCGGCTAAAGCCGCTCCCACAAGTCCTTTGGTTTGCGGCGACTGTTCGATATGCTGCGCTCTCAAGAAATAACGCGAAAGGGAAAATGAAAACACACGCGATAAGAATGTATGAGTACGGCGGTCCGGAAGTGATGCGCTACGAAGAGATCGAACTCGACGAGCCGGGCGAGGGCGAAGCGCGCGTTCGCCACACGGCTATCGGCTTGAATTTCATCGACACCTATCACCGCACGGGGCTGTACCCGGTCGAATTGCCGACGGGTCTCGGCAGCGAGGCGGCCGGGGTCGTCGAAGCCGTCGGTCCGGGTGTCGACACGGTAAAGCCGGGGGACCGCGTTGCCTACACCGGTCGGCCGGCCGACTCGTATTCGGTGTCGCGCAATTTTCCGGCATGGCAGCTGGTGCCAATACCTGACGGCGTCAGCGATGAACAGGCAGCCGCGATCATGCTCAAGGGTTTGACGGCGTGGTACCTGCTGCACAAAAGCTACCCGGTGCAAAATGGTGAACCGGTGCTGTTGTATGCAGCCGCCGGAGGCGTCGGCTCGCTTGCGAGCCAGTGGGCCAGCCACCTCGGTGCCACGGTTATCGGCGTGGTCAGTACGGACGAAAAAGCAAAGCTTGCACTGTCACAGGGCTGTGCCCACGTCGTCAAAGCCGACAGCGATGTTGCAGCGGAAGTTCGTGCGCTGACCGGCGGCGAAGGGGTGGCGGTCGCCTACGATTCCGTCGGCCGCGATACCTTTTTCGCCTCGCTCGATTCGCTGCGGCCGCACGGCGTCATGGTGACTTTCGGTAACGCCTCGGGGCCGGTCGAGCCGTTTGCGCCGGCGGAACTCGCCAAGCGACATTCGTTGTTCGTCACCCGCCCGGTGCTGTTCGACTTCATCAACACCCGTGAGAAATTGCTGCAAGGCTGCAGTGCACTCTTCGACGTGATCTCGAGCGGTGCGGTCAAGGTAAACGTCAACCAGACTTACCCGTTGCAAGAGGCACAACAGGCACACATCGACCTGGAAGCCCGCAAAACCACCGGCTCGACCGTGCTGATCCCGTAAGGACCGACCCCGACGCGGTTCCCAATCAGGTATCGCGGCGGGAGGCGCACCCCCCGGTTTTTATTTGACGGGGGGGGGGCGTGAGGCGCGGCCAACCCCAAAGTTAAATGGGGGGGG